>CANQWC010000040.1 GCA_947627455.1 uncultured Clostridia bacterium | reverse complement strand
CGATATAATCAAATTTGCCCGCGCCCGAGAGGTCAAAGGTCTCGCCCGCCGAGCCGTAGCTCTTGTTTATCGCGACGATAATCACCTTGCCGTCGCCCTTATAGGCGGAGAAGAGGGTGTCATATCCCGAAGACTTGGTCGCGCCGACCCTGATGTAGTCGGGGCGCACGAATTTTGAATAATGCGCCATCATATAGCCGCGCTTCGAGATGCTGCCGTCTTCCTTCATCGGGCCGTAGAAACGCCTGATATACCACCAGACGTATGCCTGAATGTTGCCCGTGACGAGGCCGTCATGCATATTCACCGCGACTTCGATCGCCTGAGGCCAGACGTCGGCGTCGGTTTCGCTGTCGGGCACATAGACCTCGGTCATCCAAAGCTCCTTGCCTGCGCCCTTTTCTTCAAAGAGCGGATAGGCCATATCGCTTTTGCGGGTGCCGTAGAAGTGCGTGCCGAACACGTCGATTTTCGAGAGCGCGTCTTCATCATTCAGAATCGCGTTATAAAAGTCTTTGCGATACTGGAACGCCTCGGGCGACATAACCTTGCAGTCGATGGCGTCGGAGTAGTTTTTGATGAAGTCCATAATCTCCTCGGTCGACCACCATGTCCAGTCGTCGGCGTAGTCGGGCTCGTTCTGAATCGATATCGCGTAAAGCTCGACGCCGTTGTCGCGCATGAACGTCACGAAGTCGTTGAGGTGCGCGGCGTAGTCTGCGTAGCAGTCGTGTTTGAGGCGCTGGGCGTTTTTGTTGCCGTTGTGGTCGAACTTTTCGCACATTTCGGCGGGCGGGTTCCATGGCGATGCGAAGATCAGCGCGCCCTGCTTCTGGGCATACTTTGCGGTCTCGATCTCGCGCTCCCAGTTGTTGCGGTCGGGGTCGACGTGAATTCGCAGAATCGTGAAGCCGAGCTGGTCATCGCCGTTTTTGAACGTGGTCTCGCGCTGGTCGGCGGTGAGGTCGTCGATCCATCCAGGGTAGTTGATTCCGCCGAAGCCTTTAATTGTCTGATGCTCCTCCGAAACGTCTATTTTAACGTTCCCGATGCTGTCGGCACCGCTGAGGTCGGGCGTGAAGAGCTCGTCGTCGCGAATCGGCGCAGGCTCGCCATCAGCAGCGCAGCCCGCGAGGGTAAAGATAAGCATCGCCGCGATCAAGAGTGCGGCAGCTTTCAGAAATTTTTTCATTGTGATACCTCCGTATAATGTCCGAGTGAATAGATTATAGCATAAAGCCAAAGGCTTTGTGCTATAATTAGCCATCTTTTGCGGTTCCCGACGAAGTCGGGGAGCAAAAGGGCGAATAAAAATAAATTATAATAATCGCTTGCGATTATTATAGCACAATATTGCTGCCGCGGCAATAGAAATTTGGCCGCATATGCGGGCTCAAACTTGCGCGGCGACAGGGGAGAGAAAAAAGTTTTCGATCTAACCTTTTACAAAAGGTTGGCAGGTTTCCAAAGGGCAGCGACCTTTGGTCGCGACCGCAGTCGCGAAATCCCCAAAAAGAGCACGCGGTTAAGCGTGCTCTTTTAAAAGCGTAAGCGAAACGCAGGAAGGGGAGCGAAAACAATCCGGTGAATTGTTTTCGCGTGAGGAGACCCTCGTCGGGGGTCTCCCCGATTTTCGAGCGTAAGCGAGAAAATTTCCCGCCGCCGAGCGAAGCGAGGCGGCTTGCAAAGAGGGGGTTGCAGGGGGGGAGACTTCCCCCCTGCCCGCCGAGCTTGCTCGGCGGCTTGCAAAGAGGGGGTTACAGGGGGAGACTTCCCCCTGCCCGCCGAGCTTGCTCGGCGGCGTGCACGGGGGTGCGGGGGCTTGCCCCTGCCCTTATGAACCAAGCCCGAAAACTTCTGCCAATCTGCCCTCTGCCCTCTGTCTTCTTGATGTGCCACATCTAATTCCCCCACCTTGCTCATTTCCCGAATTTATGCTATAATACCCTAAAATCCCCTTTGGAGGCTTGAATATGGGAAAGCAGGAAAAAACCAACGTCATGAGGCTGCTTGATCAGCACAAAATTGAATACGCAAGTTATTTTTACGACGGCGGGGCGCTCAGCGGGGCAGAGGTCGCAAGGTCGCTCGGCGAAAACCCCGACTGCGTTTTTAAAACCCTCGTCACTCAGGCGGGAAGCGGTGAACACTATGTTTTTCTGGTGCCCGTCGCGAGGGAGCTTAACCTCAAAAAGGCCGCGAAAGCCGTCGGCGAGAAGAACATCGCGATGATAAAATCGAAGGATCTTCTGCCGCTGACGGGCTATGTTCACGGCGGGTGCTCGCCGATAGGCATGAAAAAACAGTTTGTCACCGTTATTGACGAAACCGCCGAGCTTTTTGACAAAATTCTTTTCAGCGCGGGTAAAATCGGGGCTCAGGTCGAGGTCGACCCGAAAAATCTCGAAAAAATCATAGCGTTCACCTATGCCGACATCTGCGACTGAAACAATATAAACAACAATTCCTCTGTATACGGCTCAATGTTGTAGCTATTGCTGATTGAATATTCCGAAGAATGGTGTTATAATATGTCGAAATATATCTGAGGAGTTTGCTATGCCGATTTTTTTGCAGATAATTATTGTGACATTTATTTCGGGCGTCCTCGGGACGGGCTTCGGCGGGCTTGTCGGAAGCATCGCGAAAAAAGACTCTTCAAAGGTCGTGAGCCTTTTTCTGAGCTTTGCGGGCGGCGTGATGCTTTCGGTTGTATGCTTTGACCTGATCGCCGACGCGATAAACCCATCGGAAGAGACAAGCCTGAGCTATCTTTTTCTCACGGTAGCGGGGCTTATAATCGGTTATCTCACCGTCTATGGGCTCAACAAGCTCATCGACAACAACACAAACCATGAGGTCAAACACATCGACAGCGGCCACCCCGAAACCGCCGACGACCTCAACGAGCTTATTCATAGCGACCACTACAGCCACCACCGCGAGACGGGCGACTGGCGCGAGATGTTCGTCGCGGGCGTTATCATGGCCTGCGCGATAGCCCTGCATAACCTTCCCGAGGGAATGGTCATCGGCGTTTCATATTCGGGGGCCGAGAGCATCGCCGACAGGGCGGGCCTTGTGATGGCGATCGTGATCGGGCTTCACAACATTCCCGAGGGTATGGCGGTGTCGGTGCCGCTTATTTCGGGCGGAATGCCGAAGCTTCGGGCGGTTTTGGTGACCGCGCTGAGCGGCGCCCCGACGATAATCGGCGCACTTTTGGGCTATGCCCTTGGCGAGCTCGGCCCGACGGCGCTTTGCCTTGCGCTTTCGTTTGCCGCGGGCGCGATGATCTATGTCGTTTTCGGCGAGCTTATCCCCGAGGCGATACTCATGTGGCGCTCGAAAAAGCCTGCGTTCGCGATTCTGATCGGAATGATCGTCGGGCTTTTGGTGATCTATATCTGATAAATAATTGAATCAAAAAAGCAGACGTGAAGGTAGTCCCTAATAAAACAACTTTTTATTGTTTTCCGAACCGATGTATTACTGCATCGGTTCGTTTGTTATGTCCTCAAACAGGCTTTTGGGCAGGATTCCCACGAAATCGTAGGAAATATCTATGTCCACAACACGCTTGCCATCGACTTTCGTAGGCTTGTGAACGTACACTGCCTTAACTAAATCATTAAGTATCGCAGGCGTCAGCTCGGTCATCTCCAAATACTTCTTAACCTTGGCAATGAATTTGTCGATGCTATCCGCTTGTTCTTCCTGCTGCTCTATTTCGTCGGTCAAGACTAACAATTTTTCTTTCAGTTCAGCCTGTTCGGTTTCATAATCACCTGACAACATTTCATACCGACTTTCTGAAAGCCGTTGATTGGCATAATCCTCATACACTTTCTTAAATAATCGGTCGAGTTCATCAATCCTGCGTTCAATCTGACTTACCTGTTTCTTCTTGCTCGACAACGCCTTTTTCATCTCGGATTTCTGCATAGCCCCAAGCGCAGCTTTGAATTTTTCTTCGTAATTGGCGACAAGCCACATCACCATGCGAATGTGGTGAAGAACGCCTTGCTCCAATATAACCGCTCGAATGAAATGGGTTTCGCAGACTTCTTTGCCCTTTGTCCTTGATGTTGAACATACAAAATGGTCTTGTCTTTTCTCGAAGTTGTTTGTTGTGCAGTAGTACATTTTTGCCTTGCAATCTGCGCACCTCACAATGCCTGAAAACATATTGATTTTGCCTGTCCTCGTCGGTCGGCGCTTGTTCTTGCGAAGCTCCTGGACACGGTTAAATGTTTCTTCGTCAACGATCGGCTCGTGAGTATTCGGGAAAATTCGCCACTGCTCTTTGGGATTGTCAACGGTCTTTTTGACTTTGTACGACTGTCTATGCGTTTTGAAGTTGACCGTTTGACCAAGATATTCGGGACGTTCGAGAATTTCGCTGACCGTTTTCTGATCCCAATCATAATCATTCATCGGAAGACAATTTTTGATGGGTTTTCCGATTTTCTGATAGTGAATTGTTGGAGTATCAATTTGCTGATTTTTTAGAATCCTTGCAATTTGAGACGGACCGTTGCCTGCTACGCAGAGGCTGAAAATATCCTCGACAACTTTAGCGGCTTCCTCATCAACTATCCATCGCTTTTTGTTGTTGGGGTCTTTCAAGTAGCCGTACGGTGGGTTTGTGCAGAGGTATTCACCCGATTCGCCCTTTGCCTTAACTACGGCACGGATTTTCTTGCTTGTGTCCTTGGCGTACCACTCGTTGATGATGTTAAGGAACGGAGTAAAATCGCTATCCTGCTGGTTTTGACTGTCTATGCCGTTATTGATTGCGATGAATCGTACACCTTTTTCAACAAATAGCACCTCGGTGTAGAAGCCGACTTTCAGATAATCTCTCCCGAGGCGGGACATATCTTTTACGACCAAAGTTCCAACTTCGCCATTCTCGATTTTATCAAGCAATTCAGTCCAAGCAGGGCGGTTGAAATTCGTACCCGAGTAGCCGTCGTCCACGAAATATTGAAGATTTTTCAGACCGTTGTCTCGGCAGAACTTCGAGATGATCGATTTTTGATTTGAAATTGAATTTGATTCGCCTGCAAGCTCATCGTCGCGCGAAAGCCGACAGTAAATCGCTGTTATTTTTTCAGACTGCTTCATTTCTGCTCCTTTCTGCGAGCAGTCTGCCATAACAGGGTTGCTGGTTTCGATTATACCACACTCAGTCACCATTTTCAACTCCTTTATCGCTGTAAAGCACAATATTTTTCAGAATTTTTGCAGGCAAGCTATGCTCACCGTCATAACTCCCAGTGAACCTATAAGTCGTTCCCTTGGATTCGATGGTTACCGTGACTGTTGGCAGGACATTGTATAAAGGATCTTGCACAATGATGTGTCCGTTCTCGTCGAACCTGATGTTACGGCTGCTCTTGATTGTTTCGGGCTTTTCGCCGTTTTTGTTAAATTTCATAAGAATCTCTCCTTTTATTTTCTTGACCTATTGTTTTCTGAATGTTATCTGCAATCGTTTGCAGCTGCTTGACCTCACTGCGTTTTTCGTGAAGTTCTTCATACAGCCCATTCTGCTGTGATGTCAGCTGTTCGATTTCGGTTTGCAACGTCTTATGGCTTGGTATTTTTGTTATACCATGCTCCGCAAAATACCGTTTCGACGAATCCACAATGATAAATTCGCTTTCGCGTTTCTTGCGGAATTTTGCTTTTGCCTTATCAGATTTTAACGCCCTACATTCGTCCCGAATAGGCTTCGTGTTCGCATAAGCTAACACACGTTTCTGAAGTTCCTTTTTGCCATAAAGATCAGTCTCGACAGCTTTGAGCTTCTCCCTACAATCACGCTCATCTGCTTTTGCAATGGCAATAGCATTCTGCAAATCTTCGAGCGACTGGAATCCATACTTTTCAAGCACGGCGACGCTCTTGGCAGACTGTTTCAAGTTGAACACTTTCGCCCAATGCTCAAACCCCACGCCCTTATCGGACGTTACATCGACCATGTGCGAAATACTGTCGTGATAAGTGTCGATTTTCGAGGTTTTTGCGGCGATGCACGCGGGGTTTTGCCCAAGAGGGCGAGCAATCAATCGTTTACGATTGCGAAGCCCGATTGGAGGCAAAACCAGCTTGCATTGTAAGCGTTCCAAAATACTTGGGCGGGAAGATATGTCTGGCACGATATTTTGCTCCAACTGTCGCGATTTCTGCTCGAAAACGACACTTATTGCGGCAAGGTCAAAATCGTCGCCTAAGCGTCGGGCGGTTATAGCCTTAGATCGGTCAGAAGTCAGATATGACAACCGTCCGCGGCTTTGTTTGACTGTCACTCCCTGCTGTGACAAAAGCTCTGCAAACTCGTCATAATTTGTAGCGGCTTCAAGTGCTGTTCTGATCGCCTGCCGCAACTTTTCCTTGTCCGTTTCAAACTTTGCCGGTTTGCCGTCGGCAGATAGCTCGGCTTGCCCTCGCCGCCTTTCCCAATATTCGCCCTCAGTCATGCGCTCCTTGCTGCCGTTAAGTAAATCAATCTGGTGCAATCCCTCACGCTGACACATATCCATAACCTCCGCGCGGAAATAGTTCATCGCCGCTTCGGTGCAACGGTGCTTGCAGCCAGCTTTCGTATCCGCGGGTCTGTCCATATACGGCAAAAGCGGAACGTCCTCGATTCGCAAGCTGTTGATGACAATGTGACAATGAATATTGCCAGAACGGTTGTGACCGTCTGAGTGTGTGCAAACGATTGCCTGATGTCCTGCAAAATGTTCCTTGCAAAACTGCTCGCCGAGAGTTTGGGCGCGGTCAACCGTCAGTCCATTTTCAACGCTGTCATGCGGGTCAAAGCTGATTATGTAATGATGTGACTTAACGTCGCCCCGACTGCGGTTTTTGCCGTATTGGAGATTTGACTTCATACACGCGATTGCAAAGTCATCTTCGCTACAATTTGAGGTCACAAAGCGGCAATTTTCACGAGGAATCAGCCTGCCGTTCTCGTCAAGAATGGGTTTGTTTGTAAACTCATCATGCTCAAAAAGCAGATATTTTTCAGCCACGCCATAGTCGGCGTTTTTAGAGCTTAAGTGTTTGAACATCGCCAACCGCGTCACCTACCTTTTGCAAAATCTCAAATTTCAGATCGGCGAGGTCGGAAATCGCAGATTGAACATCGCTATAAAGCGAGTTATACGGCGTGCCATGCTCATTTAAAAATCGCGCAATCTGATTGAGATTCCCGCCAATTTTGCCAAGTTGAGCAGTTAGCTGACCTATAGCCGAAAGCAACTTTTCATTGATTGGCGAGACGGTGATAATCGGCTTGATGACAGCGTTCTCAATTGC
The DNA here is from genome assembly GCA_947627455.1 of uncultured Clostridia bacterium. Lineage (GTDB taxonomy): Bacteria > Bacillota > Clostridia > Oscillospirales > Ruminococcaceae > Faeciplasma. The sequence goes on along the minus strand of CANQWC010000040.1, from coordinate 268 downwards.
TTGACGGATAAATTCAGACTGGCTAATTCCACAAAACTTTGCTCGTTCAGTGAAATCTGCATACTCCTCATCGGTCATTCGGGTCTTAACAACGATTTTCCTCTTAGGCGTATTATATATCTTTGGCATTTTGAATCCTCCTCTCATATTTAACGGACATTTTTTGCATAAATGGTGACACCTGAAATGTAAATTTTATATGAACATGATTTATCCTCCCCATCTTATAACGTACAATTTTCAAACGAAAAGCAGGTATCCGATTGTA
>CANQWC010000039.1 GCA_947627455.1 uncultured Clostridia bacterium | reverse complement strand
TCGGACAAAGAAAGAGAAAGCGTGAGGTCGGGCATTTCCGAAATACTCGCCTCTATTTTTGAAAAATATTTATGAATGCTATTGCTTTAAAGCACGAAGTGTGTTATAATATAACCACTTTGTGGGCAAGGCGATTAGTAATAGACATCGTTATGGAGGTTAGCGATGTTTGACGCACTTTATTCACGGCAATCGGTAGAAAGAGTGGACAGTATATCCATTGAAAGTCAGCTTGAATACTGCCGGTATGAAACAAGAGGTAATCAATACAAAGAATATGTAGACAGAGGTTATAGCGGTAAGAATACAAACAGGCCTGCTTTTGAAGAAATGCTTGACGACATTAAAAACGGCAAGGTGTCAAGAGTCATTGTGTATAAACTGGATCGCATAAGCCGTTCTATTCTTGACTTTGCAAATATGATGGACGTCTTTCAAAAGCATCATGTCGAGTTTGTATCCTCAACCGAGCGATTTGACACCTCAACTCCGATTGGGCGCGCGATGCTCAATATCTGTATAGTTTTTGCTCAGCTTGAGCGCGAGACAATTCAGAAGAGAGTTACCGACGCATATTATGCCCGCTGCAAAAAAGGCTTTTATATGGGAGGTAGAATACCCTACGGCTTCACCAAAAAAGAAACAGTGATCGACGGTATCAAAACCTCTATGTATGTTCCCCTGTCGGAAGAGGCGGAACAGGTCAAGCTGCTTTATTCGCTCTATGCAGATCCTAAAAATTCTCTCGGAGATGTTATCAGATATCTTTATGAACATAACATTCAGCATCTTCGCGGGGCAATGTGGAGTACTTCCCGACTCAGCGATATGCTGCGGAATCCGATTTATGTCAAAGCTGACGCAGACGTATATGAGTTTTTCAAGGAGCAAGGTGCAAATATAGCAAACCCCGTAACGGATTTTACGGGATTCAACGCTTGCTATCTTTATAAAGGTACGGAATCTTCCACGCGAAAGCAGTGCGACCTTAAAAACAAAGAGATAGTTTTGGCACCTCACGAGGGAATCGTTTCTTCGCAGGATTGGTTGAAATGTCGGCGGCGCTGCCTAAACAACCGACAGTCGGCGATGACAGGCAAAGCTAAAAATTCATGGCTTTCGGGAAAGGTCAAATGCGGGAAATGCGGTTACGGTCTTATGCTTGCAAGAGCAAATACAAAATGGGGCAGATATTTTGTATGCTCAACCGCTGTCACTACAAAAAAGAAAAAATGCACCGGAACCGGTTGCACCGTCTATGCCGATGTTCTCGAAAGCTACATGAAAGATGAAATCAGAAAGCGCTTGGCAGAATTTGAGGTTCTTGAAAAGAAAGAAAATTACCTTGACGATCCGAAAATCAATCAAATAAAGATTCAGGTTGCCAACATCGACAGGGAAATCGAAGATCTGCTTCAAAAGGTTTCAAGCGCCAACGAAGTCCTCATGGACTACATCAACAAGCGTACCGAAGCCTTGGACAGCGAAAAGCGAAGCCTTGAAAGAGAGCTTTCCGCACTTGAGCAAAAGTCTAAAAACGGTATCTCGACCGAAATAAAAGACCATGTCAGAAAGTGGGATGAAACCTCGCTTGAAGATAAAAAACTGGTCGTTGACGCATTTGTGAAAGTAATTCATATAGCCGACGGCAACATTGAAATCACATGGAACTATTAAGGCGCTTATGCATAATACAGCGCCGATAATTGGGGATATTTTACTATACGTTTCCCTGTTCGGCGAAGCCCTCCGCCTCGTTACCGACAAGCTCGACTCAAAGAACTTCTACGCCTTCAACCCGAGCTTTGATGTGAAAAAGTAAATCCGCAACTCCCCGCCTGCGCCAAATCGGTGCGGGCGGGAATGATTTTAGCTAAGAGAATATGGCGGATAACATAAAAACCGCCTCGACTTTTCAGCCGACGAGATAACAAGCATTGAGGAGATACTGAGGGCCTAAAGCTGCCGATGCTCGGTCACGGCTCTTTGAGTATCACCCTATACGCGGGCTTGTGCGCAAGCCGATATTCCTCGCTATGAGATACCGCAGGGCACCCCGCCTCGCGGTATTTTTTCAGGTAGATGTCGAGCTCGCCCGCCGTGAACCCGAACCCGAAGCGCGGAAACTCCCGAACGAGAATATCAAGCTTTTCAAGAAATTCGTCCATGCTTCCGCGCCGAGCGTTCGCCGACTCGCAAAAGTCTCGGTTCAGCTCAGGCAAAGAGTATTTTTCAGTGTCGAGAGCCGCGAGATTTACCCGCGAAACTCCGTTTCCGATGTACTCAAAAAGCTCAGTGTCGGGCGATTTCCAGACGTGTTCAAACTCCTCAGCCAGCCGCAAAAGACTTTGCTCAGGGCTTTTTATCATATGCCCGCCCAAAAATTCGTTCTGATAAACCAGCTTCACCGCGTCGCAGGGCTGCATCAGCGGGTATTTTTCAGCGTGCCGCGTTAAAATGTCGATAAGTTCATTTCGGTCAACCATGTCCATGCCTCCTCGAAATCATTGTAACACATTTTGGCGAATAATTCAATGATGCGAAGAGGATAATGAACGCCCCTCCAGCCCGAGCTATGCCACAAAAAATCAGGCCCGCCGCTCAGCGAGCCTGCACATATTTAACCTAATTCAAAACTTCGGCAGCTCGTCCCTCGTGATAATAACCTCGCTGTCGTAGACCTTCTTCATCATATCGAGGTCGGTATAAGCCCCCGAGAGCTCGGTGGTGCCGTCCTTGACGATATAATCCCAGTTCCAGACCGCGAACCAGAGCCAGTAAGCGTTGTCGCGAACGATGAGGTCGGGGTCGGGCATGGTCGCGCATTCGCTCATCGTGACCATCTTATCGCCGTCGGACCACCCGTTCATGTCCGCGAGGGTCGAGGCCGAAACGCCGTAGTCATGGGCCGCGCCGTAGATATCGATCGCCGCGATGTCGCAGTAGTCGTCGCCGGGGTACCACTCGGCGTCTTGGGCGTTCCATACCCAAATGAGGTTGTCGAGCTCATGATAGTCGGTCATGCGCTCATACATCAGCCTCCAGAGCCACTTATAGTCCTCGGGCCCCGAAGCGCCCCACCAGAACCAGCCGCCTGCGGCCTCGTGAAGCGGCCTCCACAAAACGGTGACGTTATTGTCCTCAAGCTTTTGCAGATAGCCCGAAATCACGTCGATATCGCTGACGAGTTTATAGGCCTCTTCGCTGATCTCGCCGCCGTCGTAGAGCGCCTTGATGTCGTCAAGGTTCATGTGTGCGATGTCTTTTTCGGTGACGGCGTTCGTGATCCTGAAAGACGTCTTTTCGGTATAAAAGTCCGCTCCTCCGCAGGGCGCATGCCAGTGCCAGTCATAGACGACCAGCCCGCCGTCCTTGCTCCATTCGATGGCAAGGTCATAGTCCTTTGCGGGGCGGTCGTTTTGGTATGGGTAACTCGGGCTGTCGAAGATAAAATCGAATGCCCTGATCGCGGGGTATTTCCCGAGGCCCTGATAAAGCGCGTCGGTCTCGGTGTTGTTGCCGTAGTCGGTGCACTGCCCCGCGAGGGTTCGCTTGCCGTAAATCGCGCGGAGGTACTGATAAATATTCTGAGTTTTCTTGTTTGCATATTCGTTCGAGAGGGTCTCGCTCATTCCCGAATAAACGCTGTCGCTGACCGATTCGCCGTTTTCGATTTCGATATAATCAATCGAGAACCAGCTCCAGCCCGAGCCGAGAGTGACGGTGTTAAGCCCTTTTTCAAGGAATATTCCGTCGGCCTCGGTCTCCTGCCAGTCGCCCGCTTCTGAGTATATATCAAAGACCTTTTTGCCGTTGAACAAGAGCTCGTTTTCTTTGTGGTCGCCCGCGCAGTGGCGAACGGTTATCTTATAAAACTGGTCCGAAGGAATGTCCACCGTGAGCTTAAAACCCGCGTTATCAGAGACATCTACATACCCCTCGCCCGAGTAGCCCGATTTCGTTGTGAGGACCGATACACCGCCGCTATGTTGGCCGTTTTCGGCCTCAAGGAGGGCGGAAAAGGGCTGTTCGGTGATGCCGTTAAAGGTAAATTTTTCAAATTTATAGCTTTCGGCGGGGGTTATCTCGTCGGGAGAGATGAGTTTTCGCTCGGAGCTGAAGCCGCAGCCCGTGAGCAAAAATGCCGCCAAAATGAGTAGGGAAGCCATTCTTTTGTACTTCATAGGATTACCTCGCTTTACTGTTTTGGGCAAAGCCCTGTTAAAAACAGTATAGCCCCGCAGGGTCTGAATGTCAATATGCTTATTGAAATTTCGGCATATTTTTTATTCATAAAATCATGAGCCCGCGCTGAGATTGATGAAAAGTCATCGGCTCGCCGCTGATTTTATGAGTTTTAGTCAATTTTTATGTGACAAATAAATCACACTTTTCTTCAAAAAGTGACAAATATATCACAAAATGGCGGTTTCGTTCGGAGTTTAATACAGTATCGCTTTGACGCACAAAAAAGCAGGCGGGTAACGCCTGCTTTTTTATGTATAGATGTGCGCAGGTTAAAATTCATCTTACAGATAAATCGGAAGTAGTTATGGGTGGTACCGAATTAAATCACTCTATCTGTAAAAGAACGCTCCCCCGCTCCGCAAGTGCTGCTGCCTAAAATACTGTAATGATAAAGAAATAAGCGATAAGCAAGATGACAATAGCAGCGATACTTCCACCAATGATCAAATACCACTTGAAGATGCTTTTCGCAGTATTTACATCATTGTAGATTGAATTGAGCTTTTCACTGTTTATGTTTTTGTCTCTAACTTCATCTACATCAATATCCTTTACCAACTCGTCGAGAGTTAACCCAAAGTAATCACTCAAAAGGACGAGGCGCTGGAAATCAGGGTATGATTGACAGGACTCCCATTTTGAAATGGTCTGTCGGGAAACATTTAGCTCTGCCCCCAATTCTTCTTGCGAAAGCCCTTTTGACTTTCTTAAGTTAATCAATTTCTCATTAAAGTTCATAAGATTTACCTCCGATATGCAATTTTGTTTTGCGGCCGCAAGAAAGTTATCGCATATTAGAGAAGTTTTTTCAACCAACCTTTATTGGAAATTTGTCACCCGAAAGAAACATCTGATAAATTCCACGCTTTTTTACACAATAGCAAACCTTGTTGATGTTATAAAACGCAACGCTTCATTGCTTCTGCAAATTTCGATTTCACGCGTTTGAAGACATGCGGCGGGCGCGGCAGGGAATGCTTTTAACACGTTGACCGACTCACACAAGCTCCATATTCGTGCTGTCAAGGAGGAGACCTTCCTTGCCCCTCGCGGCGAAAACGCTGTTCTGAGAGACGGTGAGGGTCGCAAGGCTTGTATCGCCATAGAACATGTAAGCGGTGGTCTCAAGGCTTGAGGTGTCGAAGCCGTTGAGGTCGAGCGCCTCAAGAGAACCGCACTCGGCAAACATGTAGGACATATCGGCGACGTTTTGGGTGCTGAAGCTGCTGAGGTCGATGCCCGAAAGTCGGCTGCACTTGCGGAACATGTGAGACATGTCGGTGACGGCTGAGGTGTCGAAGCTTACGACGTTGAGCTCGCTGAGCGCCGAGCAGTCGTAGAACATCGCGGACATATTCGTCACCTTTGAGGTGTCAAACCCGCTGACATCAAGGCTTTCGACGCCCTCGCAGCCGAAGAAGAGGCCCTGCATATCGCTGACGTTTCGGGTGTCGAACCCGCTCACGTTTATTTCGGTGAGCTTTCCGCAGCCGCGGAACATGTTCGAGATATTGGCTGCGCGCGAAGTGTCGAACCCGCTGACATCAACGCTTTCGAGCGATGAACAGCCGCAGAAGATCAGCGAAAGGGTCGAGGCGTTATGGGTGTCGAACCCGCTCACGTTTATCTCGGCAAGCTTGCCGCAGTCGTAGAACATCGCCTGAAAATCGGTTACGTTTGAGGTGGCAAACCCGCTGACGTCGAGCTCGGAAAGCTTGTCGCAGCCCGCGAACATGCTGTGCATATTTGTGACCTTTGAGGTGTCGAAGCCGCTGACATCGAGGGTTTTTACCTCGTCGCAGTCGAGGAACATGTAGGACATATCGGTCGCGGCAGAGGTGTTGAACCCGCTGAGGTCGAGCTTTTCAACAGCGTAGCAGTTGTTGAACATCGAGCGGAGATTTACGGCCTTGGAAGTGTTGAAGCCGCTGACGTCGATGGTCGGGAGCCTTCTGCAATCATAGAAAAGATAGGACATATCGGCGACGTTTTCGGTGTTGAATCCGCTGACATCAAGCTTTTCAAGGCGGTAGCACTTGCCGAACATCGTGCGCATGTCGGTGACCTTCGAGGTGTCGAACCCGCTGACGTCGAGCTCTTTGACAAGAGCGCAGCCCGCAAACATGAACGACATGTCGGTGACGTTCTGAGTATTGAACCCGCTGACATCAAGCTTTTCAATGCTTGTGCAGTAGTTGAACATGTAGGACATATCGGCGACGTTTTGGGTGTTGAACTCGCCGAATTTGACAGAGGTCAGGGCGTTGCAGTTGTAGAACATCGCGCGCATGGCGGTGACCGCAGACGCGTCGAGCCCGCTGAAATCGACCTCTTCAAGATTCCTGAACCCGTTGAAGAGATAGCTCAGATCGGTTGCTTTGACCTTTCCCTCGGCTGCAACGTTGAGCACGCTGCCGTCAAGCCATGCGAGAACGCTTCTGTCGGCGCTTGAAGAGACATCGCCAGCGCTGCTCGGAGCATTCTTGAGGCTGTCTGCAAAAACGACCGAAGCGGCAGTATTATAATCGCTGAGCGGCGACGCGAGAGTCTCGGGGTCGTATGATTTCATTATTCCCGACGCGGCCTCGGCCTCGGGAGCCGTAGTTACGGCATCGGCAGGGGCGGGCGGAGCCTCGGGGGCGGTGGTACTCGGCTGAGCATCAACCGCGTTGCTCTCGGCGCCGCTGTCGGCGTTAGGGTCGCCGTTCAGCTCGGGAACATCGACAAAAGCATCATCGGAAGAATCAGAATTGCCCTCGCCGACCTTGTTGCCGCATGCCGAAAAAACACACGTCACAAGCAGAATCGCAGCGATCAGCGCCGCGGCCTTTTTCACGAATTCAGTCATATCGCTTCCTCTTTTCCATAAAAGTGTTTTGCAAAGAGCAGAAGAAATCTCTTTCGTAAATATTATAACATATCATTAAAAAAATTGCAATAATTTTGAAGAAATTATTGAATGTGACAGGGGGAGGAAAAGGTAATCGCTGAGCGAGATTTATAAAGTCGGGGGAACCCTGCGGGTTCAGAACAAAATTGTAGACCGCATTTAAAGTAATTCGGGGGCACCCTGCGGGTTCCCCCGAACCCCCTCCCGCAGCGCTTCGCAGTCAAAAGCAAAGCTAAATTCGATACAAAAAAGAGAAACAGCGTCGCCTATGGGAAGCGTTTTTCTGCAAATAATACAACCCAACTTAATTGGTAGAAGCGGGGGCACCCTGCGGGTTCCCCCGAGCCCCCTCCGCACTTCCGCCTCGCAGGCTCGGCGGCATGCTCACTAAAAAATGTGCATAGCTTATTTGTTATGCCCGTCCGAAAAAGCCGCGGTATCCCCTTTTATAAGGTATACCCGCGACCTCGCTGTCGCGAGATCGGGGTATACTGTTTTTAGCCACCCCACCCCCACCAAACCTTTGCTCTGAATTAAATCTTTGCTCTGTCCCCCGCCCCTCAAGGGGCGGGGACCCTTGTAGTTTCAGAAAGATTGTATGGCAAAGGCGTAAGCCTTTGCAGAACGACGCTGACAAACGTGACCTTTTGAACCCAGGAAAGGACGTCGTTTGTTTCCACGAACCCCCTCCCGCAGCGCTTCGCAGTCAAAAGCAAAGCTAAATTCGATACAAAAAAGAGAAACAGCGTCGCCTAT
>CANQWC010000038.1 GCA_947627455.1 uncultured Clostridia bacterium | reverse complement strand
AGGACGTGGATATATCACGAGCCGAAGGACGTGCCGACGGTTGCGATTCTTGCAAGGTCGTTCGGAATGAGCCTTTCAAGCCTTGAGCATTTATATACCAAGATTTTCGGAATATCCATCAAGCAGGATATTATCAACAGCAGAATGAGCTGCGCGAAAAGGCTTCTTTTATCGACGAACCTGAGCGTTGCGGAAGTCGGCGAAAAATGCGGCTATCAGAGCAGCTACGGCTTTATGCGGCAGTTCAAGCAGTATGTCGGAGTTACGCCGACTGAGTACAGAAAGACCCAACCCGTCGGCAAGTGAGTCAGAGGATAGATAATCAGAGGGTAGAAGATAGAAACTATACTTTTGTGGATTTTCAGCATTTTCCGCACTATCGGCCCGAAAATGTCGAAAATGTCGATAATCCATGCAAGTGTAAGTCTGAAATTTTGATTTTGTACTTGCATGGATTTTAAGCATTTTAAGCACAATAGAGCCTAAAATGTCTATTTAGAGGTTAGAAGATAGATGAACAGAAGATAGAAATTCTTTCCTCGGGGTTCGTGAATTTTAAACATAATACGCATAATTGGTGCAATAATGCTCAAAATGCGTATTATTCACAAAAGTTCAAATCCGACTTCTATCTTCTATCTTCTATCCTCTAACTCTCTATTCTCTAACCCTCTATCCTCTAACTTTGCATGTTTCGTTATCTCATCTCTGAATTTATGCTATTTACCAAAGCTCCTTTCTTTGTTATCATATAGATAACATCAACGAAAGGAGTTTTCTTTGTGAAAAGATTTTTTGCGATTTTTACAGTGATTTTGATCATTCTCTCCCTTGTAGGCTGCGGCAATACAAAGCGGAAGATCATTGAAGTTACGCTTTCAAGCGAGGATTCCGAAGCGATCCTCAACGCCGCGGGAATCAGGCTTCCGAGCGTCGAGGAAACACCCGCCGCGGGCACGACTATCAAGTGGTTCTCGTTCTATGACGGCTTCCACAATTACAGCGAGGGGCAGACCGTCAACACGGGCTACTTCACCTTCCATGAAAGATACGGCTGCGAGATCGAATGGGTCGAAACCACATGGGCCGAGTCGATGAACGACCTCGCGAACAAGGTTTTGTCGTCTGAATCGCCCGACTTCTATCCCTGCGGAACGGGAGTTTTCCCGAGCGGCGCGATCAAGGGCGTTTTTCAGCCTGTCGACCCTTATATCGATTATGACGACCCCCTCTGGGCGGATATGAAGGAATACGCCTATGACTATTTCAGCCTGAACGGGCACCCGTATTTTGTCGTCACCGACACATCTTACGGCACGGTCATGTGCTATAACCGCCGCGTTATCGAGGAATTCGGCTATGACGACCCCGCCGAGCTGTTTTACGACGACAAGTGGACTTGGGACGAATTCTATGAGATGTGCGTTGATTTTTCCGACGCCGATTCCGACAGGTTCGCCCTCGACGGCTGGTACTATCCCGCGGGCATACTTCACTCCTGCGGCACTTCGGTCGTTGAATACGACCCGAATCAGATGGCGTTTGTGAGCAACGTCGACGCGCCTCAGCTTGAGCGCGCAAGCCAACTTCTTTACAATCTTGTCAAAAACGACTGCTCTTATCTTGCTCATCATCAGAGCTGGGTTCAGAGAAACGACACGAACGGCGGCGGAATGAAGGACGGACTTCTTTTGTTCTATATCTCGGGCGACTGGGCGTTCACCGATGAGGTCGACAATATATCTGCGGTGTTCGGCGACGTCACCAAAAACGAACTGATGTACGTTCCCGTCCCGAGAGACCCGAACGGCGACGGCAACTATTACATAGAAAGCTCGCCTGTCGGCTACTGCATCGTAAAGGGCGCTCCCAACCCCGAGGGCGTAGCGCTGTTTGCCTCCTGCGAGAGGTTCAAGGTCATTGACCCGACGGTTGTAAACATCGAGAAGAAACAGAAGCAGGAAAAATACCTCTGGACCGATGAAATGCTTGATATGTGGGATTCCTGCTACGCGCTCGCCAACGCCCACGACACTTCGCTTGTCATCTACGGCGACGGGCTTATGGAATCGGTGGCGACGTTCTACAACAACTTCGAGAGCCAAGGCTTCATTCAGGACATCTCCTCTTGGGCTCAGCTGAAAGACGCGAACGCCGACGGACTTCAGATTGCCCTTGATGAGCTGAACAAGACTGTTTCGGAGTTTGAGGGGTAATTATGAAACGTTTATTAAAAGTATGGGTTTCCCTGCTTCTCGTTATCGCCGTTGCCATGTCCTCGGCCTGCGCAAGCGCGTATGCAAAGGAAACGAACAACGAAATGACCACGATGGAATACGTCAGGAGCATGGGAATGGGGATAAATCTCGGAAACACTTTAGACTGTAACGGAACGTGGTTTTCCCAGACTGTCGAGGGTCAGGAAACCGCTTGGGGCAGCCCCATAATCACCAAAAAAGCGATAGAGGGCTATGCCGACGCGGGCTTCGGGGTCATGAGGCTTCCCGTGTCGTGGCTCACCCTCGCGGACGACGACGGCAATATCTCGGACGAATTTATGGACAGGGTCGAGGAGATAGTCGGCCGGATACTTGACAGCGGCATGAAGTGTATTCTCAACACCCATCACGACGGCTGGGAAACTAAGTTTGCCGAGGACTACGACGGCGCGATGAAGCTCTATGAACACGTCTGGGAGCAGGTCGCCGACAGATTCAAGGACTACGGCGACAACCTGATGTTTGAATCTATGAACGAAGTCGGCTTTGACGGAATTTGGAACCAATACGGCGGCACAAACGGCAAGCAGGAGGCCTTTGACATCTTCAATTCGATAAATCAGAAGTTTGTCGACCTTGTCCGAGCCTCGGGCGGAAATAACGGAAATCGCCACCTTTTGATAGCGGCATACTGGACTAACACCGACCACGCCTGCGACGATATGTTTGTCCTGCCCGACGACCCCGCCGAAAGGCTTGCAGTGTCGGTACACTACTACGGGCCCTCTACCCTCTGCATTCTCTCCGAGGACGCGGACTGGGGCAAGGCGAGGACAGACTGGGGCAGCGAAGCGGACTATAAAGAGCTGAACGCCGCCTTTGACAAGCTTAAGGAGCATTATACCGACAAAAATATTCCCGTCATCGTCGGCGAGTACGGCTGTTTCGGCGACAACAAGACCCGCGAGACCCGCGAGCTTTGGATGACAGACGTTGCAACTGCCGCTTATGAAAGGCAGATGTGTCCGATTCTCTGGGACACCGCAGGAGACGAATATGACCGCGAAAAAGCGGAATTCCGCAACCCCGATTTCATCAAAAAGCTTGTCGGCATAGCGGAAACGAAATGACATTATCAATCTTTTCATATATTCCTTCCTTTCTTTCCGAGGCGCATATATATGTATTTGCGGTTGTTCCCGCGATAGCCGCCCTTGCCGCGCTCGGTATCACAAAGAAGAAATAATTTAATAAACGACATTATCAGTTGACCTCCGTGGCGTTGCTTTGACGGCAGTCTTGGCAGCGCCACCATTATAAACACGGAGATGAAATTTATGGATAAAAATTTGTTTGCCCCCGTCCCGCCTATGGGCTGGAACAGCTATGACTATTACGACACGACCGTCACCGAGGACGACGTTAAAAAGAACGCCGATTATATGGCGAAAAACCTGAAAAAATTCGGGTATGAGTATATTGTTATCGATATCGAGTGGTACTCGAACGCCGCCGGAACAAGGCGCGACACCTATCAGTATATCCCCTTTGAAGATTTTGAGATTGATGAATACTCACGTCTCCAGCCGTCGCATTTACGTTTCCCGAGCTCGACAAATGGCAAGGGCTTTAAACCGCTTGCGGACTACGTCCACGGGCTTGGACTTAAGTTCGGCATACACATTATGCGCGGTATTCCGAGAATGGCAGCTCACAAACATCTTAAAGTTTTGGGTACATCTGCCACCGCTTCTGACGTAGCAGACGCGGGGTCAATCTGCGGCTGGAACCCCGATATGTACGGCGTGAAACACAACGCCGACGGTCAGGCGTACTATGATTCGATAATTCAAATGTACGCCGACTGGGGCGTCGATTTTATCAAGTGCGACGACATCTGCGACTCTTGGATGTACCCCGTCGAGAAGTTCTCGGGGTGGGAAGAAACCCGCATGCTTAGGCGCGCTATCGACAAATGCGGGCGGCCGATCGTGCTGAGTTTATCCCCCGGACCCGCGCACGTCGAGAACGCGACGCACTACATCGAGAACGCGAACATGTGGCGCATCACCGACGACTTTTGGGACAACTGGGGGCTCTTGAAAAACATGTTTTGGCGCTGCGAGCAGTGGCAGGATCACACACGCGAGGGCTGTTGGCCCGACTGCGATATGCTCCCCATCGGAAAGTTAGGTAAGGGGCATGGGCATGAATGGACGAGCAATTTCACCGAGGACGAGTTGAAGACGATGATGACGCTCTGGTGCCTCTGCCGCTCGCCGCTGATGATAGGTACAGACCTGCCGCAACTTAATGAGCGCGACTTCGGATTATTAACAAATCCTCAGATTTTGGCGATGGAGTTTGACGGCAAGGCGAGGCAGCTGAGACGGAACGATAAGGAAGCGGTTTGGGTCAGCGAGGGCAAGGATTGCGTGAGGGTCGCGCTGTTCAATCTGAGCGACGAGGACGCGGAAATCTCGGCGGAACTGCCCGAAAAGCCGTATGACAACGGCGAGGAACTCTGGGGCGCAGAGACCTGCAAAATCTCGGAAAACAAAATCACCGCGACTGTGCCGAAGCACGGGGTCAGGATATACAGGTTTGAAAAGCTATGAAAGGGGCATTGATAATGAAACTGATCAAAAGAATCACCGCCATCGCGGTCGGCTTATCGCTGATGAATATCACGGCCTGCGGGGCGCAGACTGGCGAGGGCGTGAGAGTGACCGACCTGTCCCTTTCCGCCGATTCAATAATTAAATCCAGCGGAATTTCGGTGACCGTCACCGACTATTCCCCAAAAGCCCTTTTTAAGGCGAAGCAGGGTCTTGAAAGCCCGCTTCTGACCAACATTTTCTGCGCCGACCCGACCGCCGTCGAATATGGTGGCAGGCTCTATGTCTACGGCACGAACGACAACCAGCAGTACCTCGAAAAGAGCGATTCGGACAACACCTATGAGTGCATAAAATCCTTTGTAATCATCTCGACCGACGATATGGTGAACTGGCGGTTTGAGGGGATAATCGACACCGCGACAATCGCTCCGTGGATAATGGCGAGCTGGGCGCCGTCGGTGACATCGAGGGTCGAGGAGGACGGACTTACGCACTTCTACCTTTACTTTTCTAACAGCGGAGCAGGGGTAGGCGTTCTGACCGCGACCGACCCCGCAGGCCCTTGGAGCGACCCGCTCGGCAAACCGCTTATCTACGCGGGAATGGAGGGCCTGACCGACTGCCCGAACCCGTTTGACCCCGGGGTTTGTATCGATGACGACGGCGTGGGCTGGCTTGCTTTCGGCGGCGGTCGGGCAGATGACGGAACGGATTATCTCCCCGGCTCGATGAGAATATGCCGCTTGGGGAGCGACATGATCTCCATAGACAGCGATTTTGTGAAGATAAAAGCGCCCTATTCATTCGAGGCGAGCGAGCTGAATTACATCGGCGGGACGTATGTCTACACCTATAATTCCTCCTGGGATTCGCGCGACAAGTGGGATATTGACGGCACAGAGGCGTCGTCCGCGTGTTCGATGTGCTATATGACGACCAAAACCCCGCTCGATTCGGACAGCTGGGAGTATAAGGGGCAGTATCTCAAAAACCCCGGCGATCTGGGCCTCGGTTACAGCAACAATCACACCCACCTGCAAAAATTCGACGGCGACTATTATCTTTTGTATCACACCCTGACCCTCGACAAGGAGTTAAACACAAGCCACGGTTTCAGAAGTCTTTGCGTTGCGCCGGTTGAGGTGAACGAGAAAAAGGCGGTCATATCCGAGTGCGAGGCTGACCTCAAGGGCGATATGCAGATAAAGCGGTTTGACCCCTATTCTGTATGCCGAGCGGAAACGGCATATCTCACCGACTGCGAGTATGTAGAGGACGACGGGGAGATATATGTAAAATGTTCTGAAAACGGCGCTATCGCGCTTAAAAACGTCGATTTCAAGGGCGGAAGCGAGATTTTCGCAGCAAACGTCAGGGGCAATGGCTGCATAGAAATTCGCCTCGACAGCTTTGACAGTGAGCCTGCCGCCGTCATATCCTTTGACTGCGACGAATTCACCGCGGTGTATGACGAGGTCGAGATCAAAAAGGTTCACGATGTTTACTTTGTCATGTCGGGGGATTTTGAGTTTGACGAATGGCAGTTTATCAAAGGTTAAGGTGAGCTGATTTGAATACGGGCGCAAAATGGATCTGGAAAAAGAGTGAGGACAAAAATACATGGCTGGATTTTATCAAAAAATTCAGCTTAAAGAGCGTTCCTGAAAAGGCAGTTGCCCGCATAGCCGCCGATTCAAAGTATCGGCTCTACATAAACGGCGCGGTTGCGGTTTTCGAGGGCGGCTTAAAGCGGGGTCCGTCCGAAAAAGGCACATATTATGACGAGGTGGAAATATCGCGGTATCTGCGCGAGGGAGAGAACACCATAGCAGCACTTGTCGAATACTTCGGAAAGAGCGGATTTTCGCATATTTCAAGCGGCATGGGCGGGCTATGCTTTGAAGCCGATATAGGCGGGAAAATCATATCCTCCGATTCAAGCTGGCGGGCAAGGTATGACCCCGCATATATCGCTCCCGACGAATTCGACATTCCCCCGAATTTCCGGCTTTCGGAGACGAATATTTACTATGACGCAGAAAAAGCCGATGATTGGTTAGCTCCCGACTTTGACCCAAAGGATTGGGATTTTGCCGATGAAATATGCAATGCGGGCGAGGGCGGTTACGGCACGCTTGAAAAGCGCGAAATACCGATGTTTCGGGACTATGGGCTGAAAGATTATCTCAATAACTCGGATTTTGAGGGATTTACCGCAGTCGAAGATACCGAAATCGAGCTTCGCCTGCCCTATAACGCGCAGCTCACGCCGTATCTCAGAATAACCGCCCCGAAAGGCAAAAGGATCGCGATAAGGTCGGAAAACAAGTTTGTGTCCCAGAGCGTGATGGCGGTCTATTACACCAAAGACGGCGAGCAGGAATATGAATCCTTCGGCTGGATAAACGGAGAGAGGATATACTATACCGTCCCCGCGGGTGTGACCGTTCACGCGCTCAAATACCGTGAAACGGGGTATGACGCGGATTTTGCGGGCAGCTTTGAGTGCAGCGACGAATTTCTGAACACCCTTTGGCAAAAATCACTGCGGACGCTTTATGTCACTATGCATGACAGTTTCATGGACTGCCCCGACAGGGAGCGCGCGCAGTGGTGGGGCGACGTAAATATCGATATGCAGATGCTTTTTTACTGCCTGGACGAAAGGTCGCTGCTCCTATATAAAAAGGGCGCAAAGGAAATGGCACGCTGGGCTGAGGACAAGGGGCGTATGCTGACGGTCGTCCCGACAGGCACGGAGGAATTTGAGCTGCCGCTCCAGAACATTGCGGGAATATGGGGATTTTGGCAGTATTATCTCTATTCGGGCGACGAGAGCGTTCCGAAATGCGTTTACGAGATATCGAAAAAATATGTGCTGAGCTTTGAATTTTCGGACAGCGGGTTGATCATACATAAGTCGGGCAGCTGGGATTGGGTCGATTGGGGCGACAACGCCGACACCGCGCCTATGGAAAACGCTTGGTATTATATGGCTGTAAGCTCTCTGAAAAATATGGCGGCTCTCCTCGGGAAAGACTGCGATATACCGCTTTATGACAGGCTTTTAAAATCGGTTAGGGATAATTTCCTGCCCGCGTTTTCAAAGGGCGATTGCATTTATAATCACACCGAAAACGGCTTTCCCGACGACCGCGCAAACGCTCTTGCGGTATTATCGGGGCTTGCGGGCAAAGAGAGCTATAAGGGCATAACGAGGGTTTTATCCGATACGGAAAACGCAAGCCCCTATATGGAGAAGTATGTTCTGGACGCGCTCTGCGAGATGGGTGAAGTCGAAAAGGCGGTGGAGCGCATGAAAAAGCGTTATCGGCAGATGGTGGAATACGACTGCTCAACGCTTTGGGAATACTGGAGCATGGAGGGGACGTTTAATCACGCTTGGTCTGGCGGGCCGCTCATCACAATGTCAAAATATATCGCTGGGATACGTCCGACCGATACGGCTTACAGTGAGTTTGAAATCAAGCCGAGGCTCTGCGGACTTTCCTATATAAAATGCCGCGTTCCTTCGGCAAAGGGAGAAATCTATCTCAGCCTTAAAAAGCTTGACGGCGGCGTTGAAATGACCGTCACGGTGCCGAAAAACTCCGTTGCAAGCGTTTATCTTCCGCTTATAGGCGAAAATCTCCCGAAAGAAAATAAATACAGCTATACGTCGAGAACGGCTACGCGCATTATGTGCTTGCATCGGGCATTTATCATCTTAGATAGACAGGAGAATTGTTATGAAAGAAATTTTGAAATCGGCAAATCCTTATCTTCCGCTCTGGGAACACGTCCCCGACGGCGAACCGAGAGTTTTTGAGTATAACGGCGAAAAGCGGCTTTATGTCTACGGCTCGCACGACACCGAGCGCAGTTCGTTCTGCGGCAGGGATTATGTTGTCTGGAGCGCGCCCCTGGACGATCTGACCGACTGGACATATCACGGCGTATGCTACACCGCGACCGACGGCTCGATTTTATACGCCCCCGACGTCGTTCAAAAGGGCGATAAGTTTTATCTCTATGCCGCAGAGCAGTATGGCGGCAGGATATTCGTCGCGTCCTCCGAAAACCCCGCAGGACCTTTTGAAAATCCCGTTTTAACAAAGCTCGGCTTTGACCCGGGAGTTTTGGTCGATGACGACGGCAGAGTTTACGCCTATTGGGGATTCTGCGGCTGCTACTGTGCCGAGCTTGAGGACGATATGGCGACAATCAAAGAGGAAACATTCAGGGCTCACCCGATGGGTCATGTCCCCGACCCCTGGAACAAAAACGCCGACACCGAGCATATCGATCTTCGCGACGCTTTCTTTGAGGCTTCAAGTCCGCGAAAAATAGGCGGGAAATATGTTTATTTATATTCAAAGAGATATGTCACTCCCGTGCCCGAGCTCGGCGTTTATGATGATAATAACGGCTTTCTCTCCTATAAGTGGTCTGACAGCCCTCTCAGCGGCTATCAGGACGGCGGGGATATATCCTTTAACGGCGGCGAGATACTTAAAATGCCCGACGGCACCGGTCAGCAGACATACCGCTGGGGCAATAACCACGGCGGCTTGGTCGAAATAAACGGTCAGTGGTACATCTTCTACCACCGCCAGACCGGCACTGACGAGTTCGCCCGCCAGGGTATGATAGAGCCTGTCGATATTGCCATCGGCAAGGACGGAAAAATCTATATCGGAGACATCACCTACATAAACGGCGAGCCGGTCAGCTCAAAGCCTGTCGAGATGACTTCTTCGGGCGCGAGCGTGAACGGAATCGACGCATATAAGCTGATTTCCGCGGGGTATGCCTGCCATATAAGCCCGCTTTGGCAAGCTTATGTAAAGCCTGTCTATGAGCATACCGACGGCATTTCCGCGCCTGTTGTGAACATCAAAAACGGCACGACGGTCGGTTTCAGATATTTGCAGTTCGGCACGAATTCACCTAAGAGCGTTACGGTTTTGGGAACGGTCAAGGGGCAGATGAGCGTAAAAGTCCGCGTTGACAGCTATCGCGGGAAAATCGTCGCCGAGTTTGATATGCAGTCGGGCGAGAACACTGCTACTCTCACGTCGGGTATCATCGGCAAGCGCGCTGTTTACTTTGAATTTATAGGCGACGGCGAAGCGGAGTTTGACAGGTTTACTTTTGACAGGTAAAACCGAACGGTTGTTTTTGTTGAATACATTATCAAATGGGAGGCAATATTATGAGATCCAAAAAGCTGCTTGATAATTGGAAATTTATGCTAAACCGTGCTGACTGGCAGGCGTTTGATGGCGAGGACATCGCCCTGCCGCACGACTTTATGATCAAAACTCCGCGCACTCCCGATTCGCCGACGGGCGCGGATTACGGCTATTTTCAGCCTTGTAAGGGTACCTATGTCCGCAAGATTATGAAACCCGAAGCGGAGAATGTTCTTCTCAGATTCGACGGCGTGATGGGGCTTTGCGAGGTTTTTGTGAACGGCGAGCGGGCGGGATTCCACCCCTACGGCTACACTGCTTTTACGGTTGACATCACTAAATTTTTGCATGATGGCGAGAACGAAATTCGCGTTGAGGTCGATGCGACTTCTCAGCCCGTCTCGCGTTGGTATACGGGCGCGGGAATTTACCGCGAGGTCGAGCTTCTGACCTCGGACAAGGATTATTTTGTGCCTTGGGCAACGGCGGTTAAAACACTCGGAATTTTCGGAGATTCGGCGCAAATCGAAATCTCAACAGAGATAATCTCCACTTGCAAGCAGGTCGCAAAAATCGACTTTTCCGTCCCCGAGATCGGCTTTTCCATGACCCGCTCGGTTCAGCTTGAAGTCGGGAAAAACAGCTTTTCGGTAAAGACAATGCTTCACGGAGTTAAGCTTTGGTCGCCCGATTCGCCGATGGTTTACTCCTGTAATCTTTCACTTCACACCGATAATTGCGAGGACAGCGAGAGCGTGAATTTCGGCGTGAGGACTGTTGCCTGCGACCCCGAGCGCGGACTTTTGCTGAACGGTCAGCCAATAAAACTATATGGTGCCTGCTGTCATCACGACAACGGGATCGTCGGTGCTGCCTCGTTCAGAAGCGCAGAGGAACGGCGGGTAAGAATACTCAAAGAAAACGGATTTAACGCCATTCGCACGTCACATAACCCGCCGTCGAACGTGCTCCTTGACGTCTGCGATCGGCTCGGAATGCTCGTTATCGACGAGATTTTCGACTGCTGGACGATCGGCAAAAGGCAGTACGACTACCACCTCTGGTTCGACAAATATGCCGCCGAGGACACCGCCGCGATGGTCCTGCGAGACAGAAATCACCCCTCGGTCATTATGTGGTCAACAGGAAATGAGATTTTCGAGAGAGCGGGAAAATGCGACGGCTACGCGGTCGGTAAGATGATAGCGGACGTGATAAAAGAGCATGACAACAGCCGCCCGCTGACCCACGCTTTTTGCGGCTTCTGGGACGACCCCGAATTCAATAATCCCGACTTCTGGTGTGAAAAAATCGCTCTGCAGGCAGGGAATCTCGACGTTCTTGGTTATAACTATCTCACCGACCGCATTCCTGCTGATGAGCAGGCGTTTTCCACTCACCTATTTGTTGTTACCGAGAGCTATCCGATGGACGCTCTGACGGTCAAGCGGACGATGGACAACCACCCGAAGCTCATCGGAGAATTTGTCTGGACGGGCTGGGATTATTTCGGCGAGACA
The DNA here is from genome assembly GCA_947627455.1 of uncultured Clostridia bacterium. GTDB lineage: Bacteria > Bacillota > Clostridia > Oscillospirales > Ruminococcaceae > Faeciplasma. The sequence goes on along the minus strand of CANQWC010000038.1, from coordinate 176 downwards.
GGTATCGGGCGGGTGATTTACGACGACCCGAGCCCGCCGTCTTGGGGTCTTGAGCCTTATCCGAACCACATCTCAAATTGCGGAGATTTTTCGATATGCGGATTCAAAAAGCCGCAGTCCTACTACCGCGATATTGCTTGGAGTCGGGAAACGATAAAGATTTTGACGGTCGATCC
>CANQWC010000037.1 GCA_947627455.1 uncultured Clostridia bacterium | reverse complement strand
GTTCCCGACGAAGTCGGGGAGCAAAAGGGCGAATAAAAATAAATTATAATAATCGCTTGCGATTATTATAGCATAAAAAAACATGCTCTGCCGTGTAGTTTGCGCTGTTTTAATGTTATCTGCGACACAAATCGGGCGAGTATGTATTTCACATTCCGACGGCGTTCAGCTTTTGCATGTTTTCACGCTTTAAATTCAGAGACGGGTGAACGTAGCGCTCCATCGTGATGGCAGTGGTCGCGTGGCCGAGAATTTCGGAGAGCGATTTTATCTCAAAGCCGACCTCAACGCACCTTGTCGCGAAGGTGTGGCGCAGGGTGTGAAAGTGTACGCCGAAAAGCCCGCAGTCCTCGGTGTATTTTTTCAGTCGGTATTGCAGAGTGCGCGGCTCGATGAATTCGTTTGTGCCCGTCAGCACATAGGCGGCTTGGTTTTTGACGTTCATATATCTGCAAAGCTTCAGCGAAGCGTCGGAAAGGGGAATGACCCGCATTGATTGGTCGCTCTTGGGGCTTCCGACGGTTATTTTCGTGCGGCCGCCCTCGCCGTCGTTTCTGAGGCGCTGCATCGTCGCAGTGACCCTTACGGTTCGCTCGCGAAGAGAGATATTTTCCCACTTTAGTGCGCAAAGCTCGCCGATTCGCAGGCCCGTGAACATCGCAAGAAGTATGCCGAACTTGCAGCTGTCGATGTCCCTCGCAAGATAGTTGATGAACCGATCCTGCTCCTCACGCGAGAGGACGCGGGCCTCGGTTTTAGGCTCTTTCGGAAGGTCGGGTTCGATTTCGGCGAGCCCGAGCGGGAACTGCTTTGAGGCAAATTTCATCACCAGCCGCAGCACTATAAGAATGTCCTTGACGGTCTTCGGCGCAAGGCCCTCGGCAAGAAGCGCGTCGGTGAAGATCTTCGCGGTCTCGCTTGTGATCGCGCTCGGAAAACAGCTCCCGAGCTTCGGCTTGATGTGCTTTTCAAGTGCGGTTTCATAGCGCTCGCAGGTAGATTTTTTGAGCCGCAGTCGGCAGGATTCGAGCCAAGCGTCGCAAAAATAAGAAAAACGTCGGCGCGACGCGGGCCCCGAAGAGGGCGCCATGCCCGAATCATAGAGAACCTTGAATTTTGCGACCTTTTCCTTGGCTTCCTTGTAGGTCTTCCCGTAGCAGAAGCCGTAGATGATTTTGCCCGAGATCTCGCGCGATCTGATATAACGCGCTTCCCAGCGGCCGTCTTTGCGTTTGAAAATGTTTTCGCCTTTCATAGTGAATCCTCCTGAAAAAAGTATTGTACTTAAAAAGTGACAAAATTCGATTAGTTTTGACTAATTTTTTGAGAACTTTTTTGGGGGATTTCGGGCGATGTTTCACAGCATAAGGCCGATAAATAATAATATAAAAAAGCCCCTCATCCGAGAGACTTTTTTCGCTTTGATAATTTTAACCCCGATTTACTCGGTATGCTCCGAGAGCCTTCACTCCCCCTTTTCCCCGAACTCCATGTTCGCGAAGATCCTCTCCATTCGCTCATCGGGAAATCTCTCATCGACAAACCGCATAATTGCGTTGTTTGCGGGCTTGCCGTCGAGCCTCATCGACCATCTCGCGAGGGCGACGCCTGTCACGGCCGCATCGAGGGCGAGGAACACCGCGATGCACACGGTGACGGTTTTCCCGACGCGGTTCGGAATCTTCAGAATGAGCTTCGCGGCCCTCGGGTAGATATCCTTTATCCAAAGAACGCCGAGCACGCCCCAGAAGACCGAATACGCGAGACAGATTCTGCCGTTGATGTTAAACGGCATACCGCTGTAGTCCCATGAACGCGAGCCCAGCAGGAGCTCTTGGAAGAACGAGCAAAGGTATTCCAGCAGGCTTCCGACGACAAACCCGCCGAGGAACGACCATACATAACCGCGGTTGCGGAATCGGTAGAGGGTCATTGTGAGTAGCACCGCTCCCGCGCCGTAAAGAAGGTTAAAAGGCCCGTAGACCAGCCCGCGCCTGCTTTCGAGATATCCTCTTGTGAGGTAGCACCAGAGCATCTCGACGATAACCCCCGCGAAGCTGCCGACCGCGAGGAGCAGCAGAAGCTTATAAAGGTTCATGCCTCGGGCGAAGTGAGCCTTCCGTTCTTCTTCAAGGTCGATGGCCCCGTTGACAGGCGGATTAAAGACTTTAATCTTGCGCTTCACGGCCCTTTTTGTGTCGTGAGCCCGCGACTTAAGCTCGTCCTCCGCCGCGGTGACGGTCTGATAAGACTGAAGTATGCTCTTTGCGGTGTCGTGAAGAACCTCAAGTTCGTGCTGAGCCTCCTCATAGCATTTCGCGTCGGCGTTTTTGGTCTCCGCCTCTTCCGCGAGCGGAACGTAGTATTTCTTTTCAAGCTTAGCCCCGAGCTTTTTAACGTCCTCCGCGAGCTCAGCGCTCCTGAACAAAATCTCGTCCGATACCGCCGTCCTGTCCTCCGATTTCTTTTCTCCGCTCATATTCTTCCCTCCCGAGTTGTGTTTAACCCAGTATACCACATTTCCCGCTTGTGTGCAAGACCTATTGAGCGCGAGCACCAAGTGCGAAAATTCGTTATTCTCTTGCAATTTTCGGAAAAGTGTGATAAGATAGATTCAAATTTTTTGTGAGGTGTTTTTTTATGAAGCATTTGAAATTTTCGGCGGTCGCTGCGGCAGCGGCGGCGTTTGTGATGATTTTGGTTTCCTGCGGGGCGGGCAGCGCTGCGGCGGAGGTAAAATCGCAGAGCGAAACATCAATAGTTATTGAGGCTATGCAAAGCGGCGGAAGCCTTGCAGATGCGCTTGAAGCCCTTAAAGACGCAGGCTCGCTTGATTTTTCGGCGAGCGAGAGCGAATACGGCCTGTTCATAGAATCGGTCAACGGGCGGGCGGCTGACCCGTCGGCAAACGAATACTGGGCGATATATACCACCCTCGCGGAGCTCGACGGAGTGAGCTATTCTTCCTCGGAATACGGCGTTTTTGAGGCCGACGGCAAGACCCTCGCGAGCGCTTCATACGGCGCTTCGGGCCTGCCGATGCAGGAGGGTGAGCTCTACGCGCTCGTTCTTGAATCTTATTGATGAATTCTAAGGAGCTTGCGCGCTGCGCGGTGATGACGGCGGCGCTTATCGCGGTTCAGTATGCCCTCGGGTTCATCTCGGGCGTTGAGCTTGTAACCGCCGTATTTGCGTCGTTTTGCTATGCTTTCGGCACAAAGAGCGGCGTTCTCACCGCGGTCGCGTTTTCGCTTCTTCGCTGCGTGATCTTCGGGTTCATGCCGAACGTCGTGCTGCTGTATTTGATTTATTATACTGCGTTCGCGGCGGTGTTCGGAACGCTCATCAGGAAAAAAGCGGCGGTGAAATTCTGCCCCGCGATACTCTCGGTGCTCTGCGTCGCAAGCGGAATTTCAGCGGCCTTGGGGCTGCCGATAAGCGCGGTCTATCAGCTCAGGGTCAGGGTGATGCTCGGGGTGCTTGCGGCGATTTTGGCGGCGCTGGTCGGGTTTTCGCTTTGGGCGAGGGCTCAGCAAAAATCGGAGCTTTCGCTTCTTGCCTCGGCGGCATCGGCGGCGGCAATTATGACGGTTCTGTTCACGCTTTCGGACGACGTCATCACGCCGATTTTTTACGGATATTCAAAAGAGGCCGCGGCGGCCTATTTCTACGGAGGGTTTCTTGCGATGCTCCCGCAGACGGTTTGCGCGGCGATAAGCGTTTTTGTGCTCTTTCTTCCGCTCACGCGGGCGCTTGAAAAGAGCAAACAGATTTGGGGTTGACGGTATGAAAATCAGCGATATTCTCAGCAGAAAAAGAACCCTCTCGTTCGAGGTCTTCCCGCCGAAAAAGGGCGCCGAGGAGATCCCCGAGCTTTTGGAGACGGTCTCAAGGCTCAAGGAGCTCGGGCCCGACTTCATCAGCGTGACCTACGGCGCGGGCGGCACCAACGCAAGGGAGGCCACGGCGGTCTCGGGGCACATCAAGGCGATGGGGGTCGAGCCGCTTGCCCATATAACGGGCGGGCCGAGCTCGCCGAGCGACGTTGAACGCGTCGTTAAAGAGCTTTCGGACTACGGCGTTGAAAACGTTCTTGCGCTTCGGGGCGATCGCCCAAACGGTTTTTCGGAGGAATACTGCAAATATTTTCCTCACGCGACAGATCTTCTTGAATTTTTGGGCGACAGGTTCTGCCTCGGCGCAGCGTGCTACCCCGAGGGCCACACCGAGTGCGAAACACTTCGCGAGGACATCGTGAACCTTCGCAAAAAGCAGGACGCGGGCGCAAAATTTCTCATCACCCAGATTTTTTACGACAATTCGTATTACTACCGCCTTTTGCATGAGGCGGGAAAGATGGGCGTGACCGTGCCGATAATCCCGGGCATCATGCCGCTGATCAGCGCAAAAAACATCGCGAGGATAAAAACGATGTGCGGCTCGACGATACCGCTCGACTTCAGAAACATGATCGAGAGCTTCTCGAAAAACCCGCTTGTGATGCGCGAGATCGGGATAAATTACGCGGTGTATCAGATCATCGACCTCATCGCGAAGGGCGCGCCCGGCATTCACCTTTATATAATGAACCGCGCCGACACCGCCGCGGAGATATGCGGGAGGCTTAAAAACGTTTTAAATGAACTCTTCTGATCTTGAATTTTTAAGGCCGCAGATCTACAACTACCTCGGGTTCAGGGGCGTCTCGGCCGACCCGAAAACCGACGCGCTCATCGTCGAGTGTGTCGCCGAGCTTGAAAAAATCGCTCAGTTCAGGTATCTTTACCGCCTGTTCGATGAGCCGCCGAAATTCCTCGCGAAAGAGCCGTATAAGGCTTATCTTGAGGGCTCGCGAGGGGTTATTATCTGCGCGATGACCCTCGGCATTTCGGTCGACAGGGAGATAAACAGGCTCTTTCGGGTCGACGCCGCCCGCGCCGTAGTGCTCGATTCCTGCGCGAGCGCCTATCTTGAATTCAGGGCGGACGAATATGAAAAAAAGCTCGGAAGCGACCTTGCGCCGAGGTTTTGTCCTGGCTATGGCGGAAGCCCGCTTTGCGATCTTCGCGAAATTTTCGGTATATTATCGCCCGAAAAAACCGGCATGAGCCTCAACGAGTCGGACTTTATGCTGCCGTCGAAGTCGATGGCGGGTATCATCGCCGTCGGAAAGGCGGCTGAAAAAAGCTGCGCGGGCTGTTTTATGGCAAAAACCTGCAACTATCTCAAGGAGGGAAGAAGATGCTATTCGCAGAAGGGAAAATAACCGTTTTTGACGGCGGCTTCGGCAGCGAGCTTGAACGCCGCGGGCTTTCGGGGATCCCAGAGGACCTGAACATCACCGAGGCGGAAAAAATCAGGGAGATTCACCGAGATTATTCCTGCGCGGATATCATCACCGCGAACACCTTCGGGCTCAACCCGATAAAATATCGCGGAAAATATCCGCTCAGAGAGGTCGCGGTCAGGGCGGTTGAGAACGCGCGGGCGGCAGACAAGCCCGTGTTTTTTGACGTCGGGCCGACGGGCGCGATGCTCGAACCGATAGGAAACCTCAGCTTTGAAGAGGCGTATGAAGCCTTTAAAACCGTCGCCGAGATATCGCGGGATATCGCCGACGGGTATATTCTTGAGACGTTTTCGGACCTCTACGAGCTCAAAAGCGCGGTGCTCGCGTTCAAAGAAAATTCTTCGCTGCCGATTTTCGCGACGGTGACTTTCGACGAAACGGGGCGAACCCTCACGGGGTCGACGCCCGAAATCGTCGCGAACACGCTCTCGGGGCTCGGCGTCGATGCCCTCGGGGTGAACTGTTCGTTGGGCCCGAAAGAGCTTCTGCCCATCGTTGAGCGGCTTCTTTCCTCGACCGACCTGCCGATAATCGTTCAGCCGAACAGAGGTCTGCCCGTTTTGGAGGGCGGAAAAACCGTCTATAAGCTTTCGGCCGATGAGTTTGAGGAAAACATCGCGAAGATGGTTGAGATGGGCGTCTCGGTGATAGGCGGCTGCTGCGGCACGACGCCCGAATTCATCAGAAGAATCGCGAAGTTCTCGGGTCAGGCGGTAAGAAAGCATGAATTCAGGCCCCGCACGGCGGTGAACTCGGCGAACAGGCTCTGCGTCATCGAGGGGGTCAAAATATGCGGCGAGCGGCTCAACCCGACGGGCAAAAAGGCGCTTAAAGAGGCGCTAATCGCCGAAAATCTCGACTATCTTGCCGACGAGGCCATCAGGCAGCAGGAGGCGGGAGCAGACCTTCTTGACGTCAACGCGGGACTGCCGCAAATAGACGAAAAGGCGCTAATGCCGAAGATCGTCAAAAAGCTCAGGGAATACTGCGACCTGCCGCTTCAGATAGATTCGTCAGACCCCGAGGCCATTGAGGCGGCGGTGAGGGTCTGCGACGGGATACCGCTCATCAACAGCGTCAACGGCGACGAAAAGGTCATGGAAAGAATTTTCCCGATCGCGAAAAAATACGGCGCGGTTGTGCTCGGCCTCGCGATGGACGAAAACGGCGTTCCGAAGACAGCCGCCGAGCGGGTGAGCATCGCGCAAAGAATCATCGGAAAGGCCGAAGAATTCGGGATTCCTCGGCACAAAATAATGATAGATACGCTGGTGGTGACGGCGTCGGCAGAGCAGGAGCTTGTCGGGCAGACGCTTGACGCGCTCGGCAGGGTCTCGGCGCTCGGCGTCGCGACGGCGCTCGGGGTGTCGAACGTCTCGTTCGGGCTGCCCTATCGTCCGCTGATCAACAGAACTTTTCTCGCGATGGCGCTTGAACGCGGCCTGAATATGCCGATAATGAACCCCCTCGACGGCGACATGGTCGGCACGGTGCGGGCGTTTGAGCTTCTTTCGGGCATCGACAAAAACGCCGAGAATTACATCGGGCTGTACAAAGATTTTTCGCAGACACCCGCTCGGGCGGCGGCATCGGCAAAAAAAGAGGAGACCGCCGCGACGCTCTATGACTGCGTGCGGCTCGGTTTTCGCGAGCGCGCCGAGGAGCTCTGCGAGGCTGAGCTTTCGTCAAGGCCGCCGATGGAGGTCGTCAACGAGGTGCTGATAAAGGCGCTCGACGAAGTCGGCAGGCTCTATGAAAGCGGAAAGCTCTTCCTGCCCCAGCTTATTTCATCGGCAGAGGCGGCAAAAGCGGCTTTCTCGGCGGTTTCGCGGCATCTGCCGAAGGGAACAGAGCCGAAGGGCCGAGTGGTGCTCGCGACCGTCAAGGGCGATGTTCACGACATCGGGAAAAATATAGTAAAAGTGGTTATTGAATCCTACGGCTGGGAGGTCACCGACCTCGGCAAGGACGTGCCGATCGAGGAGGTCGTCAGGGCGGTCGAAAGGGTAAAGCCCGACGCGGTGGGGCTCTCGGCGCTTATGACGACGACCGTACCGAACATGGAAGCGACGATTCGGGCGCTTCGCGAGGCGGGAACTTCGGCGAAAATATTCGTCGGCGGGGCGGTTTTAAACCCCGAGACCGCCGAGAAGATCGGCGCGGATTATTATACCAAAGACGCCCTCGGAATGGCAAAAAAGCTCGACGAAGTGTTCGGGAAGGGATAGAAAGAGCAGCCGTAAGGCTGCTTTTTTACTTTCATCTCCCCTGATCCCCCCTCCCCAAACTTCTGACAATCTGCCCTCTGATTTCTGTCTTTTTGATGGGGCTCCTTCCCATCTTGCATTCCTTCTCATTTTGTGCTATACTCTACATGAACACGTTTTAACGGAGAGATGATATGAACATTACAGCAAAAAAAGACAGAGGCGGAATCGTCGTACAAATCGTTGTAATCGTTGTTCTTGCGGTGTTTATGGCCATTTCTTTCTTCACGTTCATGAGGGAGAACAGCCGAAGGATCATCGACCAGAACAACAGTTTTGTCGAGGCCGCCGCGAACCAGACCGCCGAGCGTATCAACGACATGATCAACTCGTCGATGCGAAGCGCAAGGCTTATTGCCGAAATTTACAGCTCAACTATCGACGGGCCGGTGATAAGCCCCGAGATTCTCAGCAGCATGGTAAGTATTTCCGAGTTTGATTATGTCGAATTTATCTCGGCTGACGGAACCGACCTCACTGCCGACGGTCTCACCGCCGATCTTTCCGATCGCGGCTATTTTATCGACGGCATGAACGGAAACAGCGGAAAATGCATCGTTCACAACTCGCGAATCACCAACGAAACGCTGATGATCTTCTACACCCCGTTTTATTACGACGGCGAGATAATCGGCGTCCTCAGCTGCATTCTCCGAAGCGGCACCGTCGACGAAATCCTTCGCACAAACTATTTCGGCGTTCAGGGCAGCACCTATCTTTTAGAGCGCAACGGCGACATAATAACCTCAGTCGGCGGAAGCTCGGGCGCCGTGAACCTCCCCGATATTTTACGGGAAAACGGCAATTTAAGCGATGCCGAGCTCAAAAAGCTTGAGGACACCCTCGCCTCCGACAACAGCGTCGACTACAACTCCTTCAACTACGACGGCTCAGACGGCAAGGGCAGCGCCTTTGTCACGGTTCTTCGCGATGGCGAGTGGGTGCTTCTGCAAAGCTTCCCCTCGGCGGTCACGAACTCAATGACCAAGAGCGCGAACTCTGCGGGCATGGCGCTTCTCATGCGCCTCATCGCGGTATTTTTGATCTATATAATTTACCTGTTTATCAAATACCGTCTCCAGAAGAAGCGCCTCGAGAGCGAGAATCTTGAGATGCTTAATATTGTCGACGCCACCACTCGGCTTTTCACGAGGTTTGCCCTTGTGAATTTTGAGGACGACACCTACGAGTATCTTGAAAGCAAAAAGTCCGATGCCCCCGCGAGCGGGTCTTATTCCGATTTAAGGCAGTATCTCTCCGAACGCTATATCGCCGACCCCGACAGCAGCGTCAACATGAGCGAGGTCATAAGCCCCGACTTCGCCAAAAAGAACCTCTCCAAAGATGTCCGCTACCTGCAATATGAGTATGAGATAGACATGGGCGGCAGGCATTGGGAGAACATTTCTATCATCTGCATAAACCGCCGAAGGGGCGTTCCGACGCGCGTTTTATACGCTATTCAGGACGTCACCGCCCTCAAAGAGCGCGAGCACGCGATAAGGCTTGCGCTTAAGAATTCAAGCGAGGCTGCCGAGGCGGCAAACCGCGCAAAATCCGACTTCCTCGCAAGAATGTCGCACGATATAAGAACCCCGATGAACGCGATAATGGGCATGACTGCGGTTGCGGCGATGCACCTTGACGACAAAGAAAAGCTCACCGACTGCCTCAGCAAGATAACCGTTTCAAGCCGCCATCTGCTCGCGCTGATAAACGATGTTCTCGACATGTCGAAAATCGAGAGCGGCAAGGTCTCCCTCTCCGAAGAGCCGTTCAGCATGGCCGACATGGTCGACGGCGTCGTGACGATAATAAGAAATCAGGCGAAGAGCAAGAATCAGGAGCTCAGGGTGCATATAAACGACATCGCCCACGAAAACGTCATCGGCGACACGCTGAGGCTCCGCCAGGTCTTTGTGAATATCCTCGGCAACTCGGTTAAATTCACCCCCGAGGGCGGAAAAATAATCTTCTCGATAGCCGAAAAGCCGTCGAGCATTCACGGCATGGCCTGCTATGAATTCACCTGCGAGGACAACGGCATCGGCATGGACGAGGAGTTTATCAAGACGGTGTTCGACCCGTTCAGCCGTTCAAAACAGTCCGCGAACATCGAGGGCACGGGCCTCGGAATGCCGATCACAAGAAATATCGTCAGAATGATGAGCGGCGATATTGCGGTCGAGAGCAAGCTCGGCGTCGGCACAAAGTTCACTGTTCAGCTTCATCTGCGGCTTCAGGAGCAGGGCGATGAAGATGTCGGTTCGCTTGCCGACCTCCGTATTCTTGTCGCCGACGATGATGAAAGCTCCTGCATCACCACAAGCGAGATCCTCGCGAATATAGGCATGGCCCCGAAGTGGGTTCTCAGCGGCAAAGAGGCCGTCAGCGAGACTGTTTCCGCCCACGAGTCGGGCGATGATTTCTCGGCAGTGATACTCGACTGGAAGATGCCCGACATGGACGGCGTTCAGACCGCGCGGGCGATTCGCGAAAAAATCGGCGACGGCGTGCCGATAATAATCCTCTCGGCTTACGACTGGACAGATATAGAGGACGAAGCGCGCGAGGCGGGTATCAGGGCGTTTATTGAAAAGCCGCTGTTCCGTTCGAGGCTTGTCTATGCGTTGAAATCTGTCCTCACCCGCGACGCCGAAGACAAAGCGGTGCTCCCCGACGAGCTCAGCAAGACAGATTTTTCGGGCAAAAGGGTTCTTCTTGTCGAGGACAACGAGCTCAACATGGAGATAGCATCAGAGCTTCTCTCCTACACTGGCGTCGAGACCGACTGCGCCGAAAACGGCCAAGTCGCCCTTGAAAAGGTCAAAAACAGCGAGGCAGGACACTACGACCTTATCCTGATGGATATCCAGATGCCGCTGATGAACGGCTACGAGGCCACCCGCGCTATCCGCGCCCTCGGCCGCCCCGACCTCAAAGACCTGCCGATCATCGCGATGACCGCCAACGCCTTCTCCGACGACATCTTCAAGGCCCACGAATCGGGCATGAACGACCACATCTCCAAGCCCGTCGAAGTCCAAAAGCTCCTCGACACCATGAAAAAGTGGATGAAATAGTAAGGGGTCACATAATATCAAAGCTTTCGGTTGAGCTTTTGCAAAAGCCCCGCCGAAAGCTATTTTAATTCCGAGAACAGTCAGGGAGTGTTGTATTATCTTCAACATTTGAAACCGTCGCCGCAGGCGACACCTTAAAATTCTAAATTCTAAATTCTATCTTCTAATTTCTAATTTCTAACTTCTATCTTCTTGCTGCGCTTCTGCCACATCAAAATCGGCAGTTCTCATTGACTTTGCCCCTGCGGTGTGATAGTATAAAAGCGCGGGCAGACGCCCCTCTCAATAAAAAAGGAGTTGACATCAATGCTTGACAAACATCTCATCGCGCTGACGAGGCCGAAGGCCCTCGCCGAAAACACGTTCGTTTGCGGCGACGTGAGGGTCAGCGTGCTTTCGGACAGGCTCTTTCGGCTTGAAAAGGGCAGCTTCTGCGACGAAGCCACTCAGGCCGTCTGGTTTCGCGATATGCCGAAACAGCAATTTTCCGCCTCTGAGAAAGGCGGCGCGATAACCGTTAAGACTGAGGCCTGCGCTCTTTTTGTGAACGCCCGCGACCTCTCGGGTCATGTTAGGCTCGGGAGGAAAGACATCGCCCTCGATAACGGCGGCAACCTTTTGGGCACATACCGAACCCTCGACGGCTGCGACGGCGGCACATATATTCCCTACGACGGCTCGGCGCCCTTTGACATAAAGCTTGAAAACGGCGTATGCTCGCGCTCGGGCGTCGCGGTCTATGACGACTCGCAAAGCCTTATTCTTCGCGCCGACGGCAGCCTTGCGCCCCGCGGCGAAAAAGAAACCGACCTCTATGTCTTCGCATACGGCAGCGACTATCGCGAGGCGGTGAGGGCGCTCTTCATGATCTCGGGCAGCGTGCCGATAATACCGCGATTCGCCCTCGGAAACTGGTGGAGCAGGTACTACGCCTATACCGAGCGGCAGTACCTCAATCTTCTTGACAGATTTTCCGACCGCGATATTCCGCTCACCGTCGCGACCATCGACATGGACTGGCACTGGTCGACCACCCTTGACTCAAAAAAGAAAATATCCGAAAGCGGCAAAAACGATGCCTTCCGCGGCGGCGCCGACGGCTGGACAGGCTACAGCTGGAACACCGATCTCTTCCCCGACTACAAGGCTTTTCTGAGAAAGATCAAGAGCAGAAATCTCAAAATCACGCTGAACCTTCACCCCGCGCTCGGGGTGCGTTGGTTCGAGGATAAATACCCCGAAATGTGCCGCGAGATGGGCGTTGACCCGTCGGCGGAGAAGCAGATAGCCTTTGACATCGCCGACGAAAAATTCATCAACGCGTATTTTAAAATACTCCACAAGCCCTATGAGCGCGACGGGGTCGACTTCTGGTGGGTCGACTGGCAGCAGGGCACAAACAGCGCTCTTGAGGGGCTCGACCCGCTTTGGGCGCTAAACCACTATCACACCCTCGACATCGCCAAAGAAAAAGAGCCGCTTATCCTCTCGCGATACTGCGGAATAGGCTCGCACCGATATCCCCTCGGCTTTTCGGGCGATACTTACATGACATGGAAAACTCTCAAATACCTGCCCTATTTTACCTCGACCGCCGCGAACGCGGGCTATACATGGTGGAGCCACGACATCGGTGGGCATCAGGGCGGAAAAAAGGACGACGAGCTTTATGTGAGATTCCTGCAATTCGGCGTTTTCAGCCCGATAAACCGCCTGCACTGCACCTGCTCAGAGGTCGTCTCGAAAGAGCCGATGTTCTTCATGGGCGGCACGGGCAGAATAGCTGAGGAATTCATGAGGCTTCGCCACAAGATGATCCCGCTGCTTTATTCCGAGTCGGTAAAGACTGCTGAGTGCGGCTCGGCGCTCATCGAGCCGATGTACTACGGTTGGCCCGAATTGAATCAGGCGTATAACTGCCCGCAGCAGTATATCTTCGCGAAACAAATGATCTGCGCGCCGATCGCCCAAAAAGCCGACGGCACAAAAATGTCGGCGGTGACGGTTTGGCTGCCCGAGGGCCGCTGGACGGACATCTTCACGGGGGACGAATATCGCGGAGGGCGCAAAATAAAGCTTCTGCGCTGGCTCGACAGCATTCCCGTTCTTGCCCGCGAGGGCGCGGTGATACCCCTCGACGGCGCAAAAACGGGCAACAGCATCGAGCTTCCCGAGAAGCTTGACGTCATGATTTTCAACGGAAACGGCGGCTATACGCTCATCGAGGACAGAAACGGCGAGCGTCTTGAAACCGTCTTCGAGACAGCGCTCGACGGCGGCGTTCAGCGCGTGAAAATTCTTTCGGCGATGACGCGCCGCCTAAAGCTTGAGTTCAGAAACATTCCCGACGGCAGAATAAATATTTCGCGCAGGGGCCGCGCCGTCAGAGCCGAAACGCGCTGCGACGGCTTTATCAGCGCAGAATTTGAGGCCAAAGCGGGCGCCGAGTATGATATTGCGGTATGCTTCGACGAGCAGCCGAGAGAAAAATTCACCGAGCGCCTGAAATATAACCTCACGAGGTTTGAAATCGCCACCGAGCTCAAAAACAGGCTCTACGACAAGCTCCTGAACGCCCCGCAGGAAGAGATAGCGGAGGAAATCAGGAGCGCGGAGATACCGAGAAGGTATAAAGAAAGGCTGGAGGAGAGCGTTGTGGGATAAGGGCGAGGCCCGTTTAACAAACTTAAAGACGTGCGTATGAATTTTAATCAATTTTACCTATGAATCGGTAAAATATTTCAATTTC
>CANQWC010000036.1 GCA_947627455.1 uncultured Clostridia bacterium | reverse complement strand
TTATTTGTTTGTTCATACACATATTATAGCACATTTATACTCATTTTGGAATACTTTTTTGTGCGGTGTTGCCCTAAATAACCGACTTTTATGCGAGATAATTAGTCATGAATACTTCAGACGGTTGCTTGTTGATTCCGAAGTTTTCGTTGATAGAATCGCAGAAATGCACACCGATGAATTCACCTCAATCATGCATGTCGGCAGGCTTCGCGTTTTAGAGAAAAACGGCGATGCAAACAATTTAGACGCTCGGACTTTGGAGATTGCAGAAGAGGTAGACAAGCATTATATTGAGGGCGTTTTGACCCAAGATTTGCTCACAATACTTAATGATATTAGGGAAAAGCATTTTACAGACAACACGACTGCGGACGCGCCCTACACGGCTGACGAAGCTCAGAAAAAGATTGATGAGGTTATGAATTTTAAGGGGAGTGACCGGGAAAAGCAACTGTTTTTGGTTTGCAATCAACTGCAAATCCCATACAACACTTTGAAACCTGACGAGAAAGCTGCGCTTCTGAGCGCAATATCCAAGTCAAAGATTCTAGGGAAATTAGGAAAGCACGGTAGGGGTAAAAGAAAGCATAAAAAATAGGGCAAGGATTATCCTTGCCCTATTTTCGCCCTAAATTCCGCTTGACGGGTGCCGTAACTTAAATTTTTTGATTGAAAACTTATTTATGGACACCTGCCCGAGGGGAGGGTCTGTATTTATCCTTCACGCCAAATTATAGTGGGAGGGGTGGCTAAAAATAGCACTCGCGGAGCGAGTACCTTTTAAACTGGGGTAGCAGGGCATTTTCGGGCGGGCAATTATGCCTTTAGTTTTAGTATTCTCCCCGACGCCGAGCGAAGCTCGGCGGCCAGTGGCGGAGGGGGTTCGGGGGAACCCGCAGGGTGCCCCCGAGTTTAATCAAACAGACAGCAATATATTACTTCCCACAGGCCCCACCTTAGCCAATCTCAACGTAACGTGTGTTTGCCCGCAGGATGCCCCCGATTTATCTAATCTCAAGAGGGCGTATGATTGCCCGCAGTCCCCCGACTTTAAAAAACCTCGCTCAGCGAGCACCTTTTTCAGGGAACGTGGGGGAATGTGCCCATCCCCTCGAGGGGAGGGGCTACGGGGGCAGGGTGGATAAAATAGCATACCCCGAGCTCGCGTTAGCGAGGTCGGGGGTATACCTTATAAAAGGGGCTACGGCGGTTTTTTCGGGCGGGCGTTTAATTTTCTATCTCATGCTCGGCCTGTGCGGTAAAAATAGCACTCGCGAAGCTCGGCGGCCAGTGCTCGGAAAGGGTTCGGGGAAACAAACGACGCCCTTTCCAGAGTGCAAAAGGTCACTTTTGTCAGCGTCGTTCTGCAAAGGCTTGCGCCTTTGCCCGACGATTCCCCAAAAACAACAAGGGTGCCCCCGATTTATCTAATCTCAAGAGGGCGTGTGATTGCCCGCAGGGTGCCCCCCCGATATATATAAAATCTGAGTTTGCAGTACACGCAAATGACCCCGACTTAAAAAATCTCGCCCAGCCGAATACCTTTTCACGTATTCCATGCCCCCCTTCCGTCCGATTTTTTGTACTCCAACCCCCATTTTCAAAAAATTTTTTCATTTGTTGCACGAAACCGTGCAACTTTTGCCGTTTTCGGGAGTATAAGTGAAAGCTGTTCTCCGCAATTTTTTTGCGCTCGGCTTGATTATCATGATAACCGCCGCCTTTCGCCGATTTTCGGCCGCGTGCTTAACGCTAATATTCCGTCAGATCTTCTGACCCGCCGCCGCTGATTCTGCGGCCAAATAATTTAACAGAGCATTCGCTCATCCCCCTGCGGAGCAGCTTTCCGAATTGACGTATATAATCATGCCTGTTTGGGCCTATACCCTTTACCCAAATTTTTCGGCATTTTCGGGGTTAATATCGGCTTTTTGCGATTTGACATATCGTGATATCGGTGATATACTATAAAGAACGCCCCTGACGAAATCGGGGCTTTATCACGATAAAAGGAAGTTAGAAATGAGTTCATTTTCATCGACTTTAAAGCAGTTTTTCTCCCCGAAGGACATGTCGATAGGCAGTCCTGCCCTGCGAATAGCCGAGTTTGCGATCCCGATGCTGATAGGCAACATCGCCCAGCAGCTTTACAACACTGTTGACACCATCGTCGTCGGAAAATATGTCGGCGACGGTGCAATCGCTGCCGTTGGCGGGGCGTCGCCCGTTCTGAATCTTATGCTCGCGCTGATGATCGGCCTGTCGACGGGCGTCGGAATCCTTGTCTCCCAATATTTCGGGGCCCGCGACCGCGAGATGCTCTCGACGACTATCGGCAACTGCATCACTCTGACGGCGATAGGCTCGGGAATAATAATGGTCATCGGCTCGGTGATCACCCACCCGCTCCTGACGGCGCTCAAAACCCCCGAGGGCGACATCTTCCGCTGGAGCCGCGACTATCTGATGGTATGCTTCATCGGCATCGTCGGAATGTTTTATTACAACATACTTTCGGGCGTCCTTCGCGGAATGGGCGACTCGGTATCCGCGCTCGGTTTTCTTTTAATTTCCGCGATATTGAATATCGGCCTTGATGTTCTCTTTGTCGCCGCGTTCGGGCTCGAGGTTTTCGGCGTCGCCCTCGCGACGGTAATTTCCCAAGCCGTTTCGGCGTTCTGCTGTTTCCTGAAGATGCTTCACATGCGCAGTGTATTTGACATCAAGCCGAAGTATTTCAAGCTCACCAAAGTAACCTCCGACACGCTCCGCCTCGGAATACCGTCGGGCCTCACCCAAGCTATTTTCTCGGTTGCGATGCTTATTGTCCAGCGTTTGACAAACAGCTTCGGCGATGCCGTAATGGCCGCGAACGTCGTTGTAATGCGTGTTGACGGCTTTGCGATGATGCCCAACTTCTCCTTCGGCCAGGCGATGACGATGTATACAGGCCAGAACGTCGGCGCAAAAAAATACGACCGAATCAGGCAGGGCACGGTTCAGGGCACGATAATGGCCGTCTCGGTGTCTGCGTTCTTCCTCGGGCTGATACTTCTCTTCGGCCATCAGCTCATGGGCCTCTTCACCGATACCGAAGCGCTTATCGAGATGAGCTTCGGCATGATGTGCATACTTGCCGTCGGCTATGTCGCGATGGGCGTCACCCAGTCGCTTGCGGGCGTAATGCGCGGCGCCGGCGATACGATGACCCCAATGTGGATATCTTTATTTACAACGGTCGTTCTGCGCGTCCCGCTCGCCTATACGATCGCCGAACTCACAAAAACCGAGGCGCTGCCGAACGGCGACTACCGCTGCATACCCATCTCGCTGCTCGCTTCATGGATAATCGGCATGATCGTACATATAATCGCTTTCATGTCGGGAAGGTGGAAAAAGCATCTTCTTGACTGAAAAATACAATCCGAAAGGGTGCTGTCAATGAAAGTAAAGGAACTCGGCCATCTTGCGTTCAAGTGCAAGGATCTTTCGGCGTCTGAGGCGTTTTACCGCGACGTCCTCGGCTTTGAAAGAAAGTTTTCATTAAAATACGGCGACCGTGCCGACAGCTGTTATTCCGCCCCGAAGGAGCGCGAATGGATAGTCTACATGCAGGTCACCGACAGACTTTTCATCGAGCTTTTCGACGCCGAAAACGCCAAGGAATACTCGCTTCCCGACCGGGACAAATTCAATTATCAGCACCTTGCGCTGATCGTCGACGACATCTTCGCGGCCGAAAAAGAGCTTCGTGAAAAGGGCGCTCCCGTCGACACCCCGCCCGAGCTCGGCATCGACAACACATGGCAGATGTGGTCGCACGACCCCGACGGCAACAAGATCGAATTCATGCAATACACCGACAAGTCCTACCAGATAGTCGGAAGATAAAAAAACCGCCGATCTCCTTCGAGGTCGGCGATTTATTTTACTTAGTAAACTTTATTTCCTTGAGGTCGAAGTCGCACCCGGGCAGGAATATCACCGAGAGGTCTTTGATTCCGCTCACGGGCGAAATTTCAAACCGCCTTGTGACGACCTCGTCGCTCTTCGCGAACTCAACGATGCGCTCCTCGTCGCCTCCGAAGCGAAGGTGAACGGTGTCGCTCTGATTTCTTGTCCGCCCCGTGATCTCGACCGCGCATGCCCCGTCGCCAAGGTCGACGCCCTTGAACACCACGCTGACGTTGTTGCCGATCTTCTCGATCATATCCCCGACGATCTCGAACGAATCGCCGTAAACGCCGTCGTTGATGATCGCGGAAATTGCTGTTCCGAGCCTGCGGGGCTTTGCGAAGTCAAAGCCCTTGAACCTGAGCTCTTCGCCGAACCTGAAAGCTATCGCCCTGTTTCCGATGAACTTTTCGGGCAGCCTGAACGAATTGAACTTATAGGTGTTCCACTCGTTTTTGGCTTGGAAATTGAGGGTGGCAAGCTTCTTTCCGCTGCCGTCCAAAAGCTCGACGGGAATGACCCCCTCGTTGTAGGTATAAATGCCTATCCTGATTTCGTCCGAGCCTATCTTCCCGAAGTCAACGCTGTCGAATTTAACGGTCATGCCGCTCTTCGTGAGGACTCCGCCCTCCATCGCGCTCTGAATCTCCGCCCTGTTTGTGCAAAGCGACGCGAGCACGAAGCCCGCATACGGGTCGACGCTTGCGGCCCCGAAGCCCTTGTTTTCCATCTCGAGCTCCGAGATGACCTCTTCGGCCTCGCCGCCGTTGCGGCAGTATGCCCTGAACCTGAATTTCCCGTCGCCGCGGGGCTTAAGCCTTGCGCCGTCGGCGGTTTTCTCGATGTCAAGAAGATTTGTCTCGACCCCGCTGTCGGTGACGGCCTTGAAGCCTATGTCGTCAAGGGTATATGTCGCGTTCTTGGGGTAAATCTTCGCGATGACGTTTACCTCGCCCGTTTCGGGGGTGATGACCCTCTCGCCGACCGAAAGCTCGATTTTGCGAACGCTCACGTCGTTCTTCGGCTCGGCCTTCGGCACTTCATACGAGCAGGATATCCCCTCGGCAACCCTTGCGGGCAGCGCTCGAAGCGTCAGCGTCTCATCGGGCAGACCCGCGGAGGACACCTTTACTTCAACGTTTCCCGCCTCGGTCTTTGAAGCTATCATCGCCAAAAGCCGATTCGAGAAGAGCTTTCGCGAGGTCGTCTTATACTGTTCATAGTCGCTCGAATCGCCGTTGTCAAGCCCGACAAGCCTGCCCGCGCCCGACACCTCGACGTTTATCCTGTTCCTTGCGTTTTCAACGGGCGTTCCGTCTTTGTCGACGGTCATAATCTCAACAAAGATCATATCCTCGCCGTTTGCGAACATCGCGGTTTTATCGGGGCTGAGAACAAGCCTTGCGGGGTCGCCGAAGCTTTTCTTTACCTCTTCGCAGACCCTTGCGTTGGTCTCGTCATAGCCGACTGCCTTAATTTCTCCCTTTTCATACGGCACTCTCCACCGCCCCGTGAGCTTATCGCCCGAAACGTGGTCGTGAACGAATTTTCCCATCGACTTTCCGTTGACAAAGAGCTCGCTCTTTGCGCAGTTTGAGTAGATGAAGATGTCGATAAGCTGCCCCTCGTTGAAGTCCCAATAGGGGAGAATGTGCACAAACGGTGCGGCGTCCCTGTTCCACTCCGCGCGATAGGCATAAAACGTATCCTTCGGGAAGCCCGCGGTGTCGATATGCCCGAAATATGAGTTTTTCGTGCGATAGGGCGTCGGCTCGCCGATATAGTCCCAGCCCGTCCAGATATACTGCCCGAGGCTGAATCTGCGGTTTCTGTCCTCGGTGACGTTATACTCCACCGTCGGCGCGCTCCAGCCCGTCGCGCAGTTCATCAGGCTCGAGCACTGCAAGTCGTCGTGAGTTGTCGCGAACACCTCGGCGGGGAAGTGATAAATCCCCCTCGACTGAACGGTCGAAGCCGTCTCCGAGCCGTAGATCTTCCAGTCGGGGTGTTTTTGGTGATGCTCGTCATATAGGTTTTCCGCGTAGTTATACCCCACGAGGTCGATCTCCTCCGCGCAGTTCTGCGCCCCCTCCCATCTCATATAGTTTGAGCCGATAGTGACGGGGTGAGCGTTCTTATAGTCTTCCAAGCGCACGCAGCGAATAAGCTCCTTTGTGACCTCAACCCCTCGCGGCGAAGCGTGGGTGTCATAAATCTCGTTGCCGATGCTCCACATCACAACGCTGACATGGTTTCTGTCCCGCCGAATCCAGCTTCTTACGTCGCGCTCATGCCATTCGGGGAAGAACCTTGCGTAGTCGTAGTCGGTCTTTTTATTCTCCCACATGTCAAATGCCTCGCTGTCGACCAAAAAGCCGAGCTCATCGCAAAGCTCCATCATCTCCACCGACGGGGGATTGTGCGAGGTTCTTATCGAGTTTACGCCCATCTCTTTAAGCTTTAAAAGCTGGCGCCTTGCGGCGGTTCTGTTCACCGCCGAGCCGAGCGCGCCGAGGTCGTGGTGCATACATGCGCCGTTTAGCTTAAGGCTCTTTCCGTTGAGGAAGAAGCCGTTGTTCGGGTCAAACCTCGCGAATTTATAGCCTATCCTCTCGAACCTCTCGTCGACCCTCTCTTCGCCGATGACAAGCTCGGTCAGAAGAGAATAGAGGTAAGGCCGCTCAGGGCTCCAAAGCTCGGGCGAAGATATTTCAAAGCACTGCGATACCTTTGTTGTGCCCTCGGGGAAGGGCATCTTCGAGGTCGCCGCGACGTCGCCGTTGGCGTCAAAAAGCGTGTGCCTGACTATTCCCGCGCAGTCGCACTCGACCTCGGTGTCGATTTCCGTCCGCCAAGTCACGCCCTCGATGTAGCTCACGACATATGTACCGTCCTCGGCGATGCGGTTTTTGCCGCTCTCGCGAAGAATAATGTTCCTGAAAATTCCCGCGCCCGAGTACCACCTTGTGTTCGGGCTCTTATATCTCACCCTGACGATAATGCCGTTGTCGCCCTCTTTAAGGCCCTCGAGGGGTACGTCGAACGTGGTATAGCCGTACTTCCATTCTTTGAGCTTTTTGCCGTTGAGGTATACCTCGCAGTCCATATATACCCCCTCGAACCTCAGCGAATAGAGCGAGTTTTTCGGGTCGGGAACGGTGAAAAGCTTGCGGTAATAGCCGTCGCCGTCCTTATAGAGGTTCAAGGTGTCCGATATAAGCCAGTCGTGGGGAATATCGACAGGCTTAAAGTCCGAGTCCTCGGGCAGCTTTCCTATCGGCACAAGGGCGAACTGCCAGTTGTCGTTGAAGAGTGTTCTCATAGTTTTTCCTCCTTGATAAACATAAAAGCGCAGCCCGACAAACCGAGCCGCGCAAATATCACTTATTCGGGACAGAGTCGAAGTCTCTGAGGGTTATGACAACGTCAAGATTGCCGTTGCGGGTCCTGATCTCGTCCATAAACTCGCGGCGGTCGGTCTTGTCGGCGATGGTTATCATATATCTGAGCTCATAGATCGAGCCGAAGTCGGCGGTCCTGATCTGGTGAAGCTGCCAGTCGTCGGTATATTTGTCAAGAATGTCGTCAAAAGCGCCGTCGAAGTTTAAATCCTCGGGTATGGATATTTTCAGCACCGCAAGGTTATGCTTCGGCGAGCCGAATTTAGCCGCCGAGAGAATCACCATCACCGCGCAGACAATGACCGTGATGACAACCGTCACGCCGTAGTAGCCTGTCCCGCAGCCGATGCCTATAACTATCGCGAACAAAAGGCTTGTGATGTCCATGGTGTCGCGGGGGTTGCTTCTGATTCTCAAGAGTGCGAGCGCGCCGCCGAGGGACACCGCCGCCGCGACGCTTGAATTGACGAGAAAGATCACGCTCGCCATAAGCGGGGCAAGCAAAACTATCGCCGCGGGGAAATCGGCGGTATAGCCGCGCTTGCGGTTGCAGAAGAGGTATACAATGCTTAAAACAAAGCCGAGAACAAAGGCTGCGGCGATTGAGGTCAGAACTCCCTGAGCGTTGAGGGTAACGCCGCCCGCGTCGGGAAAGAGAAGT
Source organism: uncultured Clostridia bacterium (assembly GCA_947627455.1). GTDB lineage: Bacteria > Bacillota > Clostridia > Oscillospirales > Ruminococcaceae > Faeciplasma. Next base: position 6,519 of record CANQWC010000036.1, on the reverse strand, counting down.
TTCATCATAAAGTAAGTTTCCTTTCTATTTCGGCGCGCTTTTTAAGGTGGGTGAACTCGCGCCCGTTAAGTCTTGAATATTCGTTTCCGTATTTCGAGAAGCCCGTCATATAGACCCGTTCCTTTGTAAGCTCGTCGCAGAGCCACTTCGGCGGCGCGTGAATGAACTTTATCTCCATCACAAGCTCGTCGGGGTCAAGAAGGGGTTCGCCCCCGCCGCCCTTTGAAAGGTCGACGTCATATCTTCGGGTGAGGATATTTCTGTCAAAGGTTATTCTTAAGGTCGGGTCGAGCCTGTCCGTCATCGCGATGCGCTCATAGCTGATGAATACCGCGGGGTAAAGCTTTCGCCTTGAGATGAAATATTCAAGCTCGTCGATCATTCTGTTCGCCGAATAGCTTTCGCTGACGGGGCGCCTGTTTTCGCAGACAAAGGCCATCGCGGCGTTATATGGCAGGATTGCCCGCCGCTTTGTGACTATTCCGTTTATCTTCCGTTTGAGCTCCAAAAAAACGGTTTCGTCGCCCGTCTTCGGGAAAGAATAGCCCCGAAGCCGAAGCTTTTCCTTGAATTTCGGCTTTTGAAGCGAGGCGTTTATTATTGAGCTATGCTCATCGTCGAAATATATGTTATAGATTCCGTAGAAGCTTCCGTCGCGGCAGTATTTATCGGGCTCCATTCCGCGCTGATTGAGAAAATAGTCGATAAGCCGATTTGCCTGTTCGCTGCTCACGAGATACTTTTTTTCATAGCGCTGAAAGGTGAATATCGCCACCGTGTCACCTCTTTACATAAAATTAACAATACCATTCTACCAAAAACCGTGAAAAATAGCAAGTGCTTATCCGAAAAATATATGAATTTTAAGTGAATTTTTTCTGAGCTCGCGGAAAGCATCAAAAAGAAAAACCCCCGCCGAAAAAGCGGGGGAGTCGCGTTATGCAGCAGGCGATCAGGCCTCTTCAGGGGCGCCCACGGGGCAAACAGCAGCGCAGTTTCCGCAGCTGATGCAGACCTCGGGATCGATGACATACCTGTCGTCGCCCTCACTGATGGCGCTGACGGGGCACTCGGCCGCGCAGGCACCGCACTTGATGCAAGCGTCGCTGATCTTATAGCAATCTGCCATTGGTGTCTCCTCCTTAAAATAAGTATACAAGAGCTTGGTATCTCTCTGAATATATTCTAACATATATTTTGAAAAATGCAAGTGTTTTTTGAGTTTTATTTTGCGGAGGAGGTCATATAGCTGTTAGAGGTTAGAGGTTAGAGGATAGAAGTCTGATTTCTGACCTCTGATATTCTGTATTCTGATCGGCCTTGCTTAAAAGCCGCGCGTTCTCGGGTCATATATGGCGCCGGTGGGGCATACAAGGTACTCGCTCCGCTCGTGCTATTTTTACCGCTCCGCACATGCGGGAGGCGCAAGCAGAAAACCCGCAAAAATATTCGTAAATCCTGCTCTTTATATAAAGCGCATGTGCGGAGCTATCACCCCACCCCCCTGCCCCCATTTAACAAACTTAAAGACGTGCGTATGGATTTTAATCAATTTTACCTACGAATCGGTAAAATATTTCAATTTCTTGGGTTCTGGTGCCGTCAGAATCTTTGACGGCTTCGTGTACGACTATTTTTTCAATCAGCGTGTTGAGCATTTCAGCGGTCAGCTCCGTGGGGTTGGAATACTGCTTGATTAAAGCAATCCACTTTTCAGCATCAGCTGTAGTTTGCTTTTCAGTCGCAAGGTCTGCCTTGAGCTTATCAATCTTTTCAACTAACTCCTGCTGTTCTGCCTGATACTTCTGTGACAGCATCTTGAAGTTGTACTCACTAATACGCCCAGATGTCCAGTCTTCATAGAGCTTGACGAAAAGCCGGTCTACTTCTATCTTGCGCTTTTCAGCCTTGGCAAGCTCGGCAGACTGTTTCTTATGGGCTCTCACTGCTTCTTTATCGCTTGAGTTGAGCAGCTTTGAAAGTAATTGTTTCTCATCGGTATGCGCCTGATAAATCCAGTCTTGCAGCCTTGCGAGAACATAGGCGTAAAGCGTATCATACCTGATATAGTGCGCAGAACATCTTCCACCGACCTTACCGAGCTTCCGAAACTGCGAGCAGTTAAAGAATCCTGTCGAACAGGTCTTATATTTTCGCTCTGCATAACTTAACGACCAACCGCAGTTCGCACATTTGACAAGTCCCGCAAAAATCTGCATTTTACCTGACTTCATAGGTCTCCTACGGCTTGCTATTGTTTCTGAACTTGATTGAAAACATCTTTTGAGATAATTGCTTCGTGCGTATTTTCAACACAAAACCATTCACTTTCAGGCTTACGAACGCTTTTCTTGTTCTTGTAGGATACGTTCGTCTGCCTTCCGTGGACAGAATTGCCTATGTACGTTTCGTCTTTCAAAATGTCGCGTACCGCTCGGATAACCCACGCATAAGCCTTTTCCGCAGGAGCATTTTCATAAATTTTTGCGAATTGCCCATACTTTTTATAGTCGATGTAGCCAGCGGTTGGAATCTTTTCTTGCACTAAAATCTTAGTGATTTTTCCTGCACCAGCACCGTGAACAGCAAGATCGAAAATCTTTTCGATTATCCAAGCGGTGTCGGGGTCGATAGCGAGTTTGTTCTTGTTCTCTGGGTGACGCATATAGCCCAAAGGTGCGGTTGTAAAGGTTCTTTCGTCTGCTGCGAATTTCGCGTGCAATGCTGTCTTAACCTTACGGCTGGTATCTTTTGCCATAAACTCATTGAATAAATTTTTGAACGGAACAAAGTCGGACAGTCCCTTGTCGGTATCTTCGTTGTCGTTGACCGCAATATAGCGGACATTCATTTCGGGGAAAACGAACTCAAGATAATAGTCCATAGTGACGTGTTCGCGCCCGAAACGGGAGAGGTCTTTCGTGACCACGCAGTTTACCTTGCCTGCTTCTATGTCCTCCATCATTCTTTGAAACGCAGGACGCTCGAAATTCGTCCCGCTCCAACCGTCATCAACGTACTCGTCATAAACGATCAGACCGTTTTCCTGCGCGAATTTGTGTAAAACTATTCTTTGCGTTTCTATAGACACGCTGTCGCCAAAATTCTCGTCATCTCTGGAAAGACGCATATATAATTCTGTTGAATATTTTGCGTTGTTGGGTGTCATTTTAACCTCCTTTTTGACATGCATGCGGGATTTTGCCCAAGAGGACGAGCAATCAATCGCTCACGATTGCGAAGCCCGATTGGAGCAAAACCAGCTTGCATTGCACCCACGCTTACAATACAAAAGCATTATATCATAAGCGCAGGACGATTTCAAGCTTTAAAGCAATGATTTTACGGAATATTTTATTACATCTTCAAGCAAATCTTCTATTGATTTACCTTTGTCATTAAAATGCTCCGAAACTTTTATGCGGGCATTGCCGACGTAAAAGTATATCTCACCGTCGGGTTCTGTGCCGTAATATGGCTCACGTTTTGGCTCATTTTCCAATTTCCATTCTCTCAAAATCTACTTAGATGGGAAGTCTAACGGTTCATAGCACTCGCAAAGGTCGATTGATTCAAAATCTTTCATTATTGTCCTCCTTAAATTTCATGGTTTTGGTCTTTGGTTTTATTTGATTCGTCGTGCAGCGTTCTGTCAATGTTATCTGCAACCGTTTGCAATCGTTTGACCTCATCATATTTTTCACGAAGTTGCTCATACAGTTTGTTCTGCTGTGATGTCAGCCGTTTAATATCCGATTGCAAAGTCTTATAGCTTGGGATTTTGGTAACACCATGCTCTTTGAAATATTTCTGCGCCGAATCCATTATGATAAATTCGCTTTCGTGCTGCTTGCGGAATTTCGCCTTTGCCCTGTCAGACTTTAACGAACGGTACTCGTCCCGAATCTGCTTCGTGTTCGCATAAGCAAGTACACGTTTCTGAAGCTCCTTTTTGCCATAGAGCTCAGTTTCGACAGCTTTGAGTTGTTTTCGGCAATCGCTTTCCTCGGTCTTTGCCAAAGCAAGTGCGATCTGCAAATCTTCAAGCGACTTGAAACCGTATTTTTCAAGTTCAGAAAGGCTCTTTGCCGATTGTTTCAAGTTGAAAACCTTCGCCCCATGTTCAAATCCAGCACCCTTTTCGGGCGTTACGTCGACCATGCGCGAAATGCTGTCGTGATAAGTGTCGATTTTTGCAGTTTTTGCCGTCTGTAAGCGCGTCAAAATGCTTGGTCGAGATGATATGCTTTGCTCTCCGTTTCGCTTCAACTGTCGCGATTTCTGCTCAAAAACGGCATTTATTGCAGCAAGGTCGAAGTCGTCTCCCAAGCGGCGAGCGGTTATAGGCTTAGTGCAATCAGAAGTGAGATAGCTTAGCCGCCCTCTGCTTTGCTTTACGGTCACGCCCTGCCGTGACAAAAGCTCTGCAAACTCATCAAAATTTGTTGCGGCTTCAAGTGCTTTCCGTATAATTTTTCTTAGTTTTTCCTTGTCCGTTTCAAACTTTGTCGGTTTGCCGTTGGCAGATAGCTCGGCTTGTCCGCGACGCTTAGCCCAATATTCGCCCTCGGTCACGCGTTCTTTGCTGCCGTTCAAAAGGTCGATTTGATATCATCCCTCACGCTGGCACATATCCATAACCTCGGAGCGGAAATAGTTAATAGTCGCCTCGGTACAACGGTGCTTACAACCAGCTTTTGTGTCGACGGGACGATCCATATACGGCAGGAGTGGTACATCAGCAATCCTCAAGCTATTGATGACAATGTGGCAGTGAATATTCCCCGAATGATTATGACCGTCGGCGCGGGTGCAGACAATAGCTTGATGTCCTGCGAAATGGTCGCGGCAAAACTGCTCGCCGAGAGCTTGCGCATGGTCAACCGTCAAGCCGTTCTCAACGCCATCGCGTGGGTCAAAGCTGATTATGTAGTGATGACTTTTGACGTCGCCCCGACTGCGGTTTTTGCCGTAATGCAGATTCGACTTCATACAGGCGATTGCAAAGTCATCGTCACCGCAATTCAGAGTGGTGAAGCGGCAATTTTCGCGAGGGATTAACCGACCGCCTTCGTCAAGAATGGGCGTTGTTCGTAAACTCGTCATGCTCGAAAAACAAATATTTCTCGGTAGCACCGTAATCTGCATTTTTAGAGCTTAAATGTTTGAACGTCGCCAACCGCATCACCTACCGTTTGTAAGATTTCAAATTTCAGATCGGCGAGGTCGGCAACGGCGGCTCGTATCTCACTTGACAGCGAATTGCATGGCGTGCCATGCTCATTCAAAAATCGTGCGATTTGGTTTATATTCCCTCCGATTTTGCCAAGCTGGGCAGTCAGCGTACCGACAGCCGACAGAAGTTTTTCATTGACCAGCGAGACCGTGATGATGGGCTTGATAACAGCGTTCTCGATTGCCTGACGGATAAATTCAGACTGGCTAATTCCACAAAACTTTGCTCGTTCAGTGAAATCTGCATACTCCTCATCGGTCATTCGGGTCTTGACAACGATTTTCCTCTTGGGCGTGTTGTATTTCTTTGGCATATTAAAGCCTCCTTTCACTTTACAACGTACATTTTTTCGGCGAATGATCGGGTATAAGAATTGTAAAATTTTCGTAAACAACTTTCTCCCACATTATCCTCAACGCAAATTTTTCGATTTTGCCAAGCCTTCAGTTCCTTCCACACCGAAAAAATTATTTTGCCAAGTTTTTGGCAATCTCATCAGAAAAAATCTTTCTACTTTATAACGGACATTTCAGGGCGGGTTTGTCCACTAATTCTGCAAAATTATTTCCCCTCTCACCTTTAACGGACATTTTTTTGAAAAAATATGGGGTATCAGATGTAAATTTTCTGTAAATTCTCGCTGGCGGATAAATCACAACGTCCAAGTTTTGTATTGCTCCCATCACCCTAAACGGACAAATTTTCATCGAACGACCATATGCAGCTTTGTAAATTTTTTGTGAATGAAAAATATGCCTTTCATATTACAACGTACATTTTTTCGGAAAATATCAAGGTAACTGATGAAAATTTTTTGCAAATTCTCTCCGTCGGGTAAATCACAACGTTCAAGTTTTGTATGCCCCCTCACCCTAAACGGACAAAATTTTGGCTGATGATCGGGTATGCGAATGTAAACTTTTTGTTAATTTTTCTCGCTCTATGAAAAGCTAAACAGAGCTTTGATGATTCCTTTCACTTTACAATGGGCAAATTATTGAAAAATTTTAACCCTCGCCCGAAAAAAATTTCCCTCTCATATTACAACGTACATTTTTTTGCCAAAAAGCAGGTATCCGATCAAAAAGATTTTTTGCCTTCAAACTAAACGGACATTTTTTCAGCGAATGGACACCCCCAAGATTGTAAAATTCCTATTAACTGTAGTGCTATCCTAAAATCGTACACATATGGGGTAGATTTTGTACAGAAGATGTTATAATGAAAGACAGAAAAGAATCATCTTTCGCACAAGCAATCCCCAATGTGAACAGGAGGTTTAA
>CANQWC010000035.1 GCA_947627455.1 uncultured Clostridia bacterium | reverse complement strand
TGTCTTGTTTTAGGAGGTAACAAAATGACAAATTCTGCAACAAATGTAAAGGCAGCTCTTTATTTAAGGCTTTCAAGAGATGACGACCTCGCCGGCGACAGCTCAAGCATACTGACGCAAAGACAGATGCTTCAAAGGTACGCAAAAGATAACAATTTTTCTGTGGTCGACGAGTATGTTGACGATGGATACAGCGGTACAAACTTCAACCGTCCGAGCTTTCAGCGAATGATTTCCGACATCGACGACGGCAAGGTAAACTGTGTGATCGTAAAGGATATGTCCCGCCTCGGCAGGAATTATCTGGAGGTTGGTAAATATACCGAAATGTATTTTCCTGCAAATGACGTCAGATTCATCGCAATCAACAACGGCATCGACAGCGCAACGCAGCAGGATAACGACTTCACTCCGTTTTTGAATATCATCAACGAGTGGTACGCCAAGGATACCTCAAAGAAAATCAAAGCCGCATTAAGGATGAGATTTCAAGAGGGCGTGAGCTTTTGCACATATGCTCCGTTTGGCTACAAAAAAGACCCGAACGACCATACAAAGCTCATCATTGATGAGGAAACTGCGCCGATAATCCGTCATATCTTCGACCTTGCCTTGCAGGGATACGGAGCAGGAAAAATTGTTAAGACCTTGATTGCCGAACAGATTCCCACGCCATCATGGTTCAATTATTCCAGATACGGAACCTTCGCTCAATTTTACAGGGAATCCGAGGACAGAAAGTGTATGTGGACGCACGCGCAGATGCAATTCATACTTAAAAATGAGGTATACATCGGCACTATGGTCCACAACAAGCAGTCTACGATTTCTTTCAAAAACAAAAAGAAAAAGCGCAAGGGAGCTTCCGAGTGGATAAGGGTAGAGAATACGCATGAGCCTATCATTTCCCGCGATGACTTTTGCAAAGTGCAGGAGATGATTAAATCAAGGCGAAAGACTACTGAAAGTGGAGAGCAGCAAATGTTCGCCGGCTTGATAAAGTGTGCAGATTGCGGCTTAGCTTTAAAGTATGCAACTGTTAAAAAGAAAAACGGCATTCGGAGATATTTCAACTGCTCGACTTACTCGCAGTACGGCAAAGAAAGCTGCTCCATACATTACATCAATTACGACAATCTTTACAACTATGTTCTTTCAAGGTTGCAGCACTGGTCAAAGCTGTGCGAAGCCGACGAGCAGGAGATGCTCAAGTATCTTATAAAAGACGGCGAGAAAAATTCTGCGGATTCATATGCCGAAAGGGAGCTGAAAAAGGCGCAAAAACGGCTGAAAGAGTTGGACGGCTTATTAGCGAAGCTCTATGAGGACAGGCTATCCGAGAAAATCACAGAGCGAAACTTTGACAGCCTTTGTACCAAATTTCAGACCGAGCAGGAACAGCTTGATAAAAGAATCATCGAGCTGACGGCAGAGGTAAACGCCAAAGCCGACAGGCAGCAGAGCATCAGGAACTGGGTCGAAACTATCAAGAAATACTCCGACCCAAAAGAACTGACCGCTGAAATGCTGAACGCTTTGATTGAAAGGATTGCAGTCCACGAGGCCGAAACGCTCGAAAACGGCGAAAAACGCCAAAAAGTAGACATCTATTACAGGTTTATAGGAAAAATCGATTGAGATTAAAAAATCGTCACCATAATGAAAGGAAGCAGGCGAGAGCTATCCCGACGTAAAGAGCCTTGTTCTTTTGGCGAATTTCTTCGGCGTTTCCCTCGATATTCTTATCAAAGGAGACGTTGAAAAGATGAAAGAGATCTCAAAGGGCGACATCAAAAAGCTCAACCGAATGTCGCTTATCCTCGCGCTGATGTACATACCGCTGTTGGTGCTTCCCGTGCCGCTCGCGAAATTCTTGGGTTGGTGGGGTTTCGCGGTCTATCTGCCGATCGTCGCCGCGGTGCTGCTCTACGCCTTTCGGGTCGAGCGCTTCAAGAAGGAGCACGACATTCAGACCTACCGCGAGATTTCGGCCTTTATGGAGGGCAAGCGCCTCGACGAAGTGAGCGCCCTCCGCGAAGAGGGCAAGCGCTCCTATCAGAAGGTTTTTCTCGCCATCGGCGCAGCGCTTTTTGGGGCGGCGGTCGCCGCAGCGATGCTGATGATTTTCAGCTGAGCGCTCCCTATCAATCCTCGCGATAAAAAGCCATACCCGATTGCTCGGATATGGCTTTATTTATTTGCCTCTTAAGCAGGAATCACTTCATCTTCGCGCTGTCTTTGGCGCGCTGGACGTTGGAGAGGGTTTTCTTTCTGAGCCTGATGTTCTTCGGGGTGACTTCGACGAGCTCGTCGTCGGCGATGAATTCGAGGCTGTCCTCAAGGCTGAGGATTCGCGGCGGGATAAGCCGCAGGGCGTCGTCTGAGCCACTCGCACGGGTGTTTGTGAGGTGCTTTTTCTTGCATACGTTGACGACAAGGTCACCCGGCTTCGGCGAAACGCCGACAATCATTCCTTCGTATACGGGGACGCCCGCGCCGATGAACAGTGCGCCGCGCTCCTGAGCGTTATAGAGGCCGTAGGTTACAGCCTCGCCCGATTCAAACGCGACGAGCGAACCGCTCGAACGGCGGGGAATATCGCCCTTATAGGGCTCATAGCCGTGGAACACCGAGCTCATTATGCCCTCGCCCTTGGTGTCGGTCAGAAACTCGTTGCGATAGCCGAACAGGCCCCTCGCGGGGACGTGGAACACCACTCTCATTCGCGAGCCCATCGGGGTCATTGAGACCATCTCGCCCTTGCGGGTGCCCATTTTCTCCATAACTGCGCCGACCGACGCCTCGGGAACATCGACGACAAGCTCTTCGATCGGCTCGCAGAGCTTTCCCTCGACCTCTTTATAGAGAACCCTCGGGGTGGAGACGCCCATTTCATAGCCCTCGCGGCGCATGTTCTCGATTAGTATCGAGAGGTGCATTTCGCCCCTGCCCGCGACCTTGAACGAGTCGGTCGAATCGGTCTCGGTGACGCGCAGCGAAACGTCTTTCAGGAGCTCGCGGAAGAGCCTTTCGCGGAGATGTCGCGAGGTGACGAATTTGCCCTCTTTTCCCGCGAACGGCGAGTCATTGACAGAAAATGTCATCTCGACTGTCGGCTCGCTGATTTTCACGAACGGAAGCGGCTCGAAGTTCTGCCAGTCGCAGATGGTGTCGCCGATCGTGATATTCTCGATGCCGCTGATGCATACGATATCGCCGACGGAAGCCGTCTCGGCTGGGGTGCGCTCGAGGCCGTTTATCTGGTAGAGCGTCACGACCTTGCCGCGGTATTCTTTTTTCGTGTGGTGATAGTCGCCGATCATGACCTCCTGATTGACCTTTACCGAGCCGCGCTCAAGCTTGCCGATGGCGATTCGGCCGACGTATTCGTTATAGTCGATCGAGCTGACAAGCATCTGGAACGGGCCGTCGGGGTCGCCCTCGGGGGCGGGGATATATTCGAGAATTTTGTCGAAGAGGGGCGTGAGGTCGGTGCCTGCGACGTTTTCATCGGCAGAAGCGGTGCCGTCGCGGCCCGAGCAGAACAGAATCGGTGAGTCGAGCTGTTCATCGGAAGCGTTAAGGTCCATCAGGAGCTCATAGCACTCGTCGATGACCTCGTCGATTCGGGCGTCGGGGCGGTCGATCTTATTGATGACGATGATGACGCGGTGGCCGAGCTCGAGGGCGTGCTGTAAAACGAACCTTGTCTGGGGCATCGGGCCCTCGGCGGCATCGACCAAAAGAATTACGCCGTCGACCATTTTGAGTATGCGCTCGACCTCTCCGCCGAAATCGGCGTGCCCGGGGGTATCGACGATGTTGATTTTAACGTCCTTATAGACGACCGAGGTGTTCTTCGCGAGGATAGTTATTCCGCGTTCGCGCTCAATGTCGTTCGAGTCCATTACGCGCTCGTTGACGACCTGATTCTGGCGGAAAGCCCCGCTTTGCTTCAGCATTCCGTCGACAAGGGTGGTTTTTCCGTGGTCAACGTGGGCGATTATCGCGATGTTTCTTAAGTCGTTTCTGATCAAAGGGTTTCCTCTTTTCCTTGTTCATAATTTTCCAACCTTGTATTATAGACCGAAATCGCCGATAAATCAATAGGGATTTTCAACAGAAGTATCGCCTCTGCCGCGCGGGAATTCATGCAAAACCAAAAACAGGAGCAAATGTTAAGGGCGGAGCCCCTGCCCGCCGCGCGAAGCGCGGCCTCGGGGCTCCGCCCCGTTCAAGGAGCAAAATATAAAGGAGCAAAATAAAAACCCGCACACTAAGTGCGGGCTTTTGTCCAAGTTTAAAATTACTCGGCAGCAGGAGCCTCTTCGGTTACTTTGTAGTAGGAAGAGCCGTTTCCGTCGATGACGTCAAGGCTTGCCATCTGGCTGATAGCGTCGTCGTTGGCAAGATAGCCGAAGCAGTTGGTGATGGTCTCGCCGCCGTCAGGAGTGAAGTCAAGAACATAGGAGTTAGCGTCGGGATCGTTCACGAATACCTCGAAAGTGCCCGAAACGGTGTCAAGAACCTCGAAGAGATTTCTGGTGACGGTGAGAGTGCCGGTAGCGGTCTTTTCGTCATAAGAAGTGATTTCGATAGTGTAGGTCCCCGATTCGGTAGCATACTTGCCCGAAGGAGCGACAATGGTCTCGCCGCAAGCGGTGAGCATAGCCATAGCCATTACAAGAACCAAAGCCAATGAAATAATTTTCTTCATAATAAATTATCCCCCGATAGAAATAATAGTCGATTTTGCTAATCGCTAATTTATTATAAACCCAATAAAAATTCTTGTCAATAAATTATGGACAGATAATTTCCAACATTGTTATAAATACACAATTTTTGCGTTTTAATTTGGGCGATTTTCCGATGATTTTTTGTCAATTTCCCTGAATCGCCGAATTTTTATTCCGATTTCACAAGCCGCCCGTTTCCGACAGTATATCCCGACGGGGCGTGTTAAACTTTCGGAAGAGGGGCGCCGTCCTTTGAAAAGTAAAACTTCATGATATTTCTTCTCGTGACGATGCCGATGTATCCGCCGTCGTCGTCGGTGACGGGCACAAAGTTCTGGTTCATCGCGAGCCTTAAAAGCTCATCCCGCGAGGCGGTAATCCTCACCGAGCGATAGGGCCTCGAACGGCTTGAATTCAGAACATCGCGAAGCCGAAGCTCTTCTGCCGACTGCATCGACACGCCGCCGAACCCCTGGTCGAGCATGAACCAGAGAAAATCGCCCTCGCCGACAATGTCTATATACTTACCCTCGCGGGAAATAACGGGTATTCTTGTATAGCCGTGGGCCCTCATCTTCTCGAGGGCCTGCCGCAGCGTGTAGTCTTCATAAAGATATGCCGTTTCGTTTTTCGGTATGAGAAAATATGCAATATTCATAGTTCACCTTTTATCAATTTGTTCCGAGATATTCCTCGAGGCATAGCCCCGAATCCATCACCGCTTTTGCGTAATCGACGCCGACGTAGCGATAGTGCCACGGCTCGTAAATATATCCCGTGATGTCCTCCTTGCCCTTGGGGTAGCGGAGAATAAAGCCGTATTCGGTGCAGTGCTTCATCAGCCAGTCAAACTCCTCAGTATCCTCAAAAGCTTCGTATGTATCCCAGTGGTTGCGGTCGATGATGTCGACGGCGAGGCCTGCGTTGTGCTCGCTTCCGCCCGCGGGGGCGATGTTTATCGAGACGTCGTAAACCGCCTCTTCATAGGTCATTCCGTCCTCTTCCATTCTCGACTTTATGTTCCTCTCGATGAGGTTTTCCTGATACTTTATCGTGCGGTATGCCGAGAGCACTTTCAAATCTATCCCGTCCCTCTCGGCGGCTTCTATCATCTCTCGGCAGTGCGCGGCGGCGACGATCTCAAGCTCATAGCTGCCCTGAACATAATCCGTCTCAATCGAGTAGTCGTCGGGAAGGAGTATTTCCTTATTCACGACGAAGAAATAATCCTCGGGCGAGCTGAAATAATAGCCCTCGGGAACGGCGATCTCGGTCTTTTCGACAACGGGCCTCTCGGCTGAGAGATATTCGGCAAAAACGCACGCCTTTGTGCCGTCGAAGTTGATTACATACCAGCTTCCGTCCAAGGTTCTGCCGATTACCTCGGCTTCGTCGGCGGGGTTAAGCTGCCCGACGACCTTTGCCTCGGTCGAGGGGTATTCGCGAACGTTCAGAGTATCCGTCGCGAACATCTCGGCGGAAAGGGGTTCAAAAGTAAAGTTGCGGGGGTCGGTGGTCACAACGGTTGTCTCCTCAGTCGGGGCGGTCGAGAGCTCGGTCGAGGGTTCGGTCTGCTCGGTAGGCGGAGCGGCGGTTTCGGGCTCGGTTGAAGCTGTCGGTTCAACGGTCGCCGAGGGTGTCTCGGCCGCGGGGGCAGTAACTTCGCCTTTTTCGCCCGCGGCGCAGGAGCAGAGCATCGAAAGGGCGAGCGCAAGGGCCGCCGCCCGATATATATGATTCATTTTTCACACGTCCTTATAATTATATTTAGCCGTCAAAAGGCAAAGAACCTTTCTCATCAATTATATATTACCACATCTTCGGTGAAATTTCAATAACAACGCGATTAAGTTTCGGTAACATTTATTAAGCTTCGGCAATAATTAAATTAAAAAGAAAGAGTGATGAAGTTGAAAAACAGCCGTCAGAAGCTCGCCGACTTTACGGCGGGCGGAATTTTCGCACTTGCGGTTTTTACGGCGGTGCTCGTCTCGTTCGGGGCGATGCTCGGGGTGCCGAGCTTCGGCAGGGGGCTTGCGGTGATGTCTGCAAAGCTTAATTTTATCTCGCCCGAGCCCGAAGCAGAGGACAAGCCCGAGGCAGCTCAGACCGAGGAAGCGGAGGACATCGGGCCCGCGCTCGCCGAAAAGCTTATAAGCCTGTCGGGGTTCGGCGGGTGGGATATCGAGGCTGCGCCGAGAGAACTTCAGGACAGCGGCGAAGAGGACGAGCCCGCACTTGAATACCCCGAAAACGCCGACAGACGCAGCGGAAAAATCGTTCGCAAGACCTATACATATCGCCCGTCGACGACCTATCTTGAGCTCTCGGGCGGCGGGCTTTTAAGAAACTGCACCGACATCGACCCCGAATATCTTTTAGAGCAGTGCGGCCGCGAGCCCGATTTTGAGGTCGACCTTGACGCGGGGCCGCTTGTGCTGATCATGCACACCCACACGACCGAGAGCTATGAGCCGTATATCCGCGACTATTACGACGATTCGTTTTCATCGCGAACCACCGACCTTGAAAAAAGCGTCGCGGCGGTCGGCGGAAAGATCGCCGAACAGCTTGAAGCGGCGGGAATAGGGGTTATTCACGACGAGACTGTCCACGACTATCCGCAGTATACTGGGGCTTATGACCGCAGTGCAAAGACTGTCGAGGAGTATCTTGAAAAATACCCGAGCATCAAAATCGTCATCGATGTTCACCGCGACGCCATCGAGGAAGATTCGGTGAGGTACGCCCCCGCGGTCGATATCAACGGAAAGAGCGCCGCTCAGGTCATGATAATCTGCGGGTGCACCAACGTTCCGCAGTATCGGTATAATCTTCGGGTGGCGGCTCGGCTTCAGTCGGCGATGGAGAGCGACTGGCAGGGGCTTACTCGGCCGATTCTCTTTGACGAGCGGAATTATAATCAGGAGATGACCCACGGGTCGTTTCTCATCGAGATGGGCTCGAACGCGAACTCGCTCGACGAAGCGCTTTACAGCGGCGAACTCGTCGGAAAGAGCCTCGCAAGGGTGATTCATGAGCTTTCGGGGTATTGACAAAAATCGCCTTGTATGAGATAATACAAGCGTCAGAGAAAGAAATAACCGCAAACCATAGCGGTAAGCGGCGTTTCCCAACCTTATTAAGTTTTTACGGAACGACCGCCGGTAGCATGGTACAGCCGTCTCTGACAACTATTATAGCATAAAGCCAAAGGCTTTGTGCTATAATTAGCCATCTTTTGCGGTTCCCGACGAAGTCGGGGAGCAAAAGGGCGAATAAAAATAAATTATAATAATCGCTTGCGATTATTATAGCACAATTTTTTATTTTGTCAACAGGCAATCCGACGAGGTTGCCCTTGCTTTTTTCGGCGATATATGGTATTATGCTCTTGCAGCGAGGGTTGTGGCCTTCCTTCGGAAAGGAGGAGGTCATGGATTATACGATTATTCTCTTGATACTTATCCTTCTGATAATTGTCATCATAAAGAAATAACCGCCCCTAAGCAATAAAGGCGCGGCATCTCTTCACATAACTGACATTTGAGGGATAGCCCACCTGCTGCAACAGGTTCCCTCGCTGTTTTTATTATACTCATTTTTTTCTGTTTGTCAACACTCAATCGGGCGGGGCCCGAAAACGTAATATTTTATTTCGGAGGACAATAAATATGAAAGCGGTAATATCTGTCATCGGCAAAGACGCGGTCGGAATTCTTGCAAAGGTTTCGGCGATGTGCGCGGAATACAACGCAAACGTCACCGAGGTCACTCAGTCGGTTTTGCAGGACGTTTTCGCGATGGTCATGCTTGTGGACATCACAAAGCTGTCGATTCCGCTCGCCGAGCTTTCGGACAGAATGAGCGAGCTCGGAAAGTCGCTCGGGCTGTCGATTTACGTTATGCACGAGGACATCTTCAACACGATGCACCATATCTGACAAAAAAGAGGGACAGCATGTTAAACATCAGTGATATTTTGGAAACAATCCGCATGATACAGGACGAATGCCTCGACATTCGCACCATCACGATGGGCATTTCGCTTCTTGACTGTATCGACAGCGACATCGACAGGGCCTGCGAAAAGGTCTATAACAAGATAACCTCGCGGGCGAAAGACCTTGTGCGCGTCGGCGAGGAGATCGAGAAGGAATACGGTATACCTATTATAAACAAGAGGATTTCCGTCACGCCGATTGCGATAATCTCGGCGGCCTGCCACGAAAGCCCCGTCAAATTCGCCGTCACGATGGACAGAGCGGCCGAGGCTGTCGGGGTAAACCTCATCGGCGGTTATTCGGCGCTCGTTCAGAAGGGCTTTTCTGCGGGCGACCGCGAGCTGATTGAATCTATTCCCGAGGCCCTCGCGAAAACCTCGCGGGTATGCTCGTCGGTGAACATCGGCTCGACAAAGACGGGCATAAACCTTGACGCCTGCAAGCTTATGGGCAGAATCGTCCGTGAGACTGCCGAGGCGACCGTCGATTCCGACTGCTTCGGCGCGGCGAAGCTTGTCGTTTTCTGCAACGCCGTCGACGACAACCCGTTCATGGCGGGCGCTTATCACGGCGTCGGCGAGCCCGACTGCATCATCAACGTCGGCGTTTCGGGCCCGGGGGTGGTGCGCTCGGCGCTTTCAAAGCACAAGGGCGCGAACATAAACGAGGTCTGCGACATCATCAAGACGACCGCATATAAAATCACCCGCGTGGGCCAGCTCGTCGGCGTAACGGCCTCGGAGCGGCTCGGGGTGCCGTTCGGAATTGTCGACCTCTCTTTGGCGCCGACCCCTGCTGTCGGTGATTCGGTCGCGCATATTCTTGAGGAGATAGGGCTTGAACAGTGCGGTGCGCCGGGCACAACGGCCTGTCTTGCGCTTTTGAACGACGCCGTCAAAAAGGGCGGGGTCATGGCCTGCTCGTCGGTAGGCGGTCTCTCGGGCGCGTTTATACCCGTCTCGGAGGACGCGGGAATGATCGCCGACGCAAAAAGCGGCTCGCTGACGATAGAAAAGCTCGAGGCGATGACCGCAGTATGCTCGGTTGGGCTTGATATGATAGCGATCCCGGGCGACACCACCGCCGACGCCATCGCGGGAATCATCGCGGACGAGGCTGCAATCGGCATGATAAACTCAAAGACCACCGCCGTGAGGGTTATTCCCGCCATCGGCAAGATGGACGGCGAGGAGCTCGACTGGGGCGGGCTTTTCGGCCACGCGCCGATCATGAAGGTCAACAGAATGTCGCCGTCGGTGTTCATCAACCGCGGCGGCCAGATCCCCGCCCCGCTGCATAGTCTGAAGAACTGAGGGAGAGATTTATCTGCGCCTGTAAGAGTTTTACATACACCTATACAAAAAGCGACCCCCTTTGCCCCTCTGTCACAAGAAAACAAATCCGCATAATCTAACGCAAAGCCGCCAACTTCATCGTTGACGGCTCTTGCATTACATACAGTAGTGCGTGCGAGCCGCCGCCTTGAATTTGGCGGCTCTGCGCGACTATGCGGCGCTTCGCGGTGCCCGCTGGGCACTTTTGTTTTCTTATGTCAGAGGGGCATTCGGGGGTCGCTCTTGTTTTCTCTGAAACTTCGGAAAATTACTTGATCTCGACGGTTGCGCCCGCAGCTTCGAGCTTTTCCTTGATCTCGTCGGCTTCGGCCTTTGAAGCGCCTTCCTTGACGGCCTTCGGGGCAGCCTCGACGAACTCCTTGGATTCCTTCAGGCCGAGGCCGAGGATATCCTTGACAGCCTTGATGACGCCCATCTTGTTGTCGCCGAAGGAGGCGAGAATGACGTCGAACTCGGTCTTCTCGGCGGCAGCGGGAGCAGCGCCTGCAGCGGGAGCAGCAGCGACAGCAGCGGTAACGCCGAATTCTTCCTGAATAGCGTCGACAAGCTCCTTGAGCTCGAGGACGGAAAGGGCCTTGATATCTTCTACAAACTTGATGATCTTTTCAGATGCCATGATAATTACTCCTTTTCGTAATATGTTTTTGAGATTCTACGCTGCGTATATAATATTATATACGCGATTTTGCGGCTCAGGCGGCCTCTTCGTTCTTTTCGGCGAGGGCCTGAAGGGTTGCGGCAAGCTTCTGGACAGGGCCCTGAAGCGAACCGACGAGCTGAGCAAGAAGGGTATCCTTCGGGGGGATCTTCGAGAGAGCTTTGACGCCGTCAGCGTCATAAATTTCCGACCCGATGAAGCCCGCTTTAAGGGTGAAGTTCTCATGATCCTCGGCGTACTTACCGAGAATTCTTGCGGCGGCGGTTTCGTCGTCAGAGACGGCGATGGCGGTCGCGCCCGAGAGGACTTCGGTGAGCTTGTCAAGCCCTGCGTTCTGCATCGCGAAGCGAAGAAGGGTGTTCTTTTCGACGGCATACTTAACGCCCGCCTCGCGAAGCTCTTTACGGAGCTTGGTGTCGTCCTCGACCGAGATGCCCGAGTAGTTGACGAGAACGCCCGCTGTCGAGCTCTTCAGAAGCTCGGTGATTTCGGCGACCTTCTGTTTTTTCTGCTCAAGAATTGACTGATTCGGCATGTGTTTCACCTCTTTAAGAGAAATTTGCGCCAATCAAAAAGCCCTTTTCCCGACATGCGAAAAAAGGACATGGAAATCAGAATGTATCCTTTCCTCGGCAGGACTTACCGATGCCTGCTGTCTTAAGATTGATGCGAGAGTGATTATATCACACCCTCTCGACTTTGTCAAGGGGGTATTTTCATTTTTTTGCGATATTTTTGCAAAGGCGATGTCTCAACAAACAGCTGATTTTCAGAAAATCGAAAGCCGCTCTTTCTTACCTTAGTCCTTCTTCCTCACGAATGAGAGCACAACATTAACTGTCAGCAGCCCAAATGAGACCCATGTGCTGATTTCAAAAGCTTTCAGGAACCGCTCATAAGACCACATATGATCGCCGAATACGTTGATAAATGTACGAACAGTAATTCCGTCATTTGCGTCGGGGACGAGCGCCCACAAAAAATTGAAGCCGAGGTCTATCGACACAAACAAAGAAATAATAAACAGCACCATAAAAACTATCTTTATTATTTTCATATTTTATCCTCCGTTCGCCTAAACTCCCTATCGTTATTATGCAATATTTATTCGTAAAAGTCAACTCTTTGTTGCGACATACATTAGCGAAAAACCCGTGCTTCTCGGAATCCTGACAGGCCGCCCGCGAATATACTGATAAAAAGGGGGGCGGTGCGATGCTTTCAAAGCTGCTGAACGTTTTAATAAGCGGAATGTTGTGGTTTGCGCTCCACATCGAGGAAAAAAACGCCTTTCCGAAGCCGCTCGGAGCGAAGGAAGAGCTTGAGCTTTTCAGGCAGCTTGCCGACGGCAGCAAAGAGGCGAAGGATAAGCTTATACTCCACAATCTGAGACTTGTCGCGCACATCGTGAAAAAATATTATGCTTCCGCCGAGGAGCAGGAGGAGCTGATCTCGATCGGCACCGTCGGGCTTATCAAGGCGGTCTCGACCTTCAACCCCGACAAGGGCAACCGCTTCGCGGCGTACGGGTCGAGGTGTATTGAGAATGAGATCCTCATGCATTTTCGCGCGATGAAGAAGACGGCGAGCGATATACATTTCAGCGAGCAAATCGACGTCGACAAGGACGGCAACCAGCTCACGCTGATGGATATTTTAGCTTCCGATGTCGACCTTTCGGAGGAGGTAGATCTAAGGATAAACTCCGAACTTTTGCGGCGAAAAATTCGCGAGCTCCTCAACGACCGCGAGAAGAAGATAATCGCGCTGCGCTACGGCCTCACGGGCGGCCGCCCGCTCACCCAGCGCGAGGTAGCGGGGCTGCTCGGTATTTCAAGGAGCTATGTTTCGCGCATCGAGAAGCGTGCTATCGACACCCTCGCCGAGAGCATGAGGGAGAGGTAGGGGTATCAAGGTATTCGGCTTCGCCTCATGCTATCTTTACCGCTCCGCACATGCGTGAGGCGCGAGCGAAAAAACCCACAAAAATCTCCATCAGCCCCGCTCTTTACCTCACCCGCATGTGCTCCGCTATCACCCCACCCCTGTCGAACTTTCTCGCAAGCTATAAAATAGCAGCGCCCCCGCCCCTCAAGGGGCGGGGGCTTCGCAGGATTTATTCCCGTCTTTCATTCCCCCCTTGCCCAAACGCACAAACTTTGGTTAGCATCAGCTAACTTCTTTTGTGTAACCCGCCGAACTTTCAAAAAATCTCTCAAAAAGTGTTGACAAAGCCCCGCCTATGGCATAAAATACTTGTAGTTAGCAAAAGCTAACCGAGAAAGGAAATGGTGAACATGGTTCCTTTGACATATGCCGATGTCGGCTCGGAACAGATAATCCGCAAGGTCGGCGGAAGCCCCGAAGTCAAGAAGCATCTTGAAGATCTCGGGTTTGTCGTCGGCGGGTCGGCGACGCTGATCTCGATGATCGGCGGCAACGTCATCATAAAGGTCAAAGAGTCGCGGATTGCGCTGAGCCGCGAGATGGCGCAAAGAATAATGGTTTGATCGGGAGCTTCGGCTCCCTTTCCGAGGGGTATGGGTTAGCTTCCGCTAACTCAAATTCTCCCAAAAATCGCATCAAGGAGGTATTATAATGAAGACGCTGAGCGAAGTCAAGGTCGGCGAAACGGTGAAGGTCTTGAAGCTTCACGGCGAGGGCGCGGTAAAGCGCAGGATCATGGACATGGGCATCACCAAGGGTGTCGAGGTCTATGTCCGAAAGGTCGCGCCTTTGGGCGATCCGTTCGAGGTGAATGTGCGAGGCTATGAACTCAGTCTGAGGAAAGCCGACGCCGAAATGATTGAAGTTGAATGAAAGAGGGAAATGAAATGAGTATGACAATCGCCCTTGCGGGCAACCCGAACAGCGGCAAAACTACGCTCTTCAACGCCCTGACGGGTTCTAATCAGTTTGTAGGCAACTGGCCGGGCGTCACGGTCGAGAAAAAAGAGGGCAAGCTTAAAAAGCATGACGGCGTAACCGTCACCGACCTGCCCGGGATTTATTCTCTGTCGCCCTATACTCTTGAGGAGGTCGTCGCGAGGAATTACCTCATCAACGAGCGCCCCGACGCGATTTTAAACATAATCGACGGCACTAACCTTGAGAGAAACCTGTATTTAACAACGCAGTTAATCGAGCTTGGTATCCCTGTCGTGGCAGCCGTCAACATGATGGACGTCGTGCGGAAGAACGGCGACAAAATCAACACCGATGAGCTTGCAAAGCGCCTCGGCTGTAAAATTGTCGAGATCTCCGCGTTAAAGGGCGACGGCGTCATGGAGGCGGCAGAGGCCGCGATAGAAGCTGCCGAGTCGAAGAAGACGGTTCCGCTCCACACGTTTTCGGGCGTTGTCGAGCACGCCCTCGCGCATATCGAGGAGGCCGCCGTTCATGATCTTCCCGCCGAGCAGCAGCGCTGGTACGCCATAAAAATCTTCGAGCGCGACGAAAAGGCGATGGAGAGCCTTAAAATTCCGAGCGAGACCCTCGCGCACATTGAAGAAGACATCAAAGCGGCCGAAAGCGAGCTTGACGACGACGCAGAGTCGATAATCACCAACGAGCGCTATGTCTACATAGCCGAGCTGATAAAAGGCTGCTGCCGCAAAAAGAGCACGGGCAGCCTCAGCGTCTCGGACAAGATCGACAAGGTCGTCACAAACCGCTGGCTCGCTCTGCCGATTTTCGCGATAGTTATGATAATCGTCTACTACGTTTCGGTCACGACGGTCGGCACAATAGCCACCGACTGGGCGAACGACGGCGTTTTCGGCGACGGCTGGCACCTCTTCGGAATCGGCACGGGCGAATATGAAGAAGCCGCCGAGGAATACGGCGAGGCGGTCAACGCCATCGACGCCTTTGCGGGTCAGTACAGCGTTGAAGCCCCCGACTTGGAAACGGCCGACAAGGCCGCAATCGACAGCTTTGCCGCCCAATTCTCTGCGGGCGATACCGCTGTTCTCACCATTGTCGATGAGGAGACCCTCGCCGAAGACGAAGCTGTCTACACGGGCGAAGATCTCGCCCTCGCGGGCACCGTTCTCGACAAATACGGCTTCACCGAGCCCGACCCCGCCGACTACGGAATCTGGATAAAGGGTATACCTCCGATGCTTGAAAGCCTGCTCGATAAAATCGGTTGTGCCGAGTGGCTCAAAGGGCTTATTCTCGACGGCATCGTCGCGGGCGTCGGCGCAGTGCTCGGCTTTGTGCCCCAGATGCTCATACTCTTCATCTTCCTTGCCTTCCTTGAGGCTTGCGGCTATATGGCCCGAATCGCCTTTGTGATGGACAGAATCTTCCGCAAATTCGGCCTCTCGGGCAAGTCGTTTATCCCGATGCTGATAGGCTCGGGCTGCGGCGTCCCGGGCATAATGGCCTCGCGAACGATAGAAAACGAGCGCGACCGCAGAATGACAATAATGACGACAACGTTTATCCCCTGCGGCGCAAAGCTTCCGTTCATCGCGATGATAGCGGGCGCCATCTTTGGCGGAGCGTGGTGGGTTGCCCCGTTCGCCTATCTTCTCGGCGTCTGCTCGATAATCGTCTCGGGCATAATCCTCAAGAAGACTAAGATGTTTGCGGGCGACCCCGCGCCGTTCGTGATGGAGCTTCCCGCCTATCACTGGCCGACGGTCACAAACGTTCTTCGCTCGATGTGGGAGCGCGGCTGGAGCTTCATCAAGAAAGCGGGCACGATAATCCTGCTCTCAACGATAGTCGTCTGGTTCACAACCTACTTCGGCTTCATTGACGGTCACTTCGGAATGTTGACCGAAGAGCAGGTCGACCACTCTCTCCTTGCGACGGTCGGCAGCGCGATCGCTTGGATATTCGCGCCTCTCGGCTGGGGCAACTGGCAGGCCGCAGTCGCCTCGATAACGGGCCTTGTCGCGAAAGAGAACATCGTCGGCACGATGAACATTCTCTACGGCGCCGAAGGCTCGGCCTATACCGCGATGGCGGGCGCTTTCACCCGCGCAAGCGGTCTCGCGTTCTTGGTATTCAATCTGCTCTGCGCGCCCTGCTTTGCCGCGATAGGCGCCATCAAGCGCGAGATGAACAGCGCGAAGTGGACATGGTTCGCGATCGCCTACCAGTGCGCATTCGCCTACGCGATAGCGCTGATAGTCAACCAATTCGGGCTGCTGTTTGCGGGCTCTGCGAATATAGTCGGTCTGATTTTTGCGGTGCTGATAATTGCCGCGATGCTCTACATGCTGTTCAGGCCGTACAAAGAGGCGACGAAGCTCTCCTCGAAAAAAATAATTGCGAAATAAGGTGATTTTATGTCGTGGCTTTCTGCCAACATCGGCACCGTCGCCGTAATAGTGATACTTGCGGCGGTGATAGTCTGGATAATCCTTTCGCTGAGGAAGGACAAAAAATCGGGAAAGAGCTGTTCCTGCGGCTGCGAGAGCTGCGCCATGCGAAACAGCTGCCACCGTCAGAAGTGAAATCTTCCAGTGTCATTTTATATACCTTTTAAAAGCCGAGAGAGGGCAGTCGCCCTCTCTTTGCTTTTGTTCAGAATTACTTAACCTGTATATTTTATAACAGTTTTGTTATATTTCTTGACATTGCCTTTTCGAGTGTGCTACACTTTAATCACTACATGTAGTTCATTCGCAAATCGGCCAAATATTTAGGAAAGTCTAATGGTGTGATGTCAATAGTGCGATGATAAGAAATTTTCAACAATGGACATCTAAAATCGGGCAAAGG
>CANQWC010000034.1 GCA_947627455.1 uncultured Clostridia bacterium | reverse complement strand
CATTGATGAACTTGTCGTGACCGCACAAAAACGGAACGATTACAGAAGCGGGGGAAGATAATCATGAAAATGAAAATGAAAATCAAAGGTTTACACATCGGAGCGATGAAACTGCACGCCGTTATGCCGGCGGCGGGCAGCAACCTGATTCCGGTCGGGTCTTGGCTTGAGCTGGACGGTATGAAAAAAGAGCGGTTCAGAAAATTCAGCTATGATGAAATCAAGGCTTTTTACAAAGAACTTGCTGCCGTAAAAGTCAGCTGGGCGACGGTTCGCTTCAAGGACGGCAGCGGAATATTTTTCCCTTGCGGCAAGACTTTCGCGCCTGAATACGGCTTACTTGACGAACAGGGTTGCATCGTCGGAAAGCCGATCGGATATGTCACCGACAAAGGAAAATATTTTGTTCTCACCGATGCAGACGATTACCCGCTGCACCACGGAAAAACGCCATTCGGCATAAACGGAATAGAAAACCGCTGAACGGTTTCTATAAATTTTTTACCAAAGAAAGGAAATCAAAAAAATGATTACTTACAGAAAACAACTTTTTGCAGAAGGTCATTCGGAAAAATCGCGGGAGGAAAGGCTTGACGAAATCGAAAGGCAAATCGAAGAGCTGCGGAACCCGACCGAAAAGAACGATGACAGCGAATTCAGAGCTGCATTCAAGCAGATTCTCAAAGAATGCGTCAAGGAGATAATGACCGAAGAAAAGGATTCGGCGAAAACGCTGACAAAGGAAGAAATTCTGAAAATCAAAAACCCCGCTGAACGTCAGAAGGCAATCAAGGAAAATATCAAGCTGTTCAAATAAAAGGGAGAATGCACATGGTAAATGAAGTATTTAACAGGCTGAATGAGCAGGTCGAAAAGCTGACTGAACAGGCGAATAAAAAATATTCAAAGCTGAAGTCAGAGCTTGAAAACGCATACAAAGGACTTGAACAGGCTGAAATGGATTTAGAACGGTATGCGCGTTCTGGCGACCAGAAGAAATACAGTGAAGCAGACGTCGCAAGGAAATATCATAACAGCCGCATTGACCTGCTGACCGAAGAAATCAACCGCTTCGACGATGGAAAGTACATCAACCCCGATGAATACCAAAAGATTCATAAGCAAATCACTGATGAGCAGGGGAAAATTCTTGCAGCTCAAAAGCAGGAAATGATTAAGCGCGCACAGGAACTTGCCGAGCTGGTCAAAGAAAATTCAAAACTGATTTATGAAGGTGAAGCGGTTGAAATGAAGCTGCGAGCATTGTTTTCAACACCCGATGCTGCCGATCAGTTTAATCATATTTTCAACACTCTTGCATCAAACAGAACTGCAATAAACATCGCCGACAATCTTCTTTACTCATTTGAGGTGGCAAAAGTCATGGGTGTTCCTGCTTGCCGCAATAATATGAG
The DNA here is from genome assembly GCA_947627455.1 of uncultured Clostridia bacterium. Lineage (GTDB taxonomy): Bacteria > Bacillota > Clostridia > Oscillospirales > Ruminococcaceae > Faeciplasma. Next base: position 15,221 of record CANQWC010000034.1, on the reverse strand, counting down.
ATACAGCAAATTTATAAGCGGTACACCGTTCTTTGATGAAGTTTAGCGTTCTTTCAGCAGAAAACACCCGCCTTTATATCAAGCGGGTGTTTTGCTGTTCACGCGCTGACCGCACAAATTTGCGCCGTGTGGCGTTTTGTGCGGTTCGGCGCGTAGTTTTTTTCATTTAAGACAGCAGACGCGCCCACAAGTCAATTTTCGGGGCATGTGGTGAATTGCAAGCTGAAAAAGGCATTGACATCCGCATAAAACCGTGGTAAAATCAATAAAAAAGAATTCAGTTTGTTCAGACTTGCTGAAAACTGAATTACTTACACATAATATACAAGTTACACACAAAGCACCCGAAAACCCCTTTATTTTTGCGGGGCGATGTTATCAGCGGATTTCTGCAAGCGAAAATTCAGAGCTCCCTTTTGGGGAGCTCTTTTTTTAACTCAGTGAGGCTACTATCGCTTTGAACCAGTCTTTGTCGCGATAGCGGTCGAACGCGCCGTCGTCAAGGCCGCGGCCGTCGATGCCGTGTAAAAGCCTCTCGCAGATGCTCTCGGTTGAGTTTCGGGTGATGTTATTCTGCGTCCATTCAAGGCCCTCGCCGAAGAGCGTGCCCTTATAGGTGAAGCTCTCGGGCAGGCTGTCATAGTCTTTTGCGCACTTCGCGGCCGCCTCAAGGTGATATCTCGCCTTGTCCTCATCGCCGTGAAGGTTGGTGTAAAGCTTCGCGAGCCAGTAGTGCCGCGCATAGATTCGACAGTTATAGAACCCGTAGAAGCCGTCGTCGAAGATGACATCGGCAAGCCTTAAATAAACCTCGTGCAGCCCGATATAGTGCTCATAGTCGCCCTTGTTGAACACGCAGAGGTTATAAAGGTCCATTCCCGCGAGGTCGAAGTAGGCCATTATATTGCCGCAGGCTTCTTTTTTGCCCTTTTCTTTTTCTCCGCTGTTGCGGTAGAGGTCGCAGCGAAGCCTGTCTGTCGTCACCCACATGCTCGGCAGGGTGTCGATGAGCTTTTCGGCCTCGTCGAATCTCTCCTCGCTCATGAGGTTTAAGACTAAAATCTGGGTTGCCGATTGGCGCTGACCGTTGTCGGTCGATTCTCTGAGTATCCGCTCGGCAAGCTCGATAACCTCATCGTTTGAGCCGTTCGGGCTTCCGTGAAGCATTTGCATAAGCCGTGTGAGGCATTCAAGGTCGTTCGGGAATTCCTCGACCGCCCTGTGCCAGACCTCGACCCGCTTTTCAGCCTCGCCCGTGCGGTTATACTTTTCGGTCTCGGCCTCATATTCAGCGATCTTCTCCCGCTTTCTGATTTCGCCGACGCCCAAAAGGTCATCGACGGTGACGTTAAAACGGTTCGCCAGCTTAACTACATAATCGAGCTCGGGATAGCTTTCGCCCCTCTCCCACTTCGAGACGGCCTGCGGGCTTATGCATAAATATTCCGCGAGGCTCTCCTGAGTGTCGCCCTTTTGTCGGCGAAGCTCTTTGATATTTTTTGATACGGTTATTTCCATTTCAGGTCTCCTTAAATTTATTGACCAAGCGCTTTGTCTGTCTTAATGATACCACGCCCGCCGCGGCTTTTCAATGACCGTTTTGTAGAGCTCGGGTTGGAAATTTAAACCGCAGGTTTAGTTTTTGGCGAGTTCAATCAGCGCCGCCCTGAACCAATCGCTCTCGCGGAAGCGGTCGAACATTCGGCTGTCGTCCCCGGTGAGCGCTTCAAGATACTGCTCGCACTCGGTGCCCTCGACATTCTTCGTAATCTGCTTCGAGTTGCCCTTCACGCCCTTCATAAACGTCGAGGTATAGGTATACTCCCCGTCGAGGCTGTCATACTGCTTCGCGAAATGAACGAGCTGTTCAAGGTGATATTTTACCCTCTCTTCCTGATTCTCCCAACCCGCGTAAATCCTCGCGAGGAAATGGTGGCGCTCGGCCGCGCAGGTAGAATAAAACCCGTAGAAGCCGTCATCGAATATCATCTCTAAAATTTTCAGATAGAATTCGTGGCGCTTCTCCCAAGGTATAGAGTTGAGATTATAGGTGCACAAGCCGATATAATCCGCCAACACGGTTATGAGCTCCTTGCTGAAGATCTCGCATTCGTCGCCCTTTAAAATGTTCGACAAAAGAAGCTCTTTGGAAAACTGTATTCCGCCTGCCGTTTCGGCATATTCCTTTGCCTTTTCATAGTCGCCGAGATAGTTATAAGAGTAGCAGAGAAGCTGCACTGCAACGTCGCGAAGCTCCTGATTCGTAGATTCCCGAAGTATCCTCTCCTCAAGCTCAATAACCTCATTATACCGCTCGGTATCGTCAATGTTTTGATAGAAAATCGCGTGCGCGAGCTCCGACATAACGGCATGCTCATTCGGAAATTCTTTTAACGCCTCACGCAAGAGGGCGACCGCCTCGGGCATTTTGCCGACGTTTTGAATCTTAAGGTTCTCGGCAAAGTACCAATCGATCCGCTCGCGCTTTCTGATTTCGCCGACGCCAAGAAGGTCATCGACCGAAACGCCGTAGAACGCCGAAATCCTCGGCAAAAGCGAGATATCGGGCAGCGATTCGCCCCTCTCCCACTTCGAGACCGCCTGAGAGCTTATCGAGAGAAATTCGGCGAGCTCCTCTTGGGTGCAGCCCTTTTTTCGGCGAAGCTCCTGTAAATTTTTGTCTAAGGTTATATTCATAATTTGTCTCCTTAAATTTATTGAACGGCCGTTCTGATTTAATTATAGCCCTGCCCCGCCGAAATTTCAATGGCGGCTCAGTTTGTTTTCGGTTGAAAAATTAAACCGACGGTTGGATTCTCGGGCGATTCGCCATTTGTGGGTATAGACTTTTCGGGGCTTACGGTGTATAATTTTGCCGAGGTGATTCAAATGGATATCGAAAAAACAGGCAGATTCATCGCCGAGCTTCGCCGCGAGCGCGGGCTTACGCAGGAGCAACTCGGGAGCATTATCGGCGCGACAAACAAAACGGTCTCGCGGTGGGAGACGGGCGCCTATATGCCGCCGATTGAAGTCCTTGAGCTTTTATCAAAAGAATTCGGAGTAACCATCAACGAAATAATCTCGGGCGAGCGGCTCAGCGAAAAAGAGTTTCGCGAAAAGGCCGAGGAGAACCTCGCGAGCGCCTGGCAGGACTCGGCGTTCACGCTCAGCGAGCGCCGAAAATATTTCGCAGCGCGGTGGGAGAAGCGGCATCTCGGGCTGAAAATTTTTCTCGCGACGGCCTGCGCCGCGCTTTTCGCCCTCGGCGAGCTTTTCTTCAAGCCTCTCAGCCCCGCCGCCGTGCTTATCGCGATCGCACTTGCGGTGTTCCTCAACAACAAAAAGGCCGCCTACGTCGAGCGCAAGGCGTTTGGGGAGACAACAAAAACTGTTGACCGCGAACAGGATTTGTGATAAACAGAACAGAAAAGAATCAACGAAAAAGCCGCAATAACAGGGCGTTTGCACCTATTACTGCGACTTTTGTTTTTGGCGGAGCAGGAGAGATTCGAACTCTCGGACGGCTTATCACCGTCACACGATTTCCAGTCGTGCTCGTTATGACCGCTTCGATACTGCTCCGTGCCACAACATGAATATTCACAACGTTTGGTATTATAACATATCCGCTTTGAAATTGCAAGACCTTTTTGAAAACTTTTTTCGGCGATTTCCGAAAACTTAAGAATTTCTTAAGAGTTAAAGGCTTGTTTCTTAATATTCGCCATGATATAATAAAATCACCGTGAAAAGCGCCTATGCTTTTCAGGTTCTGCCCGAAAGGCTCGGGCCGAAGTGGTTTGACAATTTTGAAAAAGGAGACCGAAAAAATGTACAACATTCTTATCTGCGACGACGAGCGCGACATCGTTTCCGCGCTCAAAATCTATCTTCAGGGCGAGGACTACAACCTCTTTGAGGCCTACAACGGTGCCGAGGCGCTTGAAATCCTTCGCTCGCGAAAAATTCATCTTGTCCTGATGGATATAATGATGCCCGAGGTCGACGGCATTTCGGCGCTGTCTGAGCTTCGGTCGTTCACCAACGTGCCCGTGATATTTCTTACCGCGAAATCCGAGGACGTCGACAAGATAGTCGGCCTTAACCTCGGCGCCGACGACTACATCACCAAGCCCTTTAACCCGATCGAGCTTCTTGCGAGAATCAAGTCGCATATCCGCAGATATGTGATGCTCGGCAGCCTACCCGAATCGCCCGACACGATAAGAATCGGCGGAATCGAAATTAACGACGCTGACCGCACCGTATTCGTCGACGGCGAGCCGATCAAGCTTACCGCAAAGGAGTATGAAATCCTGCGCTTTCTGATGTCAAACGCGGGCGTCCTCTACTCCCCTGCCGAGATCTACCGCCGCGTATGGGGAAACGTGCCCGTCGGCGTTGACAACGCAATAGCGGTGCATATCCGCCATCTTCGCGAAAAAATCGAAATCAACCCCGCCGAGCCGAGATATCTTCGGGTCGTCTGGGGAAGAGGCTATAAATTCGAGAAAATCGAGGGCTGAGCCCCTCTGATTCGGAGGTAATTATGAGCAATTCAAAGAGAAGGCTCTGCGAGCGCGCGGGCCTGAAAGCGCTTGCGGTCGTGACGGCTTCGGTTCTAATGTTCATCTTCTTCATAAGCGCCGTTCTCACGGTGATATGCATTCAGAACAACGTTTATTTTGAGGATAACCACGAGACCTTCCTCAAAAACGTCACCGAAAATGTTTCGGACAGAATAGCTTTGGACAACTCGCGGCATTTTATGGGCCGAATATATTCCCTCGCCGACGAGGGCATCATCAGATATGACGGCGAAAAGCTCATCTATGACCGCGAAGAGGTCGACAAATGCCTCAAGGATTTCCTCCCCGAAAACAGCAACTATATCTTCAACCTTTCCACTCAGGACGGCACCGTTGTTTTCAGCACCCTCGAGGGCTATGACGGCGGCAGCGTCGAGGGGTATTATCAGTCCGACGCAGGCTTTACAAACGGCTCGGTCACATTTTTGGGGGCTCAGCCGCAGCCCTATGAAAAGACCTTCTACTACGGCGGCGACCGCGACGGCTTTATCGACAGAATATGGAGTATGCTCGACCAAGAGGGCGTTTATAACGGCACCTTCTACGGGACTATTCTTCATTACAATTCTGACAACAGCATTACTTCCGACTATGAGGTCATCGCGACAGCCGACGATATCGACACGTTCAACGTGGAGCTGAACGGGCTTGAATATGCCGACAGCTATGACGTTTTTGAAATGATCGTAGACACCTATTGCAATAATTATGAATACTACGCCATCGACGACCGAGGGGCGGGCTATTATTTCCCGATAGTACACGCAGAATCGGAAGAGGAAGCCGCTCAAAACGCCGACAGGGCTCAAAGCGCAGATATGGCTAAAAACGGGCTCGCCGTAACGATAGCCCGTGGGGACAGCGACAGCATACGCCTTCTCACCGACGACGGAAGCCTTTTGGCGCCCGTTGACATCGCGCTGAAATTCGAGGGCGAATTCACCCCGACAAGCGAAGTTTTACTCGCAGTGACGCTTTGCGTGTCGGATAACCCGACGGTCAACGACAAGGTTTATGCCGCGACAAAGGTAGTCGACATCGTTGCGAAATATTCCCGCCTCTACCCGATAACCCTTGCGGTCTCGGCAATTTCATTGACAGTTATTCTGATATGGCTCTGCTGCGCAAGCGGCCATCGGAACGGCTCGGATAAGCCGTCGCCGATTTGGTTCGATAAAATTCCGTTCGAGCTTTTCATCGCGGCGGGAGTTGTTGCGGCAAACTTTTTGTACGAGGGCTACCTCTACTGCGCCTATGACATCTGGCGGGGCGGCCTGAGAATATTCACCGTCGCGGCGGCCGCGGCGATTCTTCTTGCGGTGTTCGTGTTTATTCCCCTGACGCTTATGACCCTTGCGACGCGGATTAAAACAGGAACATTTTGGAAATACTGCTTTGTGGGAATGATCTTCAGGGCGCTGCTTGCGGTGCTGAAATTTATAAAGCGCGCGTTTTGCTCGGTAAGGCTGACATGGAAAATTCCCCTGCTGATGACGGCGGTATTCGCGGCTGAGATCTTCGCCTTGGCGCTTTCGGATTTGGGCCGAATCTATTTCTTCTCGGTTTTGCTGTTAGGCGCGATACATTTTCTTCTGACCTGCTTTTTGATGATCTGGGCTGAGGGCTTCGCGAGGATTAAGGACTACGCAAAAAAGGTCTCGGAGGGAAGCCTTGACACAAAGATCGACCGAAACTTTTTGTTCGGCGACCTTCGCAAAACCGCCGATTGCCTCGAAGGCGTCGGCGAGGGGGTCAAAAAGGCGGTAGATGAGAGAATGAAGTCTGAGCGCCTTAAGACCGAGCTCATCACTAACGTCTCGCACGACCTTAAGACCCCGCTGACTTCGATAGTAAACTATATTGACATTCTCTCGAAGGACGAGATAGAATCGGAAACCGCAAGAGAGCACGTCGAGGTGCTTAAGCGGCAGGCGGCAAGAATGAAAAAGCTCATCGAGGACCTTGTCGACGTCTCAAAGGCTTCGAGCGGCAGCGTTTCGGTGAACCTCGAGAGAACCGACGTGAATCTTCTTCTGACCCAGACCGTCGCGGAATATTCGCAGAAGCTTGAAACCTCAAAGTTAGAGCCGATAGTCACGATACCCGAGAAAAAGCTCATCGCGAACCTTGACGGCAGGCACATGTGGCGGGTTCTTGACAACCTTATGAACAACATCTGCAAATATGCCTTGCCGAACACGCGGGTTTACATCGCCGTTGAGGAATCGGGGCCGATGATCAACGTCAGCTTCAAGAATATTTCAAGATATCCTCTTGAAACCTCGGGCGATGAGCTTGTCGAGAGGTTTGTTCGGGGCGACACCTCGCGAAACACCGAGGGCAGCGGCCTTGGGCTTTCGATCGCAAAAAGCCTCTGCGACCTGCAGAACGTTGGGTTTATAATCACCGTCGACGGCGACCTCTTCAAGGCCGAGTTGACAATACCCAAATCGGGCGACGGCGAAATTCTCTCAGATGAGCCCGCCGAAGATATTACCGAAGAATCGAGTGAAAACAATGAGCAGTGAAAAACCGACAAAAAGCCGTATTCTGCCTGCCGCGCTTCTTATAATCGGCATCATCGCGATAATCGCGGGCACGGCGGCCTATATCAGGTCAGAGTACGGCTATATAATCAGCGACGCCTTTGCGCACATCGGCGACGAGAAAAAAGAGGCGGAGATAATCTATCCTCAGACCGTAAGCGTGGCGCTCGCGGATTTTCTTGCCGACCCGAGGGTCGAGCAAAACGACGCGCTGATGCTCATTAACACCGATCATCTTCTTGAGGACGACCTCAGCGCCGACATCGAAGAATACAAAGACAGCGGCGTGCTCATGAACGTCTGCGCCGAGGCGGCTTATGCAGACATCGCAAAAAAGGTCGATGAGCTCTTCGGCGAGAAGCTTTATATCTCAAGCGCCTACCGAACCGCCGAGGAACAGGCCGAGACCATCGCCGAAGAGGGCAAAAAAGCCCAAGAAGTCGGCGCAAGCGAACATCAGGCGGGCCTCGCGCTCGACGTCTATGTGAAATATCACGCGGGCATCGCCTTTATCGACGTCGACAGCGGCAAATGGGTCAACGAAAACTGCGGCGACTACGGCTTTATAATCAGGTACCCCTATTACGGCGTCGCCTCGACGGGGATAGAGTATGAGCCGTGGCACCTTAGATTCGTCGGCAGCCCTCACGCCGAGTATATCATGAGCAACCGCATAACTCTCGAAGAGTATATCGAGAGCCTTGAGCTCAACGAGTTCTATGACATCGGCGGCTTCACCGTCACCCGCCAGAGCGGCGACACCGTTGAGGTTCCCCAAAGCTTCGCGCACGCGGAGGTCTCGCGGGATAATTTGGGGAATGTGGTGATTACGGTGGGGTAGAGATAAATATACAAAAAAGCAGACCCCGCGGTCTGCTCTTTTTATTATGCTTCTCTTTCGTCGCCGATGAAGTAAAGGCTGAGCGCTTCGGGGCCGCAGTGGCACCCGAACACGGGGCCGATATAGCCGACGGTCACGCTCTTGACCTTGCCCTTGAGCATCTTCGCGAGCTCCTCGGCGTCGTCGGGGCAATCGGCGTGAGCGATGTAAACGTTCTGCGTCTTCGGGCTGACGGCGTGCCGCTCGAAGGCGTCGTAAAGCGCGTTGATGGCTGCTCTGCGGCCCCTCACCTTGCCCGAAATATAAATCTTTCCGTCGTCGCGGACATAGAGTATCGGCCTGATTCCGAGGACCGTTCCCGCGACTGCGGCGGCCGCCGAAATTCTTCCGCCCTTTTTGAGATACATCAGTGAGGGCATCGTGAACGAGTGATATATCCTCAGCATCATCTTTTCGGCGTATTCCTTTGCGCTGTCGATGCTCGCGCCCTCCGCCCTCTTTCGCGAAACAAGGTCGGCCAAAAGCCCCTGACCGTTGTTGGCGCACTTCGTGTCGATTATATAGATCTTTCTCTCGGGGTATTTTTCCCGAAGCTCAACCGCGGCGGCCTCGGCGTTGTTTACCGACGAGCTCAACCCCGAAGAAAACCCCAGCAGCAGTATATCCTCGCCGTTTTTGAGATGAGGCTCAAACGCCTCGATATATTCGCTGACGTTGGCGGCGCAGGTGGTCATCATCTCGCCGCTGCGCTCAAGGTCGTAAAACTGCTTCGGGTCCATCTCCTCATTCGTATAGGTTTTTTCGCCCCTCACGAGCTTTAACGGCACAAGGTCAAGCCCGAAGGCCTCAAGCATCTTCGGCGTAAAATCGGCCGATGACTCAACAAAAATACGGTATGACATTTAAACTTCTCCTTTCATCGACAGAATGGTTCTATTTGCTCCAAAATATCAGGTTTTATTGACGTGTATATTACAATACCTAATATAGCATATTAGATAAGCTTTGTCAAGATATTATGAAAAAATAATTTATTTTCAGAAAAAGTCTTGAAAATGTAAACAATATATGGTATAATTGCTTTGACTGAAACGGCGTGGATTTTCACGCTCAGTGACAAATGAATTGAAAGGCGGTATTAACATGTCTAAAGTAAAAATCATCAACGGCACCACTCTGCCGAATATCCCTTGGCAGGACAGGCCCGCAGGGCACAATCTTCCCGTCTGGCGCTATACCGAAAACCCGATCATCGACCGCAACCCTCTCCCGGGGATCGCAAGAATTTTCAACTCCTCGGTAGTTCCCTATGAGGACGGCTTCATCGGCGTTTTTAGGGCTGAGGCCACCGACGGCGTGCCCTTCCTCTATCTCGGCCGCTCGAAGGACGGAATTCACTGGGAATACGAGAACAACGTTATCCCGATGGTGAACGAAAAGGGCGAAAGCGCCATTCCGTTCTATCAGTACGACCCGCGCCTCATCAAGATCGAGGACGACTATTACATCGTCTGGTGTCAGGACTTCTACGGCGCCTCGCTCGGCATCGCGAAAACCCACGACTTCAAGCACTTTGAAAGGCTTGAGAACCCGTTTATCCCGTTTAACCGCAACGGCGTCCTCTTCCCGAGGAAGATAAACGGCATGTACAAGCTTCTCTCGCGCCCGTCTGATTCGGGCCATACCCCGTTCGGCGATATCTTTATTTCCGAGAGCCCCGACATGGTCTATTGGGGCAAGCACCGCCACGTCATGGGCCCGTCGGGCAACTGGTGGGAAGGAATGAAGATCGGCGGCGGCGCAAACCCGATCGAGACTTCCGAGGGCTGGCTGCTCATCTATCACGGCGTATGCAACACCTGCAACGGCTATGTATACACCATCGGCGGCGCTATTCTCGACATCGACGAACCCTCAAAGGTTCTCTACCGCTCTAAGAGATATCTGCTCACTCCCGAGCAGTGGTATGAGGAGAGGGGCTTTGTCCCGAACGTCACATTCCCCTGCTCGACTCTTCAGGACGACGCAACGGGAAGAATCGCCCTCTACTACGGCTGCGCCGACAGCTATGTGGGTCTCGCGTTCACGACTGTCGACACCCTTGTCGATTATATCAAAGAGAACGACAGCGCGGGCTGGAACGACCACGACCTCGGCAGAAGATAAAAAGCTGCGCAGGATTTATCCTGCACAACAACGGAGTAAACTATGCTATACGATAAACAGCTCATCGCCCACAAGCTTCTTCGGTGGGAAAAAGCGGTCGCGGGGTTCAGCCTCCCGAAGTGGGAGAATATTCCCGACATCGGCCTCTATATGGATCAGGTGCTGGTGCTGCTCTCTCAGTATCTCGGGCTGATCTCTCCGACAGAGGAAAAGGATTCGGGCGAGGACGACGGCCCGGATTCGACGAAGATATTTTCGGCATCGGCGGTCAATAACTATGTCCGCCTGAAGATAATGCCCGCGCCGATCAAGAGAAAATACTACCGCGTTCACATCGCCTATCTCATAATTATTTTCACGCTGAAGCAGGCGGTGAGCATTAACATCGTAAAAGAAATGCTCTCCAACGAGATGCCCGAGGAGAGCGTTCAGGAGCTTTATTCCGATTATATCCGCAAGCACCATGAGGCGACGATGCTCTTCACAAGCATTGTCCGCGAGTGCGCGACAGACGTTCTCAACCCCGAAAAAGAGGGCGAGAACCTCGTCTCTTCATTTGTAATTCAGGAGGCGCTGATCGCGGGCTTTTCAAGGGTGATCACCGAAAAGCTTGTAAAGCTCAAAGGCAAGAGCTATGAAGAAATCGTCCCGCACGAAACGCCGATACAGCAGTGAGATAAAAAGCTCCCCGAGAAAAAACTCGGGGAGCCTGTTTTTTTTATCGCTTTTTTCAGACGGTTACGCGCCAGCCGTAGGGGTCGGGCTTTTTGCCCCACTGGATACCCGTGAGCTCGTCGTAGAGCTTCTGGGTGAGCTCGCCGATTTTGCCGCCGCCGATGTCGATGACGTCGTCCTTATATCTGAGCTTGCCGACGGGCGAAACGACCGCCGCAGTGCCCGTTCCGAAGACCTCTTCAAGCTCGCCCGAATGGGCCGCGGCAACAAGCTCATCGACGGAGATCCTTCTCTCCTCGACCTCATATCCCCACTCGCGGCAAAGGTGGATAATCGAGTCGCGGGTGATTCCCGGGAGAATCGAGCCGTTGAGCATCGGGGTGACGACCTTGCCGTTTATCTTGAACATGATGTTCATTGAGCCGACTTCCTCGATATACTTTCTCTCGACGCCGTCGAGCCAGAGCGCCTGAGAATAGCCGCTGTCATGGGCCTTGACCTGAGCCGCGAGGGAAGCGGCATAGTTTCCGCCCGTTTTCGCAAAGCCCATTCCGCCGCGGACAGCCCTTACATACTCGTCCTCTATCCAGATTCCGACAGGGGCGAGACCGCTTTCATAGTATGCGCCAGACGGGCTCAGGATAATTATGAACATATAGGTCTTTGAGGGCGCGACGCCTAAGTGCGGGTCGGTAGAAATAACGAACGGCCTGATGTAAAGCGAAGTCCCCTCTTCATAGGGCACCCAAGCGCGGTCGACATCGACAACAGCCTTGACAGCCTGAACAAAATCTTCCTCGGGAATGTGAGGAATGCAGAGGCGGTCGTTAGAGTTGTTGGCGCGCTTCGCGTTCATGTCGGGCCTGAATAGGTAAACATCGCCGTTGTCGCCGCGATAGGCCTTCAAACCCTCAAACATCTCCTGCCCGTAGTGAAGAACCATTGCCGCGGGGCTGAGGGTGATGTCGCCGAAGGGAACGATGCGCGGGTCGTGCCAGCCCTTGCCCTCGGTATAGTTCATGATGAACATGTGGTCGGTAAAGATGTGTCCGAAACCGAGAGGCTCGCCCTTTTGAGGTATCCTCTTCGGCGATTCGGTTTTCTGAATCTTGATGTCAAGCATAATAATTCCTCCTGAAAAATCGGTTTTACACTATTATAATACCGTTTTTGCACTGATGCAATACTTTACCGCAAAAAATTTATCATTCGGCGTAGTTGAAGCCCGCCTCGATTGCCTTGAGGTTAGCGTCGATGAGGTCCTGATGCTTCGCCGAAACCGTCTTTGCAAGGGCGTCTCTGAGGCCGTCCATGCTCACGACGCCCGTCTCTTTGATGACCTTGCCGATCATTATCATGTTCGCAAGCGTCGGAATGCCGAGCTCGCGGGCCATCTTCGTCGCGGGGATATAGTGAGCGGTGATGTCGGTTCTCTCTACCTTTCTTCCGATGAGCGTCGAGTCGACGAATACGCAGCCGCCCTTTGTCACCGCGCTTTCATACTTGTCGAGCGAGGGCAGGTTCATCACTATGAGAATATCGGGCACCGAAACTATCGGCGAGCCGACGGGCGTATCGCTCACGATGACCGAGCAGTTCGCGGTGCCGCCGCGCATCTCGGGCCCATAGGACGGGAGCCAGCTTATCTGCTTCTCCTCGGTGAGGCCCTTATAGGCGAGGACCTTTCCCGCGAAGAGAACGCCCTGTCCGCCGAAGCCCGCAATAAGAATCTGAGTATACATCACTCCGCCCCCTTTGCCGATTTATCGCGATAGACGCCGAGAGGATAATAGGGTATCATGTCGCTCTCGACCCAGTCGAGCGCCTTCTGAGGCGTCATGCCCCAGTTTGTCGGGCAGCTTGAGACGACCTCTATAAGCGAGAAGCCCTTGCCGTCGATCTGGTTCTGAAAAGCCTTTTTGATGGCTCTCTTCGCGTTGAGAACGTTCTTGACGCTGTTGACCGCTACCCTCTCGATATATTCGGGGGCGTCGAGCGCGGAAAGAAGCTCGCAGACCTTTATCGGGTAGCCGACGGTCTTGACATCTCGGCCGTAAGGCGAGGTCTGAGTGACCTGCCCGGGCAGTGAAGTAGGCGCCATCTGGCCGCCTGTCATTCCGTAGATCGCGTTGTTCACGAATATAACCGTGATGTTCTCGTTTCTTGTCGCGGCGTGAACCGTTTCGGCCATGCCGATTGAAGCGAGGTCGCCGTCGCCCTGATAGGTGAAGATTATTCTGTCGGGCATCGCCCTTTTAAGGCCCGTCGCGACCGCGGGGGCTCTGCCGTGGGCGGCCTCGACCATATCGCAGGAGAAGTAGTCATAGGCCATTACGGCGCAGCCGACAGGCGCGATGCCGACGGTTTTACCGAGTATGCCGAGGTCGTCGATGGCCTCAGCAACAAGGCGGTGAATAATGCCGTGGGTGCAGCCCGGGCAATAATGGAGTGGCACATCGGTGAGCGCCTTTGGTTTTGAAAATACTACCGCCATCAGAAAGCGCCTCCTTCCATGTCTTCTATCGCTTTGAGAACCTCTTCGGGCGAGGGTATCATTCCGCCGACCCTGTTGCAGAGCTTTACGGGCTTTTTGCAGCTCTCGGCGAGCCTGATGTCCTCGATCATCTGGCCCATCGAAAGCTCGACAGAAATAAAGCCCTTTACCCTGTCGGCCATCTTCGCGATGTTTTCGCTCGGGAACGGCCAGAGGGTTATCGGGCGGATAAGCCCCGCCTTGATTCCCTTTGCCCTTGCGGCGTCGATGGCGTTTTTCGAGACCCTCGCCGCAATTCCGAACGCAACCACGCAGACATCGGCGTCTTCGGTCATGTATTCCTCGCAGAGGGCTTCGTTCTTCTCGACCTCGGCGTATTTTTTATATCTCTCGAAGTTCTTGACCTCGAGCTGCTCGGGAACGAGATAGAGCGAGTTGATGATGTTGTGCTCGCGCTTGTTTTCCGTTCCGCGAACCGCCCACGGCTTGTCGTATTTTGGGCCGCTCATGTCCTCGGGAAGCTCGACGGGCTCCATCATCTGGCCGATGGTGCCGTCGGCAAGAAGCATCGCGGGCATTCTGTATTTGTCGGCAAGGTCAAAAGCCTTTGCGGTGAGGTCTGCCATCTCCTGAACAGAAGCGGGCGCAAGGACTATAAGATGATAGTCGCCGTGGCCGCCGCCCTTTGTCGCCTGAAAATAATCCGACTGCGAGGGCTGGATTCCTCCGAGCCCCGGGCCGCCCCTCTGAACATTTACGATCAGCGCGGGAAGATCGCAGCCGACAAGATAGGAGATACCCTCCTGCTTCAACGAAACTCCCGGGCTTGAGCTTGAAGTCATCGCCCGAAGCCCCGCCGAAGCCACGCCGTAAACCATGTTTATCGCCGAGATCTCGCTTTCGGCCTGTAAAAACGTTCCGCCTATCTTGGGCATGCGCTTTGCCATATAGGCCGCAATCTCGGTCTGAGGCGTGATCGGATAGCCGAAATAGTGGCGGCAGCCCGAGCGTATCGCCGCCTCAGCGATAGCCTCGTTGCCTTTCATAAGTACCTTTGCCATGTGTTACCCTCCTCAGTCCTTTTCAACCGTAATCACGCAGTCGGGGCACATTACAGCGCAGCATGCGCAGCCGATGCACTTCGACATATCGGTGATCTCGGCGGGCGAATGGCCCTTTTTGTTGAGCTTGTCGGCGGAGAGGACTATAAGCTTTCTCGGGCAGGCGTTCACGCATAGCCCGCAGCCCTTACAGACATCCGTCGCAAAAGTTATCTTTGCCATAATCAACCTCCGTGTTTATAAATCATAGTATTTCTTCTGCAATTCTATCGGAAAAACCCCTTGAATGTCAAGACCCTCGGCGGTCTTTTTTTCGACCGACGTGAAGAGAATTTTCAGCCCGCTGAGCCTTGACAGCTCCTCGGATTTTTCAATGCCCTCGCGGATTACCGCCTCATCGGTCAGCTTTGAGAGGTTTGTGTTGTTCGCGATGGCGGTGAAAGGAATTCCGCCCGCAGCCTCTATCTCTCTCATCACCTCGAGCGCCTCCTCGGGAGTTCGGGTGAGCGGCCTCATGAAGTTCGCGACAAAAACCATCTCATAGTCGTTCTCTTCGAGAATATAGGGCGCATACCTTCCGAGGGCATAGGCCCCGCGGTCATCGCCGCCGATGTCTAAAACCGCGTACCTGTCTTTTCGCTGAACAACGCCGTAGAGCTCGGCGGGCAGGGCGGGAAGATCGACGTTTGAATTCGCGAATTCGGGCGAGATGACCTCGATCCCGTGCGCCTGAAGCAGCTCCGCCGAATCCTTGGTGCGAAAATAGGGGTTCACGATGTCGAGGTCGGCGATGACCACCTTTTCGTGCTCTTTTCTGAGCGCCATCGCCCAATTCACCGCAAGATT
>CANQWC010000033.1 GCA_947627455.1 uncultured Clostridia bacterium | reverse complement strand
ATCAATCAGTAAATTGGCAGCATTCCCACACAGTAAAAATGTATTTGTATTCCCGTATCGAAGTTTTATCATGCGTGTTTTCTCCTAAATCCCGATTTATCACTTTGCCTGTCAAGTAGGCATCGCCCGCTTTTGTTATTCACTTGCCCTTTTGCCGCCGATTCGTATCACTACTTCGCCGCGGCACTCCATCACGGGGTCGTCGGTGACGATCTCTCCGACGCTGTCGGCGATGATTCTGCCCGAGCGCGGGTTCTTGACCGAAAGAACATGCCCCCTGATATCGGCCTCGACGTCGGAATACTCAAACGAAAGGTCGCAGCCCTCGGTCTCGCAGTTTATCAGCCGAAGATTCTTGCAGTAGCAGAGCGGCTGGGTGCCCGATATTTTGCAGTTTATCAGCGTGAGACCGTCGGAGAACCAGCCGAGATACTCGCCCTTGACCTCGGAATCCCTGACGGTGACGTTCTTTGCGTGCCAGAAGGCGTCCTTGGTGTCAAGAAGCGAATTCTCGATGACGAGGTTCTCGACATACTGGAAAGAATACTTGCCCTTCATTTTTACCTTTTCGAGGCGGATATCGCGGCTATCGAGGAAGAGATATTCGCTTGTTATCTCGCTGTTTTTGAGGATTATTCCCGAGGATTTCCAGCCGAATTCCTCAGAAACAATGTCGGAATCCGATATCTCGATATCGCTGCACTCGCGAACGGCCTTGATGCCGTGAAGAACGCTGCCGATGATTTTTCCGCCGCGGCTGTACCAAATCGCGGCGCGGGTGAGTTCGTCCATCTGAGAATTTTTCAGGGTGAAGCCGTCGACGTGCCACATCGGGTATCTCAGTGAAAATCGGCAGTCTCTGACGTTTATATCCCGCGATTCCTTGAGCACCGACTCGCCGTCGGCAGGCCCCGCGAAAACGCAGTCGGCGATATCGGCGTGGCAGGAATTATAGAGCGCGCGCTCCTCGTCGAACTGTTTGTTGATGATTTCTTTGCGCATCGGTTAAAAGCCTCCTTATTGTCACGGATATTATACATCAGATTTCGGAGTTTGGCAAGGGGAGAAAGTAAAAAGGGCAGGGGCAAGCCCCCGCACCCCCGTGCAAGCCGCCGAGCAAGCTCGGGCGGGGCGACGTAGCTCCTTGAAAAATTTTGAGCTTCGCTCAAAAGCTCAGGGGCACCCTTGTCGTTTTTGAAAAATTGTCGGGCAAAGGCGTAAGCCTTTGCAGAACGACGCTGACAAAGGTGACCTTTTGAACTCGGGAAAGGGCGTCGTTTGTTCCCCCGAACCCCCTCCTGCTTTTTGCGGGGACACCCATGCAGGGTTTCCCCGCGCCCTTTCCGCGCTCAAGCCGCCTCGCTTCGCTCGGCGGCGGGGGAGACCCCCGACGAGGGTCTCCCCGCGCGAAAACTGTCCACCGGACAGATTTTCGCTCCCCTTCCTGCGTTTTTTCATTTTAAAAAGAGCACGCTCAGCCGCGTGCTCTTTTTGGGATTTTCGCGCTCTGCGGAGCGCGACCAGAGGCTTCTCGCCTCTGGACTCTCGCCAACCTTTTGTAAAAGGTTGGACCGAAAACTTTTAATTTTTTCTCTGAGAAATCAATCGGAAATTATCTTCCGCTCAGACTCTCTCAAATACAGGCATATATTCGATCGGCGCGGCGACGGTGACTGTCTTTCCGCCCTCGAATTTCTCGCCCGTCGAGGTGAGCTTCCAGCTTCCCGCAGGGAGGTAGACCTCGCGCTCGAACTTGTTCAGCTCGAAAATCGGCGCGACAAGGTATTTCTCGCCGAACATGTACTGATCGTTCAGCTCCCAGCACTTTTTGTCGTCGGGGAATTCATAGAACATCGTGCGGATAAGCGGCGAGCCGTCGGTGTGGGCCTGCTCGTAGAGCTTCTTGATGTAGTCGTGCATCGAGACCCTGACGTCATAATAGTGGCGCATGATCTTATAGTTGTCCTCACCATAGCTCCAGAGCTCGTTCGGCTGGCCCGTGTGAAGATATCCGCCGCCCCAGTCGCGGTCATCAAGAGGAGGAATATCATAAGGCCCTCTGTCGCCGTGCATGCGAAGCACCGCAGAGTATACCGCGAACTGATACCACCTGATGAGAAGCTGCCTGAAATCGGGGTCGTTGACGTCGTCGGTCATGAAGCCGCCGATGTCGGTCGTCCACCAAGGTATTCCCGCGAGGCCCATGTTGAGGCCGCACTGAAGCTGATCTTTAAATGCTTCAAATGTTGACGGGACATCGCCCGACCAGACGACGTTTCCGTATTTCTGCGAGCCCGCCCACGCGCACCTGAGAAGGTTTACAACGGGCTTGCCTGACTTTTTCATCTCGTCATAGAAAACCCTGCTGTACATCTGGGGGTACATATTGCTGACTTCAAGAGCGGGGCCTGCCGAATAGCGATAGTTTTCAAAGTCATAGACCCCGTAGTCGGGCTCGGAATTGTCGAGCCAGAAGGCGTCGATGCCGAAGTCGTAATAATTCTTCTTGCAGACCTCCCAGACATACTTTCTTGTCTCGGGGTTGAACGGGTCGATCTCAACGCAGTCGCCCTGATAGTCATAGGTCTGAGCGGCGCCGCGTTCAGTTTTGATGAGCAGCCCGCGCTCCATCATCGGGTAGAAGTTTTCGCTCTTTCTGTCGACCGACGGCCAGACCGACACGATGACCTTAATATCCATGCTATGGAGCTCATCGACCATCGCTTTCGGGTCGGGCCAATAGGTCTTGTCAAACTTCCAGTCGCCCTGAACCGTCCAGTGGAAGAAGTCGATGACTATCTGATCGATCTTTATGCCCTCTTTTTTATACTGCCTCGCGACGGTGAGAACCTCGTCCTGAGTGCGGTATCTGAGTTTGCACTGCCAGAGGCCCATGAGGTCCTCGGGGAACATATCTGCGCGCCCCGTTGCGGAGGTATAGTTTTCAAGAATTTTCTTCGGGGTGTCGGCGACGGTGATGTAATAGTCCATCTCCTTGGTCGAGCGGGCTATCCACTCGGTATAGTTTTTGCCGAAAGTCACGCGGCCGACCGCGGGGTTATTCCACAAGAACCCGTAGCCCAGCGATGACACCGCGAACGGCACCGAGATCTGAGAGTTGCGCTGCGCAAGCTCTAACACGCAGCCCTTGAGGTCGAGGCAGCCGTCCTGATACTGGCCCATGCCGAAGATTTTTTCGTCGGGGTTGGGCTCAAACTTTACGTTGAGGGAATACTCGCCTCCGCCGATGATGCCCTTCCACTCGCGGTTCACGATTTTAAGGCAGCGGCTTTTTTGCGAGATAGTTCCGCCGTATGAGCGGAAATACTCGCGCAGGATGAGCTTGTCGTCCCGATAGAACGAGATGACCCCCGCAAAGTTTACGGTGGCTTTGATCCTGCCGTTTTTGATTGTGCCGACGCCGTTTTCGGCGCTGACCTCGGGCTCGGTCTTTTCGGGCGATTCTGTCAGGGCCCAAAGGTTGTCGGTAAACCTGCCGAGCATGGTTGAACGAACGCGCAGGGAATCCTTTCCCCATGCCTCGATTCTGAGCGTTTCGCCGCCTGTACGGCAGACGAGAGCCTTGTTGTCGGTTTCAAATCTCATGTTAAACCTCCTTAAGAAAAATATTGACAGTTTATGATAAGATAATTATACAATAAACCCGCACGGTTGTCAATTATAAAAAAATATTATCCGCCGATTTTGAAATATTAGCTTCTGACCCGCACCGCCGCGAACATCAGCGATGAAAAATCGGGCTCTGAGGAGGTGAGGCCGCTTTTTACGATCTCGAAGCCGCTGTTTTTAAGCTCGGCCTCAAAGGTCGCAAAGCTGACGACTCGGCAGGAGGTCGAAGCTATCATCAGGGGTTTTCCCGTCTGCTGATGGGTTCTCTCGCAAAGCCTGAACGCGTTGCTCGTGTCGCTCTGATATTCCGCTTCGCCGTCGCCCATCGTGCAGATGAGCGCGATTCCGCCGTCGCAAAGGTGCTCGCGGATAAAGGCATAGAAAGCCGCCCTGTCGCTGTCGTCGACGAGCATATGAAGCACCGCGACGGAATAGATGAAGCCGAATTTTTTGCCGAGCGAGCCGCAAAGGCAGTCCGCAACCTTAAAGCTTTCGGAATATTCGGGGCGTTTGCGCTTGCAGTAGTCTATCGCCTCGGGAGAGATATCGACGCCTAAAAGCTTATAGCCGCCGTCAAGAAGATGAAAAGCGTCTCTTCCCTCGCCGCAGCCGATTTCAAGGATCTCGGCGCTCTTCGGCAGAGAAAGCTCGGCGATGGTTTTCTCGACGATGGGCGTCGGGCTGTCGCTCGACCATTGAAGAGCCTGCCCGTGAACCTGTCGGTAGCGGTCGTCGTATGCGCGGTAATAGTTGCTCATGGTTTACCTCCCGAAAGTTAAATAGGGTATGATTATATATCAATTTTCGCGGCGTGTCAAGGGGGCTTGCTTTTATTTTTCGGCGATGTTATAATAAGACAGACGGCAAAGCCTCAATATGTAAAAAATGGAGCGGTTATGAATAAAAAGAGCCTTGCTTTGATAATCACCGTGGTCATATGCTGCATCGCGATCGCGGCGGTAGAAACGGTCATAGAGCCCGCCTATGCGGTTAAATCCGCAGTAAAAGCGGCGATGTTTCTTGCTGCGCCCTTGGCGGTCATGAGAATATTCGGCATAAAGGCGTTCGGAGAATTGTTTAAGCTCAGCCTGAAAAGTTTTATGAAGCTTTTGGCGCTCGGCGGGGGAATATATCTTATCGTGATTGCGGGGTATTTGATTACAAAAAATCTGTTTGATTATGCCGAGCTCGTCGCCTCGCTTTCAAAGGACCAAAAGGTCGGCGCTGAAAGCTTTATTCCCGTCGCGGTTTATATCTCGATCGGCAACTCTTTTTTAGAGGAGTTTCTGTTCCGACAGGTCGCGTTTTTGAAGCTTAAAGAGCTCTCCTCGGCAAAGACGGCCTACATATTCAGTTCGCTGATGTTCGCGGTTTATCATGTCGCGATGATAGGGCAGTCGTTTCCGCCGCTGCTTCTTATACCGTCGCTGGTCGGGCTTGCGGTCGGCGGGCTGATATTCGACTGGGTCGACGAAAAGGGCGGCCACATTTACGGCTCATGGTTTATACATGCTTTTGCCGACTTCGCGTTAATGACCGTCTGGCTTATTTATATATAACATGATTACACAATTTCAGAGGAGAGTAATGATGTACCTCAGAAAGCTTGCCGTTTCCGACAACGAAGCATCGCTTAAAGCCGCCATTAACGCGGGCGGAAAGATCATCAAAACCGAGAACGGCAGATACTGTGTCGGGCTCTGAAAATTCACGGAGGAAAAATGAAAATCACATCAAGATTTACCGTCGCGGTTCACACGCTTTTGGCGATTTATGCCTTTGAGGGCGAGCGCAAGCTCACGTCTGAGTTTATTGCATCAAGCGTAAACGTCAACCCCGTCGTGATAAGAAGAACCCTGCAAAGCCTTAAGGCAGCAGGGCTTGTAGACGTCAGGGCGGGCACGGGCGGCGCAGTATCGGTCAAAAAAGCATCGGAAATAACGCTCTATGACATATACTCGGCTGTCGATTGCGTTGACGGCAACCTGTTTAATTTTCACGAGAACCCCAACCCCGACTGCCCCGTCGGCAGGAACATTCACAAGCTTTTAGACCCGCGCCTCGCCGACGCTCAGGCGGCAATGGAAAACGAGCTCAGAAAGGTGACGCTGGAGGAGCTGAGGGCCGGCGATATTTAAAAGAGCCAAACTGCCTCGGCAATCGCAAGCGCGTTTGCGACAATGTGCGAAATTGTGCTGATGACGCAGTTGCCCGATTTGTAATAAACCATCGAGAAAATCAGGCTGTCGATGAATACGGTGGCGACGTCGAAAAGCACTACCCCGATATTTCCCGCGGCGATGTGCCCTGCCGCAAAAACGGCTGATGAAACGACTGCGCAGAGCCAAAACGGCAGAATTTTCGCACCCTTGCCGAGGAAGAACCCGCGATACGCTATCTCCTCGCCGAATGCCGCGATGACGACCTGAACCAAAAGCAGCGCAGCTTTATCAAAGGACAGGACTTCGCCTGCGCGCCCCAAAACATGGGCTTCAAATTCATCGCCGAAAATCAGCTTTCCGACAGCGCCCGTCGCAATTCCGCTCACGATCGGCAGCAGCGCCCAAATGATCACGCTCGGCTTTTTGAAATCTTCCAAAACCGTGTTGAAGCGCAAGCCCGATTCGGGCCTCGGTGTTTTGGCAACGGCCTCAACAATAAAGAAAAACGCGAGCCCCACAAATACGGAATACCCCGCTATCTTCGAGGACGGCACGACTTTTGTCGCCGTCAGCAAAACCATTATCGCCGCGCCTATGGCCGTTAGGACGGCGCTTTTTTCAATCTGTCGATTTTTCATTTTTTCTCCTCCCGAGCCGCTGATTTTGCTCCTTTGTATGCCCTCTCCAGATGGGCTTTTACCGTCTCCTCATCGTATTTCAGCGAGTTGTTTGCGATGATGCTCGCGTACCCGTGGGCAAACAGAAAAACTGTCACGAATATTTCTTTTACCTGCTCTATGCTCCCGCCGATCGCGCCCTGCATCGCCGAAAGAACAGGCGCAAGCTCATCGGCGTCTATCAATTCAAGAAGCGTCGCCCCCGCAAAGAAGTTTGACTGAAACAGAAAGCGGAACAGCTGCGGCTCTTCAATCGCGAAGCGGATATAATTCAGCCCGATTTCGAGCATGACCTGCGGGTCCTTGATGTTCATCAGATACTCGGAATGATAGGCGTCGGCCTTTGCGTAGGCGGCTTTTTTCAGCTCCTCGATCGTTGCAAAGTGGTACATTATCGGCTGGGTCGAACATTTCAATCTCTCCGCGACGGCCCTTGCGCTGATGTTTTCCCAACCCGTTTCTCGGGCGATATCAAACGCGGCGTCGATGACCATTTCTCTTGTGATTTTCGGCTTCGGGGGCATGATTACATCTCCTTATGTTTTATAATGTGCGTTACATAACATATATTATAATACTATTTTGCAAAGTTGTCAACAGTTCGCTCAAATTTTTAAAACCCGAAAAAGTGCAGTAAGCGCATCGCAAAAACATCGCAAAAAAATTTGGCTGTAACTATTGACATTACAACAAGAACGTGCTATAATATAGCTGTAACAAAAACAGTTACAATATTTTTACGGAGGTAAAAGCTATGGCAAACTATCAGAAAATGAACGTCAGCGGTACCGAGAGGGTCGAGCTTCACGACAAAATCGGCCTCACGGGCGCCGAAATAAGCGTGAACGTGCTTCCCGCGGGGGCGTGCGTGCCCTTTGTTCACGCTCACAAGCAGAACGAGGAGGTCTACATTATTTTAGAGGGCAGGGGCCGAATGGTTCTTGACGGCGAGAGCGTCGAGCTTTCGGCGAACGACTATCTGAGGGTCAGCCCCGCCGCTAAAAGGCAGATTTTTGCCGCCGCCGACAGCGCGATAAAATACATCTGCATTCAGACCAAAGCGGGCTCGCTTGAAAATTATACCGCCACCGACGGAATTATGTGAGGAAGAACCCCCTTGAACGCCAAGGGGGCTTTTTCATGCCTAATTATAGACAAACCCTTTGGCTTTATGCTATAATAATCGCAAGCGATTATTATAATTTATTTTTATTCGCCCTTTTGCTCCCCGACTTCGTCGGGAACCGCAAAAGATGGCTAATTATAGCACAAAGCCGTTGGCTTTATGCTATAATATCCCCGAGGTGAGCCGAATGAAGAAATTCCTGCGAAATTTTTTCAACCCGCCGCCGATTCCGACTGTTATTCTTGCGATAGTCGGGTTCGGGGCGGTGCTTGCCGTGCCCATATTCAAAATCGATAATCAGGCTTACAGATATACCGCCTATCTTCTTTCGGCATATGCCCTTGTGATAACAGTCACGGGCCTGAGATATCTCAAGCCTGCGATATCGCGGCTTAAGCGCCGAATCGCGGAAAGCAAGACGGTCAAAAAGCTTCGCACAAGGGCAGAGATAGACAGATATTTCTCAGACCCGCATTTTCGCACGAGGGTATCGCTTTTTGCCGCCCTCGCGATCAACCTCTGCTACATAATTTTAAAGCTCAGCGCGGGAATAATCTACCGTTCGGCGTGGTTTTGCGCACTCGCGGTATACTATATTCTTCTTGCCGCGATGAGGCTTGTGATCGTGAAATATTCAGACAGCCCGCAGGAGAACCTCATCGCCCAATTCAGGATATACCGTCTCTGCGGCATAATGCTTCTTGTGATGAATCAGGCGCTCGCGGGAATAGTAATATTCATAGTTTACCGCAACCAAGGGTTCAGCTATTCGGGCAACCTGATTTATGCGATGGCGTTTTATTCTTTCTATGCGGTAATCACGGCGGCGATAAGCGTCGTTAAGACGAGAAAACACAACAGCCCTGTAATGTCGGCGGCAAAGGCGGTTGCCCTTGTCGCGGCGATGGTTTCGATTCTTTCGCTCACCACCGCGATGCTCTCGCGATTCGACGAAAGCGGCGACACCGAGTTCAGACGAATCATGACCGCGTCGGTCGGCGGGGGAGTATGTACAATTGTGACAGTCATGGCGGTTTATATGATAGTAAGGGCGCAGAGAAACCTTCGGCAGGGCGCGGGCATCGGCAAAAATACCGACGCCGCGACGTAATGATGTCGTGTGCGATTGTTTTACGCCGTAGAAAAATGTATACAACCGAGGTTTTTTGTGGTACAATTTTCTTGTCGATATCGGCACAATATTTATTTTTAAGGAGTATCATTCAAATGATGAAGAGAGTTTTAACAGTGCTTATTGCCGTTGTTTTCGCGATGTCTCTCGCGGCCTGCGGAAACAGCGTTGAAGAGAACAATACCGTTACTGACGGCAACGGTGTCACCGCTGCGGCTGACGGCGCAGATGCAGTCACCGAGGCTGAACCCGAGGGCAATACCGAGGGCGAGACCGCTGCCCCCGATGAGAGCGGCGAGGTTCCGAATGTAACTATTCAGGACATCGTAAACAAAAACTATATCGCCGACCTCGTTTACAATGCGGGTACCGTCACCCTCGAAAATACGCTTTATAATAACGACGGTTCTGTTTACGGCACCTACAACTATGAGTTCTATACCCTTGACAGCGGCTACCCCGCGGTTCAGCTTGTCTTTACAAGCGATGAGGTCGGAAGCTCTGAGACCATGTGCCTTGCGGGCGACGGCATCGCGGCCGAGTATGATAACTACGTCGGCTATACCAAGACCCTCACGGTTATTCCTACAATGTTTTATGAGATGCAGGTCGAGGCGTTCTGGGAGATGATGTACCCCGATTCTTATGAGCAGGTCGTTTCTGTCTCGACTCAGGACGGCGCAACGGTCGTCGTTACCTTCAGCTATGATGAAGGCTATGGCGAGGACTATAAGCGCTGCATGTACTATCTCGACGACAGCGGCAGGATAGTTTATAAGGAAGTCACAAGATATCTTGTCACCGAGGGCGCAGAGATCGACCCCGAGACCGTATACGGAATGGACGAGGCGCCCGTCATGTCTGTCGACACCTATTTCGTCAGCTACGGCGAGGAGAGAAAGCTTAACCTCACCACCGACAAGGACATCACCGAGGGCGACACCTGCGAGTTCACCGTCCACATCGTCGACGGCGACCTCACCGAGACCCAGACCTTCAACGTCGTCCACGACGCCTTTATCGGTGTCATGGCCGCCGATACGGTTTATGAGCTCTACGCCGACGAAGCCATGACCGAGATCTTTGACATGTCTACCCTCGCCAACGACACCGCCGAGGCCTGGGCCAAGAGCGTCAACCCCTCCGTCGGATAAGCGTAAAGGATAAGGGGATAGCAGAAGAAAACAAGGCCGAAGTATTTCGGCCTTGTTTTTGTAAAATCGGGTGATAAAAATAACGCCATAAGCCTGAGCTTACAGCGTTACTGGCGGAGCAGGAGAGATTCGAACTCTCGGTCCCGATTAAGGGATTACTCGATTTCGAGTCGAGCCCGTTATGACCACTTCGATACTGCTCCGTGTCGGTTACAACATGCTGTATTGTACCACACTTTTTTTGAAATTGCAAGTGCTTTTTTCAAATTTATTGACTTTTTCGGAAAATCGCTGTAAAATATCTTGATACAACGCCTCGGGGGTGATTTTTTGTCAAAAGATTTATGGGAAAATCTATGGTCCCGCTCAGACGGCGATTCTCTTCTCCCTTATCTTGAGCGCTTCTACAAGCTTAAATCGCGGGTTATCGACATTTTTAAAGATTTCGGCGCGATTCGTGTTTGCGATGCCGCCTGCGGCTTTGGCGCGTATTCTCTGGCGCTTGCGTCTGACGGTTTTGAGGTTTACAGCTTCGATGTTTCGCCGAGCGCGGCAAGGCTCACAAAAGCGGACCTTGAGCACTTCGGCTTCGACGGTTCGCGGGTGAAGTCTGCCGACATTCTCTCGACGGGTTATCCCGACGCGTTTTTTGACGGCGCAGTGGCAAACTCGGTGCTCGACCACATGAGCGCCGCCGACGCAAAAGCGGCCCTCGCCGAGCTTCGCCGCATAACAAAGTCGGGCGGCATTATAGCGGTGTCCTTCGACGGGGCAGATGATGACGACACGGCCGAACCCCATGAGCTTCTCGCCGACGGCAGCATTCTTTATACTTCGGGAAGTCATCGCGGAATGATTTTTCACCCGTATGACAGGGCGGAGGCGCTTCGGCTTTTAGAGGGGCTTGAAATCGTCTATACCGAGCTCAACCCGCAGGGCGAGCGGGTTTTTGTCTTCGTGAACTGATTCAAAGGCGCCGAGGCCGAGGCTTGAACGCCGCTTTTTTGCGTTAAATCGGCGCTTCGCAGATTTTACAACAATTTCCGATAGAAACCACCTTATTTTCGGCGTTTTTTAGTGAAAAATATTCTTGACAAATTCGCGTCAAGCCTGTATAATAACGTAGTATGCAAAACTATGGATTAGTATGCCGAACTGCGGCAAAACCCGTGTATTGCGTAAAATTTTTCAGGAAAGGAGAGAAATCATGCCGACGTTTAACCAATTGGTTCGCAAGGGAAGAAGCACTCTCGCGGACAAGTCAAAGTCGCCCGCCCTTCAGAAGAGCTATAACTCAAAGAAGAAAGCGGTCATCGACCAAAGCTGCCCGCAGAAGAGAGGCGTTTGCACCGCTGTCAAGACCGCGACCCCGAAGAAGCCTAACTCTGCCATGCGTAAGATCGCGAGGGTAAGACTTACCAACGGAACCGAGGTCACCTCTTATATCCCCGGCATCGGGCATAACCTTCAGGAACACTCGGTTGTTCTCATTCGCGGCGGACGTGTCAAGGACCTCCCGGGTGTAAGATACCACATCATCCGCGGGACCCTCGACGCTCAGGGCGTTGCAAAGAGAATGCAGGGCAGGTCGAAATACGGCGCAAAACGCCCCAAGACCAAATAATGCCCCAAAAAGCAAAGCTTAAAATTCCGCCGCAGCCGCGTGGAGTTTATCATATACATTTT
This sequence comes from uncultured Clostridia bacterium, assembly GCA_947627455.1. Lineage (GTDB taxonomy): Bacteria > Bacillota > Clostridia > Oscillospirales > Ruminococcaceae > Faeciplasma. The sequence goes on along the minus strand of CANQWC010000033.1, from coordinate 7,493 downwards.
TCTGTTATGTATAGGGTACCTCAGCGCGCTGACGAGGTCGCTCGGGTTTATCCCGGGTGAAAACGAGTACCAATGATATCATTCTATGAAGGAGGGAAGGAAAGTGCCAAGAAGAGGTAATGTTGCAAAGCGCGATGTTTTGCAGGACCCTATCTACAACTCTAAGCTTGTCACCCGTCTTATCAACAACATCATGCTTGACGGTAAGAAGGGCGTAGCTCAGAAGATTGTCTACGGTGCATTTGAAATCGTTGAACAGAAATCGGGCAAACCCGCTCTTGAGGCCTTTGAACAGGCGATGGAGAACGTGATGCCCAACCTCGAAGTCAAGGCCCGCCGTGTCGGCGGCGCCACATATCAGGTTCCTATGGAAGTCAGACCCGAAAGGCGTCAGACCCTCGGACTCAGATGGCTTACAAACTATTCTCGTGCCCGCAACGAAAAGACCATGAAGGAAAGGCTCGCAGGTGAGATCCTTGATGCTCTTAACGGAACAGGCGGCGCTGTCAAAAAGCGCGAGGATACCCACAAGATGGCAGACGCCAACAAGGCGTTCGCTCACTTCCGCTGGTAAGCGAAATGGGGAGGGGCGGCAATTATTCATATTCCCGCTCGTTTTCCCGACTATATTGATACTGAAAGCGCGCTAAGGGCACCGAGTCGCCCTCAGCGTCAAGAAATGGAGATTATTTATGGCAAGAGACGTATCTTTGTCAATGACTCGAAACATTGGTATAATGGCTCATATCGACGCGGGCAAGACCACCACCACCGAGCGCATACTTTTCTATACAGGTATCAACCACAAGATGGGTGAGACCCACGACGGAAGCGCGACGATGGACTGGATGGAGCAGGAGCAGGAGAGAGGTATCACAATCACCTCCGCCGCGACTACCGCTTACTGGAAGGGCCATAGAATCAATATCATTGACACCCCGGGCCACGTCGACTTTACCGTTGAGGTCGAGCGCTCGCTCAGAGTTCTTGACGGCGCGGTCACTGTCCTCTGCGCCAAGGGCGGCGTTGAACCCCAGACCGAAACGGTCTGGAGGCAGGGCGATAAATACAACGTCCCGCGCATGATCTATGTCAACAAGATGGATATCATGGGCGCGGACTTCTATCACGTCCTCGACATGATTCACCACCGCTTAAAGTGCAACGCGGTGCCTATCCAGCTCCCGATCGGAAGCGAGACTTTCTTCAAGGGAATCATCGATCTTCTTGAGATGAAGGCGTATATGTACTACGACGACCTCGGCAAGGATATAAGGGTCGAAGATATCCCCGAAAACATGGTTGAAGATGCCGAAAAGTACCGTGCTCAGCTTGTTGAGTCGGTTGCCGAGCTTGACGACGCTTTGATGGAGAAATATCTCGGCGGCGAAGAGCTTACCATCGAAGAGCTTAAAGCGGGTATCCGCAAGGCAACAATTGCCAACGAAATGGTTCCCGTAACCTGCGGGACCTCTTACAAGAACAAGGGAGTCCAGAAGCTTCTGGACGCGGTCGTCGACTATATGCCCGCCCCGACCGATATTCCCGACATCAGAGGCATCAACCCCGACACCGACGAGGAGGAGACCCGCCCCTCTGACGACAATGCGCCTTTCGCTGCGCTGGCGTTCAAGATTGCGACCGACCCGTTCGTCGGAAAGCTCTGCTTCTTCAGAGTTTATTCGGGAACCCTCAACGCGGGCGAAACCGTTCTGAACTGCACCAAGGGCGCGAATGAGCGCATGGGCCGTGTTCTTCAGATGCACTCGAATCACCGTAAAGATATCGAGACCTGCTATGCGGGCGATATCTACGCGGTAGTCGGCGTTAAGAACACCACCACGGGCGACACACTCTGCGACCCGAAGCACCCGATAATCCTTGAATCGATGGAATTCCCCGAGCCCGTTATCAACCTTGCGATCGAGCCCAAGACCAAGGCAGGTCAGGAAAAGATGGCGATTGCCCTTTCCAAGCTTGCTGAGGAGGACCCGACCTTCAAGACATGGACCGATGACGAGACAGGGCAGACCATCATCGCGGGAATGGGCGAGCTTCACCTTGAGATCATCGTCGACAGAATGCTCCGCGAGTTCAAGGTCGAGGCAAACGTCGGCGCGCCGCAGGTCGCCTATAAAGAGACCGTCAGAAGGCTTGCCGATGTCGAATGCAAATACGCAAGGCAGTCGGGCGGTAAAGGTCAGTACGGACACGTCAAGATCAAGCTTGAGCCCAACGAATCGGGCAAGGGCTATGAGTTCATCAACTCGATCGTCGGCGGCGCTATTCCGAAGGAATATATCCCCGCTGTCGACAAGGGTATTCAGGGCGCGATGAAGTCGGGCGTTCTGGCGGGTTATCCCGTTGTTGACGTCAAGGTGACGCTCTACGACGGCTCCTACCACGAAGTCGACTCCTCTGAAATGGCGTTCTCGATCGCGGGCTCGATGGCCTTTAAAGACGCGATGAAGAAAGCTGACCCCGTTATTCTTGAGCCTATCATGAAGGTGGCCTGCATCGTTCCCGAGGAATACATGGGAACCGCCATCGGCGACCTCAACTCAAGAAGAGGGCAGATCCTCGGGCAGGAGACAAACAACGGCGTCGCTCAGGTCGATGCTCTTGTTCCGCTCTCCGAAATGTTCGGCTACTCAAACGACCTCCGCTCAAAGACTCAGGGCCGCGGTCAGTACACGATGGAGCCTCATAGCTATACCGAGGTTCCGAAGTCCGTTGCCGAGGGCATTATGAGCGCCCGCAAGAAGGCCGACAGCTGATTTTCATTGAAAATAATGAAATTTCGGCGCCAAAAGTTGTAAAAATGTCAGCATAACGCTTGCATTTTCATAACAAATCTGTTAGAATCAAATTATCAAATGTTACTAAAGGGAGGAAATTCCAATGGCAAAGCAAAAATTTGAAAGAACAAAACCCCACGTAAACATCGGAACCATCGGCCACGTTGACCATGGCAAGACCACTCTTACCGCCGCCATCACCAAGGTCCTTGCTATGAAGGGACAGGCCAAGTTCGAGGCTTACGACATGATCGACAAGGCTCCCGAGGAAAGAGAGCGCGGAATCACCATCAATACCGCTCACGTTGAGTATGAGACCGACAAGCGTCACTATGCTCACGTTGACTGCCCCGGCCACGCCGACTACGTTAAGAACATGATCACCGGTGCTGCTCAGATGGACGGCGCTATCCTTGTTGTCGCCGCTTCCGACGGCCCGATGGCTCAGACCCGTGAGCATATCCTTCTTGCCCGTCAGGTTGGCGTTCCTGCGATCGTTGTTTATATGAACAAGGTCGACCAGGTCGACGACGCTGAGCTTCTTGAACTCGTCGAGATGGATATTCGCGATCTTCTCTCCAAGTATGAGTTCCCCGGCGACGATATCCCGATCATCAAGGGTTCTGCTCTTCAGGCTCTCGAGTCTACCTCTACCGACCCGAACGCCCCCGAGTATGCTTCGATCCTCGAGCTTATGGACGCTGTCGACTCCTATATCCCGACTCCTGACCGTAAGGCCGACATGCCGTTCCTGATGCCTGTTGAGGACACCATGACCATCACGGGCCGCGGCACCGTTGCCACGGGCAGAGTTGAGAGAGGCACCCTCAAGCTCGGCGACGAAGTTGAGATCATCGGCCTCACCGAAGAGAGAGCTAAGACTGTTGTTACAGGTATTGAGATGTTCCGCAAGACCCTCGACTATGCCGAGGCCGGCGATAACATCGGCGCTCTTCTCCGCGGCGTTCAGAGAAAGGACATTGAAAGAGGTCAGGTTCTCTGCAAACCGGGCTCCATTCACCCCCACACCAAGTTCAAGGGCCAGGTTTATGTTCTTAAGAAGGAAGAGGGCGGCCGCCACACTCCTTTCATGACCAATTACAGACCTCAGTTCTACTTCAGAACTACCGACGTTACAGGCGTCATCACCCTTCCCGAGGGCGTTGAGATGTGCATGCCCGGCGATAACGTTGAGATGAACGTTGAGCTCATCACTCCTATCGCTATCGAAGAGGGTCTCCGCTTCGCTATTCGCGAGGGCGGCAGAACCGTCGGCTCGGGCGTTGTCATCGCTATCAACGCTTAATTAAAAGCATAATAAATCTCCTCCGAGCGATGGCGGGGCGTCATAAGGAAGTTAAAACTATTTTTCGTGAAACGGCATAATTTCGGTTATGCCGTTTCTCTTTGTCTTTCCTGCTGCAAAAGCTCATTTATGGGTATAAATCCCACAAGGTCGTACTGAATCCTAATCTTCTGTTTCTTCTTGCCGCATGACTTGTCGGGCTTTTCAACGTATATTGCCTTTACAAGTTCACGCAAGGCATAGGGAGTAAGCTCGTTAAGTCCCTCATATTTGCGAGCCCTCTTAATGAACAACTCCAGATTATCAGACTGACGCTCTTGCCCTGCAATTTCGGCTTCCAGTTCAGAAATATCCTTGCGAAGCGCTGCCTGTTCGTCCTCGTATTGCTCACTCATCATTGCAAACCGTTCATCACTAAGTTTTGCCGACACGTTATCCTCATAAATTTTGATAAACAATCGGTCAAGTTCTGCAAGCCGCTTTTCCTTTTGTGCGAGTTTTCTTTTAGCTGATTTGATTATTTCAGCACTCTTAAGCGACATTTTCTCGGTCATAACTCGTCGAAAATAATTCTCGTGAGCCGTAACGTATGAAATTACGATCTGCATATTCGTCAGCACAAGCTGTTCAAGGACGACCGCTCGGATAAAGTGAATTGTGCAACTCCCGGTATTGCTTTTGTAATTCCCGCAAACAAAGTGGTCCTGCCGCTTTTCAAAGTCCTTGGTCGTACAATAACGCATTTTCGCACCGCAGTCATAACAGTAAACGAGTCCTGAGAACATACTGCTTTTGCCTGTTCGCGTTCTGCGATGGCGCTGTTTTCGGATTTCCTGCACTTTCTCGAACTCTTCTGGATTTATAATCTCGGGGTGAGTATTCTCGAAAACCGCCCAATTTTCCTCGGGGTTATCTCGTTGCTTCTTGTCCCAGATTGAATTAGTATAAGTCTTGAAATTGACGGTGCAGCCTGTATACTCCTTGCGTTCTAAAATGTGGACGACAGTATTTGCATTCCAATGGTAAGGGTCTGAACTGAAACTTCTTGGACTTAATCCATGTGCATTTTTATATGCCGATGGGTTGGGAACTTTCGCGGCTGTTAGTGCCTTTGCAATCTGCATGGGACCGCGACCTTCCATGCACATTTGGAAAATCTGCTTAACGACCCCCGCAGATTCCTCGTCAACTTCCCATTCACCACCATCGCCCTTTTTGTAACCGTATGGAATGTTCGTCGTCAATGGTATACCACGCCCGCCTTTAGCTTTATTAACGGCACGAATCTTTCGACTGGTGTCCTTAGCGAAAAATTCGTTAGTCAACTTTTCATAAAGAATGACGGCTTATAATTCTACAAAACCCGCGAAATTGTAATAAATATTGATGTCGCGCTCAACATGTCCGTCGACCTCGTGCTTCTCGCCGATTTCAATCTTTTGAATCAACCTCACAAGCGTCGCACGGTCAAGCTCCTCAAGTTGAGCATAGTCCTGAATCATATCGAGCCAATCGTCTACGGATTTCTCGCTTTCCTCACTTGTTACCAACTTCGCGGAAATCTCTTTTTTATGCTCCAACTTTTCGGCACGTTCGGATTCGTACTTGTTAAGCAAGTTAATGCAAACGCTTTCGGGTATGCGACCCATAACTTTGTCCTCATAAGCCGCTTGGATCAGTTTTTCAAGCTCGGCAAGGCGTTTGTCAATCGCTGTCAACTCAGTTTTCAGCAGGCCTGTCTTTTCCTCGTTCGAGTTCTTTTTCATGGCGAGAATCCGCTCTTTCAATGCTTCACGATTTCTCTGCGCGAGGATAGCCTTGCTGCGAATGTCGGTCAGAACGACTGCAATCAATGCTTTCTGGTTTATAACGTGCGCGGTGCAAGCATCCTTGCCGCCTGACATATAGCGATTGCAGGCGTACGCCTTGTAACTTGACGGCTTTCGCTTTGTGCGATAGTCGCGAATGAAACGGAAACTTGCTCCGCAGTCCATGCACCTAAGCATGCCGCTGAACAAAGGAATCTCACCGCATTTTGCAGTCCTGCCACGCGAGGGGTGGTTGTCCATTTTCTGAACCGCGTCCCATATTTCTTGAGATATAATCGGTTCGTGCGTATTTTCAACCTTAATCCATTCAGATTGTGGTTTGCCAACCTGCTTATGGTTCTTGTAGGACACCGTGCCGATCTTATTCTGCACCATGTGACCGAGGTACACTTCGTTACGGAGAATCGACTTAACGGTCGTATCGTTCCAGTACGGCGATTTGCTGCGAATATTTTCCCTGCCCGTCGCCATGTAATAGAATGTTCTCGGGGCAGGTACTCCATCGGCATTGAGCTGCGTAGCGATTTTTCTGAAGCTGTCGCCTTGCAAGCGCATATCAAAGATATGCTTTACTACTGGCGCAGTCACAGGGTCAATCTCCAAAATGTGCTTGTCAGCCGCGCTTTTCTTGTAGCCGAGAGGGGCATAACAACCGACGTACTTGCCGCTTTTGAATGCAGATTGCTTAACCGCCTTTATTTTGGAGCTGGTATCGCGAGCATAAAGATCGTTCATCACATTCTTGATGATAACGAGCATTTCGTTATTTTTCTGGAGCGTATCCACGCCGTCGTTAAGGGCGATAAAGCGGCAGCCGAGCGACGGAAAGACGAAATCCGTGTATCTGCCAGCTTCGATATAATCCCTGCCGAGGCGGCTTAAATCCTTGCAAAGGACAAGATTGATTTTCTTGTCCGTCGCGTCCTGCACAAGCCGATTGAATTCGGGTCGGTCGAACGTTGTACCCGATACTCCGTCATCACAATAATAGTCGTAAATCATCCAACCCTGCTCTCGGGCATATCTGCCGAGCAGCTCCTTTTGATTCTCAATCGACACCGATTCTCCGATTCTCTCATCATCGCGGCTTAATCTTGCGTAAATTCCAACATTATAATTTTCCTGATTTATTATCTGCATAGCCATATTTTACCTCCTGTTATGCAGCGCATTTTCAATCAGAAATCCGCTGTAATTGTAGCATATTTTCCTTGCCATTTCAAGCCACCTCGCGGTTAATTTTTTCGATTGTGAGCGCGTCGAGCATATCTCCCATTTCCGTTTTGCCGACAAACATACTGCTCACGCGGTAAACCGTGCCGTCGGGGAAAGTCATTTCCGTCCGATTCGGTAAGCACATAAACTTCCTGCCCTGATAATCAATGATTGGCAGCATTTTTCCATTCTCAAAATTGTTTTCGTTCATTAAATTTCTCCTATTTTTTGGTAAAATTCAGCGTTGTAACGCGTTTTCGGACTTTTTAAGCTAAGGCACCACCGCATAATTCCGCTTATAAGCAGTTTTGTAGTAGCAAAGCTGTGTATACGGCATATCGCTTC
>CANQWC010000032.1 GCA_947627455.1 uncultured Clostridia bacterium | reverse complement strand
AATGAAGCGATATGCCGTATACACAGCTTTGCTACTACAAAACTGCTTATAAGCGGAATTATGCGGTGGTGCCCTAACTTCTATCTTCTTGATGCGGTCGTTTCGGCCGCATCAGAAAATCCCCCTCTTTTCGAGGGGGACGCCGTTACGGAATATTCCGAATCACCGCAAAGACCGTCAGCGCCGCGATCATGAAAATCATCGCCGCGTTGCAGAATTTATCGGGCTTTCTGTCGCCTGTCCTGACATATCTCACCGACATATCGCCGACAACCGCCGCCCCAAGCGGCAGAAGCGCCATTATCGCGGGGTTGGCCGCCCATGCCGAGGCAAAATCGAGCCTTAAAAGCGCAAGGCACATTCTTGACACTCCGCAGCCCGGGCACTGAAGCCCCGTCACGAGGCGAAAAACGCAGGGTACGGCGATACCCGTCGCGCTGACGAAAGCGGCATAGCAAAGCCCGACGGCGGCAATCGCGAAAAAGGTTTTCAGAAGCCTGAAAAACCGCCCCCGCGCCTCATCGCGAATCATAAGCCGCAATCGGCGATCTTGTTGATCTCGCTCTGAATAAGGCAATAGTTGATAAGGCCGAGGCCGAGAAGCTGGAGAACGAGGTAGAGAATGCCGTAGTTGCCGCTGTCCGTCTCGCCGATCTTGCGCCTGATATATGAGACCTTGTCGCCCGCCTTGAACATCCAGTAAATGCCGTAGATACCGCAGGTCACAAGGCTGAGAAGATAAACGGTGATGCCGTTTGTGTCATTCTGCTGATCAGAGGCCGCGTTGAGGTCGTTTACAAGGCATATCATCCAGTAGATCAAAAAGATACCGCAGGTAAGAAAGCTCAGCACGACATAAAGCGGAATGCTTCTGCTTGACACCTTTCCCGACTGAGGGAAATACTGCCCGATGTTGCCGTTCTGAATATTCTGGCCGAAGTTCTGGGCCTGCTGACTGAAATTCTCAACCGCCAAAGAAGCCCCGCATGACGGGCAGACGGCGGGTGTTCCCTGATACGGCCGACCGCAGTGAGGGCAATATGAGGTTTTGGGCTCGGGCTGAGGAACGGGGGCCCCGCATGACGGGCAGAACTTTGCTCCGTTTTCAAGATTTGCTCCGCAATTGGTGCAATTCATTAAGTATACCTTCTTTCGGGAAAAATATATTATAATATTAACACTGATTCATCTTTTTGTCAATATATATTTCTTTAGATGTGGCCGAATCGGCCACATCAAGAAGATAGAAGTTAGAAATTAGATGTTAGAGTTTCAAGGTGTCGCCTGCGGCGACATATCTGAATATTTGTGCGGAATGGACACTTCCTATTTCTTTTCGCGAGCGCACGGCCCAAAATCAGACCTCTATCCTCTATCTTCTATCATCTGACTTCTATTAAAGCGCGCATTTAAAGCTTTTCAGGGCTATTGCGCTCTCGCGTTAAAGCGCCTACGGGCTTTTTAACCATTAGCGCTTACAAATTTTGTATGTTTCGACGAAAACTGTTAAAAAATTCAATTTATGCTTGACATAACCTAATCTTAATGCTATTATTGAGTAACAGGTAGATTGTGAGGTGGTGTCGGTGGTATCTGTCGAAGATATCCGATTTATGACCGCGCCTGACGACGAGCTTGTGCTTATCTCGCGGACCAGTGCGGAGGCGTACGGAGTGCTTATCTCCCGTTATCTTCCGTCGGTGCGGCGGCTTGCGGGAATGTATTCGCCCCCGTCTGCCGACCGCGACGACCTTGTTTCCGAGGGGATCCTCGGCCTCATGAACGCGGTGGCGACCTTTGACCCCGCAAAGGGCGCAAGCTTTGCGACTTACGCAAGCGCCTGCGCGAACAACCGAATGCTCTCGGCGCTGAAAAAATCGGCGAGGATAAAGCGGCGTGAGGAATCTCTCGATTCCGTCGGCCCGTCCTCGGGTTCATCGCCCGAAAAGATCATACTCGACCGCGAAGCGCTCGACGAAATCTTCTCCGAATTTTCCGAAAATTTCAGCGAATTTGAGCGCGCTGTTTTTTCCCGATACCTCTGCGGCGAACCCTATGCCGTTATCGCCGAATCCCTCGGCGTCGAGCGAAAATCCGTCGACAACGCCCTCGCAAGAATAAGGCGGAAGCTTCGCAGGAAATTAGGTTAAAATCCCCAAAGGGTTTTAATATAAATTATGCCATTCAGCTTGCCGATTCTTTGTAATCAACTGTCGGTTAATGCCCGACTTGGCAGAAGAAACACACAAGAAAAGTGAGGAACTCCCATGTTTGAAGACAAAACGTTAGTATGCCGCAGCTGCGGAAATGAATTTGTGTTCACCGCCGGTGAGCAGGAATTCTATGCGGAAAAGGGCTTTGAAAACGAGCCCAAGATGTGCAAAGACTGCAGACGCAAGAAGAAGGAAGAAGGCAAGCAGTTCTATACTGCCGTTTGCGCCAACTGCGGAAAGGAAGCACGCGTTCCTTTCCAGCCTCATGACGACCGTCCTGTTTATTGCAGCGAGTGCTTTGCAAAGATGAGAGAGGAAAATTGAGAAAAAGCTTTCTCTGCGCGGCTCAACCGAGCCGCGTTTCCTTTTTCGGGATATTTCCGTGAGCCGCATATTATCCTCAACATTCCTCTATCTTCTATCCTCTGACTTCTGACTTCTAAAAGTATTGCAAAATCCGCAAAAAAGGTATATAATATACTCATCACTTACAGGAGGTTAAAACCATGAAGATAACAAAGGACACTGTAATCGGCGATATTCTTGATGTCGACTTCGGCTGCGCGCCGCTTTTCCTTGAAATGGGAATGCACTGCCTCGGCTGCCCGTCGGCGAGGGGCGAAACGATCGGCGAGGCATGCGCCGTTCACGGCAACGACCCCGAGGAGCTCGTAAAAAAGCTCAACGAATATTTCGGAACAAAAAATGATTAAGCTTTCGCCGAGGCTTGCGGCCTGCGCGATGCTCGCGAAAAAAGGCGGCTTTGCCCTTGACATCGGCACCGATCACGCGCTTCTGCCCTGTTTTCTCGTGATGAGCGGGGTGTCTCGGGGCGCATGCGCTGCCGATATCGCCGAGGGCCCGCTTTTGGCTGCGAAAAAAACCGTTTCGCTCTGCGGTCTCGGCGATAAGGTCACGGCCGTTCTTTCCGACGGCCTGAAAAATATCCCCGATGATATCCTCGCGAAGACGACGGATATTTTCATCGCGGGCATGGGCGGCGAGCTCATCGCGGAAATTCTTTCCTCCGAAAGGGTTCCGCCGTCGGCAAACTTTATTTTACAGCCCAACACCCGCGCCCCGATGCTTCGGGCGTTTTTGGCCGAGCGCGGCTTTGCGACGGTCTCGGAGCGCGCCGTTCGCGACGGAAAATTCCTCTACCCCGTCATTCTTGCGAGGCTCGGCGGCCCAAGCCGCAAGCTCTCAGAACTTGAGGCCGAGGTCGGAAGCCTTGACCCCCGCGACCCCGAATCGCTTGAATATCTTCGGGGCGAGAAGAAGCGGATTATTTTGGCGGGCGAGGGAATGGCGGCCTCGGAGGACCGCGAAAAAAGAGAAGAAGCCGAGCGCGTTCTTGCGCTCGCGAAAAAAATTGAAGAATATATTTCGGGAGGAGTAAACCAATGATTACAGTCGGGCAGATCTATGATTTTATCGACAGCTTCGCGCCGTTCCGCAATCAGGACGATTTTGACAACTCGGGGCTCAGCGTCGGCTCTCGCGAGCAGGCGGCCGACAAGATACTTCTTGCTCTTGATGCCACCTACAACGTTGTTTTAGAGGCCGATCGGCTCGGCTGCGGGCTGATACTCACCCACCACCCCGCTATCTTCGACGCCACAAAGCGCCTCGACCCCGCCTACCCCTACGCAAAGGCTTTAAGCCTCGGCATCGCCTGCATCGGCTGCCACACAAGCCTTGACTCCGCGAAGTACGGCATCAGCGACATGATGGTCGACGTTCTCGGCTTTGAAAACCTCGGCGTTCTGCCGATGACCAACCGCAAAGATTCTGTCACGGGCGAGCCTGTCGGCTACGGCGCTCTGGCGAAGTGCCCGAAGATGACCCCGCGCGAGCTTGCGGAGCTCTCGAAGAAAAAATTCAACAGCGCGACCCTGCGATGGGTCGACGGCGGCAGGGATATCGAGACGGTCGCCTGCGGCTCGGGCGCTTGCTCGGTCATACTCTATGACGCCAAGGAAAAGGGCGCTCAGGCGCTTGTCACGGGCGATGTCAAGCTCGACAACTTCCAGGAGGCCGAACGCATCGGCATGACCCTTATCGACGCGGGGCATTACGAGACCGAGGTCATCTGCCTGCCCTATCTCAAGAAAAAGCTTGAGGAAAAATTCGGCGTCGAATGTATAATCTCAACCACCGACGCAATAATCAAAGGCATTTAAAATTTTGAAATCGGGGAGCACATATGGCGCTTGACGGAGTTTATCTCAGCCTTATAAAAGCCGAGCTTGAGCAGAGCCTTATCGGTTCGCGGGTCGACAAAATTCACCAGCCCTCGCGAGACAGCGTTGTCATCGCGCTGAGGACGCAGGGCTTCGGCACAAAAAAGCTGATGTTTTCATCATCTGCGGGAACAGCCCGCGTTCACTTCACCGAGCGCGAGCCCGAAAACCCCCAAGTCCCGCCGATGTTCTGTATGCTTCTTCGCAAGCATCTTTCATCGGGAAAGCTTTTAGCTATCCGTCAGGACGGCTTCGAGCGCATACTCTTTTTCGACTTTGAGACCGCCGACGAGTTCGGCGACAGGGTGGTTTTAACCCTCGCGGCCGAGATAATGGGCCGCTGCTCTAATATTCTCCTGATCGGCCCCGACGGCCGCGTCATCGACTCAATAAAGCGCGTCAGCGAGGACATGTCGAGGGTTCGGCGGGTTCTGCCCGGGGTTGCCTATACCCTGCCCCCGCGCGACGACCGCCTCAACCCGCTTGATTTTTCCGAGGACGAGCTTTTTTCCCGTCTCGCCGAAACGAATCAGGAGCTCTCAAAGGCGCTTGTAAAGGTCTTTGAGGGCATATCTCCTATCTTCGCGAGGGAGTGCGCGTTCTTCGCGTTAAAGGGCGGCGAGCGCCCCGCGAACGGGCTCGCCGAGGACGAAAAGGTGCGGCTTCTTTATTATCTCCGCGATGTCTCTCGGCTGATATCCTCGGGCGAGAACAAATATTACATTCTCCGCGACCGCGACGGCCTGATGAAAGACTTCTGCTTCGTGAAGATAAACCAATACGGCAGCCTGATGTTCGACCGCGAGTTCGATTCTCCCTCAAAGCTTCTTGACTTCTTCTATTCCGAGCGCGACATTCTTGCGCAGACAAAACAGCGCGCCGACGACCTCTTCAAGCTTTTGATAAGCCTCAGCGAGAGAATCGGCAGGAGGGTATCCGCCCAGAAGCTTGAGCTTGAGGAGTGCAAGAACCGCGACGAATACCGCCTCAAGGGCGACCTTATAATGTCGAATCTCTACCGCCTCGAAAAGGGCATGAGCAAGGCAAGGCTTGAAAACTTCTATGCCGAGGGCTCGCCCGAAATAGAAATCGAGCTCGACCCGCGCCTCACCCCCGCCCAAAACGCCCAGAAATATTATTCTGAATACCGCAAGGCCGACACCGCCGATAAGATGCTCCGCGGGCTTATTGAAAAGGGCGAGGAGGAGCAGCGCTATATCGATTCGGTTTTCGATTCGCTTTCCCGCGCCTCTACCGAGGGCGAGCTTTCCGAAATAAGGCAGGAGCTCTCTCAGGAGGGCTACATCAGAACGCTTCGTTCAAAGGCAAAAAAGCAGAAGCTCCCGAAGGCGCTTCCGCCGATAGAATATATTTCGAGCGACGGCTTCAGAATCATGGCGGGAAGAAATAACCGCCAGAACGATCTTCTGACCCTCAAAACCGCCGAAAAAAGCGACGTCTGGCTTCACGTCAAGAATATCACGGGCTCGCATGTAATCATCTCCTGCGAGGGAAAAGACCCGCCTGAGAGCACTTTAAGCGAGGCCGCGCTCATCGCGGCGTATAATTCTTCGGCGAGGTCGGGCTCGACCGTTCCCGTCGACTATACGCTTGTGAGATATGTGAAAAAACCGTCGGGCGCAAAGCCCGGGGCGGTGATCTATACCAATCAGAAGACTCTTTACGTCACGCCCGACAGCGAGGCGGTCGAAGCGCTCAGAAAAAAACAGGGGGTAGCATCATGAAATCAAACCTCGGCCCAAGATTATTAAAATCACTGCCCTATATTCTCATCACCGCGGTGATGTATATTGTGCTGCCGTTTGCGGCGATGGCTTCAAAAAGCATAGTCTTTTATAACGGCGTCCCCGCGATAGATTGCTGCTGCGCCCTTGCTATCGGCTATTTTTACGGCCGAGTTGCAAAGCGCGACCCGATAATGCCGCTTTTCAGCGCGCTGCTCTTTGTGCCGTGTATGTTTATTTTCTTCAACGTCACCGCATGGATATATATACCGATAGCGGCGCTGGCGTCGTTTATCGGCGAGTGTTTCGGCGCGGTGTATCAGGGCAAATTCGGGAAAAGATAAGTCAAAGGCTTGACAGCCGCAAGGTTTTTTGCTATAATTCCAATTGCGCCGATGTGGTGGAATGGCAGACACAGCAGACTCAAAATCTGCCGCAGCAATGTGTGCGGGTTCAAGTCCCGCCATCGGCACCAAAAAAGAAGAACCCAAGGGTTCTTCTTTTTTTGGTGTATACGCTAATTTATCGCTCTGTTACACCGACACCCACGTGTTGCCGCGGACGCCGCCAAGGTCAAACAGACTGCACCCCGCGAGTACCATCCACACGGCGGCCATGCCCGACGCAGGGCAGTAGCCGAGATTGCCGTTTTTATCGCGGCCGTATGCTATCACCTCAAAGTTTGAAAGCTCCAAAAGGATCTCCTGAATTTCTGATTTTTCTAATCCTGTTTCTGCGCAGATTTCGTCAACTGTAGCCGTTTTTTTCGCGATGATTTTGACGACGGCAAACACAGTCTCATCTGTAAAAAGTCTAATCAGATTATTGATTCGTGTTCTGTCCATCTTCAGGCAATAGTCCGCAAAATCGGTCCCCGACATCACAAAACCCATGCCGAGCGGATTGGAAACAAGGATGTTTTCGCCGTTTTCGAGGCAGATACTGAGCTCATCATTCCTTGACACAACGACATCTCGGTTCATCATTCGCGAAATCGCCTGCCGAACCGTTTCTGCGCGGCCGTTTTTTATTGCGAACTCGCAGAAATCCCCTATTATCTTCGGGTTTTCGGTTTTTTCGGCGCGCTTTCCGCCCAAAAGCGAGTCGAGCGTCGTGCCGAGCGCATCGCACAAATCCGACAGAATCATAATGTCGGGCATCGCCTCGCCGCGCTCCCATTTTGAAACCGCCTGTCCCGAAATCCCCAGCCGCTCGCCGAGCTGCTCCTGCGTAAGCCCCGCCGCCTTGCGAAGCTCAATAATTTTTTGTGAAACAGTTTTTTCCATAAATTTGTTCCTTTCCGGTGTTATGAAGATCTTCTGCCGTCATTTTATAGCATTTTTTACGAAAAGTCAACAAACCGTTCGGCGAATTGACTAAACCACTGGTTGAGGCCTCCGCCCTTGACTTTCTCCCCGTCATATGTTAAAATATCAACATCATTAAGCAAAGGCCGTGAAACCCATGAAAAAACTGCTAAGTATGTTTATAATCTGCGCCCTGATTTTGACTGCCTGCGGCAAAGCGCCCGATGAAAAGCAGCTCAGGATAGAAATTTACTCCGCGCAGGACGATACGTTAATAACGACCGTCGACGATCAGAGCACGGCGAACCTGCTGCTCTCCGACAGCGGCGGCGAAGAGCTCGACGAGCTGCCGCCCGACCTCACGCCCGAGTACAGGCTCGTTGTCTATCAGGAAAAGACGCTGCTCCTCGGCCAAGACCCCGACGAGGAGCGCGGATACGACCTCATCATGACGCTGACCACATACCGCGGCAGCGCCTATATTCAGGAGTCTGTTGCCGAGGGCGTTGTCGGCGATATTCTCGATGTTTTCGCCATTCCCGAGGGCGCGATGACGTTTTATTGTGAGATGTCCGACGCCGCCCGCGCCGAGCTGGCGAAAATCGTCAGCGAATAAGCCCGAATTTTAACTTGCGAGGTGGCTGCCGATGTGCATGATATGCGACCGAATCAAAATGATAAAGTCGGGCGCAAACCCTTATTTTGTCAAAGAGCTCGAAACGGGCTATGTCGTGATCGGCGACAACCAGCACTTCAAGGGGTATACTTTGTTTCTTTTTAAGGAGCATGTGACTGAGCTTTTTAATTTGGCCGATGATGTCAGGGTTAGATTTCTTGATGAAATGACGGTCGTTGCCGAGGCGGTTTCAAAGGCTTTCGGCGCAGAAAAGATGAATTACGAGTGCCTCGGAAACGGCGATACGCACCTGCATTGGCATCTTTTCCCGAGGGTCGGCGGCGACCTTGAGGGCTACGGCGCGAACGGAAAGGGCCCTGTTTGGTGGTATCCCCGCGAAAAAATGTATGCCGACGATACGGCGCCGAGCCCCGATGAGCTTGAAGCGATGAAGCAGGCGCTCAGAAACGAGCTTGACAAGCTGATTTAATATTGTGATACGCAAAAAACGGGGAGTGTCCGTTCCGCACACATTATCCTCAATATTTGAAATCGTCGCCGTAGGCGACACCTTGAAACTCTAACATCTAATTTCTAACTTCTATTTTCTTGATGTGGCCGTTTCGGCCACATCTCAAAAAACGCGCTCCGCTGTTTCGGCCGAGCGCGTTTTGATGTAAAATTTTATCACACAAACCCGAGCACCACGACTGCGAGGCCAAGCACGAGGTGAGGAATGCAAAGCCCCCAGATCGTGTTCTGCTTGCGGTAGATAGCGCCGAGAATGCCGAGAAGAAGCATCGCGCCGACCATATATGTCAGCCCGAGGAAATAGTGAAGAGCGCCGAACATCAGCGACGAAACGATTATTGCGGCGGTCTCGCGGTGTTTGCCCGAGATCACCCGACGCATACTCTCGTGAACGAATCCGCGGCTGACGAGCTCCTGCAAAAAAACCACAAACGGGTATGATAATCTGCTGAGGGTGAGCGCTCCCCAATTGAAGAACGGCTTTGACGTGTCAAAGAAGCCGGGGCTCAGGCGCATCACCAAAAGCTTTATCACGCAGAGGAGAAGAAGCGCCGCGGCGGCGATTATGCCGTCTGTAATGAGCACGCGTTTGAGGTTGTGAGGCTTAAGTCCGACGTCCTTCCAAGTGATAGAGGTCTTTGAGACGAGAACGGCCATCACGATAAAGCCGAGAAGGGTGACTGTGAGCGTCATCGTGCCCGTCGGCAGGGGCCTTCCGAGGGTCTCCCAGATGGAGGTTATAATCGTCCAAAAGCAGAGGAACCCGAGCGACGAGACAAAGACCATGGTCGCG
Source organism: uncultured Clostridia bacterium (assembly GCA_947627455.1). Lineage (GTDB taxonomy): Bacteria > Bacillota > Clostridia > Oscillospirales > Ruminococcaceae > Faeciplasma. Next base: position 13,218 of record CANQWC010000032.1, on the reverse strand, counting down.
TCGTGTTCGCGGCGGCGCATGTCGGCGAGCTCGGTCACGTCGGAGAATTGAATCACGACGCCTTCGCTTTCGGTCCCGTCCTCGTTTTTGAGGAATGAGGAGACCATGCCGAGCTTAAGGGTTTTGCCGTCGGGCAGTATGTAGTCGCAGCTGCCGTGGTGAGAGCAGCCTTTATCATATACGGCGTCGAGCAGAAACTGGTGAAAGCTGTCGTTTGCGACGCCGTTTCCAAACATTGTCGGGGCATACTTCTGCCCGATGACCCTGTCGTCGAGGGCAAGTATCCGCATTCCGCTCGGGTTGACATACATAACGGTGCCGTGCAGGTCAAGCAGAATAACCCCGTCGGTGACGTCCCGCAGAATGCGGGGCAGCATCTGAGCGTCAAAGGTCATAATATCTCCCCCCCTTTGAAGTTATTTATAAAATTATACCATATCCCGAACGAAAAATCAAGGCTAATGCGAGAGCGATAAGTGTTGATTGGCTTGTCTTGTTGAGCTCAAACCGCATATCAGAGCGACTAAATCTGATTATCCTGTCAAAATTAAAAAGTTTTCGGTCCAACCTTTTGTAAAAGGTTGGCAGGTTTCAATGAAAGCTGGTTTTGTTGCTGCTCGCACTTCGTGTCCGTTTGTTATTGGACACTCGTGCTTGCAGACAAAACCCCGCGTTCATTGAGGCGAGCAGCCTCTGGTCGCGCTCCGCAGAGCGCGAAATCTCAAAAAAGAGCACGCGTTTGAGCGTGCTCTTTTAAAACTCCAAAACGCAGGAAGGGGAGCGAAAATCTGTCCTGTGGACAGTTTTCGCGTGGGGAGACCCTCGTCGGGGGTCTCCCCGATTTTCGAGCGCCAGCGAGAAAATTTCTCGCCGCCGAGCTTCTCTCGGCGGCATGCTCGCTAAAAAATGTTCATAGCTGATATTTTATACCCGCCCAAACGGTCCTGCTACCCCCTATTAAAAGGGGCTACCGCCGTTTCTTCGTGCGCGCATGTGTTACTCCCGCTTTTATTAACTTCATCGACAATCCTTGTCATCCGCGCTGCTCTTGCACAAAAAGCTCTTTCCCATAGCTGCGAGCCATACCCCCTTTCTGTCCCCTTTTCCGTACTCATTCCCCGAAATTTCCTCTTTACATCGGCGAACATTTGTGCTATACTAAGCACAAACAAATGTTCTTCGGGGGCGATGACCATGAGAGACATACTTCACTGCGATCTCAACAATTTTTACGCGTCGGTCGAATGCCGCGATAATCCGTCGCTTGCGGGGCGCCCCGTGGCGGTCTGCGGCAGCATCGAGGCGCGCGCGGGGATAGTCCTCGCGAAAAACTACGAGGCCCGCGCGTTCGGCATCAAGACGGGCGACAAAATCTTCGAGGCAAGGCAAAAATGTCCCGACATCGTAATCGTTTCGCCGCACATGGAAAAATACTCGGCGATCTCGAAGCAGGTCAGGGCGATCTATCAGCGCTACACCGACATGGTCGAGCCGTTCGGGCTTGACGAGTGCTGGCTTGACGTCACGGGTTCACATTTTCTTTTCGGGAGCTCCGAGGAGATCGCGAATTCAATTCGTGAGGCGGTGAAGGCGGAGACGGGGCTCACGATTTCGGTCGGCGTAAGCTTCACGAAGGTGCTTGCGAAGCTCGGCTCAGACATGAAAAAGCCCGATGCCGTGACCGTGCTGAGTATTGATAATTTCCGCGAGAAAATTTTTCCGCTTGCGGCTAACGAGATAATCGGCGTCGGTCCGTCGACGTTTCGCAGGCTCGAGAAGCTGAGAATACACACCCTCGGCGAGCTTGCGAGCACCGACCCCGAGATTTTGTCGCGCCATCTCGGAAAGAGCGGAATATGGCTTTGGCGTGCGGTAAACGGCCTTGACGACGCGATTGTCCATGAGCAGGATTATAGGCGCGAGATAAAATCGATCGGCAACTCGACGACCCTGCCGCGCGATTTGCATAGCGATGCAGAGGTCAAGGCGACGCTTCTTTCGCTTGCCGAGGAGGTCACGCGGCGGCTTAGGCGCGAAAGGCTCTGCGCCAACGGCGTCGTGATAAGCGTCAAGACCAACGACCTCGCCTATCGCGAATATCAGGCGCCGCTCGACTGCCCGCTGAGGTCTGCCCACAGCTTTGCCGATGCAGGTTTTCGGCTTTTTCTCGCGAGGTTTGATTGGTGCCTGCCCATAAGGGCGGTGGGTATCAGGGCGATAAACCTCCGCCCCGAGGAGGGCTCGCGTCAAAATACTCTTTTTCTTGACGGCGATAAAATCGACCGTGAAGAGCGCCTCAGCGACGTCTCCGACGCCCTGCGCACCCGCTTCGGCCGCGATGTGATTTTCCCCGCCCGCCTCAAAGACGGCCTCGAATTCACGCACGAGAAGATAAACATTTTCCAGAACACGAATTACTTCACAAAGAACGCCTTTGCAAGCGTCCGTTAGCAAAAAAGAAAAAGCCCCTCCGAGGGGGCTTTTTTTAAATAAATAAATATTCTCAAATCACTCTCACGCCCGTCACGCCCTCAATCTTCTCGATGTCGGCGGGTGTAACCGTGCCCGTCACGTCGAGCATCGTATACGCCCAATCCTTCTTGGATTTCGACGCGACGTTCTCAATGTTTCCGCCTCCCGCCGAGATCACGCCCGTAATTTGGGTGATGATCGCGGGCACATTTTTATGAATCACGCAGACAAGGCAGTCTGCGGTCTTTGCGAGCTCGCAGTCGGGCAGGTTCACCGAGTTGGTGATCTTGCCGTGTTCAAGATAGTCGATAAGCTCGCGAGCGGCCATAACCGCGCAGTTGTCCTCCGATTCGGGGGTCGAAGCGCCAAGGTGAGGTATCGCGACGACGCCCTCGACGCCGATGAGCGCGTCGTTCGGGAAGTCGGTGATATAAGCCGCGCATTTTCCGCTCGCGATGGCCGAGAGCAGCGCCTCGGTGTTGACGAGCTCGCCGCGCGCGAAGTTAAGAATACGCACGCCGTCCTTCATTTTCGCGAGGCTGTCGGCGCAGACGGTGTCCTTTGTGTCCTTGTTGTAGGGCAGGTGCAGGGTGATGTAATCCGCGGCCGCGTAGACCTCATCGATGGTCTTGACGACCTTGACGCTCGGCTTAAGGCTGAGTGCGGCGTTGACCGAGAGGAAGGGGTCGTAGCCTACGACGCTCATGCCGAGGGAGAGGGCGGTGTTTGCGACCTTAACGCCGATAGCGCCGAGGCCGATAATTCCGAGGGTTTTGCCCATGATCTCAGGCCCCGCAAAGGCGGCCTTGCCTTTTTCGACGAGCTTCGAGACCTCATCGCCCTTACCCTTAAGGGTTTTTGCCCAGTCGATGGCGGCAGGAATTTTTCTCGAGGTCATCAGAAGCCCCGCGATAACAAGCTCCTTGACGGCGTTTGCGTTCGCCCCGGGGGTGTTAAAAACGCAGATGCCCGATTCCGAGCAGCGCTCGACGGGAATATTGTTTACTCCCGCGCCCGCCCTCGCGATTGCCTTGAGGGTTGGTGCGAATTCCTCTTCGAGCATGTTGGCCGAACGAACCATAATTCCGTCGGGCGATGTTTCCGTGTCTGCGACGGTGTATTTTTCCCTGTCAAAAAGGTCGGTGCCGCAGGCGGCAATCTTATTCAAAGTAAGAATCTTATACATATCTGATCTCCTTAAGCGTTTTCGGCCTCAAACTTGCGCATGAATTCAACGAGCTTCTCGACGCCCGCCTTGGGCATCGCGTTGTAGATGGAGGCTCTCATTCCGCCGACCGAGCGGTGTCCCTTGATGTTGATAAGCCCCGCCTTTTTCGCCTCTGCGACGAACTTTGCGTCAAGCTCATCTGAGCCCGTCACGAACGGAATATTCATCATCGAGCGGTCTTTTCCGTGAACCGTCGGCTTGAAAAGCTTCGAGCTGTCGAGGAAGTCATAGAGCAGCTTTGCCTTTTCGGCGTTGATCTTCGCCATGGCTTCAAGCCCGCCCTTTTCCTTTACCCAGTCGAGCACGAGGCCGAGGATATAGATTCCGTAGGTCGGCGGTGTATTGAACATCGAGCCGTTGTCGGCGTGGGTCTTATAGTTGAACATGGTGGGCGTGATATCTCTCGCGTTGCCGATGAGGTCCTCGCGAATGATAACTACGGTTAAACCCGCAGGGCCCATATTCTTCTGCGCGCCCGCGTAGATGACCCCGAACTTCGAGACGTCAACAGGCTCAGAGAGAATCGAGCTCGACATATCCGCGACAAGCGGAACATTACCCGTGTCGGGCAGCTCAGGGAACTTCGTGCCGTAGATGGTATTGTTGTAGCAGATGTGGAAATAATCGGCGTCGGGCGTGAAATCCGCCTTGTTGAGCTCGGGAATATAGCTGAAGGTCTTATCCTTCGAGCTTGCCACGACCTTGCATTCGCCGTAGCGCGAGGCCTCCTGATAGGCCTTGGTCGCCCACTGCCCCGTAAGAACGAAATCGGCCTTGCCCGAGCCGTTCATAAGGTTGAGCGGAACCATCGCGAACTGGCTTGAAGCGCCGCCCTGCAGGAACAGAACCTTGTAGTTTTCGGGAATGTTCATAACCTCGCGAAGCTTAGCCTCAACCGAGTCGATTATCGCCTGATATTCTTTCGAGCGGTGCGACATCTCCATTACCGACTGGCCCGTCTCGCCGTATTCGAGCATCTCATCGGCCGCTCTCTTAAGAACTTCCTCGGGCAGCATCGCGGGACCCGCGCTGAAATTGTAAACTCTCATGATAATTTCCTCCAAAATAAAGTTGTTGGGTTTATTATACTTCACTCGCGCACAAGTGTCAATCCCACAAAGACAAAAACTTTTAGCACACCGTCGCGATATATTTGTATGTTTCGCCAAAAGCCAAAATGCCGCGCTTTCGAGGTGCAAAGTAAAATCGACCAAAAACAGTAAGAGCGCCCCGAAGGACGCCCTTACTGCAAGAAGTGGTTTATACAATTTAGGAGATGTCAGATAATTAGTGCAGGCTGATCTTGTGATAGCCGCAGGCGGTGCAGGTGTCACCGACGAATGTATGCGGCATCGGGATCAGACGCGGGCCGCCCATGAACAGGCCGTGATACTGAGCGCCGAGCTGAACGATATAGCCGTTGTAGCCCTCGATGCCCTGTTTCTTCTGCTTGGCCTTCTTGACAAGAATTTCGCTGACGGTCGGTGCCTTGCCGCTCTCAACGCTGATAACGACAGAGGTGATCGCGTCGTCCTTGTATTCAGAGGTATCGACAACAACGAATGTTGCGCCCGCCTTGAACGAAGCGGTAACGCTTGCGGTCTCGCCCTCTTCAAGAGAAGCGGCGGCAGGAACAGCCTCAGCAGGAACAATTACGCTGAGAGTGAGGTTGTGAGCCTCGCTATGGCCTGTATTTACATAGAATTCGCAGTTATCAACGGTCTCGTAATCCATACCGTTTGCGGCAGCCAGCGCATAAACGTCGGCGGCGGAAACAGTAGCGGTCTTGGTTGCGGTGTCATGCTTAACGCCCTCAACAGTATACATCTTGTTGAGATCGCCGTCCTTGAGGCCTATCTGGAGGCCCCAGCCCTGATCGCCGGTATATTCAACCTTGACAACAGCATTCTCGACCTGAAGAGCTTCAAGAAGCTTCGTGAAATCGGCAGCGTTCCACTTTTTGTTGAGGGAATGCCAGTTGCTTTCGATGCTCCACTCGTGAGTAAAGAGAACCTTGTCCTCGGGGGCTTTTTCGGGTTCGCCGTAGTTTACAGTAACGGTGCCGTCGGCAGGAGCGGGCTTGTCGAACTTGATAAGCAGGCCCTCGGTCTTGAGGTCGTCATCGGGGGTAATGGTGACGGTCTTGCCGTCGGCCGAAACCTCAACGTTGTCATCGCCGACTTCGATCTTCTCGTCAGCGACATAGCCGTCGGGAAGCTTTTCTTCCTCTACCTTCGGAGCGGTAACTTCAAAGGAGATGAGCTTAAACGTATCAACAGTGAGGTTAGAGTTATTGAGCGCGAACTGAACAGCGCCCGTCCAGCCCTTTTCCTCAACAAAGTCGAGGATATCCGAGCCCTTATAAGTAAGAGTTGTGCCGCTTTCGGTGGTCTCGACAACGCCGTTGGGAACGTTGCCTGTTGCCCAGTCAGAGGTGCTCTGCGCGCACATAGAGATCCAGAGGCCCTTTGAAGCGTCAATATCGTCGGCGGTGATGTCGGTCTTGATGGTAAGTACAGCGCCGTATGCCGAGAGGGCATCGGTGAACTTCGGAACCTCAGCGCCCGATACAACATTGACCCAGCCCGTGCTCATTTCGCCGAGCTTATCAGCGGGAAGGGTATAGAGAACCTCGTCCTCTTCTTCCTCTTCCTCAGCGTCTCCGCCCTCATCGGGATCTTCAGGATCTTCTGCCGAAGCAGGAACGTAAACCTTTACGCCCGTGAGAACAACCTTTTCGGCCGCATGCTCGCAATCGTCCGCGCCGTTGCCCTCGCCGTGGTCATAAACGCCGACTTGGAAACGTGCAGTGGTGATAGGAGCTTCCTTTTTGCAGCTCTCAAGAGCAGTCTTGACGGTAACGCCTCTTGTGAATTCGCCTGTCGGATAGCCGAGGCTATGAGAGGTGCTCCACTCCGAGCCGTTCAGGAAAATATTGGTCATCGAGCCGTGCTGAGAGCAGGGATTCTTTCCCGAAAGCTCGATATAAGCGCCCTCGGTGTTCATAGCAGTGAGAAAATCTTCAAGCTTGCTTCCGAAAATGGTAGAAGCAGAGCCGCCGTCCTCAGCACTTCCCGTCCACTCAAAAGCGACGGTATAATCTTCGGGCAGGTCTTCCGCTGCTGCAAACACATTGACAGTGACGAGTGAAAGAGCCATCGCCAGCGCCAAGATTATTGCAGTAAATCTTTTTGCCATAAATAACTTCCCCCTTAACTTTCTTAAAAACATATGAATATGAACGCCGCGCAAACGGCGGCAAAAGTCCACATTCCGATTGTGACATAAATAACGAGATTTGTCAAGTGTTTTTTCGCAAATTAGTCAGTTTTTAATATTTTGGCCCGTCAATTTATGAATATTGCCCAATTCTTAGCGAAATTTCTCTTGACTTATTCGCCCCGCGGGTTTATTATGTACAGGAAATGATTTTTAAGGAGATATTTTTATGCTTAATACCGAAAAATCCATGCAGAAAATTGTTGAGCTTTGCAAAGGCCGCGGCTTTATTTTCCCGGGATCCGATATCTACGGCGGCCTCGCGAACACATGGGACTACGGCCCTTTGGGCGCCCGCCTCAAAAACAATGTCAAAGACACATGGCGCAAGCGTTTTATTCAGGAGCGCAAGAATTCTTATGAGGTCGATGCCGATATCCTGATGCACCCCCGCGTATGGGAGGCCTCGGGCCATGTCGCAAGCTTTTCCGACCCGCTTCTTGACTGCCGCGAGTGCAAGACCCGCCACCGCGCCGACAACCTCATCGACGCCTTTGACCCCGAAGCTCACGCCGACGGCATGACCAAGGAGGAGATGTTCCAGTATATAAAGGATCATCACATTCCCTGCCCGAAGTGCGGCAAGCACAATTTCACCGATATCCGCGAGTTCAACCTGATGTTCCAGACATTCCGCGGCGTCACTAACGATTCAAAGAGCGTCATCTATCTCAGGCCCGAAAACGCTCAGGGCGAGTATGTCAACTTCCTGAATGTCCAGCGCACGATGCGTGCAAAGCTGCCGTTCTCCATCGGCCAGATCGGCAAGGCTTTCAGAAACGAGATCACCCCGGGCAACTTCACCTTCCGAACCATTGAATTCGAGCAGATGGAATTCCAGACCTTCTGCAAAGAGGGCACCGACGGCGAGCTCTACGAATACTTCAAGGAGTACGGCCGCAGATACTTTGAAGACCTCGGCATTCCCGCCGACCACCTGCGCTTCCACGACCATGAAAAGCTCGCGCACTATGCCAAGGCCGCCTGCGATATCGAATTCCTCTTCCCGTTCGGCTGGGGAGAGATCAACGGCACCCACAACCGCACGAACTTCGACCTCACCCGCCATCAGGAATACAGCGGCACCAATATGAGCTACCTCGACCCCGACACCAACGAGCGGTTCATACCTTATATTATAGAGTCGACCTACGGCCTTGACAGAACTGTTCTTGCGCTTTTGTGCGAGGCCTACGACGAAGAGGTCATCGACGCCGAGAAGAACGATGTCCGCACCGTTCTGCACCTCAGCCCCGTCGTCGCGCCGTATAAGTGCGCGGTTCTGCCGCTCTCAAAGAAGCTTTCGGAGGACGCTTTAAAGGTCTATAACGAGCTCTCGAAGCGCTTCATGACCGACTTTGACGAAACAGGCTCAATCGGCAAGCGCTATCGCCGCGAGGACGAGATCGGCACGCCTTGGTGCGTGACCTACGACTTCGATTCTCAGACCGACGGCTGCGTCACCGTTCGCGACCGCGACACCATGGAGCAGGTCAGAATGCCCATCTCCGAGGTCGGCGACTATATCGCAAGCAAGATTAACTTTTAATCAGCTAAATATATAGATACTTGAAATATAGATAGCTTATCTAATTAAAAACAGCCGAATTGCTTCGGCTGTTTGCTTTTATCACTCGGTTTTGGGCGCTAAGCTTTCAAGCGGAAAAGGCGGCTGAACAAGCATTTTTACCTTCATTTTTTGTGACAATTATATCACACAATGTGACAATTAAATCACATTTTAGCGATTTACAAAAGTAAAAACTTTTCGGGAGGTCTCAACGCCTCCCGATCAGAAGGCAATCACCTTTTTGCCGATATTCATGTGTCATTCTCTTTTCATGTTCAGCTATGTCACAACAAAAGATTGAAATTTAATATAATTATGTTAATTTACGGGCGGAGATAGGGGGAAAGTTAAGCTTGTATCCTTCTTTGGTATTCTTTGATCAAAAGCGGTTGGATCAACGGATATGTCCATTCGGTCGGCAGATCATCGAGAAATACAACCTTTTCGATTTCGCTATGTAATTCTTTCTCAAGCTCCCTTATATCGGCATAGTAAAGCATACCGAACGATTTTTCACCCGATTGGTTGACTCTTGTTTTGCCGATGACGGAGTATATACATATTTTTTTAATGCTGAAATCGGTTGCCCCTGTTTCTTCATAAAGTTCCCGCTTGGCCGTATTCAGTATACTTTCGTTTTCCTCCCGATGGCCGCCCGAAATTTCATAGGTATTTCTGTCTTTATGCTTGCAAAACACCCATCTGCCCCGATATTTTGATATGATTACCGCAAACTCTAAAAGTCTGTCCTCGGTATCTTCATAAAATTTAACTTCCATAGCAATTTCCCTTGCAGTCAGAATTTAATCGGCCTCGTGAAAGATGACTTCTTTATTGTGCAGCCGTGCATAGCGAATTTCTTTGCGGACAGCTTCGCCTATATAGCCGCCGATATTTACGATATAGACGGCATCGGCAATATCGATTTTCCTGTAATGGGCTTCGGACAGCTTTTCAATTGCAGCGCTGCTCATATCTTTCTTTGAGCCGCCGATAGGCGTGATGACGCAATAATCATGTTTTGTTTCAAGCTCAACCGCTATATTTTGCATTTCTTCAAAAAATCTCATGCTTCCGCATAACGTGACAACTTTCATGGATAGGCCTCCTCTGCCCTCATTATCTCAACCTTTTGTTGTGACATAGACTGAGCTTTTATTCAGACGTCGGCCGAACCCCCCTCGCGTTATATTTAACTTCGGTCTGTAAGGGCAATTTTATCACCCGAGCGGCGGGCTGTCAACCGAAATTTCGGCTGAGCCGCGAAAAATCGCGCTTCTGAGAAAAAAATTTTGCGAAAACCCTTGCATTTTTAAAAATAAGTGTTATAATATTACTGAAATAAGGTTATGGAAAGGTTGGAATGACGGTTCCGACCTTTCTGCATTATGACCTGTCGGGAGGGATTTTTACGGCGGAAAGCGCGGCAGTTAAAAAGGTCCGCGAGCTTGCTGAGCCGCTTTGCGATGAGCTCGGCCTGTTTTTGTGGGACGTTAAATTTGAAAAAGAGGGCGGCAACCGCTATCTTCGCGTTTACATCGACAAGGACGGCGGAATTTCAATCGAGGACTGCGAGGCGCTTCATCGCCCGCTCGACAAGCTTTTGGACGAATATGACCCTATCCCCGAAAGCTATGTATTCGAGGTATGCTCGCCCGGGCTCGGGAGAAGGCTTGAGAGGCCCGAGCACTTCGAGGTCTGCATCGGCGACGAGGTGAAGATCGGGTTCTTCAGCCCGAAAAACGGCGAGAAGGAGATCATCGGGACTCTTGTGGGCTTCGGCGGAAAGGAAATCGCCGTCAGCGGCCCGAACGGGGAGGAAAATATTCCCCTCTCGGAATGCGCTTTCGTGAAGCTTTATGACGACGGCGATCTGTTCAGTGAACTTTAAAATGACTATATCAGGGAAGGAATGGTTACAAAACTATGAGCAAGGAAATATTTGAGGCATTAAAAGGGATTGAGCTCGCGAGCGGCGTTCCCGCGGATATTCTTATCGAGAAGATCAAGAGCGGCATCTTAAAGGCCGTTAAGCGCGACTACCCCGACACCGAAAACGTCAGAATCGACCTTGACCCCGAGAATGAGAAATTCGAGATGGCGCTTTTGAAAACCGTCGTCGACGGGGAGCCCGAAGACCCCGCGAATGAAATCTCGCTCGATGAGGCGAGGACGCATCGGGCAGACATAGCGGTGGGGGACACCTGCGAGATCATTCTCAACCCCGCGGCATTCGGAAGAGTTGCGGCGAGCTCGGCAAAACAGTCGATTCGCTCGGACATTAAACAGTTTGAGCGCGACAAGCTTGTTGCGCAGTATCAGGACAAGGAGCACGAGCTTGTATCGGCGACAGTTCAGAAGGTTGAACCCGTGACTGGCAACGCGATTATAACCATCGACAAGGACGAGGTTTATTTCCCGAGGGCGGAACAGATCCCGGGAGAGACCTATAAGGCGGGGGACATCATCAAGGTTTACGTCGTCGGAGTGGTGAACCCCGACAAGAAGCCCTCGGTGCGCGTTTCACGCTCACACCGAGACTTCGTGAAGAGGCTGTTTGAGCTTGAAGTGCCCGAGATTTATGACGGCACCGTTGAGATCAAGGCGATATCGCGCGAGGCGGGCTCACGCTCGAAGATAGCCGTTACCTCGAAGAACCCCGACGTCGACGCCATCGGCGCGTGTATCGGGCCGAAGAGGTCGAGGATTTCGGCGGTCATGAGCGAGCTCGGCGGCGAGAAAATAGACCTTATCAATTATAGCGAGGACGACACCGAGTTCATCTCGAAAGCGCTTGCACCAGCTGAGGTAATCAGCGTTACCCTCGCCGAGGACGGGACAAGAAGCTGTACCGCAGTTGTGCCGAGCAACCAGCTTTCACTCGCCATCGGCAACAAGGGCCAGAACGCAAAGCTTGCGGCAAGGCTTACGGGTTATAAGATAGATATAATCCCTCAGAACAAAGAGGAAACAGAGGGATAAGCATAAAATCTGCGTGCCGAAGGGAAGCGGAGAAAAAATGAAGCAGCGAAAGATACCGATGCGCTCCTGCGTGGGCTGTTTTGAATCGAAGCCGAAAAAGGAGCTTATAAGAATAGTGCGCTCGCCCGAGGGGGAGATAAGCCTTGACCCGATCGGGAAAAAGGCGGGAAGAGGAGCGTATATCTGCCCGAACACCGAGTGTTTCGCGAAGGCGAGAAAGGCACATCGGCTTGAAAAAAGCTTTGAGATGCCGATTTCGCCCGAGATATACGATTCTCTTCAGGCCGAGCTTGAAAGGGTGTGCGGAAAAGATGGCTGACATCACGGGGACACTTTCGGTCTGCCGACGCGCGGGAATGCTCACCTGCGGCACCGATGAGGTAAAATCCTCCTGTCGGCGCAAAGAGGCGCGGCTGGTGCTTATGACCTCGGATTTCTCGGAGCGCTCGAAGAGGGACATAAGCGACCTCTGCGAAAGGCTCGGGATAAACGCGGTCACGATAAGCCAAAGCATGGACGACATCGGATATGCCGTCGGCAAGAGATTCGGCGTTATGTCGGTAAGCGACAAGGGCTTCGCCGAGGCTATTCTCAAAAAACTTAAAGCCTGACATTAACATCTTCTAAAAGGAGTTCTGCCTATGATTACAAAATACAAACTTTCTGACCTTGCAAAGGACCTCAAGCTTACATCGGCCGAGATCATCGAGCTTCTGAGCGCCGAATTCGGGGTGAAGAAAACGGGCTCGTCGCTTTCGCCCGATGAGGTAAACTTTGTGCTTGAGACCTATACGCAGAGAAATCAGGTCGAAAGCTTCGACGGCTATTTCAACGACAAGACGCCCTCGAAGAAGCTTGAGCCGAAGAAACCATCGCCCAAAAAGGAGGAGGTTAAGCCCGCTCCCGAGGCGAAAAAAGAGGAGAAGCCCGAGGAAAAAGCTTCAGAGCAGAAGCCCGCGGAGCAGAAGCCCTCGGAGCAAAAGGCCCCCGAAAAGAAGCCCGAGCCGCAGAAGAGACCTCGTCGCGAGGAGAAAAAACAGCCCGCAAAGAAGCAGGAGCGCGGAGAGCGCACCAAGCTTGTTTCGAGCGGAGAGGGCGCGCCGTCGGTCGAGCAGAGGCAGCAGAGGGTCGTTGACACCCGCGGAAGCTATGTGAATATCGACAAGTATAACGACAGATATGACAACCTTGCGGACAACGGCAGAAAGAACAACGAAAACTATCAGAAGAAGCAGAAGCTTGTTCAGAAATCAAAACAGCAGAAAAAGCAGCAGCTTTCATCGAAGCGCGAGACCGAGGCGGAAAAGCTTCGCAGGCTTGAGCTTGAACGCGCAAGAAAGCAGCAGCTCAGAGTAACCATACCCGATGAAATCACCGTTTCGGAGCTTGCATCGCGGCTTAAAGTTACCGCGACGGAGGTCATCAAGAAGCTTATGACCCTCGGGGTATTCGCGACTATCAATCAGACGGTTGACTTCGATACCGCCTCGCTTGTGGCCGAGGAGCTCGGCGCAAAGGTAGAGAAAGAGGTGGTTGTCACCATCGAGGAGAGGCTTATAGTCGACGAGGAGGACAGGGAAGAGGATCTTCAGGAGCGCAGCCCGGTAGTCGTGGTCATGGGACACGTCGACCACGGAAAGACCTCGCTTCTTGATAAGATTCGCCACGCAAACGTCACCGCGACGGA
>CANQWC010000031.1 GCA_947627455.1 uncultured Clostridia bacterium | reverse complement strand
AAAAATGGAGGATTTGAATATATGAACGTGAGAAATGAGATCAAGGCGCAGATCGTCCGCGCCGGATTTACGATGCAGGATGTGGTTGACCGGCTTTCCGACGAATACGGCTGGAGCGACAGCGTTTCCAACCTGTCGGCAAAGCTGCAACGGGAGAGTATCCGCTACAAGGAGGTCGTGGAGCTTGCCGATGTGCTGGGCTATGACGCAAATCGGGGTCCCTGCAAAACCAGAGGTTTTGTGGGGAGAGGACGAGCAGCGGAATGGATGAGCCCTGCCGCTTGCGGCGGGGCGAAGGATATGGAGCTTGCGAGGACGAGGCAGAAACGGAGGGATCGCTGATGGAGAAAGCACAATTCGCAATCTTACGCTTTGCCAAGTATAAAGGGCCGGAGATCGGCAACATCGAGGCGCACAACGAGCGCACGAAAGAGAAATACGCCAGCAATCCCGACGTTGATGTGAGCCGTAGCAAATATAACTTTCACCTGATCGAGCCGCAGGGCAAGTACCGGGCTGTCGCGGAAAAGCAGATTGCCGACGCCGGATGCCGGACGCGCAAGGACAGTGTTCGGGTAGTGGAGGCGCTTGTCACCGCAAGCCCTGAGTTCTTTAAGGGCAGGAAGCGCGGCGAGGTCAGGGAGTATTTTGAACACGCGCTTCGATTCATTGAGAAGCATCAGACAAAAGAGACGATCATATCAGCCGTGGTGCATATGGACGAGAAAACGCCCCATATGCACCTTTCTTTTGTCCCGTTGACGGAGGATAAGCGGCTTTCTGCGAAGGACATCATCGGGAACAAGAAAAAGCTGACATGGTGGCAGGACGAGTTCTGGAAACACATGGTCAAGAAGTACCCGGAGCTGGAGCGCGGCGAAAGTGCCAGCGAGACAGGACGGGATCATATTCCGCCGAGGATATTTAAGGAAATGGCGCGGCTCAACAAGCAGAGGGCGAAGCTGGACGAGCTGTTGGGCGGTGTCAACGCTTTTAATGCGAAATCCAGAGCAGAGGAAATAGGCAAGCTGCTGGACGAGTATATCCCCGGCGTGGAGAAGATGCAGACACAACTCAAGAAGTACAATGGTGCTTTTACCGAGACGGTCAAGGAAAACAGAAGCCTGAAAAAACAGAACGCCGAGCTGTCACAGTCCTTGTCCGAGGTGCAAAGCGAGAGCGTATTGAAACGCATGAAAGATTTCCGGCTTTAGAGGAATTACAACGAGGCGATTGCCACGGTTGACCGTATTCCGCCAGAGGTACTGAAAGCTTACACCGGCGGAACAACTCGGACGAAAAGGGAGATCGATATAGAGAGTGTTCATTAAGGACGAATGGAACGAATTAGCAGATTTGCTTGCAAATCTGATTGAGAAATACGCCGTGGAGTTGGACATTGAGAATCTTACAGACTCGGAAAAGAAATAAGATTTATCGGCTCCTGATATTGAAATTTAAAAAGCAGCATGATATAATAAACGTGATAGTGAAGTCCAAACCCGCAGGAGAGGCATTACCTCTTCTGTGGGAACACGAAAGAAAGTGCGGATGACATGGGTGAATATAGAACAAAGGTTTACATTTATACGAGGATATCTACGGCTATGCAGATCGACGGCTATTTTCTGGATACCCGGAAAGCCAGAATGAAAGCTTTTGACGATTATAATGACTATGAAATCGTTGGCGAGTATGAAGATGCAGGCAAATCCGACAAGTCCATAGAGGGCAGATTTGGGTTTAACTGTATGATGAAGGATACTAAATTCGGCAGGGAAGTGTGGCGTTTGTTCTCGCTTTCAAGTTGTACCGATTTGGGAGAATGCGGCTGATATGCTGTCCATCTTGCAGATTATGCAGGATTTTGACATCAACCTGATTTGCATGGATGATGGAATTGATTCTTCAAAGGATGTCGGAAAACTGACGATTTCCATCTTGACAGCCGTTGCGGAGATCAAGAGTGAAAATATTTGCGTTTAGACGATGGAAAGGCACATTCAAAAAGCGCATGAGGGAAAATGGAATGGCGGCTTTGCACCATACGGTTATCAGCTTACGGATGGAAAATTACAGATCAATGAGGAAGAAGCGGAAACGATCCGGGTGATCTATGAGCAGTATACGGCAGCGGACATGGGAGCTAACAGGATTGCAAAATATCTGTAGAACCATGGAGACCGTAAGATACAGGGACAGAACGGGAAAAATCCGCTGTTTGAAGCCCATCTTATCCGTCTAATACTCCAAAATTCGGTGTACTGCGGCAAGATCACTTATGGCAGGAGAAAGACCGAGAAATTCCGCGGCATCAGAAACGATTATCATCTTGCGGAGCAGGACAATTACATACTGGTGGACGGATTACACGAGTCAATCGTCTCAGAGAAAGTACGGCAGGCGGCGCAGATGAAGCTGACTGCCCAAGCGAAGTAATATGAGCATGTGAACCGAGGCGGATATGAGATTACTCATCTGCTTTTCGGTATTGTGAAATGCCCTGTCTGCAGCGCAGGTATGTATGACAACAAGAGCATCAAGCGTAAGAAAAGCGGAACGAAATACAAAGATTTTTATTATTATTATTATGGCTGCATGCACCGTACCATGACATGCGAACACAAATGTGAATATAAGAGGCAGATACGAGAAGAACTTCCGGACGATGCGGTAGCAGAAATCATTGTCAAGCTGGTCCGCAATCCCAAGTTTGCGAATATGATGCAGCAGAAGATTAACATGAAGGTGGATACCTACTCCATAGAACAAGAGGTTGCAAATTACGAAAAGCAGCTCCGGCAGAGCTATTCTGTTAAATCAAAAATCATGGAGGAAATTGATTCTCTCGACTCAGATGACAAGCACTATATCCGGCGCAAGGCAGACTTCAATGACCGGCTTTATCGGATGTACGACAAGATAGAGGAAACAGAGCCTCGGCTCATCGAGGCGAGGGCGAAAAAGACCGCAATCGAAGCGGAGAAGATCACTGGCGATAATATTTACAAGGTGCTGATTTATTTTGATAAGCTCTACAAAGTGATGAATGATGTAGAGAAGCGGCAGCTTATGGAATCGCTGATTTCAGAGATACAGATTTTTGAGGACAGGCAGCCTAACGGTCAGTGGCTTAAATCCATGAAATTCAAGCTCCCCATTATCGAAGGAGATATGGAGTTGAGTTTGGACAATGATGAACATGTGGAGACGGTAATTTTGCTCACAAGCGATAATCGCTGACGGCGCATCGCTCTTGACTAACACGCTGTTCGGTTGTATTATATACCTATCTCACCAATTCAAAGGAGCCCCCGATGTTTAAAAAGCTTTTACCGATATTTCTTGCGCTGCTGATGCTTGTCTCCTGCGGCGGGTATGCCGACTTCGGCGACGAGCCTTTTTACGGCGACGATGAGTTTTACGCCGATATCTATGCCCCAAATTCCGAAGCTGCCGAAGCTTCTGCCGATGAAACCGAAGCGGCTTTAACGGCTGCTTCCGAGACTGTCGCTGAGACTGTTACCGAGACCTCTGCCGAGGCGGCAGAGACCACCGAGGAGCTTCCCGATCGGCTTCCCGAGGAGGGCGAGTATTACTACGACCTTGAAAACGTGGTCTTATATCTTGAGCTTTACGGCGAGCTTCCGCCGAACTACATCACGAAGGACGAGGCGCGAGAGCTCGGCTGGGATGGCGGTTCGGTCGAAGATTATCTTGAGGGCGCGGCCATCGGCGGAGACAGGTTTTCAAACCGCGAGGGCGACCTTCCGACGGCGAAGGGCCGAAAATACAACGAGTGCGACATCGACACCGACGGCTATTATTCGCGGGGCTCGCGGAGGCTTGTGTATTCAAACGACGGGCTGTATTTCTACTCTCGCGACCACTACGAGACCTTCGACGAGGTCACGGTTACCGATGATTATGAGGTGATATGGTGAACAGAACGGTTATCGACTGCGGGCGGCTTATCTATCGCCGCGAGGCTCATATATATCTCGCCGAGGAGCTGAGATTCCCGAAATATTACGGCAGAAATCTTGACGCCCTGAGCGACTGCCTTTCGGAATACAGCGGGCTGATCGTGTTCAAAAACGCCGATGTTCCCGACAGCGGCGACGGCTATTTTCGCCGTATTCTTAATGTTTTTTCCGACGCCGAGGCCGAAAACCCGAATCTCTCCTGCGTGAGGTTCGGCGGCGAGCTGCCTCAGAAAAACCCGTATCACGAGAACCTTGAGCGGGCGGAATTCGTGATGACCCGCGCCTGCACGGGAAGCTGCAAGCACTGTTCGGAAGCGGGAAGCGACACAAAGCAGAACCTTGACGGCGAGGCCGCGGCAAGGGCGCTTCTTCGCGCGGCGGCGGTATATGATTTGAAATCGGTGATGGCTTTCGGCGGCGAGCCCCTTCTTCGGGCGGAGGATGTCGCAAAGATAATGAGGGCTGCAAAGAACGCGGGCGTTGAATCTCGGCAGATAATCACCAACGGCTGTTTTACCCGCGATGCGGACAGGCTTAAAAGAACTGCGCGGCTTTTATTGAGAAGCGGCGTAAACTGCGTGCTTCTTTCTGCCGACGCGTTTCATCAGGATACCCTGCCGCTTGATTCGGTGAAGCTTTTTGCCGAGGAGATACTCGGGCTGGGCATAACGATAAAGCTCAACCCCGCGTGGCTTGTCTCGCGGGAGGACAATAACCAATACAACCTTAAGACCCGCGAAATTCTTTCCGAGCTCAAAGCGCTCGGCGTTCCCGAGGCGAGCGGCAACATCATATTCCCCGAGGGCAACGCGAAAAAATATCTCGGCGAATATTTCGGCGGCGAAAACATCGCGAAAAACCCCTATATTCAGGACCCCGAAAACGTTAAGGCGATAAGCCTTGACCCCGACGGCACCCTTTACGGCGAAAGCGTTTCAGAGCGCGATATTCTTGATATCATCGGCAGCTATCGGCCAAAAAAATAAACATTCGGAGAAGATTATGTCAAACGTATTGAACAGCATCAAAAACGGCAAAAAACTTATCAAGAGATATTTTCTCGTCGACTATGAAAACGTGCAGTCCCACGGGCTTGTCGGGCTGTCAAAGCTCACCGCGGGCGACGCCGTGACTGTCTATTTCAGCAAAAACGCCGACACCATAAGCTTTGAGCTTCACATGGCGTTCAACGAATGCAAGGCGAAAATCGACTTTCAGAAGGTCGAGACGGGGGTCAAAAACGCCCTTGATTTTCAGCTTTCCTCTCAGCTCGGGTATATAATCAACAAGAACATCGTCGCGGGGAATAAAGATGTAAAATATTACATCGTCTCGATGGACAACGGCTTTTCGGTGCTCTGCGACTTCTGGAAGAGGTTTTCGGCCGACGTCTCGATAGTTCGGTGCATCGACTATGTTTTCAACCCGCCGACGAGGGGCGACTATACCGCCGCGTTTGAAAAGCTCTCGCTTTCGGAGAATGAGGAAAGGATCACCGTCTCGTGCATCTCAAACAGCGCCGACACCGCCGAGCTTCACAACAATCTTCAGATCAGGCTCAGAAACCCCGCCCGCGCCACCGAGATCTACAGGGCGGTAAAGCAGGTCTTTATCGACGGCGGCGAGCTCGACACAAAAATAAAGCAGTAGATATCTCACCGATTCGGGCTTCTGCCCGAATTTTTTTGCAATACGGGCGAGATTTTCCGAGCGCTGTTTAACCTCGGTTTATTTGGGCAATATAACCTTTAACCGAGGCCTTATCAAAGGCTCGAAGAAAGGAACATGCCTATGCAGACCGTAATACTTGCGGGCGGAGAGGGCACACGCCTGCGTCCGCTCACGTCGCAAACACCGAAGCCGCTCGTGCGGATCGCGGGAAAAAGCCCCGCCGAGCGCCTTTTGAAACAGCTTCGCGAAGCGGGTATCCGCTCGGCGACGCTTTGCACACACTATCGCGCAGAACAGCTTAAAGAGGCCCTCGGAAGCCGATCGAACGGCGTGCGTCTTCGCTATGTGAAAGAGGAATACCCGCTCGGGACTGCGGGCTGCGTTCGCAACGCATGGAACGGCGACGACGTTCTGGTTCTGAGCGGCGACAGCGTCTGCGGGTTTGATATTTCCGCGATTCTGGCTTTTCATGAAAAATCTTCCGCCGATGTCACAATCGTCACCCGTGAGGTCTCGGACCCGCGCGAGTACGGGCTTCTGACCGTTGGCGACGACGGCAGGATCACGGGGTTTATTGAAAAACCCGGCTATGACGAATGCCTCACAAACCTCGCAAATACGGGCGCTTACGTCATCTCAAAAGAAGTTATGAAGCGCATTCCCGAGGGCGAGAAGACCGATTTTGCTTCCGATGTCTTCCCCGCGCTTCTTGCCGAGGGCAAGCGCCTTTTCGCCTATACCGATAGGACCTTCTGGCACGACATCGGCGATATACCGTCGCTTTTGGCGGCTCAGCGCGATATTCTTTCGCGAGACGGGGTTGAAAACCTCACCGAGGGCGCAGATATCGCCGACGGCACCACCGTTTCGGGCGGGTCGGTCATCGAGGGCGGAGCTTCGGTCGGCGGCGGAAGAATTATCTCATCGCTGATACTTTCGGGCGCGACGGTAGCCTCGGGCGCTGATATCTGCGAGGCGGTCATCGGCGAAAACGTCACGGCGGGCGAGGGGCTCATAATGAAGCGGTTTTCCGCCTTGGGCGACGGCTGCGTTGTCGGTTCCGACGTCACGGTGGGCGAGGGCGCAAGGATTGCCCCGCGCACAAAAATTCCCGACGGCGCGATAATCCGAAGCGATATTTCCGACGCGGGTTACAGCTCGCTTTCATTCGGCGAGGACGGCGAGGCAAAGGGGCTTCACGGCGCTGAGGATCACCTGCGCTTCGGGCTTGCTGTCGGCGCTGCCCTTGGCGAGGAGAACATCGCGATAGGCGGCATCGGCAGGGGAGCGGAGGCGATTTCTCTGGGGCTTCGGGCCGCGGGCGTCGCGGTCTATGACCTCGGCAGGGCGTCGTTCGGCGAGACTGTCTACTGCGCCAGACGTCTTGAATGCGGCCACTTTATCCACGTCGGCGAGGAAATAAGCCTGCTGCGCTCGTCCGATCTCACGCTGCCCCGCCGCGAAGAGAGAAAAATCGAGCAGGCCTTTAACCGCTCGGCCCAGTCAGCCGCCGATCGCCCCGCCCAGAAAATCGACGGCTCGGCCGCAAGCGGGCTATATCTGAGGCATCTGCGCTCGCTCCTCCCGAAAGAAAACCAAATTCGCGCGTCGCTTCGCACCGACGATTTTCGCGAGGCAGAGATTTTTTCGGGCCTCTGGCGGGACGGCGACGGCGAAAAGGTTTCGTTCAGCGTCGCCTCAGACCGAAGAACGGTCAGCGCCTCGACCGAGCGCTCGGTGCTTTCGTATGAAAACCTCGTGATTCTTTGCTGCAAGTCGTATTTCGAGAAGCGCCGAAGCGTCGTGCTTCCGAGGCGCGCACCGCTCTCCTGCGAGGAGATAGCAAAGCAGTACCGCTCGTCGGCGATACGCTCTGAGGGCGAGCTGAGCCTGTTTTTCTGCGACCCGATCGAGCTTATCTTCGAGCTTTCGGCGTATCTCTCAAAGCGCGGAATATCGCTTGACGCCGCGGTTTCGGAGCTTCCGAAGGTCGTTTATACCCGAAGGATAATCGAAGCGCCCGAGGGCCTGCCGAAGATAATGGGCGAGGGCTTTGGCGATGCCCGCGCAGGCAGCGACATCACGCTTGAAAACGGCGGCGCAAGGGCCTATGTGCGCCCGCTGAAGAGCGGCAAGGCGGTTTCGCTTTATATCGAATCGGTCTCTGCTGAGGCCGCAGGCGCGCTCTCTGAAGATATCACGCGGAGGATAAGGGGAGAGGCGCAGAATCGGTAAAGCGCTTGTTTGATACGGGGGAAGCTCGGCTTCCCCTTATAATTCTTTCGGGTGGGAAGAAACCCGCATACAGCGCCGTTTTATCCCGATTTTTGACAGCTTTCGGCAAAAAATATATCAGAGGTCATAAATCAGACCTCTATCCTCTAATTTCTAACTTCTAACTTCTTGATGCGTCCGCTTCGGCCGCATCAGCGAAAGTGGGAGTATCCATTCCGCTCACATTATCCTCAGTATTTGAAAACTTCGCCATAGGCGACACCTTGAAGTTCTGACATCTGACCTCTAATTTCTGTCTTCTTGATGTGGCTTCGGCCACATCTGCGAAAGCCTACCGCTTGACATTCACAAGGTTTTGTAGTAGAATGTTTATTATCGCTCAGTATGCGAACGTACAGGCGGGAGCATACATACCCTGACGAAGTTTTATGCCGCAGCGCATTTTTATATTAAATCATTATCAAAGAAAGGAAATTATGGCAACTAAGAACAAACAGTCCAAATTCCGCCACAACGATAACAAGGCGGAACAGTCGGCGCTCGACCAGGCGATAGCAGCCGCGATATCGGCGCCGCCGCTTTCAAAGAAAGCGTCATCGTATCAGAATCAGAGAAAGAAACAGGTTCGTCAGAAGAACCAGGAGCCCAAGCAGAAGAATGAGACTCCGCTCAAGAAGACAAGAGAAAAGAAGCAGCAGCGCGAACGTCAGCCCGCGCCGATTCAGCAAAAACCCGTTAAAGAGGAGCCGAAGCCGGCTTCGACCCCCGCAAAGAAACAGCCGATAAAAATTATTTCGCTCGGCGGCCTCAACGAGATCGGAAAGAACATGTATCTCATCGAGACCGATCAGGACATCGTTATCATCGACTGCGGAATGACCTTCCCCGACGACGAAATGCTCGGCGTTGATATCGTAATTCCCGATTTCACTTATGTCGAGAAGAACCGCGACAAGGTCAGGGGCGTGCTTCTGACCCACGGGCACGAGGACCACATCGGCGGAATACCCTATCTTCTCAAGAAGATAAACGTGCCGATCTACGGCACAAAGCTCACGCTCGGGCTTTTGGAGTCAAAACTCAAGGAGCACAACCTCGGCGGGGTAAAGATGAACACCGTATCCCCGGGAATGACCGTTAGGCTCGGCGGCCTCACTGCCGAGTTTATCCGCGTGAACCACTCGATTCCCGACGCCGTCGCCATTGCGGTGAGAACCCCGCTCGGAACGGTTATTCACACGGGCGACTTCAAGGTCGACTATACCCCCATCGAGGGCGGAATAATCGATCTTGCGAGGTTTGCGGCCCTCGGCTCTGAGGGCGTGCTTGCGCTGATGTCGGACTCGACAAACTCAGAGAGGCAGAGCTTTACCCCCTCCGAGCGCAAGGTCGGCGAGACGTTTGACCGCCTCTTCAACAAGGCAGAACACAAGAGAATAATCATCGCGACGTTTTCTTCAAACGTTCATAGAATTCAACAGATAATGAACTGCGCTGCGAAATACGGAAGAAAAGTCGCGGTATTCGGCCGCTCGATGATAAACGTCATCAAGCTCGGCGTCGATCTCGGTTATTTAAAGGTGCCGAACGACGTTCTTATCGACATCGATAAGATGCGCTCATACCCCGATGAAAAAATCGTGCTGATAACGACGGGAAGCCAGGGCGAGCCGATGAGCGCGCTGACAAGAATGGCGCTTAACGACCACCGTCAGGTGAGCGTGACCGAGAACGACTATATAATCATCTCGGCGAGGCCGATCCCCGGGAACGAAAAATTCGTCGGCAGGGTAGTGAACGAGCTTTTGAAGTTGGGAGCCGAGGTCGTTTATGAGGAAATGTACGAGGTCCACGTCTCGGGCCACGCATGTCAGGAGGAGCAGAAGCTTATTCTTGCGCTGACAAAGCCGCAATTCTTCATTCCCGTTCACGGCGAGTTCAAACACCTTGACCGACACGCCCGCACCGCCCGCGACATCGGCATTCCCGAGAAGAATATCGTGATCGCGGACATCGGCAACGTCATTGAGCTTGACGGAAAATCAATTAAAATCAACGGCAGCGTTACCTCGGGCAAGGTTATGGTCGACGGCAGCGGCGTCGGCGACGTCGGCGCGGTGGTTCTTAAAGACCGCAAACTTCTTGCTCAGGACGGCGTGATCGTCGTCGCAATAACCATCGACAAAATCGACAGGCGGCTTCTCTCGGGACCCGATATAATCTCACGCGGGTTTGTCTATGAGCGCGAGAGCGAAGACCTCATCGCCAAGGCGAAGGAGATCGCCCGCGACGTCTGCATTGAGGAGCTTCACACCCGCCACGATTATAACGCGATAAAGAACAAGCTCCGCGACGAGCTCGGCGACTATTTCTTCCGCAAGACAAAGCGCCGCCCGATGGTGATTCCCGATATAATGGATATCTGAGCATGACCGAAAGGACTGATGACCATGAAAAAGCGCATACAGATGTTGTGGATACCGCTTGCGGTGCTTCTGGCCGTTTCTGCGGTTTCCGCGATACTCTTCTATGTCGATGCGAGCTATATCGCCGCGGCTGCCGCTGCGCTGATTTTCCTCTGCGATTCTGTCCTCTGCGCGATGACGGCGATAATCGACCGCAATATCACAAGATATGTGACAGGCATCGACCGCAGTATTATGAAAATCAACCGCGAGGAATTCTACGGCTTCCCCGAGCCTATTGTCATCACCGACCGCGATAAAACCATAATATGGTATAACCGCAGCTTTGAAGAGAACATCTTCGGCGAGGACAGGGTTTACGGAATACCGCTGAGCGAGCTTGTCGGCAACAACGTTTCAAAGATTTATTCCGAGGGCGGCGCGACTGTCAAGATTCTTGACAACCACTACCGCGTCAGGGCGGAGGAGACCGAAACGGGCCTCTCGATAATAAGCTTCACCGATATAAGCTCGCACGTCGCCCTCGAACAGGAATATAAGGCGAGCCGCAAAACGGTAATGCTCATCGCGGTGGACAACTATGAAGAGGTTCTTCAGAACTCGAAGGAGAGCGATAAGGCAAGCTTCAGAGTTCAGATAGAGAAGCTTTTTGAGCACTTTATCGAGAACACCAACGGAATTCTTCACAAGCTTTCAAGCGACAGGTTTTACTGCATAATCGAGGAGCGCCACCTTGCCCCGATAATCGAGCGCAGGTTTGATATTCTTGACGAGGCCCGCTCGATAAGCCTCGGCGAAAGGCAGAACGTCACCCTTTCGATAGGCGTCGGCAGGGGGGCGAAGTCCCTTTCGGAGAGTGAAAACTTTGCCCGTCAGGCGCTTGATATGTGCCTCGGCAGGGGAGGAGACCAGGCGGCGGTGAAGACCGACAGCGGCTTTGAATTCTTCGGCGGGGTGTCAAAGGCGGTTGAAAAATCGACCAAGGTCAAAACGAGAATCATCGCGACCGCCCTGAAAGAGCTCGCACTCAACAGCGCAAACGTCTACATAATGGGCCACCGCCTCGCTGATTTTGACTGCCTCGGCGCGTCGGTCGGCCTCTGCGGGGCTCTGCGAAGCCTCGGCAAGAACGCCTTTTGCGTTCTCAACCTCGAACAGAACCTGTCAAAGTCGCTGATCGATTATATCTCAGAGCGCTGCGGCCGCGACTACTTCAAGACGGTAGGCGACGTTCGGCTTGAGATGGGCGAGAACGACCTTCTGATAATCTGCGACACCCACAACCCCGACCTTCTCGACTCGAAGGAGCTTTATGAGCAGGCGAAGCAGGTCGTGGTCATCGACCACCATCGAAAGATGGTCAAGCATATCGACGACGCGGTGGTTTTCTATCACGAGCCGTTCGCTTCCTCAGCCTGCGAGATGGCAACCGAGCTGATTCAGTATTTCGGCCCCGAATGTCATATCTCTGTCGCCGAGGCCGAGGCGCTGATGTCGGGAATTATGCTTGACACGAAGAATTTTGTGATGCGCGCGGGCTCGCGAACCTTTGAGGCGGCGGCATATCTCAAAAAGCTCGGCGCCGATACGGTCGCCGTGAAAAGGCTCTTCTCCGAGCCGCTTGAGACCTATCGCGAAAAAAGCGTGCTGATCCAGTCGGCAAAGCTCTTCCACGGCTGCGCAATAGCTTCGACAGATTCGACCTCGCCCGAGCTCAGGCTTGCGGCGCCCCAGGCTGCCGATGAGCTTTTGGGCATCGAGGGGGTAAAGGCCTCGTTCGTGATATACCGATTGGACAGGTTATGCTATATTTCCGCCCGCTCGATGGATTCGTTCAATGTTCAGCTTATAATGGAAGCTATCGGCGGTGGCGGACATCAGACAATGGCTGGGGCTCAGCTTGAAATTTCCGTCGAAGAGGCCGAAGAAAAGGTTAGGGACGCTATCGAGGACTTCCTCGTGAAATATTAAGGAGGTAAACCATGAAAGTAATACTTATAAAAGACGTCAAGGGCTCGGGCAAGGCGGGCGATGTTCTCAACGTCGCCGACGGCTATGCAAGAAACTATCTTCTTGCGAGGGGCTTCGCTATCGAGGCCACCGCGAAGAATGTCAACGACCTTGCGGGCAAAAAGGCATCGGAACAGCACAAGCTTGCCGTCGCGAAGAGCGAGGCCGAAGCCGCCGCCAAAAAGCTCAACGGCGGGGTGGTAAAGGTAAAGGCGAAGGCGGGTCAGGGCGGAAAGCTCTTCGGCTCGGTAACGGCCGCCACTGTCAGCGAGCTTATTTCTGCTCAGTACGGCGTCGACATCGACAAGAAAAAAATCGTTCTGAACAGCGATATAAAGGCCTATGGCGACTACAGCGCCGAGATCAAGATGACCCAAGGGGTCAGCGCAAAGCTCACCGTAAAGGTCGAGCCCGAGGAATAAATTTTTCAGAAAAAAGAGGAGGGGAGCATTATGCCGACGGATACCTTTTCCGTGAGCGAGCTTACGGGCCGCGAGCTGCCGTACAGCATTGAAGCTGAGCAGACGGTGCTCGGCGCCCTTTTGCTGAGCCCTGACAGCCTGACGACTGTTCTTGCCCACCTTAAGCCCGAAAGCTTTTATCGCGAGCAGCACCGCGAGCTCTTCTCGATAATTTTAAGAATGTTCTCAAACGGCGCACCCGCCGATATCATCACCGTCATCAACGAGGCGGTATCGGAGGGCGTGTTTGAAACCGCCGCGATGGCGAAAACCTATCTTAAGGGAATTATGGAAAACGTCCCGACGGTCAGCAACATCGAGAGCTACTGCATAATCGTTGAGGACAAGTTCCTTTTGCGCTCGCTGATCTCGGCCTCGAGGGAGATAATCGAGGCTGCGTATGAGGGCGGCGACAGCGCAAAGCACCTTCTTGACCTTGCCGAGCAGAAGATCTACGATATCCGCCGAGGCAGAGAGATCGACGGCCTCACGCGGCTTTCTGAGATAATCGTTTCGGCCTATGACCGAATCCAGAAGCTTTCGGGCGAGGACAAGGAGCAGTATCAGGGCCTGCGCTCGGGGTATACCCTGCTCGATTCGTATATTTCGGGCCTCAATAAGTCTGACCTGATAGTTATTGCGGGCCGCCCGGGCTCGGGAAAAACCACCTTCGGCGTGAACATCGCCGCGAACGTCGCAAAGCGTTCAAAAGACACGGAAATTGCTATTTTCTCTCTCGAGATGTCTAAAGAGCAGCTCGCCTCGCGAATGCTCTCTGCCGAATCGCTTGTGCCGAACACCTCGCTTTCGGGGGGAATGATCTCTCCCGACGACTGGATCAAGCTTGCAGAGGCGGCGGATTCTCTCTCGCAGATGAATATATATATCGACGACACCGCGGGCATTACCGTGCCCCAGATCAAGGCAAAGCTCAGGAGAATGAAGAACCTCGGGCTTGTCGTCATCGACTATTTACAGCTGATGGAGTCGCCGAATAACCACAACAACCGCGTGACCGAGGTTTCGGAGATCACGAGGCAGATAAAACTTATGGCGAAGGAGCTCAACGTCCCGATAATCCTGCTTTCTCAGCTCAACCGTTCGGTCGAGTCGAGGCAGGACCACCGCCCGATGCCCTCGGACCTGCGCGAATCGGGCTCGATCGAGCAGGACGCCGACATAATTCTGTTCATTTACCGCGAGTCGATGTATGACAAGCAGAACCCGAACCAGTCGGCTGCCGAGTGCATCATCGCGAAAAACCGCCACGGCTCGACGGGCACCGTGAACCTTGCCTATCTCGGCGAATACACCCTCTTCCGAAGCCTCGACTCAAAGCGTGAACAGTGATGCTTGAAAAGGTCAAATCCGCGATTTCGCGCTATGAAATGCTCGGCAGGGGCGAAGAGGTTTTGGTCGGCCTCTCGGGCGGGGCGGACAGCACCGCGCTTCTTCTGAGCCTTATCGAGCTCGGCTTTAAGGTCAGGGCGATTCATGTCAACCACAATCTTCGCGGCGATGAAAGCCTTCGCGATCAGCGCTTTTGCGAGGAGCTCTGCGCCCGCCTCGGGATTTCGCTTTCGGTCGAGAGCGTCGACGTTTCGGCCTATGCCGCCGAGAAAAAGCTTTCTGTCGAGCTTGCCGCCCGCGAGCTTCGTTACGCGGCGTTTGAAAAGCATTCCCTCGGAAATAAAATCGCGACCGCCCACACTCTTTCCGACAGCTTCGAGACCGCGCTTTTAAATCTCACACGCGGCTGCGGGGTAAAGGGCCTATGCGGGATTCCGCCGAGGCGCAAAAATATTATCCGCCCGCTGATTTTCTGCACACGGGCCGACGTCGAAGCCTACCTTGCCTGTAAAGGCCAAAACTTTGTCACCGATTCGACAAATCTTTCCGACGACTGCTCGCGAAATATCATTCGCCTGAACGTCGTTCCCGAGCTTGAGAGGATCAACCCGAACCTCTTGAAGTCTTTTGAATCAAGCCTTTGCGCGATTTCAGAGGCCGAGGCGTTCATCGGGGCTGAGGCGGAAAAATTGCTCGGAAATTTCGACGGCAAGGTTTATAACTTTACAGATGTACCCGACGGTGCACCGCTTTCGGCGGCGGTTTCAAGAATACTTTCCGCCGAGGGGGTCGAGCCCTCGTATGAAAAAATCACCGCCGTTAAGAAGATAATCTTCGGCGGCGGAAGAATAAATGTCAAAAAGGGCGTTTACCTTTCGGCCCGAGGGGGCAGACTAAGCGTTGAGCGCGATATCGCCGAGCCAGAGGAAAAGCGCGTGTCCCTCGGGGAAAGCTTTGAGATTTTCGGCAAAAGCGTGGCTGTCACAAAAATTTCACCCTTTGACATATCCCGTTTTAACAAATCCGATTTAAGATATATGATTGACGATTCCCGAGTTTCGGGGGAATATGTCGCAAGAAGCTTTCGCGGAACCGAGCGGATAAGGCTTCCCGAGAGGGGAATGTCGCAGATGGTGAAAAAGCTTCTCTGCGGGCTTGACCCTCGCGAGAGGAAAAATGCCGTAGTGATAGCCGATGCCGACGGCGCGGTTTTTGTCGAGGGTATCGGCGTGAGTGAGCGCGTTTGCTGCGGGGCAAATACCCGTTCCGCACTAAGAATAGACATTTCAGACGCAAAAGGAGACGGAAAATGACAAACAGTAACAACATTCGGGTAATGCTTACAAAAGAGGAAATAAGCGCTAAGGTAAGCGAGCTCGGCGCAAGGATCACCGAGGATTTTAAAGGAAAGGACCTTCTTCTCATCGGGGTTTTGAAGGGCTCGTTCGTGTTCATGGCCGACCTTGTCCGCGCGATTGACCTTCCCATCGTGATGGATTTCATCAGTGCAAAGAGCTATTTCGGCACGACCTCATCGGGGGTCGTCGACGTGAAGTTTGACACCCACATCGAATTCGGCGGAAAAACCGTCATGCTGGTCGAGGATATTCTTGACACGGGCAAGACCCTCAGCGTTCTGAAGCAGATGCTTCTTACCCGCGGCGCGTCGGACGTCAAAATAGTTACGTTTCTTGACAAGCCCTCGCGCAGGACGATAGACATAAAACCCGACTATTGCTGCTATACTATTGAGGACAGATTCGTCGTCGGCTACGGGCTTGATTACGACGAGCAATACCGCAATCTCGATTATCTCGGCGAGATAATTCTCGATAAATAAAACTCAGGAAATGGGGTATACATTTGATCAAAAGGAATTCACCGAAGGGCCTGCTCTCCTATGTAATCTTCGCGGCCGTAATAATCATCATTCTGATAGTCGGGCTGAGGGGGCTTCTCTCTCCGCCCGATGACACCACCTATTCCGAGGTTATCGGATATTTCGACCGCCTCGAGGTCTCGGAGTTCGAGCTTAATCTCGGCTCGGGAAGCCTGAAATATGTTCTTCGCGGCGAGGACACCGCCCACACCTATAAAGTCCCGAACGTGAGCATTTTCTATGCCGAGCTCTTCGGCGACGGCAACCACTTCGAGGGCGGAAACTATCGCGTTGCATATAACAACGCCCACCCGAACGAACCGCTCGTTTATAACGAGATACCCGCCTCTGACAGCTCGATCTGGCTGAACCTGATTCCGACGCTTCTGATGATCGGCGTGATGGTATTTCTTGCCGTCTCGATGTCGCGGAGCATATCATCGGCAGGAAAAATCAACTCTGTCGGCAAGGCCAACGTTCGCGTTGACGGCGGCGACAAGAACAAAGTAACCTTCGACGACGTCGCGGGAGCCGACGAGGAAAAGGCCGAGCTTCAGGAGATAGTCGAGCTTCTCAAAGACCCGAAGAAATATCAGGACATCGGCGCAAAGATACCCAAGGGCGTGCTTCTTGTGGGCCCTCCCGGTAACGGCAAAACCTTGCTTGCAAAGGCCGTTGCGGGCGAGGCGGGGGTTCCGTTCTTCTCGATCTCGGGCTCTGATTTTCTTGAGCTTTACGTCGGCGTAGGCGCTGCGAGGGTTCGCGACCTGTTCGATCAGGCGAAAAAATCAGCCCCGTCGATAATCTTCATCGATGAGATCGACGCTGTCGGCAGACGCAGAGGCGCGGGCCTCGGCGGCGGCCACGATGAACGCGAGCAGACCCTTAACCAGCTTCTTGTCGAGATGGACGGCTTCGAGATCAACGAGTCGGTAATAGTCATGGCCGCGACCAACCGCCGCGATGTTCTTGACCCCGCTCTTCTTCGCCCGGGCCGCTTCGACAGGCAGGTCTATGTAAACTATCCCGACATAAAGGGCCGCGAGGCTATCCTCAAGGTCCATTCAAAGAATAAGCCTCTCGCTCCCGATGTCGACCTTAAAACCGTCGCCGCATCTACCCCGGGCTTCACGGGCGCTGATCTTGCAAACCTCATCAACGAGGCGGCGCTTCTTGCCGTCAAGAGGGGAAGAAAGGCGATCACCGCCCAAGACCTCAGCGACGCCGCGATAAAGGTCATCGCGGGCCCCGAGAAGAAATCAAGGGTTATACTTCCCGAGGAAAAGCGCCTCACGGCCTATCACGAGGCGGGCCACGCGGTATGCCACTTCTACTGCCCGACCCAGGATAAGGTATCTGAGGTCTCGATTATTCCCCGCGGAATGGCGGGCGGCTATACGATGGCTCTTCCCGAGCATGACAAGTCTTACGTCTCAAAGACCGAGATGAACGAGGAAATTGTCGTTCTGCTCGGCGGCCGCGCAGCCGAAAAGCTCATTCTTGACGATATCTCGACAGGTGCTTCAAACGACATCGAGCGCGCGACCGACACCGCAAGAAAAATGGTTACGCGCTACGGCTTCTCCGACAAGCTCGGCCCGGTGGTATACGGCCACGACGACAACGAGGTATTCCTCGGCCGCGATTATAACTCCTCAAAGACCTATTCCGAGGTCATCGCCTCTGAGATCGATTCGGAGATGCGCGCAATAATCCACTCGGCTTACGACCGCGCTCAGGAGATTCTCTCGGAGCACAAGGAACAGCTCACCCGCGTTGCCGAGTATCTCATAGAGCATGAGAAGATCAACGGCGAGCAGTTTGTTCAGCTTATGAACGGCGAGACCCCGAACGAGCCCGCCGCTCAGCCCAAGCCCGCCGACGGCGAAGTTATCGCCCCCGAGCAGCCGCTTTCCGACAGCGAAGCGCCAAAGGGCGAGTGACGGTTCATCAGCTTATTGAAAAGCCCCCAATAGCAGGCGGTTAAGCTTACTATCGGGGGCAAACCGTATGGGTTTCTGTCCGTTTTTTTGTACTCCGAGGCCGATTTCTGAAAAATTTTTCCCGAGGTTGCACGTTTGCGTGCAACTTTTGGCGTTTTCGGGAGTATTAGTGAAAGGCATGCGCTGCGGCGAACAGATTTCAGAAATCAGAAGTCGGAAGATGGCAAAATCAGGAAAGTGCGGAAAGTGCTGAAAGTTCATGAAACCTGTTTGGCGAAAAATTCGCGGCGCTGCCTTTCAAATCACGAAACGAAAGGAAATAAGCGTTGAAAAAGAAAAATTATACGGGCGATGCATGCGCCGCTTTAAGCGCCCGTGAGGCCGAAAAATGACCGAAATCACCCAAACAGTTATCGCGGCGGCGTCGGTGTTTTCGGCGGTGGTCGTGATATTCGGCGCGATCTTCGCGGCCTACCGATGGTACCTCAAGCAGAATAAGCAGGACCGCGACATCGCCGACATCAAAGAGGAGCAGTCGCTTCTTACATACGGCGTGCTCGCATGTTTAAAGGGGCTCTCCGAGCAGGGCTGCGACGGGCCCGTGACAAAGGCCATCGAGGCAATTGAAAAGCACCTTAACAAAAAGGCGCACAAATAAAAAGCATAGGAGGTTAATTTTTTGACAGCTCAGACATTCATGATTTTACTGTCGGTGTTTTCGCTGATCGTCGGGCTGACGGTTCAGGCGCTGAAAAAGCTGCTCGACAGCCTCGGCGCGAGCTATTCGTCAAACGCCGTCGCGGTGATCGTCTCGGCGATTGTCGGGGTCGGCGGAACGGCGGTGTATTATGTCATCGCGGGAATAGCTTTCAGCGCGGCGAATATAATTTGTATGCTCCTGATGGGGCTTGCGGCCGCCGTCGGCGCGATGGTCGGCTATGACAAAGTAATTCAAACGGTTAAACAGATTACGGAAAAAGGAGGCGCTTAAAATGGCGGTTCAGATCAAGGGCATAGACCTCTCGAAGCATCAGGCGCACTTGGACGGGCGCACGAAGGTCGATTTTGTTAAGCTTAAGGCTCACGGCTATGATTTTGTCATGCTCAGGGCGGGCTACGGAATGCATCACAAGCAAAAAGACAGGGCGTTCGAGAGCCACTACGCAGCCGCAAAGGCCGCAGGACTTCACATCGGCGCGTATCATTACACATACGCCAAAACGGTTGCCGAGGCAAAACGCGAGGCTCAGAGCTTCCTCAATTGGATTCGCGGGAAAAAGCTTGATTACCCCGTCGCGCTCGACATCGAGGACAAGAGCCTCAAGAAGCTCACGACAAAGCAGAGAACAGACATCGCCCTCGCGTTTATGCGCGACGTCGAGGCCGCGGGGTATTACACGATGCTCTATTGCAGCGCCGATTGGGCGAAGAATTATCTCAACATGGACAGGCTCAGCCACTTCGATGTCTGGCTCGCTTGCTATGCCGACGAAGCACGGCGCAAAGAGCTTTACAAGCGCGATATCCTCGGAATCTGGCAGCACACGAGCAGCCTCAGACTTAAGGGCGTGTACCCCAAGGGCGGGCTGATTCCCTCTCGCCTCGACGCGAATATCGCGTATAAAGACTACGCTGCGATCATCAAAAAGGCAGGCCTGAACAAGGGATAAAACAGCATTAAGAAAAGCTCCGCAGGGAGCTTTTCTTTTTGTGGGTGAGGCGGCCGCAGCCCTGCTTCACACAAGCTTTTTGTATGCTTTTGGTTTTCGGTATTTTCCCAAATCCTCTCTTTCTCTGTATGCCCTGATTTCATCGATATCAAACTCAACATAATATATCGTTTCATCAAGCTCGCTTCCCACGAAAACGGTGTTATCAAAGCCTTCCTTTGTCCATACCATAGGACTGAATGCGCAGGAGTTACCCATACCCTTTGACGGGGGATTCGCCATCGCTATGCCGACCATGTTTTCCATCGCCCGAACGGAGAGTTCTTTAAGCCTCGGCGGCATGTCTCCGCAGCAGTTTGGGTGCATGATAAGCTCTGCGCCGTTCAGCATAAGCTCTCGGGCGCTCTCGGGATATTCCCTGTCGTAACAGATCATACAACCCATTGTGATGCCGTCAAACCTGCACACGGGAAAAGAATCTCCCGATTCCAGATATCTTTCCCAATCGAAATCGCAGGTGTGCACCTTTGAATACTTCAAAATCACTTTTCCGTCTCTGTCGATTATCCATGCCGTATTCTGAGGATACCGCTTGCCCTTGGAAAAACCCGTTATTACAACGCCGATGTTCAGCTCGGCGGCAAGATTTGTTATCCGAACAAAATGTTCTTCATCTTCGGTCAGAGCATTTTCGCACCATTTTATAAATTGAGGGTCAGTTTCAATATCGCGAATCGGCAGCAATTTTTCACAAATATCCGGCGCTGCGTATGCAGTAAGAAAGCACTCGGGAAACAATACCAAATCCGCACCGTTTTCGGCGGCTTCCCGAATCAGTTTTTCGGCGGTTGCAGTATTTCGCTCTATATCGGGCGCGACAGTGCCATGCTGAATAAGGGCTGTTTTAAGATTTTTCATAAGAGCCTCCGTGGTAATTTTGATATTATTATAGCAGGTTTTTGAGGGGAAGGGAAGGGGGAGGGCTAAAGGGCAAATTGGGCGGAGGTGTTCCCCATACTTAAAGACCCGCAGCCCATTCCCACGCTTACCTTACACATAAAACATGACCAATGGCAATTTCATATGCTTTGACTAATTAAAAGAAGTTCCGAATGGAATTCACATTCATTATAATCTCATGCAGTTGCGATAGCGACTGCATTTTCTAAAGTGTCGCTTTAATATCTAAGCAAATTTCAAAAGCAGTAATGATATTATTCCCCTGTCTGCTATTTTTGCTTTTATTATAAACGATCGAGATGTTCTCTTGCATAAATTTTCCAAAACAGATTGACTTTTTGCTGAAATTTGATATAATATATTCTGAATAATTGTAATTTGTCATATGGCAGATTTTGATTATTCGACAAAGGGGGATAAAATGATAATAAGACGAAGTCCGATTTGCAGGATAATATCTCTGATCTTGATTGCGGCTATTATGTTCATGATCGTAGGCTGCTCTGCTGCACCGCCGATTTCCGTTATTTCCGATGCCGATAATCAGACTGTTACAGAGCATATTGAAACCGAGAATATTATAACCGAAGAAGAATTGACGGAATTTATTACTTCGGAGATATATTTGCAGGAAATAGTGCTCGCAGAAAACAAGATTTCAGAACTCCTGCTTGAAGAAGAAACGATCATCGAAGTGCTTTGCTGTAAAACCATATATGTTCCGCAGGGTCATATAGAGGAATTTGCAGAGAACAGCCAGACGGCAGAGCTTTTTGGAGAAGGTCTTGATTTAAAATCAGTGCTCGCTAAAATTGCAGTTGGCACAGGCGTAATTGTTACAGTGGTGGTTTTAAGCAAAGCAGGGCTTCCCCAACCTATTGCAAGCGTGGTTGCTGCTGCCGCAGATAAATCTCTTGAGTTTGCAAAAAACGGTGCGGCTATAGGCTCTTTGTTCGGAGGATTAACCGGGGCGGCAAACGAAATAGACAATGCGGGAATACTGTCAGCGGTTGTCGGTTTTGCTGCAGCTACAGTCGGACTTATAATGACGGCTGTATCATTAGTGTCAGCAATACCGACCGGAGGGGTCACTACCGTTACGGCAGCTGCCGGAGCGAAGCTTGTTCTTGCCGGTATTTCACTGCTGGCTGCCGCGTCAGGTACTGT
This sequence comes from uncultured Clostridia bacterium, assembly GCA_947627455.1. Taxonomy (GTDB): domain Bacteria; phylum Bacillota; class Clostridia; order Oscillospirales; family Ruminococcaceae; genus Faeciplasma. Next base: position 3,073 of record CANQWC010000031.1, on the reverse strand, counting down.
CTATGCGGGATATAATGCGGTAAAAGCTTACACAGCAACGGACATATCCGAAATTGATTGGAATAATGTTGACTGGGCCAAGGTCGGCGTTTCGGCAGCGGAAAAAGCTATAGAAAACGCGTCCGACGGATATATGTGGGGAGCGGTTGTCGGCACGGTTTATGGGGGCGTAGACGGATATGTAAAATATCATAAGCACGGTACGCCATATAGCACATATAAAGACAGAATTGATAAAACACCGAATGATGAGTATGGTCATTGGTCTGGCGAAAGAGGAGAGTCAGATTACATTTTCGATAAATCAAAAGAGATTAAAATTGGAAAAGAAACCTGTGAGGTTAAACAAGGCACAAGAGTGACATACAAAAATGGCGTTCCGGATTTCTCACCATATGCCAAGGCGGAAGTTAATATAAAAATGACAAAGGATAGGTATTCTATAAAAAAGTATGGAATAGTCGGCAATTTTGAAAAGGCAGATCAAGCATTGGCTGAATATTGGACAAAAATTAAATTTGAAGGAAAAAACTGGACGGCTGGAGAAATTAAGAACTATCGTTCAGAGTATAAACTTACTTGGCACGAAATGAATAACATGGAATCAATGCAGCTGGTTCCGCAAGAAATAAACGCTGGTTTCAGACACCTTGGAGGAAGAAGCGAATGTTTAAAGATGATTGGAGAGAAAGGAGAGCCTGATTTTGATTGAGTTTTTAGAAATAACAATCTGGGGAAGATTATTTACGCTTCCTGTAGAGTATGACTGCTACGAAGGCGAGGAGATAACCGAGGCGCAAATCCAGGCTTTAAAGCAATTCAGAACTCATACAGAGTGGATCGAACAGTCAAAAAGCGCAGTAGAGAATTACTGCAAAGAACAAGTCATGAGCGATGATGAAAACAATAAAAAGGACAATATTTTCAGCTATATAAAACCTGAATGCTTATTTGTAAAGCGTGATAAAGAAAATCCGCGAATCGCTCTTATGTGCAAATATCGCTATGACTTGGAGCATGGTTTAGCTGTTGTCTTTTCATCTGACGGAGAGGTGGCAGTCGGCTTGCAGGATATTATCCTTTAAATACCGTTGACTTCAAATAATAAACAAGGAGAGATAAAAAATGAAAAGTGTCAAAACAATTATTGCAATGTTTCTTGCTGTAGTTCTTATATCTGCGGCTATTATAGCGGTATGGTTGATATTTTTCAACGAAACCGCTTATTCGGCCGATGCGGCTTTTTTCTACAGCGCCGACAAGGGGCATAGTTACGGCGACGGCACTAAAGAGTACGCAATCGGCGATACAGTATATATGAAGGTAAAATTCAAGGTGACATCAAACAAATGGAAAATTTCTCAGGTCAAGGTTGTCCTGACTATTCCGAGCATAGATAATGTTGACGCCAAGTACATGGACGGTCAGATTATCACGCCTAACTTTGACGCTGTTAATAATGTCACTACATATGAATTCACAGCAAATGCAGCTAAAGAGGCCGCAGAGCAGGAGTGCGTTATTCAGTTTGTCCCGAACGCAACTGGCGAAGTTCCGATGACGCTGGTATTTGACGATAATATCGATCCGTCCTATGATATGCAGAGTACCCTTATATTTGTAGAGAAAACCGAAAATATTGCGGAGGAAGAATAATGACAGGCTATTGGATCAGACACAGAGCCGTTTTATCAATAGTCATGAGCGCCGTTACTGCCTTGATGTCGGGACTTTTATTTGTGTTTCCTTTCGTTTCTCAGACGGCAGAGTATTACAATTCGCAGAGCATATATAAAAATTCGGACATAGATTTTATAGTTCCCGAGCCGTCATTTGAGCAAGTGAGCGAGTTGCCCGGCAGTAACGGCATTGACAAGGTGTTCCCGTATTTTCTGACAAAGACTTCGGTGAACGCGGGAGGGAAATCGCGCACAACTACGGTTCTTCTCAGCGATAACCTTGAAAACGCCGATATTACCATGTATAACGAGGGACGCCTTATTAAAAAGTCTGATACCGATTTTGACAATCCCATACTTGCAGACTGGCAGTTTTGCAAGGACACATCAACGGATATAGGGGATACGGTATCTTTCACTATAGGCGATAATACTGCCGAGTACAGAATATATGCAATTTACGAAACAAACAGTATTTATGAAAACGGCGCAATATTCGCGCCAATCAGTTCCGAACTCAAAGACGCCATTGCTTTGAAGTCCCGTAACAGCGGTTATTCAGGAATGTATATTTCTGCAAGTGATTATAATACTTGTTTGGCATATCTGACCAAGGATTACAGACCGTTGGGCAGATTGAAGGACCGCAGCCAATTTGACAGCGACGAGCAATATCAGATCCATTACAACGCCATTATGGAATCAGGCTATGCGAATGAAATTACGGATTTTCGCATCCGTGAGAACAGCCTTGATAAGAAAGTGAACTCATTGATTATATGGATAGGCGCAGCGCTGTCTTGCGTGTTGATAATCGCTTTTAACATCATAATGTCAAAGCGCGGCGGAGAAAAGGGATATTTTACAAAGTACTGTATTCCGAAGGGATTGAACGTAAAACCATATTATACAAAATCCTTTATTTGCGAGCTGCTTTGCTTTGGCATTTTTTATCCAGCGGCGCTGCTTCTGAAATTTAAATTCTCGGAAATATATATTCCGAAGAGCGCATTCGGGATAGAAATTGCAGTTATTCCGACAGCGGTTATTGCCGCAGAAATCATATGTCTTTCGATGAATTGCGCTCTTATAAAACACATTATAATCAGTGAAAAGTCAAAAGCAAAGAAGAATAACGACAGCACAGGTGAAGATGGGTGATAATATAATGAAAAATCGCGTATCTCTGCATACAGAGCCTAAAAAGACTGCGATTTCATCATTTTTGTCAGCACTGATTTTGCTTGTGCTGATGTTTGTTTTTATTTTATCTGTAAATTATGACGCCGATGAACTTAAGCCTCCACCGCACAATTCGATAAGGTACAATATCTTTCGCAAAAAGAAAAAGGACAAAAATATAGACATGTCCCCGCACTTCTGGTAGAATGAAG
>CANQWC010000030.1 GCA_947627455.1 uncultured Clostridia bacterium | reverse complement strand
TATTTGTTTGTTCATACACATATTATAGCACATTTATACTCATTTTGGAATACTTTTTTGTGCGGTGTTGCCCTAATCATCAAATGAATAGAAAATTTCAGATGATATTCCATTACGCTAATAGGTTTAAGCCTATTGTGATACGCTTTGTATATTTATGCTAAATGCAAGCTAAGAAATTTGTTTATAATTCCGGCTTACTTTTTCATATCCGCTGCGTTATACTGCATTAAATCGTTAATGCAAATAGAACGATATTATTATGAGAAATCATCTTTGGTTGAATAATTTTCTTATCTCAAAAATGCTCCCGAACTTACGGTTCAGAAGCATTTTAAAATATTTGTGAAAACATATTTAATCAGTGCCCATGCCACTAATTTTCCGATTTTATTATTGCGCAAACTGCGACGCAAAGCCTAAATATCTATTAGCTTTTTGAAAAAGTAAAAACCGTTCAGCTTTTCCTAAAGAGCTGCTCCGTGCCGCTAAAACGGTACAAATTTTTATTAAAACGGTTCGCCACTCTGCATAATTTTCAAGTATGATAGAGAAGGGCGAATTTTGTGAATTTAAATAAAAATTTAGCGGCCGTACTTAACATAATAAAATCTGAACATCAAAAATCTATGACCGAATTCTCAGAGGAGTTGGAAATTTCACGATCTGCTTTACAAGAATATCTTGCAGGTTCAGGGAACCCAAATTTGACTACTATTGAACATATAGCTCAAAAATTGAACGTTAACCCATATTTTTTGCTTTTGGGAGATTTCAAGGAGGAACAGCTCGGCGCCTTTATGAAGATGATAGAAATTCTTTCACTTTTGTCTGACCTGCCATCTGAAAAAAGAAAGAGATTCGCAGAGCTGCTGCTTAAAATCATCTCACTTTGGGACGGTGACGGCGAAAATGGCTAAGCGTCGCCGACATATTGACCCGAAAGAGGCAATTTCCTACAGAGCTCCGATGAGGGTGGTGTCTATAATGCGATTTGGCGGCGTCACTGAGGCATCTTTCTATCCGATTTGCCCGAGGTGCCATATAACTATGGAGCGAGAATACCAATCATATTGCGACCGCTGCGGGCAGGCGCTGAGCTGGGCTAAATTCTCGAGAGCGAAAGTGGCTAATTAGCTAAAAATATTCAGCCTGAGCACACTTGATGTGCTATGTGATTTTTTAAATAACTCTACCAACAATTGAGGCTCTAAATATATGCATATTAAGTTCCCCCGCCACGGCCAAGCCCGCGGGGGAACTTTTTCAAATAATGCTTACGCTTTTTTCAAAGCTGTAGCTATGCGGTTCTTTTACTGCGTCTTTGTGCCCTACGGCTATCGCAATCTTAAATTCATAGCCCTTCGGGAAAGCCAGCTTTTCGGCGAAATAATCTTTTTTAGGGCCGTTGAGCGCGCCCTTGATGCAGCCGATTATAAGGCTTCCGAGGCCCATTCCCTCTGCCGCAAGGGAGATATTCTCAACCGCTATTCCCGCGTCGACCTCAGACCAGCCGAAGCCCTCTTCCGCACTGAGAATTATTACCGTCGGCGCGTTGTAATAAAAGTTTATCGGCGCGGTCTTGCCGCCGTTTTTCTCGGCTTCGATCTCCTGAACGACCTGACTTGAACCGTCAAGAACGGTAAAATGGATATCCTGCCTGTTGGTCGCTGTCGGCGCCTGAAGACCTGCTGTTAAAAGCGCCTCGATTTCCTTTTGGGTCAGCTTTTCGTCGGTATATCCCCTGACCGAATATCTTTTACGAATGGCGTCCAAAACTTCCATAAGGTACCTCCTGAATTTTTTAATATATTATACTCATCTTTTGAAAAATTGTCAAGAAAATGGTGTGAGAGGGAGTGCCCATTCCGCACACATTATCTTCAACATTTGAAACCGTCGCCGCAGGCGGCACCTTGAAATTCTGACAATCTGATTTCTAACTTCTGACTTCTGATGTGGCCGATTCGGCCACATTTGGCGCAAGACGCGCCTCTCCCTGCTTGAATTTTCCTCTGCCGTATGATATAATAGCCTTGATTAAACTTACAGGGTGATGTTATGTATATACCGAAAAGGGAGCTGCCGCGGGAATGTGCGGCTTATGAGTTCATCGACGAACCGATGATATCGCTTTCGGAATATTTCGGCGACAGGATAACGGTCTCTCCGCAGTATTTTCTCGAGGGGGTCTCGGGGGCGGTCAGCAGCTGCCTGCTGAGAAAATCCGCAGTGATTCTCCTCGAAGATGCGCTTGAGCGCCTGCCGAAAGGGTTGACCTTCAAAGTCTTTGACGCGTGGCGGCCGATAGAGGTTCAGACGGCGCTGTTTAGGCGGTTTTATGATTCTCTCAGGGCTGATAACCCCGATTGGTGCGAGGAGCGGCTCACCGCCGAGACAAAAAAATTCGTCTCGCTCCCCTCTTTAAACCCCGAGCGCCCGTCGGTGCACAATTCGGGCGGCGCAATAGACCTCACTATCATCGAAATTCAAAGTCAAAAAGAGCTTGACATGGGAACGGGGTTCGATGATTTCACCGAAAAATCCCTGACCCATCATTTTGAAGAGCTCGGCAACTCGGAAATCAGGGACAACCGACGTCTCTTATATCGGGCGATGACCGAAGCGGGGTTCACTAACTATCCGCTCGAATGGTGGCACTATGACTACGGCGACAGCTTCTGGGGATATTACACTCACAAGCCGTCGATCTACCGAGGAATTACAGGGGAGGCATTAAAATGAACCGTAAAAACAAGCATGATATGAAGGTAAAAACCTTTATGCTTTTTGCGATAACGCTTCTGATATGGGCGCTGCTGTTCGTCATAAAGCTTCATTTCTGGGGCGCAGACGGTGAAAGCATCATCGACGACATCGTATCAAATATGATCGGAATAATTCCTCCGCTGCTGATATTCGACTTCGGGCTGGAATATCTGACAAGAGACAACATCGCAAACGACATCAGTGAAAAAATCACCCAAACCCTTTTGGGCGAGTCCGAGGCGATAGGCGCTTTCAAAGACGACGACAAGATACGCTTTGTCAAGAACACCGTCAAACACCTCGTCGGCGAGGAATCATATGACATGGTCTATGCGGTGATGGAGCCCTACATCACGGGAAAATATAACCGCAGGACGGTGTTCAGATATAAAATAACCCTGCGCAGCAGCCCGAAAAGCGATCTGTTCAGCGATGAGAGCTATTACAGGATCTACGAAAGCCTCAGATACAGAAAACATTATGCCGTCGACAGCTCTTTGCCTCAAAGGTTCAGCGTCGCGTTTATTATGAACGCCAACGCGCTCGACGACGCCCTCAGAAACAGGACTTACATATTCCAAGAAAACTTCGCGATAAACGAGCCCGAGCTCAGAAAGCTTCTCGATATGTCTGAGGGAGAGCAGAAGAATTTCATCGAAAAAGAGCTTCATCTCTCGATTTATATCGACGGCAAGATGTGCCGCCTTGAAGATTTCAGCTTCGGCGAGAATATCATAACCGTAAATTATTTCTCGGAGCACGACGAAGCCGAAAAGGTCCATGATGTCGACATCAGCTTCTCGATGCCGCAGCGGCGCGGAATAAGCGACTTCATGGTGTCGATCTCAGAGCCGACATATTCGCCTGTTATTGAGCTCTCCTACCCCGAGACCGAGATGGAAGTAAAGGCGTTTTCCTTCCTCAACGACTGCGAGGACAGCTCGCTTGAAAACGCTACCAACAACATCGATTCCTTTGAATTCAATATTCAGGATAAGTGGATCTATCCGATGAGCGGTGTAGTTTTTGCGATAAATACGGAGAGGGAAGGGTAGATATAGAGGGTGACTGTATCTGGAACGAAGATTTTCTCATTTATAAATAATAACAAGGAAGCCTTCAAGGAGGGCTTCCTTTTATCATACCTCATATTTACTTTCCGCATCTACTTTATTTGTTCTCAGCCAATGTATATCGCATACCTTCCTTTATTCGCAGCTTTGAGCTTAGTTATTAACTAAACCGATCGTTTTAGGAATATGTAGGTCGGGTTATTTGTCTTTATAATACGCTTAGACCAGCAGAGCACCAGTCAAAATATTGATGCCCACAGTCCATATCAGATTAAAGAAAGTGATTACGAAAGTGGAAATTATTTTTTTCAGATTATTTTTCATAGGCTGTTCCTCCTTGTCACTTGCGCAAAGCAATGTAATGATTTTACATATAAAACAAATAAGAAAACGGACTATGAGCCATAAACTTAACACAAGATAACTCTGCGATCCCTGCTTTGCAGGTCTAAACATATTATATTTATTATTATAACACAAATTCAGAAAAAGTCAATATTATTATCTTTGCAAAAGTAAAGTGCCTGCTCATTTTGCCATCGCTCGCTGACATTATTGACAGTATGGGAGAGGGTGTGCGGGGCGGTGATGGAGGATTGCGGGGAGAGTGGGAGGTACATAAAAGTGCAAAAAGGTCATTTTCTCTCTAATAATCATAAGCTATAGTAAATTTACATCGAAGTAACCATAATAGTTTATTTAATTTGGCTCTGAAAGTTGACATTTCTTCCATGTCATGCTACAATATAATTGTCGAAATAGGATTTATCTTGTAAACCTAATCAACTTTTTTCTTGGGAAAATCGAATTGTTTTGGCAAAAATAATTATAGACAGCGGAGGGACAACAGTGGGAAGCTCAAAATACTTAGACGGACTCACATCTGAAGAATACAAAAATTTAACGGAGAATTTGTGGAAGATTCAAAATCATAAATGCTTTATCTGTTGCGAAGAGATAGACTTAGATCTGCACCCGACAAATATTGACCACATTAAGCCTTTGGTTAATGGTGGAAAAGACGATGAGACCAATTTTGCCCTTGCTCATGAAAATTGCAACAAGTCAAAGCAGGACGCTGATCTTGAAGTGGCGCGTGCGATGGCAAGGCTGTCAAAAATATTAAAAGCTGCGGAAGATAAGCACGAAACGCCGTCTTTAAAACATGTTTTGGCCGAAAACGGCGGCTCGCAATTTGATTTTTCTTATAAGGTAGAGGACGGGAAACTTGTATATGCATTCTCTCAAATCGGCGACAACACTATAAGAACAGCAGAAATTTTCACGGACACGCTGTCAAACGAACAAACCGCCTTTATTCAAGTGCCGCTTCAGTACCTTTATCATGATGAAATTATCAACCCGAGGGGTATAAACAGCTCCATAGGATTGTTGATCAAGGAATTTCACAAAGGGAATCCGCAGTTACATATCAGCCTCGCGAGGCTTGACAGCAATAAAATAAAGATATTTGACGGTCAACACAAAGCGGTAGCGCAAATTATGTTGGGGACAAGAAAACTGCTGGTAAGGCTGTTTATTGATACTGATGTTGACCGAATGATCGAGACAAATACGACGGCGGGAAGCAAGCTGAAACAGATTGCGTTTGATAAATCGATTGTGCGGCAGCTGCATGATACTCTTTACGCCGAAAGGATCAAGAAATATCAGCAGGATCATGATCTTTCCGAAAACGATTTCAGCTTTTCCGAGACTAATTTAGTAGATCATTTTAAAGGCGAGAGAGGCAATATCCGCACATACATAATTAACAGTCAGAAAAATCTTATCACAAAAAATGCCGACAACAAGCTGCAGTCATATATCAATTTCGAAGGGAGAGGCTCCGAGCTTCCTTTGTCATATTCAACATTTGAAAAGACCTTGCTGTCTCGCTTTATAAATGCCAAAACAATCCTGACTACACCGCTTGATTACAGAGCCGACGAGGGGCTTAATCCGAGAATACTCGAAAAAGAGCAGCTGATCCAGTTGTGCAACATTTTGGCTGAAGAATTATTGATCGGCAGATTCAGCACTGAAATAGGCACTTATCGGATTGAAAATAAAGTCACGGAGGGAAAGGATAAAGATATTTCCGACGATCATTTGACAGCATACCGAATCTTTAAAGAAGAAATCATGTATAACTGGGTTCAGTATATTGAGCGGCTTATCAATAACTTTTTCAGCCTTACGGGAGAATTATATGATGACCAAAACCTGTTCCAAATCAAATTCCCGGATCAGCTTTGGACGAATATCCGCTCTTTTGTACGCAATCTGAGAGATCTGCCACTGTGGAAAGACAGAACAATGGCGTCAACGATATTCGGAGGAAAACAGGTTTACGATTATTGGTATACCGCTTTCAAAACGGGTAAGACTCCTGATGGAACGATTATTTTGTCGAAGCCTATAAATGTTGTCGATATGATTAAATAGTTTATGACAAGTTGCTACATTCTGCATATGTTCAGCAACATATAATACGCCGATCGAGACCTAATTGATCGGGGTTTAATTATCTTTCATTCATCAACAGTCATAAACATAGGGCACTTCATGAATGTAAAATTGTCAGTACCCAAGTTTGAAAGTGTGCCGTTTAAAGCAACGATGCATCCAAAAGCTTTTTTAGGAAGCACAAATTGAATGTATCTGTACTCCCTTTGATATGTATATCTGACAAAAATGAATTACAGAAAGACTCATATTCGCATTCTCCTCGAAATTTACTCATAAATATAATATTATATTATATATCTGCGCTTTTTCAAGAGGTTTGCGTGACACATTCATTCCTTTATGTTGTCTAAATACCATTTGCCATTTTTAAACTTCAAGAAGAATTGGTCCATCTTCGTTACACATTCAAAACATTTCGTATGGTTTCCGCCGATAAAGACTTCTTTTGATTTTTGCATAAAAGCAGTATCTCCATGACTGTCAGTTATACCCAAAGATAAAATCTCCCCGTTCGGATAAAAATCTGCTCTGACAATAAAATTTTTTCAATAACTATTCATAATAAAACTGTGAAAAACTAATTTTGAATTGCACTGAATAATCAAGATATATACTGCCTAAGCAAGGCAATAATTGCTGCAAATTGACGGATTCTTATCTTTAGTCATTAGTCTCTCTCCTTGGTTGGCTAAGGGGCCTATCAGATTTTCTAGGCAGTAAACTTCAGTATCGCATAATAGCCTCGTATGCTATTATAAAATACTGCTTGGATTATGTTATTATGCCCATCTTTTGGCAGCATATATTTTCAGCCCCTTAACTAATACCCCCAAAAGTAAGAAAAGTTGCACGTTTTCGTACAACTTTTCTAAAAAATTAACAGAAAATTTACATTTTCACATTTCAAGGTCTCACTATCAGCACAATTTAACATATTTGCTTCACTTGGTATGAACACATTCGTAAAATACTATACCGACCGATTCAAATCGCTTCATTTAATTTTATGACCGATAATTCAGAGTCATTAAAAAGCTTCACTCTGAAATGTTAATTCCAATTCTCACAACCCCATGTAAATCTGAACAAACAACATGTAGTACACATCAATATACATACCCAAAAACCACCCCTGCTGATAGGTAAGTAATTTTTTCAGTAAAACTATTGACTTTTCCCCGTCTTCTGTATATAATAGATATTGACAGAGCCCACCACGCATAAGGCGGAAACGCACTGCGGACCACGGTGGGACTTTTTCTACATACGGAGGGAGATCATGCCACAGTTAAAGCCGGCTTTGACATATCAGGAGCAAATTGACAGGTTGAAAAACGTGCATAATCTGACAATATCAGACGCCTCCGCAGCCCTCAAGATACTAAAAAGAGTCAACTATTATCGCCTCAGCGCATATGGTCTCGGCCTGAAAAAGAAAAATGATAAAGAGAGATACTGTGACGGGATTTCGCTTGAGCATATTTATAGTCTTTACGAGTTTGACAGTATTTTTCGAAATATACTTGTCCGTGTAATTGAGCAACTCGAAATACAGCTGCGCGCTCAAATTTCGAATTATCTTGCTTTGAAATATGGGGCGGAGGGATATATTGATAGCACTCTGTTCACAGATAAAAAGACCAAAGACGGCGGATCTATTCATGCCGCTGTAATAGATTGTTTCAAAAAAGAGTGTGATCATCAAAAGAATGCTCCGTTTGTAAAACATCATATGGACAAATATGAGGGTCATTTTCATATTTGGGTGGCGGTTGAGTTCTTCACCTTTGGTAACCTTTCGTCTATATACAGCATTATGAGGACTGGTCGAACGGGCGCATTACAGAATATAACTTTAAAATGTTGTCGCAGAAGTATCAGGCAGAGCAGCAAGAATTGGTTGAAAAGATTGATAAGCTCAAGTCCGAACTTGCGACAGAAAAGCAAACCACTGCCGATGCTGAAAAGTGGATTGCCTTAATCAAGCAGTATTCCGACCCCACGGAGCTTACTGCAGAGATGCTTAACACACTGATTGAAAAAATTGTTATTCATGAGGCAGTCAAAGATTCCGACGGCACCAGAACTCAAGAAATAGAGATATTTTACCGATTCGTAGGTAAAATTGATTAAAACCCATACGCACGTCTTTAAGTTTGTTAAACGGGGGAGGGGGCTGGGGGTGGGGTGAGAGCGGAGCACATGCCTTTATATAATGAGTGAATTTGTTTGGGTTTATTATAAATATGTTAGCGCGTCTCTGCATGTGCGGAGCGGTAAAGACAGCATACCCCGAGCTTGCGGGAGCAAGGTCGCGGGTATACCTTTTTTCTGAGAGATGAATTTATGTCCCACTGTTCCCTTAAAATGCACATTTTTACAAAAATCCTGCAAAAGTGAGCCTGCGGCGCGCCGAGGTTACTGTAAAATCTGCCGAAAATGAATTTTTTGCTTTTTATTTATTCATTCGCGGTTGACATCGCTGCTTTTATGTGGTAAAATTATTTCATCACCTTTATAAGACAGCTTTTTTGAGAAAGGAACCCTATGAGGCTTAACATTGACGAAAGAGACCGCATCGCCCTTGGCGAGACGATTCTCAAAAACAACAGGATCGACCCGAAATATTACACCAAATACGGCGTGAAGCGCGGGCTTCGCAACGCCGACGGTACAGGCGTCGTCGCGGGAATTACCAACATATGCAACGTTCACGGCTATGTTATGAACGAGGGCGAAAAACAAAATATCGAGGGCGAGCTTTATTATCGCGGATACAGCATCAACGACCTTGTCGCCTCGATCGGCGCGGAGGAACGCTTTGAATTCGAGGAGATAGTCTATCTTCTTTTGATGGGTCAGCTGCCGACCGCAGACGAACTCGGCAGGTTCTCAAAGGTCATCGCCTATAACCGCGATCTGCCCGACGGTTTCTTTGAGGACATGATTCTCAAAGCGCCGTCAAGAAATATCATGAATAAAATCGCGAGGTCTATTCTTGCGCTCTATTCTTACGACGATTTTCCCGAGACAAAGACCCCCGAAGATGAGCTTCTGACCGCCATTTCGATAATTTCAAAGCTGCCCGTGATAGTTGCGGGGGCTTATCAGGCAACAAGGAGATTCTTCGAGGGCAAAACCATGTATCTTCATCAGGTCAGGCCCGAGGAATCGACCGCAGAGACGGTTTTGTCGCTGCTGAGGTTTGACAGGAACTATACCTTTGAAGAGGCGCAGCTGCTCGACCTGATGCTGACGCTTCACGCTGAGCACGGCGGCGGTAACAACTCGGCATTTGCCTGCCGAGTTCTGACCTCGTCGGGGACAGACCCGTATTCGGCATATTCGGCCGCGATTGGCGCTCTTAAAGGCCCTCTTCACGGCGGGGCGAACCAGAAGATTCTTGAACAGCTTGACTACCTCAAGGCGAACATCAGAAACTGGAACGACGAGGGCGAGATCAGGGATATGATCAGGAAAATTCTTCGGAAAGAGGCGGGAGACCTCTCGGGGAAGATATACGGAATGGGACACGCGGTTTATACGCTCTCGGACCCGAGGGCGGTTATCTTAAAGCGCGAGGCCAAAAAGCTCGCGAAGGGTACGGAATTCGAGGCGGAGATAGCGCTTTTGGAAGCTGTCGAGCGGAACACTCAGGAGCTTTTCACCGAGGTCACGGGGAACGAAAAGACCCTCTGCGCAAACGTGGATATGTACTCGGGTATGTGCTATCGTATGCTCGGGTTCCCCGATGAGCTTTGCACGCCGATGTTCGCGGTGGCAAGAATTGCGGGCTGGTCGGCGCACCGAATCGAGGAATTCCTCAACGGAAAGAGGATAATCAGGCCCGCTTACAAGGCGGTCACAAAAAAGCGGGAATATAAACCCCTCGCCGAAAGATAATTATTTGCGATTATACTTGCAAGATTCAAAGATTTGTGATAAAATGGGATAAGGCAGATTATGCCCTTGTCCCATTTTCTTTTTGAAGAGGTGTAAGGCTTGAAGAGGATAGCCGTTTTCATCGCGATATGTTTGCTTTTAAGCGGCTGTCAGGCCATTACTTTTTCGGTCGACGGCCTTCTGAACGCGCCCAACGTCGCCGATGAACAGTCGGCAATTTATCAGGCGCTTATCGAGAGCGCGGGCAGGGGGATCAACCTTGAATACCCGAGGAACGGCGATTACCGCTCGGCATTTGTGAGTTATGACATCGACTCGGACAGCGAGGAGGAAATTCTCGCGTTCTATTCGGTCGGCTCGGTGAGCGATTCAAACGTAAAAATCTCTGTTCTTGACAGCACCGAGGGCGGCGGCTGGCGCTCGACCTATGAGCTTGCGGGCGCGGGCAGCGCGGTCGAGAGGGTGATGTTCTCGGGAAGGGATATAATCGTCGGGTATTCGGCTCAGGAATATGAGGAAAACGCGCTGAGAATGTACCGATATTCCGACGGGGTGCTCGCGCCGATTTATGAGGGAGCATATACCGTTGTTGAAAGCGCCGACCTTGACGGCTGCGGCGAGGACGAGCTTGCAATCGTGAGAAGAAGCGGCCTCGGCGTTGTGGTTGAGATTTTAAAGCCCAATTCCGGCGGCGGATATAACGAATATGACTCGGAGCTTGAGACGGGGGCATCGGCAATTTCGGGCTACTGCCTCGGCGAGCTCGGCGGAAAGACGGCGCTTTATCTTGATATGTCGGTAGACGACGGAAGCCTTGTCACCGAGATCTTCTGCCTCACAAGCGAGGGGATCTCCTGCCCGATATCGGGAAACGGCCTGGGCGGCCTTACAAGGCGGCCCGCGGGGTATATCTCCCGCGATTATGACGGCGACGGCAGGGTCGAGATGCCCTCGGTTACGCCGTTTATAGGCTATGACTCGGCGCCTTGGGGCGAGGCGGAATATATGACCGCGCTGTACAGATTCAGCGAGGAGAGCTCGTTTTTGGAGTTCGGCTCGTACGCGTATTTCAACATCAGGGACGGCTATATGCTGACGATACCGAGCAGATGGCTGAATATGGTCACGGTTCTGAGAGACGACGCCACGGGCGAGGTCACTTTTGTGAAGTATGACTCTTCAAAGGAGAGCATCGCCGAGATGGAGCCGATAATAAGCTTTGCGGTGTCTGACGTCTCGGGGACGGAGGCTTTCACCGAGGCGGGGTATAAAACCCTTAAAATCGCCGAGGACAAGAGCTATTACTATAAAATAAAAGCCGACCCGAGCGAGCCGCTTGTGCTTACGACAGATGAGATAAGAGATAATTTCCATATTACGGACTGACGGAGGGATCGTTATGAAGAGAATAATTGTTTGTGAGGATGAGGATTCGATACGCGAATTTATCGTTCTGAACCTTAAGCGAAGCGGCTACGACGTCACCGACGTCTCCTGCGGGGAGGACGCTGTTAAAGCCTTTGAGGAAAAAAACGGCGAGTTCGACGTCGCGCTTCTTGATATAATGATGCCCGGCATCGACGGCTTTGAGGTCTGCAAAAGGCTCAGGGGAATGTCGGACAAGGTCGGGATAATAATGCTCTCGGCAAAATCTCAGGAGATCGATAAGGTCAGCTCGCTGATGATGGGCGCGGACGACTATATCACAAAGCCGTTTTCCGTCACCGAGCTTATCGCAAGGGTCGACGCGGTATGCCGCAGGGTAAATATGACCGCAGACCGCCCCGCAAGCCTCGGGGTGATACAGTCGGGGCCTTTCACCGCCGACCTTAAGAGCAGGACGGTATATAAAAACGGCGTACCCGTAGACCTCACCCAGAATGAATATCAGATAGTCGAGTATTTCCTCAAGAACCAGAACACCGCCCTCGACAGGACGAGCATTCTTCGCTCGATCTGGGGTGACGACTATTACGGCGAGAAGATAGTCGACGTGAACATCAGAAGAATAAGAATGAAGATAGAGGACGAGCCGACCAACCCGAAGTATATAACCACGATATGGGGCTACGGCTATAAGTGGTGCAGCCCCGAGGAGCAGGAGCCGAATGCGCAGAATCGGAATTAAGCGGTCGATAACGATACGCTGGGCGCTGAATACGCTCGGGCTTGTTATAATCGTTCTCATCGCCGCGGTGATAATGCTTCTTATAATGGCGAGAAACTATTATACAAGCACCGCAGAGCAGTACCTTGCCTCAAGAATGGAGACGATAACCTCTGCGCTGTCGAGGTTTACGTCGTCGTCGGCTTATCGCGCCGAGGTCAGAAATATCGTCGAGGACTTCACCGAGAAGGATAAGTTCGAGCTTTTGGTTCTCAATTCCGAGGGGAACGTGACCATCACGAGCTCGGGTTTTCAGCCCTCGGATTGGGTGAGGACGGACGATTTCTGGGTCGCGGCGGATTCGGAGGACGGAACAGCGATATCGGATACAACGCTTTTGAGCGGCGAGCATGTGATGTACTATACTTCGATGCTGCCCGCGCTCGCGAGCGAATATTCGGCGATGATGATAATGACCTCGCTGGATATGATAGATTCGCAGGTGTTTGAAATAGGCGTTCTGCTGACGGCGGTCGCGGCGGTGATCGTCATTCTGATGCTCGCCTCGGGCCTTTACTTCGTAAAGTCGATAGTTCTGCCCGTGCGGCAGATAAGCGAGATCGCGAGAGGGTATGCCCGCGGGGATTTCTCGGAGAGAATCGAGAAGCGAAGCGACGACGAGCTCGGCGACCTTGCCGATTCGATAAACTATATGGCGGGGGCGCTCGAAAACACCGAAAAGATGAAGAACGAGTTCATTTCTTCGGTATCGCATGAGCTTCGCACGCCGCTGACCGCGATAAAGGGCTGGGCCGAGACGCTTTGCACAATGGGCGACGACCCCGAGACTTTCAGAAAGGGAATGAGAGTCATCACGGGAGAGACCCAGCGCCTTTCGGAGATGGTGGAGGAGCTTCTGGACTTCTCGCGCATACAGGACGGCAGGTTCAAGCTTGTGATGGGAAAGACGGATATTCTTGCTGAGCTCGGCGATGCGGTTCTGATTTATACCGAGCGGGCGAAAGAGCTCGGCATTGAGATAGAATACTATGAGCCCGAGATGCTGCCGTTCGTATACGGCGACGCCCAGCGCCTCAGACAGGTTTTCATCAACATCATCGACAACGCGGTGAAATATTCAAACGCGGGCGGAAAGGTCTCGATCGAGGCCTTCACCGAGAAAAACGAGGTCGTTGTGCTCGTCTCTGACACGGGCGTGGGCATTTCGGCCGAGGACCTTCCGAAGGTCAAGACAAAATTCTATAAGGCCAACCAGACCCGCCGCGGCTCGGGAATAGGGCTTGCGGTGGCGAATGAAATAACTGAGATGCACGGCGGAACGCTTATGATCAACAGCGAGCTCGGAAAGGGCACAACGGTGAGGATATCGCTTCCCGCGCAGGAGCAGTGACATTTTTGAAAGGAGATAAAAAATGGCAAATAAAGGCGGTTTCAAAACCCAGATAGGCGGCCAGGCGCTTATCGAGGGGGTTATGATGAGAGGCCCGAAGGTCGAGGCGATGGCCGTAAGGCTTCCGAGCGGCGAAATCGACGTTGAAAAGTGGGACTTAAAGCCCGCAAAGTGGTACAGAAAGACCCCGTTTATACGCGGGCCGTTCAACTTTGTAACCTCGATGGTCGACGGCTATAAGTGCCTCTCGAAATCTGCGGATAAATCAATGCAGGGGGTTGAGTCGGAAGAACCCTCGAAGTTTGAAAAGTGGCTCACCGATAAGCTCGGCGACAAGCTTATGGCGGTCGTGATGGTGATAGCCTCAATCCTCGGGGTGGCGCTCGCGCTCGGGCTGTTTCTGTTTCTGCCCGCGCTGATAACAAAGGGAATATCGCTTGTTCTGCCGCTCAGCGACTTTGCGAAGACCTGCATCGAGGGGGTTATAAAAATCACGGTGTTCGTCTGCTATATCGGGCTGACGGCGCTTCTGAAAGACATCAGGAGGACCTATGAATATCACGGCGCCGAGCACAAGACGATAGCCTGTTACGAGGCGGGCGATGAGCTCACCGTAGAAAACGTCAAAAAACACTGCCGCTTTCACCCGCGCTGCGGCACATCGTTCATGTTCCTCGTATTGTTTATAAGCATAATTGTTTTCTCGCTGTTCAGGGTGCCGTGGGATAACCTTGCGCTCAGGGTTCTGATAAAGCTCTGCGTGCTGCCCGTGATAGTTTCGCTGGCGTATGAGGTCATCAAGCTGGCGGGGAGATATGACAACATCTTCACGAAGATAGTTTCGGCCCCGGGGCTCTGGATTCAGCGCCTTACGACCCGCGAACCCGACGACTCGCAGATTGAGTGCGCAATCGCGGCGTTTGTGCCATGCATTCCCGAGGAAAAGGGCTCGGATCGGTGGTAAGGCTTCGGGCGGAGGTTTCGCGGAGGCTTGCCGCCGTCACCGAAGACAGTGATTTTGAGGCCGAGGTGCTTCTTGAGACCGTCTTCGGGAGGGATTACCGAATCAGGGAGATCTCGGGGAAAATTAAGCCGACGGAGGAAGAATTATCGCGGCTCGAGGGGCTTTTAAAGCGGCGGCTTTCGGGCGAACCCTTGCAGTATATCGTCGGGGAGTGGGAGTTTTACGGCCTGAACCTTAAGGTCAGAAAGGGCGTGCTTATCCCTCGGCAGGACACCGAGGCGCTTGTCGAGGCGGCGCTCTCGCTGATTGATGGCGTTAAAGGGCCGAGGGTGATGGATTTGTGCTCGGGGACGGGCTGCGTGGCGCTCGCGATAAAAAGTCAGAGAAAAGACGCCGAGGTTTGGGCGGCGGAGCTTTACCCAGAGGCGTTTGAAATTCTTTGCGAGAACCTCTCGGGAAGCGGGGTATCGGCGGTGAATGCCGACGTTCTCAGCGCCGAGGCCGCGAAGAAATTTTCGGGGCTCGACCTTATAACCGCGAACCCGCCTTACCTCACCGAAAAGGACATGGAAAACCTTCAGCGCGAGGTGAGGGCCGAGCCGAAAACCGCGCTTTACGGCGGAATAGACGGCCTTGACTTTTACAGGGCGCTGCCGAAGATATGGCGGGGGTCGCTTAAGGGCGGCGGGCATATCGCGATGGAGATAGGCCTCGGGCAGGAGAGCGACGTATCGGAGCTTTTAAAAGAGGCGGGGTTTAAGAGCATCGGCTTTAAAACCGACCTCACGGGCCGCGTAAGAGCGGTATTTGCGGAAAAATGAGTCCGTACAGACGGACAGTTAAAGTGATATAATCAAGAAAAACACTAACGGAGGTTTGGAAAATGGCAACCAAGAAATCACCCGAAAAAAAGGCGGTCCCGCTTGCTCAGCAGACCAAAGAGGAGAAGAAAAAGGCGCTTGAAACCGCGATAGCTCAGCTTGAAAAGACCTATGGCGCGGGGGCGGTAATGCGCCTCGGGCAGACCACCACCCTCAACGTTGAGGCGATACCGACGGGCTCGATGACGCTTGACATGGCGCTCGGGATCGGCGGCGTGCCCCGCGGAAGGATCGTTGAGATATACGGGCCCGAGAGCTCGGGCAAGACCACCGTGGCGCTGCATATCATCGCCGAGGCCCAGAAGATGGGCGGCGAGGTCGCTTTTATCGACGTTGAGCACGCACTTGACCCGATTTATGCCGAACAGCTCGGGGTAGACATCGACTCGATGCTCGTTTCTCAGCCCGATTCGGGCGAGCAGGCGCTTGAAATCGCCGAGGCGCTTGTGCGCTCGGGCGCCATCGACGTCATAGTTCTTGACTCGGTCGCCGCGATGGTTACAAGGGCCGAGATCGACGGCGAAATGGGCGATACACACGTCGGACAGCTTGCGCGCCTGATGTCTCAGGCGATGAGAAAGCTCACAAGCGTTATCTCGAAGTCAAACTGCGTAGCGGTGTTCATAAATCAGGTTCGCGAGAAGATAGGCGTTATCTACGGCAACCCCGAGACCACCCCGGGCGGCAGGGCGCTTAAGTTCTATTCCTCCGTCAGAATTGAGGTCAGAAAGGGCGAGATAATCAAGAACGGCTCTGAGCCCATCGGCAACAGGGTTCGCTGCAAGGTCGTCAAGAACAAGGTCGCCCCGCCGTTCAAAGAGGCTGAGTTTGACATGCTCTACGGCAAGGGCATTTCGAGAATCGGCGAGGTGGTCGACATCGCGACAGAGCTTGATATCATTCACAAGGCGGGCGCATGGTTCAGCTATGAGGGCAACAAGATCGGCCAAGGACGCGACAACACAAAGGAATTCCTGCTCTCTCACCCCGAGATGCTCGTGGAAATTGAGGAGAAGGTATATAAAAATAAAGACGCCGTTGTGATGGCCTCAAAGAACGCAAGAAAAGAGGCCGAGCTGAACGCTGCGGCGAGCGCGGCGGCGGGCTCGGGCGAGAAGCCGTCATCTTCGGTAATCGTTGACGCCGAGGACGACTTTGAAGAGTTTACACCCGCGGGCGAATAACCGATGGAGGGCTTTAAGGTCGAGGCGGTGGCTCAGTTTAAGGGCGACACGCTGAGGATCGATTTTGATTCTCATGAGCCGATTTTCATAAACAGCACGGTGGTCTATGACCTCGGAATTTCGGCGGGAAAGCTTATGACCGAGGAGGATATTCTTTTCGCGATCGGGCGGAACGACTATCGCAGGGCGCGCGAGCGGGCGCTTTATCTTCTTGATGAACGCGACTACGGATATGCCGAGATGTTCAAAAAGCTCGAAAAGAATTATTCCGAGGATATCTGCTTTGAGGTGGTCAACAACCTCTCGGAGTCAGGGCTCATCGACGACAGAAGATACGCGAAAAAATGCGCGGAATATTTCGTCGTGACGAAGATGCGCGGGAAATACCGCGCAAGAGAGGAAATGCGCCAAAGGGGCATCCCGAGGGAGCTTATCGACGAGGCGCTTTCGGAATATGAGGACTCGACCGCCGAAAGGCTTAAAGAACTCATCGCGAAAAAATATGCGCGAAAGCTCTCGGAGGAAAACGGCGTGAATAAGGTCAAGGCTGCCCTCGCGAGGCAGGGCTACGGCTTCGACGATATCAACGCCGCGCTCAGGGAGATTGAAGAAGAATAAATGGGGGGATTTTCTTGGCGATAAGGGTTGGAATGGTTTCGCTCGGCTGCCCGAAAAATCAGGTCGACGCCGAGCATATGATATACAATCTTCGCGAGGAGGGCTTCGAGATAATCACCGACGCCGCCCTCGCCGACGTTGTCGTCATCAACACCTGCGGGTTCATCGAATCGGCAAAACAGGAGGCTATCGATACGATCTTGGAGTTCTGCACCCTTAAGCAGGAGGGCAGGATCAAGGGCGTTATCGTGACGGGCTGCCTTGCCGAGAGGTATTTTAAAGACATCAGAAGCGACCTGCCCGAGGTCGACGCGGTTTTGGGCCTTGGCGCAGATGAATTTTTGGGCGAGGCCGTGAGAAAGGTCATGGGCGGCGAGAGCTTTGACCTTTTGGGCGATAAATATTCGCTGCTCATCGACACAAGAAGGGTCATCTCGACCGAGACTTATGCCTATCTGAAAATCGCCGAGGGCTGCGACAACTGCTGCACCTACTGCGCGATACCCTCGATCAGGGGAAAGCTCAGGAGCAGGAAGATCGAGAGCATTGTCGATGAGGCGAAGTGGCTTGCAAAGGTCGGGTTCAAGGAAATTATTCTCGTTGCGCAGGACACGACCGTCTACGGGCTTGATATCTATGGCGAGCCGAAAATCTGCGAGCTTCTGCGCGAGCTCTGCAAAATCGACGGGCTGAAATGGATAAGAACCCTTTACAGCTATCCCGAGAGGATAACCGATGAGTTTATTGAGCTCATCGCCGGGGAAGAAAAGCTTGTAAAGTACCTCGATATACCGATTCAGCACTGCAACGACCGCGTTTTGAAGAGAATGAACCGAAAGAGCACCAAGCAGGAGCTTGTGGCGCTCGTTAAAAAGCTTCGCGAGAAGATACCGGATATAACCCTCAGAACGACGCTCATCGCGGGGTTCCCCGATGAGACCGAGGAGGAGTTCAACGAGCTTTGCGACTTCGTCAACGAGATGAAGGTCGACCGCCTCGGCTGCTTTGCATATTCGGCTGAGGAGGGCACGCCCGCGGCTCGGCTTCCGAACCAGATCGACGAGGAAGAAAAGCAGCGCCGCGCGGATATAATAATGGAGACGCAGATGCTCATCAGCGACCGCCTCAACCAAAAGCGGCTCGGCACCGACGTCGAGGTGGTCGTCGAGGGCTGGGACCGTTATGCCGAGTGCTATTTCGGCCGAAGCGCCGCCGAAGCGCCCGAAATCGACGGCAAGATTTTCTTCACCTCGGCTTCGCCCCGCTCGGTGGGGGAGTTTGTTAATGTTCACATCGACGAAACGATGGATTATGACCTTTTGGGGAGCGTGACAGAATGAATCTTCCGAACAAGCTGACTATACTCAGAGTAATATTGATACCCTTTTTTGCGATTTTTCTGCTTTGGCAGTTTACAAAGTGGAATATTCTTATAGCCCTCGCGATTTTTGCGGCGGCATCGCTGACCGACCTTTTTGACGGCAAGATCGCGAGGAAATACAACCTCATCACCGACTTCGGGAAGTTTTTGGACCCCCTTGCCGACAAGGCGCTTGTGATGGCGGCGCTCGTCGCGTTTATCGAGCTCGACTGGTGCTCGTCGGTGCCCGTGATGATAATTCTGTTCCGCGAGTTCATGGTCTCGGCGCTGAGGCTTGTGGTAAAATCGGGCGACGGCGTTGTTGTGCCCGCGGGGTGGTTCGGAAAGATAAAAACCGCGTTCACGATGACCTCTCTCGTGGTGATACTTCTTCTTCGCGGGCTTGAACCCCTCGGGATCGCGATACCGCATATTTACGCGATCTCGGCCGTTTTGATATGGATATCGGCGGCGCTGACCGCGGCTTCGGGGATAAACTATCTTGCGGCGTATTGGAAGGTAATCGACCCAAACAAATAAGGAGTGCGGAATGGCGAAAAAAGAGAGAAAGCTTACCCCTGCCGAGGTGGCGAGGCGGGAGCGGTATATTGAAATAAGCAGGCGGCTTGCCGAAGAGGGGTATAAAAAAACCGAGCTGACCGTCGGCGTAGTCAAGGCGAACATCTTGGCGTATATAGTTATGCTTCCGTTCGCTGTCGCCATGCTGATAATTTTCTTCGCAGTGAACCCGATTGACGGGCTTGATTCATCGGTCACAATGAAGAAATACATACTGTTTCTGCTCGGGATAATTATTTTGGCGGTAATTCACGAGGGCATTCACGGGCTCACATGGGGGGCTTTCGCCGAGGAGCACCTGAAGTCGATTCAGTTCGGCATAATATGGAAGATGCTGACCCCTTACTGCTCCTGCTGCTCGCCGCTTAAAAGGTGGCAGTATGTGCTCGGCTCTGCGATGCCGACGCTTGTTCTCGGCTTCGGGCTTGCCGCCGTCGCGACGGCGTTGGCCGACTTTTTGATGTTCGCGCTGGCCGAGCTTATGATCTTCGGCGGCGGAGGGGACTTTATAATCATCTGTAAAACGCTTGCGTATAAAAGCGGCGGCGGAGAGCTTTTGTTCTATGACCACCCCTATGAATGCGGCGTTGCGGCTTTTGAAAAGCAATAAAAGCAAACTCATCGGTTTTTCAAGGAGGTAAATTCAATGAAAAGATTTTTGTCACTGTTTCTGATATTCGCGCTCGCGATATCTCTCTGCGCCTGCGGGGGCGAAAAGACCCCCGATTATGTTCCGAATAACGCCCACGGCGACGCCGAAACGCCCGCCGAGAGCATCGGAATGGACGACCTTTTGTCTCAGATGGGGATAGGCTGGAACCTCGGCAACACCTTGGACGCGCCCGAGGGCGAGACCGCTTGGAATCAGCCCGTCACCACACCCGAGATGATAAACAAGATCCACGAGCTCGGCTTCAACACGATTCGCATACCGACCTCTTGGGGGCTTCACACATCGGGAGCGCCCGATTACACCATCGACGAGGATTGGTTCGCGAGGGTCGAGGAGGTCGTGAACTATGCGCTTGACAACGACATGTTCGTGATACTCAACTCGCACCACGACAACGACTTCTATTACCCCTCGAAAAAACACGAGGAGGAGACCTATAACTACATCGAGAAGATTTGGGCGCAGATCGCCGAGCGCTTCAAGGACTATGACCAGCACCTGATTTTCCAGTCGATGAACGAGCCGCGCCTCACGGGGACAAACTATGAGTGGTGGATTGATTATAACAATCAGGACTGCCTTGACGCGCTTGAGATCATCAGCAACTGCAACCAGAAGTTTGTCGATGTAGTGCGCGCGGCGGGCGGAAGAAACGGCGACAGATACCTGCTCTGCGGGGTTTACTGCGGCTCGGGGTATTATTCTCTTCAGGAGCCGTATAGGCTTCCCGAGGACACCGCCGACGGCAAGCTTCTTATATCGGTACACGCCTATACGCCCTATGACCTTGCGATGAACGGCGACAGAATGGATATCAAGAACTTTGACTATGCCGCGAAGCAGTCTATCGACGACGTTATCGAGAAAAACTATGAAAAATTCGGCAAGAACGGCGTCGGCGTCATCATCGACGAAATGGGAATCACCAACAAGAATAACCCCTATGACAGGCAGGATTGGGCGGCGTATTACGTCGCTAAGGCGAAGAGCCGCAATCAGGTCTGCGTATGGTGGGACAACGGCAACACCGAGGCGGGAAACGAGGCGTTCGGCCTCTTTGACCGCAACAACCTTGAAATCTTCGACGCCTCAAAGTCGGCCTATGACGGCCTCATGACAGGCCTCACGACCCCGCTTGATCAGATAAAGCCGTCAAAACCCGAGTGATTTTTTCGGAAAGGATAAGCGATGGACAGAACCCTTTCACACGAGCTTCTGAAGAAGATGGGGCTGGGCTGGAACCTCGGCAACACCTTGGACGCGCCTCACGGCGAGAACTCTTGGGGGAACCCGACCACCACCCGCGAGATGATAGTTAAAATTCACGGGCTCGGCTTTGAAACGCTTCGGCTGCCCGTTTCGTGGCACTGCCATGTCGATGAAAACAACATCATTTCGCCCGAGTGGCTCGGCAGGGTCAACGAGATAGTTGACTATGCCTATGACGACGGAATGTTCGTGATACTGAATATTCACCACGACGATTGGCGCTTTCAGCCCACCGAAGAGGGCTTCGCGGGTGGAAAGGAATACATCGGCGCGATTTGGCGGCAGCTCAGCGAGCGCTTTAAGGGCTATGGCGAGAGGCTTATCTTCGAGTCGATGAACGAGCCGAGAATCGTGAAGAGCGAGTATGAGTGGCACCTTGACTTTGAGAAAAAGGTCTGTTGCGACGCGATCGAATTCATCAACGAATATAATAAAATTTTTGTTGAGACGGTGCGCGCATCGGGCGGCGGCAACGCCGAGAGATTTCTGATGGTGCCGTCTTACGACGCTGCGCCGTATTACGCCTGCAGCCCGATATTTAAAATCCCCGACGACCCCGCCGACAGAATAATCGTCTCGGCGCATGCCTACATTCCGACAGACCTCTGCCTTATGAGAGAGGCCGCCGATCGCGAATTCGGCGACATCGCCGAGAAGGAGCTCGATTGGATCTTCAAGGGCCTCAGCGAGAATTTTGTCGAGAAGGGCGTGCCCGTCGTGATTGGCGAGATGGGGATAGTCGACAAGAACAACCCCGACGAGCGCCGCAGATGGAGCGAATATTTTGTCGCCGAGGCGCTTAAAAAGGGCATGATCTCGGTCTGGTGGGACAACGGCGGACGCGATTTCAGGCTCTTTGACCGAAGAAACCTGCGGCTCTATGAGGGCTGCGAGCCCGTTTATGAGGGGCTTAAGGCGGGGCTTCTTGCTATGAAATAGGAGCAAATATTAAATGGAAATAATTGACACATATACTCAGGCTCTGAGCTCGTATGACGAATCGGGGTTTTCCTTCGTGCGTTGGAAAAAATACATCGACAGCGAGCTGCCCGAACTCTTCCCGAAGCTTGCGGAGGACGTTAAAAGCGTGCTGAGCACCGAGAGGGTCTCGGAAGGCGAATATTTGAGCGTGCTGAACGGCCTCGCGAAAAATAAAGAGAGGCTCGAGGCCGCGCATGACTCGTTCGTTGAGGTCACGAAGGGCCTCGACAAAACCGTGAGCGAGCGCTTCGGCAAGAGCCTTGACGTCGTGGTCGTGTTTTATCTCGGCCTATGCAACGGCGCGGGGTGGGTGACGGAATATCGCGGAAAAACGGCGATTCTGCTCGGCATGGAGAAAATCGTCGAGCTCAACTGGTGCGGCGTCGGCGATATGTACGCGCTGATCTGCCACGAGCTCGGGCACGTCTATCAAAAGCAGTACGGGACGCTTACGCGGACCTTTGACAACAGCGCAGATTCTTTTCTTTGGCAGCTTTTCACCGAGGGCGTGGCGATGTGCTTTGAGCAGGTCATCGCCGACGACCCCGAGTTTTACCATCAGGACAAAAACGGCTGGAAAGCATGGTGCGACGAGCATTTCGGGCAGATCAGGGCGGATTTTGCGCGAGACCTCGCGACGATGACCTTTGCCGACCAGCGCTACTTCGGCGACTGGGTCGACTATCACGGCCGCGGCGACGTGGGCTATTACCTCGGCTGCCGATTCGTGCGAGAGATGCTGAAGAGATATGAGTTTGACGAGGTTATTGGTTTTGATATTGATAAGGTGAGAGGGGAGTTTGAGGGGTTTGAGTAAAATTGATGGGGAGATAAAAATAAAGTTTTAGGTCAAGCCTTTTACAAAAGGTGCGCAGCTCTTGTCAGAGCTGCGAATCAAAAGGGGACGCCCTCTCTTACAGGGCGTCCCCTCTTTCAAAACAATCCACCGGATTGTTTTTCAATTCACCCCTTGCGGAGCGCATTACGTATGGAGATTTCGCGCTCTGCGGAGCGCGACGAGGGGCTCTGCCCCCTCGACCCCTGCAAGCCCTTTGTAAAGGGCTTGATCCTAAACTTTTAATTCCCCTTCACACGAGGAAAAACTTCGCAATCAGGAAAATATACCCCGCGTAAACCGCGAGCATCGCGGCGCCCTGCCACTTTCTGAACTTCTCGGTGATGAGCGTCGGAATTATCGCGATGAGCACAAGAAGCAGGCAGGCGGGCATGTCGCACTTGAGGCCCTGATCGTTTATCGTGAGCTGACCCCGCGAAACAAGCGAGCTTATCGGCAAAATCAGCGTGAGGTCTATAATATTCGCACCGATGATGTTGCCCGCCGAAAGCCCCGACTGCTTCTTGATTATCGCCGTGACGGTCGTGACAAGCTCGGGCAGAGAGGTGCCGATCGCAACCATCGTCACCGCGATTATGCCCTCGGGAACATGCAGGAATGTCGCGATGTTCGAGCCGTGGTCGACCAAAAGGTCTGAGCCGATGACGAGCATCACCGCGCCGACGACGAACAGAATAAGCTTGATTATGAGCTCTTTTTTGACAAGCTTCGGCTTTTCGGAGGCCTCGGACATGTCGGCCCTCGCTGAGCGGACGTTTTCATATACAAACGCCGCAAAAACCGCCAGTAAAATAATGCTCGCGATGATCGAGAGCTTCCCCGTGAGGCAACCGAGCCATACGGTCGTCACCGCCGCGATCAGCAAAAGCCCCTTTACAAGGTATTTTTTTCGGGTGACGGCTATCGACATGAAGATTATGCCGATCGAGAGAATAAGCCCCGTGTTCGCAGTCACCGAGCCGACAGCGTTGCCGACCGCCATTTCGTATTTTCCCTGCGCCGCGGCCATCACCGAAACTATCATTTCGGGCATAGTCGTCGCCAAAGAGACTATCGTCGCGCCGACGATGAATTTCGGTATCCCCGAGATTTCGGCGATATAAGAGGCCGAGTCGACGAAGAAATCGCCGCCCTTGACAATCAGCGCGATGCCGAGCGCAAAGAGCAAAAGGTCAATCCAGATCATTTTACATACCCCGTTTGTGTTTATTTCGGGAAGCGGCGGCTCAAAAAAATAAGACCTCTGCCCGAATCCCGATGCAGATAAGTCTCATTGTTTAGAACCCTGCCAGACGCTTTCGCGCCGCGACTGTTGGCAGAATAACGCTTTCGCGCCAACTACTCCCCTATCGGGATTATTTTACTATATCGATGGGGATTTGTCAAGTGTAGAAGATAGAAGAGATGTGGCCGAAGCGGCCACATTATAAAAATCTCGGCTTGATGATTTAAGGTTCGCAGCTCCTGTCGGAGCTGCGTATCATAAGGGGACGCCCTCTCTTGCAGGTCGTCCCCTCTTTCAAAACAATCCACCGGATTGTTTTTCAATTCACCCCTTGCGGAGCGCACTCCGTAAGGCTTTCGCGCTCTGCGGAGCGCGACCAAAGGGCGCTGCCCCCTCGACCCCTGCAAGCCTTTTGAAGATGTATGATATAAAGGGTGAGAATCACACCTAATATATCATAGCTGACGGCTCATTTGCGGAAATGACGTTCTATGAGGAAAGGAGCAGAAAAATGGCGAAAGGAGGGGCTATGGTTATAGGTTATACCACTGTCGGCGATTATCTTCTGCCAAATATCGCGTATGAATGTGATGAAACCTTGCATTTAGGTCGCTACTCTAAGCTTCGGCAGAAATTTCTGAAAGAAAATCACGGCGGCGTTTATAGCGAGATGTTGCTTAGCGGTTCTCTTTGGGAACATCTTGCGAAGGTTGAGGATTCTTGTCAAGCACGTTTGGAGCGAATAGTTTCAGCGCTTGCCGAAAGCGAGGGCGTGACGGAATCTCTAAAAGAAATGAATCAGCTTGAATGGGTTCGCAAGATGAACAATATTCGCAGCATGGCGGAAGAAATTGTTTTGTCAGAGCTTATTTACACACTTTAAATACTGCCTTCAGGCAAAAGCTTGAGGGCGGCTTTTTATTTATCCTTATTTCTCGACCTGTAAACATTAAACCTATTTTTGCATTCCGCGCTGCAAAAAAAGATTGTCGGGGCGTTTCGCCTCAAAGACTTTGGTTACGTTTTTATTTTTCAACCTGCGTTTGAAAGCCTAAATGCCGCCTCTATTGATTCAAAACGGCATTTGGGCTATAATTCAGTTACAGCGGAAAAACAAAATCGCGATTGAGTTGAGGCTGAAAATGAAAGTCTAATGGTGTGATGTCAATAGTGCGATGATAAGAAATTTTCAACAATGGACATCTAAAATCGGG
>CANQWC010000029.1 GCA_947627455.1 uncultured Clostridia bacterium | reverse complement strand
AAGGTTGATACGCGATTGATTGAGGTTTGCAACCGTTCCAAAGGCGTTGAGAACCTTACCTACAACCTTGCCCATGCTTTCATTAAGGGGATTTATGTTTATCCCGAGGACAAGATAGAAATCGAGTGGAAATTCGGCAAGCCGGACGGAATTTGAGCAATAAAAATTTTTTTAGTTACTACTTGACACAAGCAGACCTCTAAAGGCTGGGCAGGAACTCGTCATTGACAGGATTGTATATCAACTTTACTTTTCCGAAGTATGGAGTGCGGTATATTGCGATAAACGACCATTTTGACACTATCGACCCGAACAGTACCGACAACGACATGGCGGGTATAAAGAATTGGTTCAACGAGTTTTTTGCTAAGGATACCAGTCGTAAAATCCGAGCCGTGCAAAAGGCAAAGGGAACTCGCGGAGTGCCGCTGACAACGAATGTGCCTTATGGTTACAAAAAAGGCAATGATGGTGCGTGGGAGACTAACTATAAAAAGTCAAGCCCCAAAATGAAGAAAATGCAAAAAGATATGCCGCTCTTGACAAACAGCAATCAGGAACTGAGAAGGAAGCAACGAAGGTGACAGAGAGCAAGACAACAAAGCCGGAGAACGCCCTCGCAAAAAAATGTGCAGCATCTGATGCTTCGGTTTGTCAAAGGTACGCTGTGCCGGCCGGTATGGCAGAGATTTGTCAGCTCAGGCTTAAGATAAGGACTGAGGGATATACTTCTCCCCTGTAGTTTCGAGGTGGTATCAGTATACGGCAATCGATGAATACACAAGACTTAGATATTTAGGCGCTTATGCGGAACAGAGTACATATTCCTCTGCGGATTTCTTAGAAAAAGTCTACAAGTGGTTCAAGAGAAAGGGTGTGACAATAGAATGTGTCCAGACCGACAACGGATTTGAGTTTACGAACAAATTTTCAAACAGCAAACGTGACTTACCGACAAGATTTGAGCTTACAGCGAAAAAGCTCGGCATTCGGCACAAGCTTATTCGTCCATACACTCCGCGGCACAACGGCAAGGTTGAGAGAAGCCACAGAGAGGATCAAAAGCGGTTTTATGATTCACACTGCTTTTATTCTCTCGCCGATTTTGGCGCGCAGCTCGCTGCGCACCAAAGAAAATTTAATAATCGGCCTATGCGTCCGCTGCATTTTCTCTCTCCTGCTGAATTCTTTTCTTTTGATGTACAAGATCATTGACAAACTTACAAAAATAAAAGTATATGCCCGAGTTGCCTCGGGCGTTTGTTATTCTTCGTCCATATCGGCGGTGCGCTCAATTCGGCGCTCGATGCGCTTGAGCTCGGAGATCAGCAGGCGCTTGATGTAGGCGGGCGGCTCGGTTTTGCCGCTTTCCCAGCTTCTGAGCGTGCGCAGCGGTATGCCGAGCATCTTTGAAAGCTCGCTTTGGCTGAGCTTGCAGCGCTCGCGCCAGTATACAAAGTCGTTATCGATTTTTTCGGGCGCACCCGACGGCTCGAAGCCCTCAAGAAGTTTGTCGGCGATCTGTTCGGCGGCGATTTTGCTTCGGGTCAGGGCGTTTGACATCTTTTCGAGCCTTTCATCGTCGGAAAGAAGCTCGCAGCAGCGTTTTGCGATGTTGTCTTCGCCCTCGGCGGTTTCGGCGGCGCCGACGGAGCAGAAGTATTCAAGATTATACTGCTCGCAGCCCGATACGGCGTTGTCTAAGAGCATCGGAAGCCGCTTTACCGACGCTTCGGCCGTCGAGAGGCCGCCCGGCTTGGTTATGAACAGGTCGGCGGAATCCATCAGCGTGGAGATATCCTTCACGAAACCGAGAACGCGGACATTTTCTGAACTCGCAAAGTCTTTTGTCATGCGCTTGTAAACGACCTCGTTGGTGCCGCAGACGACCGTCAGGACGCCGTTTTTCGGCAGACCCGCGGAGATCTTCGCGGCAAGCTTCGGGATAGGCCCGCAGCCCATCGAGCCGAACATCATCACGGCGTGGCGGCAGTCATCGGCAAGACCGAGCTCGCGCTTGGCATCGGACTTTTCCTTTCGGACATAAAAATCGGGGCGGACGGGTATTCCGTCGGTGACGGCGATTTTTTCGCGGGGTATGCCTATCGCCTCAAACTCGGGAATAAGGGCATCGGCAGGGACAAAATAGAGGTCGAGATCGCTCTCGTCGCACATCGGCGAACAGGTGTAATCCGTCGCGATGAAACAGGTGCGAAGCCTCGCCTCGGGGTATTGCCTCATCAGGTCGGTGACCATCAGCCCCGAAATTACATGCGGACAGATGACGATTTCGTATCCGCCGTTTGATATAAACTCATAAAGGCTGTCGACGCCGAGCCCGAGAAGCTGGTGGACGGGCGAGCGCTCGTCGAAGAGCTCGGGGTGGCGCTCGATAAAGCTGTAACCCGAACCCGAAGCCTTCGGAAAATATCTGTATAGCCTGACGTGCCACTCGCAAATGGTTTTTGAAGCCCATTCGGAGACAAAGGCAAGAGCATCGGCAGTTTCAGTCTCGACCCCGCGGGCTTTCAACACTCTTTCAACCGCGCCCGAGACCGAATTGTGGCCCTGACCAGTGTTGCAGGATAAAATCAAAGCTTTCATCAAAAAATCCCCCTTTTATTTAATTATATACCCCTCAGAAAGAAAGTCAACAAAATAAAATTAAAAAAATTTTTAAAAAACACTTGCGTTTTGAAACAGCATGTGCTATAATACACAAAGCGCTAAAGAAGCGCATCTGGGTGTAGCTCAGCTTGGTAGAGCGCTACCTTGGGGTGGTAGAGGCCGTGGGTTCAAGTCCCGTCACTCAGACCAACAAAAAATAGGGTACGAAAGTGCCCTATTTTTTGTTGGTTTTTGCGATGGGCGCGAAGTCACGTCAAAGCGCCTCGAAAGATTCCCATATATCAACTTTTGCGCGCTTTGGAACGTATGGACGCGGCTATTTCTCCATGAGCTCCGCGAGCCAAATTGAAACGGAGAGCGAGAGCGAATGGCAAGAAATAGCGCTTCCATTTGGGTTACAAGTCCCGTCACTCAGACCAACAAAAAATAGGGTACGAAAGTGCCCTATTTTTTGTTGGTTTTTGCGATGGGCGCAGAAACCACGTCAAAGCGCCTTGAATGTTATACATACATCAACGATTGAGCGCTTTGGAACGTATGGACGCGGCTATTTCTCCATGAGCAGGAGCATAGATGGCGGAAAAGAATAATCAAGGCGCAACTCTGTCGGGCGAAGCCGAAGGCTTCGCAGAGGCGTCGTGACGGTAGTTATCTTGTCGCCATGTAGCGGCTACGCCTTGTCCCGTCACTCAGACCATATCGAAAAAGGCCCGCAAACGCATTGTTTACGGGCTTTTTACTGTTCAAATTCCAAGTATGTCCTTATGATGTCCGACGTCCAAAAGCAAAATAATTATACCGTCTTCATATTTCCATAATATTCGTATATCCATATTTACGCTCATTTCAAAAACATTATCCAAACCTTGTACCTTTTTAGTGCGTAACGACGGGTAAAACGGATTCTCGGCCAATATTTTCAGCTTTTGCGATACGGCTTTCTGCTCTTTGGAAGAAAGCGATTTCAAGCCCTTTTCAAAGGCTCTCGTATATTTCAGCTTATACATCTATTCCCATATCCGCAAACAAATCCTCTACACTGTCAAATACTTTTTGCGCATTGGTATCGGTTTCCGACTCCTTTATTATTTTTGCGATTTTCAGAATTTTGTCTTTTGGGTATACGACCACGGGACAAAGGAATATACCGCCGTCCTTTTCGACGATGTCGAATTTGTCGCCCTCTGAAATGCCGAGGCTTTTTATTATTTCGGCAGGTATTGTAATTTGTGAGCGCCCTCTGATTTCTGCCAACAAGATAATCACTCCTTTATTATAATGCGATTTCGGATTTTCTGAATTTCTTACAATATTATTATATGCGATAATATTGAAAAAGTCAAGAGCATTTCGGCAGGCCGTTACGGTTAAATATCGGGGCGGCTGAGCGCTATCAACCGACATCGCAAAAAGAAATATGACCGTTCGCGACGGTTTGGAAACGAGTTGGACTGAGAGAAAAATCGGTGTGATATAATAAACTTGCCTATGAGCGGCGCTGCCGATAGGCGGAAACGAATGAGAGAAATTTGCGGCGATACGCTCGCCGCAGGGCCTTTGTTTTATGGAAATGGAGTGAAATCTCAAAAAGGGCTTGAAATTTGAGGCAGAAAAGGTATATAATAGTATATCTGCCGAAATTTCCGCCTGCGGGTGAGGAGCCCGCAAAGTTTTTATGAGAGGAGGGACGGCCGTGAATGCTGAATACTGCCCCTGCTGTTTTAAAAAGCTCTCGGGAGGGGATTGCCCCGATTGCTCAAAGGCAAGGCACCAGTCTCGGCCGTACCACCTTCCCATAGGTTCTACGCTGAAAGACAGATACCGAATCGGCCGCGTGATCGGCGAGGGCGGCTTCGGTATCACTTACATAGGCTATGACACTCAGCTTGATATGCGCGTCGCGATAAAGGAATACTACCCGCTGAGCTTGGTTCAGCGCGCTTCTTCGCAGTCGCTGAACGTCATCACGCCCTCTGACACCGAGCGGGCGGAGAACTTTGAAAAGGGTAAGTCAAAGTTTCTTGAGGAAGCCCGCGTTATGGCGAGGCTTTCAAAAGAGCATGAGATGGTTCGGGTTCAGGATTTCTTTGAGATGAACTCGACCGCATATATCGTGATGGAATATATCGACGGGGTGACGCTCGGAACGCTTGTGAAAGAGCGCGGCGGCAGGCTTGAGCCCGATGAGCTCTTCAGAATCATCAAGCCGCTCTTTGCGCCGATGCAGAAGATGCACGAGATGGGGCTTGTTCATCGAGATATTTCGCCAGACAACATTATGATAGAGAACGGCGAGGTAAAGCTTCTTGATTTCGGCTGCGCACGAGAATCGCTCGACCGAGACGAGACCTACACCGTTCAGCTTAAACAGGGCTTCGCGCCGATAGAGCAGTATATGCAGAAGGGGCAGGGGCCTTGGACCGACGTTTATGCCCTCTGCGCGACGGTTTATTTTTGCCTGACGGGCGAAAAACCGCCCGCGGCTCTTGACAGGATCATGGCGGACGGGCTTGTTCCGCCGACAGAGCTTGGGGCGAACATCACAAAGAAACAGGAAAAGGCGATTCTGCACGGGCTTGTCTCTCAGCAGAACCTTCGCACCCAGAGCATTATGAAGCTTTACAGCGAGCTCTACGGGGAGGACTCGGAGACCGAGGAGCCGAAAGTCAGGCAGACAACAGATAAAAGGCCGCTTATCGCGGTGGCGGTGGCAGCGGTGGTTCTCATCGCCGCGCTTATGGCATCGGCGGTATTCTATCGGGCAAGAAGCGGCGCCCGAGGGGTAGATATCGTAATTGACGAGAAGACCGAGGGAATTGATGAATCGGAATATCGGCTTCGGACAACCCTTGTGGTTCAGGATACCGTCGACTGGATATGGGAGGACTTTAACGACCCCGAGAGAAACTCTTATCCCGACGGGGAGGCACATTCATACACTTGGACAAGGATTAGTCAGCCGCTTCACTCGGGCGCGATGAAGACGTTCACCTCGGAATATTGGAACAGATTCCGCGACAGGGTCAACTTCAACCTCACCTTTGAGGTAGTGCCGTTCCTGTTTGAACCCGACAGCGCGGCGCCGAACTGGTCGTTCGGAAAATACTGCCACGTTGTGTTCGACTACTCGGGAATAGTTGTCAAGGCGGACGGCTATGACGACGTTGTGATTCCCGACGGAAGCATTGACGACTATCTTCACATCAGGAAAAAGAACGACTTTTACCTCGGCAACTCGTTCACCATTAACCTGGTTTATGAGATAACGTCGGCGCTCGGGATAGATTATAACACCTTTGCTTCCGACTACTCGACAAAGATTCAGAGCGTTGCCTGCACGGTCGCGCTTCATGAGCTTGAATTTCTTGACGAGGTCTCGGACGACGAGAGATCGGCAAGCTGGCCCGACGACGGCAGAACCGTTGAGGAGGGCAGGTTCTATATGACGGGCGGAGACGACGCCTGGAACGAGCAGGACCTTATGGACGTCATCGGCGAAGATTTCTTCGGGCGGGAGGACGTCGCGGCGATTGAAGTTTTCTGCCCCGCGTTTGATTTCATCGCGATAGTCAACAAAGACGAGAGCGACCCGTCGGTCGATTACTATGACCAGGTGTGGAGACTTCGGAACTTTTCGTATGACATTCGCGAGTATGACATATGTCGGATAGCGATAAACGAGCCCGACATCGACGGCGCACAATTCCTCTTCTATTGGAGGGCGGTATCGCCGATTGAACAGTAAAAAACCGAGCAAAGAAGTTTTTCGGTTTGTTCCTCTTAAAAAAGCCCCGACTGTTTTGGTCGGGGCGGTTTTTATTCGCAAGGGTCTTCAAACATATACTTTATGACCTGTTCGAGGCGCTCGCTCATCGGGGTGTCTTCATCGGTAGAAACGGCGTAGAGAATCAGCCAGTCGGAGGCGTTTCGCGGGTCGAGCGGGACCATTCCGCAGTCGTTAAGCATCGCGTTTATCATGTACCAGTGGTTCTCGATGCGCTCCTCAAGAGTTATCGACTCGTCGTAATAGTCGAAGCTGTCCATCACGACGCCCTCGTTCTCGGTGACGACATATAAAAGCAGGAGCAGCTTTCGCGAGACGTCTTCCTTGTGGTTTCTGATGTTCTTGATGGACGTCGCGTTCGGCCAGTTTTTGCTGATGAGCTTTTGTACAAGCGTGTAGCGGTCGCGCTTTTTGCCCGACGGCATGTGCATCGAGAGGTAGAGGTTCATCACCGTCTCGGCCGAATAGCTCTCCTCGCGGGCGTCGTTATAGCCCTTGGGGTCGGTGAGCTGTTTCAGGAACTGGTCGAAATAAAAATATGCGCGAAAATGCATCTTGCCGAACTTCGGCAGATATTCGGCGTAAAGCTCGCGGAGCTCATCAAGGCTCTCGGCGCGAAGGGCGTTATACTGTATCTCGTGGGTGAGGCGGTCCATGTCGGGCGTGAAGATCTCGACGCCGTCGGCCTTGGGCAAAGAGTCGTAGAAGCGGTTGGCCTCGGCGTAGGTGAGGTTGTGGCGAAGATGCCACGACAGCACGAGCTCGCGGCCGTCGCGGTACTGGATTCCGTAGTCGCCGCACATGCCGAGCAGGTGGTTGAGCCTTGATTCGCTCAGCCCAAGGGCAAACGCGATCTTGAAGATGTCCTCGCGGTTCTGGGGCGGGTGCTTGTCGGCGATCCAGTTTCTGATCCTGCGCTGAACAGAGGCCGAGTTGGCGTTCGGCTCCTCGGCGACGAAGAAATCGGTGAGGCGGCGGAGAATGTCGTCATGGGGGTAGACCTCTCTCAAAACATCGCCGAAGGTGCGAAGAACGATGCGCTCCTCTCGGAGGTACTGCGCGGCGATGGCGGGGGTCATTTTGCCGTGGAGAATGTTGTCATATTCCGCAGCTGAGGAATATGTTACATCATCGGTATCGGCCATTATCTTCGCCCCCTTTAAAGCAGTGTTATACATGATAACATAAAATTTGACAAAAAGCAACAGTTTATTGAAAATTAACGGGGAAACAGACAAAAAAGGCGGAGCCCGCGTTCGCCCCCCGCAGGGGGGGCGAACCGCCCGCGCCAGTGGCGCGGGCGCGCCGCCCGAACGGGCGGCGGCGGGCTCCGCCGTATGGTTCTCTCCTATGCCTTGTCGGTGTGCTCGCCGATGTGGAAGATCTTCTTCACGGGATTGTTCGGCGTCCTCGCGCTGGTCTTGTTCTCGGGGATTATCTCGCCCGCGGAGATAAGCGCTCTCTTTGTGAGGGCGGGCCCGATAAGCTCATAGACCAGCACCGAGAAGAGCACAACGTTCCTGACCGTGTGGCCGTCCGAGAGCTGCTGGGCGGTGAGGGCCATTCCGAGCGCGACGCCCGCTTGGGGCAGAAGCGTGATTCCGAGGTTGTTGCGAATCGTCTTCGAGCACTTCGTCATTGCGCAGCTTGAAAACGCGCCGAAGTATTTTCCGAGTGAGCGGAAAATTATGTAAACTATGCCGACCAAAAGCACAAGCGGGTTCGAGAGAATTTCCAAATCAAGCTCGGCGCCCGAAAGCACGAAGAACAGCACAAAAAGCGGAGCGGTCCAGCTGTCGACCCTGCCCATGAGCTCCTCTGAGAAATCGCAGACGTTGCAGAAAAGCGTTCCGCACATCATGCATACAAGCAGCAGGCTGAACCCGACGCGGATTCCGCCGATGTCGAATTCAAGAAGCGAAATGCCGATCGAGAGAAAGACAAACGCAATCGAGATCGAAAGCCTCTTGCTTCTTGAATGGAAGAATTTCTCAATCAGGAAGAGCGCAAGCCCGACCAACGAGCCGAGAAGAATCGACAGCACGATCTCGATGATCGGCTCAAGAATTATCGTGACAAGGCTGATCTCGCCGCTCTCCAAGACCTTCGCGATGCCGAATGACGCCGAAAACAGTATCAGCCCTACCGCGTCGTCTATCGCGACGACAAGAAGCAGAAGCTTTGTCATCGGGCCGTCGGCCTTGTATTGCCTTACGACCATGAGGGTGGCGGCGGGCGCGGTCGCAGAGGCTATCGCGCCGAGGGTTATCGCCGATGAAACCGATATCAGCGACGGGTTTATGAAGTGAAGCGTCAGAAGCGCGGCGTCGACTATCACGGTGGTGATTACCGCCTGAAGAATTCCGATGATTATCGCCTTTGCGCCCATCTGTTTGAGCTGTTCGAGCCTGAATTCGTTGCCGATGGTGAACGCGATGAAGCCGAGCGCGGTCTGGCTCAGAATATCGAGCGAAGCCACGCTTTCAAGGCTGCCGAAGCCTATTCCGAAGCCCGAAAGCCCGAGCGCACCGATGCAAAAAGGCCCCAAAAGAAGCCCCGCGACAAGATAGGCCGTGACAGCGGGAAGCTTTAAAAGCTTCGCGATTCGCGACATCATCAGGCCGCCGATAAGGCATATTGAAATCTGTATCAAAATCAGCATGATTTACCCCTCTTCGGTCAGAATGACCATATTTCTTTAAGAGAAGATTATACACCGCCTTTTTTAAAATTTCAAGCGGTTGACGGGCTTTTTCTCAAATTTTCCGATATTTTGGGCGAGCTGCGCTTTTATATGTCAGAATCGCCAAAAAATATTTATACAATTGTGCAAATCGGAGAAAATATCAAAAAATGCCAAAATTTGTCGGGGGGGGGTAGTGACATTTCTTAAGCAGAATGATATAATGATATATCAATTATTTATCAGGAGAATTAACTGTTTATGGGCAGACAGGATTCGGACTTCTGCAGGAGATATGTTGAAATTACGGCGCCTCGGCTTCCGAAGGAGCTCAGGAATATGGACAGGCGGAACATCAGGTTTCTGTCGCTTGTCTCCGAGTTCAGGGTGGGAGCGGTCAGCAGGTGCTTTATTTATTTTCGGGCCGCTGTTTATGCCGCTATCGATTCTCCCGACCTTCTGAAAAGCGGCTTCGGGGCGGTCTGCGAAAAGGCGTCGGAAGCTTTAAAATGCAGCGCCGATGAGGTCAGGATAAACGCCGATGCCGCGGCGCGGGACCTCTGGTGCTCCTGCGACGGCGAGCGCCTTATGGAGCGGTTTTACCCGAAGAACTCGAAGAGTATGCCCGAGGCGGGCGACACGCTCGGGCTAATCGGAATATTCGCGGAGCTTATGGGAAGAGAATAATTTTTCGCCGACAGTCTGGCCTCTGATTTCTGTTTTCTTGATGCGTCCGTTTTGGGCGCATCTTTGTGTTTTCGACAACTTGCGACAGACAGGGCTGATTTTTTATGGTATAATTATGAAAAATCAGGAAAAGGAGCAATAATATGGTAAAAACTGTCGAAGAGGAAAACCTTGAACTTTTCAGGAGGATATATGACACGCTGTTCGAGCTCGGTGTGCCTGCGCACGTCGACGGGCACGGCTTTTTGATCAGCGCGATAAACCTTGCGGTGTCTGACCCGAGCTATCTGCGAAGCGTCACAAGAAGGCTTTACCCCGCTGTCGCAAAGGCAAGGTCGTCGACCCCGCCGAGGGTCGAGCGCTCGATTCGCAACGCCATTGAGATTGCGGCTTCAAGATGTGAGATCGGGATCTTTAACGCATACTTCGGGGCGGCGGTGGCGTCGTCAAAGGGAAAGCCCACAAACAGCGAGTTTATCGCGATCGCAGCGCAGAAAATCAGATATGAAATGCTGAGCGCCGCGCAGGCCGCCGAAAGGTTCTGAATATGCCCATGCCGCCGAGTGGCGGCTTTTTTGGTATCAGGAAAAAATCGGCTGTCATATAATGGCAGTGTAAACAAGCCTTGGAAGCCGCTCGGGCGCACGGCTGTAAAAAATTATCTATTTTTTACAAAAATTTATTGACATACGGCTTATTTGATGGTAATATATAAATGTATATTTCTGTATTTGCGATTTTTGTCGGAAGTATACAGGTTCAACAGCTTGTTTTGGATATTTTAACCATATTGACCGAAAGGTATGAGTTTGATGAAAGGCCGACCGTTTGAAGTAATTCTCAACGCTGCCTCCTCGAACCGCGAAAAATTAAGCGGGGGGGGTACTGCTTGTGATTGCTCTCATACTTGCGGCAATAGCTGTTGCTGCAGTTATTGCTCTGCTTTTGATCAAAAAATCGCTCAGCCGCCGTGAGCCCTCAGAGGTGGATATCGGTACAGGGCTCGGGAACAGGGCATACCTTTTAAGAATGTATAAGACCATTCCGCCGAATGAGAGGCATGAGTATGCCGTTGTGAGGTTTAACCTTGACACCGAGCGCGAGGAACGCGCCTTCGGCAGGGCGGAGATGCTCAACCACGTTCGCTTTGCGGTCGAGGCGATAAAGGAATTCGCGACGCCCGACGATATTTTCGCGAGGCTTATCGGCCCCGGGCTTATCGTTTTGGCGAGGGTGCCCGACCAATCTATCAAAAACGGTATAGGTACGATTCTTGACGCAATAAGAAGATATATCGGCGAGAACGACGTGTTCTTCTGCGCCACGATTTCTGCGGGCGTTTATCGCCTTAAGGACACCGATGAAGAGATTGACGACCCCGTTTTTCTCGCGTGGCAGTGCTCGGAGCGGGCGGTTGAAAGCGGCGAAAACTGCGTGTTCTGCACCGATGAGATAAGAAACGAGCTTCTTGAAGAGCGCGCGCTCAGAAGCGAGATCAACAGGGCTTTCCAGAATCATGAGTTTGTGACGTATATTCAGTTCTGCGTCGACACCGACAGCGCAAGAATTGTCGGCGGCGAGGCGCTTGCAAGGTGGCAGCACCCGACAAGGGGGCTTCTGACGCCGATACACTTCGTGCCGTTTATGGAGCGCGAGAACATCATCAGCAGAATGGACTACTACACCCTCAACGAAGTCTGCAAATTCCTTGACAAGATGACAAAAAAGGGTATCACCGATTTCTTCATCTCCTGCAACTTCTCAAGAAAAACCTTCTCGTCGGAGGACTTCATTCCCAACTGCATGAAGATATTCTCTGAGTACAGCTTCCCGTTCAGCATGCTCGTGTTTGAGATGACCGAAAGCGCCATCGCGAGCAACGCCGAAATCACAAATAAAAACGCCAACGCAATCAAGGAGTTGGGAATAAAGCTTATGCTTGACGACTTCGGAGAGGGCTTTGCTTCGTTCTATGACCTTCATGAGTATCCTCTTGACGGGCTTAAGATCGACAAGTCGATGGTGGATAATATTCACACCCGCAAGGGCAACACTATTATCCGCGGAATGACAAGGCTCGGGCATGAGCTTAACCTTAAGGTCGTGGCGGAGGGAGTTGAGGACGACACCCAAGTCGAACAGCTCAGAAATATCGACTGCGACATCATTCAGGGGTTCAGGTTCCATCGCCCGATATCGGTCAGCGACGCCGAGGCGGAGCTTATGCTCAACGCGGAGAACGCGTAATAAAAATTCAGGATATAGGTGAAAGAATGTCAATGGAAGTTAATAAGGACGACAACATGGTTTCGGATATGATCCTCATTGTCGACGACGATGAGATCAACCGCGGCATAATCGACAACATATTCTCGCCGTACTACTCGACAGACGAGGCGGCGGACGGCCTTGAGGGCCTCAGCAAGATTCTTGCCGACCCCGATAAATACTGCGCGATTCTGCTTGACGTCATGATGCCGAAGATGAACGGCCTCGAGGTGCTCAGAAAGCTCAGCGACGAAGAGCTCACCTCGCGGATACCTGTTTTTCTCATCACGGCCGAGGTCAACAGCGAATCGCTTCACGAGGCTTATCACCTCGGGGTCATGGACGTAATTCTGAAACCCGTTACCCCTTACATAGTCCTGAGAAGAATCAACTCGATAGTCGAGCTTTTCAGGGCGAGAAAGCGCCTCGGAAACAGGGTCGAGCGGCAGAATATAAAGCTTCTTGAAAACGCAAAGAAGATAATCGAGCTCAACCAAGGCATGATAGAGGCGCTGTCGACAGCGATTGAGTTCAGAAACGGCGAATCTGGCGAGCACGTCAGAAGAATCCGCGATATCACCCAGTATCTTCTTGAACACACCGAGCTGGGCGAAGGGCTTACCGCCGAGCAGATCAACAACATCGCGCTGGCGTCGGTAATGCACGACGTCGGAAAGATAGCTATTCCCGACAACATTCTCGGCAAACCCGGGCGGCTTACGCCCGAAGAATTTGAAATCATGAAGACCCACACCGTTCAGGGCGGGCTTCTGCTTGAAAAGATCCCCCAGCTTCGCGATAACGGGGTTTATGAATATGCTTTCGACATCGCGAGGCACCATCACGAGAGATGGGACGGGAGAGGATATCCCGACGGGCTTAAGGGCGATGAGATTTCACTTTGGGCCCAGATAGTTTCCATTGCGGACGTTTATGACGCGCTGAGCTGTAAACGCTGCTATAAAGACGCTTTCCCGAGAGAAAAGGTCCTTCGCATGATCCGCGACGGCGAATGCGGAACTTTTAGCCCGAAGCTTCTTAAATGCTTCTTCGAGGCGGAGGAAACGCTCTGTAAGCTTTATGACGGAAACGCCTGATATTTACATATCAGCATAAGGAGGGGATATTATGGAGCAGGTCAGACTTGAACAGCTTGAATCTGCGGGAATCGACGTTAAAGACGCCCTTTCAAGGTTCATGGGGAACGCAAATCTTCTGGAAAAATTCCTCAAGAAATTTCCCGATGACCAGAATTATAAAAAACTCTGCGAGGCTCTTGAGGCCGACGACGCCGAGGCGGCACTCGCGGCATCGCACACATTAAAGGGAGTATGCGGAAATCTTTCGATGACCGAGCTTTCGGGGCTTCTTACCGAGCAGGTCAGGGAGTTCAGGGCGGGGGAGTATTCCTCGGCGAAAGAATTGATGCCGAAGATAACCGCCGCTTATGAGAGAACAGTTGCCGCGATAAACGGTTGACACCTTGGTTTTACAACCTGCGGTCCCGCTTAATGCTTGACGGCGCCGCAGCGGTTGGGAGGTAATAAAATGCATAAAATAACCGACTTTCTTCAGGAAAGGCGAGAAAAGGAAAAGCACTATCTTGTCGACGGCAAGCGCGCGATAGCCTCATCGAACCTCAATTCGCTGAGCTTTATCAGCATAGCCTCGCTGGTGCTTGTCGCTTTCGACCTCGTATGCGCGTTCCTGCTTATGGGGATAAGGCCCTCGACGCCTCAGATCGTTTTGCTCGTCGCAACTGCGGCGTTCGCGGCGGCGGCTAATCTCTATCGCATCAAGGCGAAGAAGCCGAGCCCGAAGATTGTTCTGGCGCTCTCTCTGGCGTTTGAGCTTTCGGTGCTTATCCTGATCATCTTTATTGACATCATCTACAGCAAGGAAGTTCCTGCGCTTTATATGCCGATAGTTATTACGGCGCTCGCCTCGGGGCTTTTCTTCTCAAGAAAGATGACCAATATAATCCAGGTGTCCTACGTTGCGATTTATATTTTCGCCGATCTGATGGCGAAGGTTGACTATGAGTGGGTTTGGAAATATGACGTTTGCACCGCGCTTATCGGCTTTGCCTTTGCAACGGTCGTGTCGATTCATCACCGCAACTCGCTTATAAGCGAATACACCACTAAGATGAAATATAAGTCGCTCAGCCAGCGCGACCCGCTTCTTGAAAACATCTATAACAAGCGCGGCTATGAGGACGCCATCGACAACTATCTTACCTCTAACAACCCCAACTGCAACTGCGCATTTATTGTTCTTGACCTTAACGATTTCAAGCATATAAACGACAACTACGGTCATGACATGGGCGACCAGATTCTTCGCTGCATGAGCGATACGCTGGTGAGCCTGTTCAGGGATTCGGATATAATCGGGCGCTTCGGCGGCGATGAGTTCATCGTTCTGGCCGACGGCCTCTGCGACGAGGACGCCGTTGAGAAAAAGTGCCGCTATATCGCCGAGCTCATCGGAAGAAAAGCTCAGGAGACGGGCGCGATAAAGGTGTTCTCAAGCCTTGGCGCGGTTCTTTGCGAGAATCAGTCGGTCGACTTCGAGAGGCTCTTTGAAATCGCCGACAAGGCGATGTATGAGGCGAAGGAGCGCGGCAGAAAGGCCGATCAGTTCATTCTCAGGCGCTATACCGACGAAGACGAGGAAGCTTAATAAAGGCATAAAGATTCCCCCGCTCCCGAAAAGGGAACGGGGGTTTTTCAGTCTTCCTTATATTCCAGAATGTCGCCTGGCTGGCAGTTCAGCGCCTTGCAGATCGCTTCGAGGGTGGAAAACCTTATCGCCGAGATTTTACCCGTCTTTATTTTTGAGAGGTTCACGTTCGCGATGCCGACCTTTTCGGCAAGCTCGTTGAGCGAGATTTTTCTGTCCGCCATAACGCGGTCAAGCCTTAACACAATAGCCATGATATCACCTCAAAGCGTCTCGTCGGCTTGCTTCTGAAGCTCTTCGCCGTAGCGGAAGATGTAGCTGATGAGATAAATCACTATCGCCGCGAAAATGCCCACGACCGAAATGCTCACGGACTCGGCGTCTATGGCGGTGAACACGATGCTTAGCAGAAATTGAATGAACGCGCCGATAACCGTTCCTGCGAGGACAACGTGGCCGAATTTCTTGATGATCTCCGAAATGCCCTCTTCAAAGGGGCGGCCCTCTTTCATCGGCGAAAGTATTCTGCGAACCAGCTTTGCGCCGATCATCAGTATCACGACACCGATTGCCTCGGTTATGCTCACCGAGAGGACATAGACCGCAAACTGCTGCTTTGTAACCATCATCTGCCCGTTTTCAAACACGACAAAATCGCTGTCGTCTAAACTGAAAACCATAGACAGGCTTTTGGGCAGGTCGTCTATCGGCAGAGAGACCGCCACGGCCATAAAAATGTTCGCGACGACGAGCATACATATTGCGACGATGCAGAAGATAAACAGTATCTTCGCGAAGACGTCGACGACCCGCGCTGTTTTTGTAAGTTTTTCCATAATCATACCTCCGAATTTTCAGTGTGGCATGATTATAACACATGATTTTATGCTTGTCAATAGTTTTTTTACGATAAACATTAAATTTTTTATTTTAAAATGAAATTATAAATTTTTTGAGATTTTTTAAGCCAAACGGCGGGGTTATCCGTCTAATTAGTGCAGCTGCAAAAAGGAAGTGATATTTTGAATGACAAAGGCCTCATAAAAAGGGCGTCGCGAGGGGACCGCGAGGCTTTCGCGAAGGTTTTTTCCGAGATCGAGCAGGAGCTCTACCGCGTGGCTTACATATATGTGAGAAACCGCGACGACGCTCTTGACGTTGTTCAGGAAACGGCGCTCAGATGCTTTGAGAGCGCGCAGATGCTCCGCAAAAAGGATTATTTCAGGACATGGGCGGTAAGGATAGCGATAAACTGCGCGATTGATTTTCTCAGAAAAAGCGGGCGTG
Organism: uncultured Clostridia bacterium; assembly: GCA_947627455.1. Classification (GTDB taxonomy): domain Bacteria; phylum Bacillota; class Clostridia; order Oscillospirales; family Ruminococcaceae; genus Faeciplasma. The sequence goes on along the minus strand of CANQWC010000029.1, from coordinate 10,131 downwards.
AGGTCTCGTTCGAGGGCGGAGAATACATCGCCCAAACGACCGAGAGCGCCGAAAGCGAGGCAGTGTCGAGGATCACGCTTCAAAGCCTTTTGAACCTTCTTGACGCGCCCGAAAAGACGGTAATCATTTTAAAATATCACTACGGATATACTTTTGCGGAGATATCGCAGGCGCTGAAAATTCCGCTCGGAACAGCCAAGTCGATACACTACCGCGCAATTAAAAAACTAAGAATAGAGGGCGGCAATTATGAATGAGGCGATAAAAAAAGCTCTTGATGAGATTGAGATACCTGCAGAGCTTCACGCGCTCACCGAAGACAGCATAATGCAGGCCGTCTCGGAAAGGAGAATCAGCATTATGAAAAGAAGTGTTATAAAAATCGCGGCGATTGCGGCGGCGGTTGCGGTCATCGCGCTCGGCAGTGTTACCGCGGCGGCGTTTTCGGGGGTAGAGGGGGCCGAAAAGGTCCTCGGCTTCTCGGGAAAAAATCAGGCCTTCGGCAGCGCGGCGACTTATGTCGTCGAAAACGCCGAGACCAAGGAAGAAAGAGACTACCTCGCGAACATGATACTCGCGGGGCTAACCTATGACATCAACTCGGAGGACAGCGAAGTGACTCTCGGCTTCTCGGGGCTGAGGCCAGCCTATACCGTCAGATTCAAGGTCGGCGGCCATGCCTATGAGGTAGTGGTCGATGCCAGAACCGAGGTCGTTCTTGATTGCAAATCGACGGTAGACGAAAACTGGGAGAGCTATGTCAATGACGAGCTCGGCAACCATGAAATAGTATCCGACTTCTACAGCGGCTATGAGGTAGTAAAACCCGACGCCGCGGTCGGGCCGACAGTCGACTATGATGAGTATGACGCGATGTACGTTGTCAAGGATTATTACGGGCTTGACGCGCCCGACGGCGAGATCTGCAAGGACGGCTGGAATGGGAAGGTCGCGGCGAGCTATGAAAACCCGACGGTTTATATCACTCAGCTTTGCCACGGCGGATATATCTATGAAAACCGCTATGACCCCTCGACAGGCGAGATTACCGAGCTTTACGTCGGCGAGGATAAGGATTACAGCGGCTCTGACGTTCACAAGCACCTGCACGCCGCTTCGGACAGGATAGGCAGCTATGGCGCGATAAAGATCGCCCGCGAGGAGGGCTATGCCCGCTCGGCGGTTGTGTATATCGCCGATTACACGCTTGACGACGGCACCACAACCGACATTTACGCGGCGTCGTCGGTAGATGATTCCGAGGGCGAGCCGAGGACGGTCACGCTTTACATCGACGCATACAGCGGGGAGATCGTACAGAGGAATTTCAGCGACGTCAAGACAGGCGCCGAGGCGGCGGCTGAGGCCCCGACGCTGCCGTCGGCCGAACCGCCCGAGGAGGGCCTCATCAGCGAAGCAGAGGCAGCGGCGGCAGTTCTTGAAAGAGAGGACGCCTCACTCCAGACGGTTTCCGACTTCAGCATCAGCTATGACGGGGAGCGGAAGGTCTATACCGTAACATTCGTGACCGAAAAGGGCACGGGTCGTGAGGTTTCCGCTGAGGTCGACGCGGCAAGCGGAAAAATCATTGACTGAAAGTAATCTGCGGCGTTAATGCGTCGCAAAAGTAAGGGAGCGGCAGTTTTGCCGCCCCCTTATACTTTATATAGTATGCCTGAGCGCCGAGATAACCAATTCGTAGTGCGTAATCAGTTTATCAATTTGGAAATTTCACATAAAAATCACAAGATTTTTGTTCAATATTATGAAAATGCACAAAATTTTTCTTCACGGAAAATTTTTTTGAAATATCGCTTGAAAGCGGGGGCGGGGTTGTTGTAAAATGTATTCAGCTTTATAGCGGAATACCCTGTAAATCAGCGGGGTAAATCGCTAAAGACGCTGAAAAATGAATAAGGAGAAAGAATGCATGAACAAGACTTACCTTAAGCGCGGAATCGCACTTATTCTGAGCATCGCGATGATGTTCACACTTGTGATTCCCGTAAGCGCGGTCGAAAACACTGCTGAACCCACGGGCAGACGCTCGCTCAGCTTTGTTGAGACCGAAGTTCCCGAAGGCGCTGTTCCCGAAGGCAAGATTCTCGCCGAAAAAGACGAGCCTGCTGCCGCTGCGGAATATGCCGACGAAGAAATTGTCCGTGTTTCGATAGTATTGGATCAGCCCTCTACCATCGACAGCGGATATTCAACCGTATCCATAGCAAATAACGCAAGCGCTATGGCATACCGCGATTCTCTTAAAGTTGCTCAGGTCAACACCGAGGCAGCTATCGAGACTCAGGCCCTTAACGGCGCCGACCTCGATGTTGTCTGGAACCTGACCCTTGCAGCAAACATCATCTCCGCAAACGTCAGGTATGGCGATATCGAAGCCATCAAGGCTGTCAGCGGAGTTAAAGATGTTATCATTGAGACTCGGTATGCTCCCGCTGTTGTCGACGATAACCTCCCTGTCGACCCGAACATGGCGACTTCTTCGAGCCAGATCGGTTCCAATGTTGCTTGGTCCGCAGGTTATTACGGCGCAGGCAGCAAGGTTGCTATCATCGATACAGGTATTGACCTCGACCACGAGCTCTTCAACGACAAGGCGTTCGATTACGCCATCAGCCAGAGCCACGCCGAGAGCGAGCTTATGACTCAGGCAGATGTTGCTGCCAACCTCAGCAAGCTCAACATCGCAAAGAACGCGGGTGTTACTGCTGATAAGCTTTATCTCAGCACCAAGGTTCCTTTTGCTTACAACTACGTCGACAAGGACTTTGAAGTAACCCACGACACTGACACTGAGGGCGAGCACGGCTCTCACGTTTCGGGTATTGCCGCCGCAAACCGCTTTGTTCAGAAAGAGGACGGAAGCTTTGTTCCCTCTCTTGACGAAGTAAAGACGATGGGCGTCGCTCCTGATGCTCAGATCATCACCATGAAGGTATTCGGCAAGGGCGGCGGAGCTTATGATTCCGACTATATGGCCGCTATCGAAGACGCTGTTATCCTCGGTGCGGATTCAGTCAACCTTTCGCTCGGTTCTTCCAACCCCGGTCCTGCTGCTAATTTTGAGTATGCGGACATTCTTGAAAGCCTCACCGAGCACGGCACTGTTGTCACCATTTCTGCGGGCAACGCGGGTGCATGGTCTGACGAGGCTTACCTCGGCGCTCTTTATGCCGATGACGTAAGCTTTGACACCGTCGGCTCGCCGGGAAGCTATACCAACGCTCTTACCGTTGCTTCTGTTGATAACAACGGCTTCACGGGCGCTTACTTCATGGTCGGCGACGACATGGTATTCTACACCGAAACCAGCGGCGCAGGCAATGAGCCGTTTACCACCATCGCGGGCGACTATGACTTTGTCTATGTCGACAGCATGGGTTCCCCCGAGGAATTCAAGGCTGTCGATGTCAAAGGCAAGATTGCCCTCTGCAACCGCGGTACTACTTCATTCTTTGAAAAAGCCAACGCTGCCGCTGCCGCAGGCGCTGCGGGCGTCATCGTTGTAAACAACCAGGCGGGCACCATCAGCATGGCCCTCGACGGCTATCTGTACACTGCTCCTGTTGTCTCCATCACCATGGCGGACGGCGATCTCTTCCGCACCAATCCTTCGACTGTCACTATTGTCGACCCCGAGACCGAAGAAGAAACCACCATTGACGTCTACACGGGCAAGGTTACCGTCGGAAGCGATGTCGGTGTCAAGGGCCCCGAAGTCAGTGCTGATGACAAGTACACCATGTCCGACTTCTCGTCCTGGGGCGTCCCGGGAAGCCTTGAGCTCAAGCCTGAGATCACTGCTCCCGGCGGAAACATCTACTCCGTCAACGGCCTTATCGAAGGCGGCCGGGGATATGAGAACATGTCGGGTACCTCGATGGCTGCTCCTCAGGTAGCAGGTATGGCGGCTGTTCTTGCCGAGTACATTCGCGAGAACGGTCTTGAGGCAAAGACAGGCCTCACTCAGCGCCAGCTCATCAACAGCCTGCTGATGTCTACCGCAAGACCTGTTTATGAGTCTGACGGAAGCTACTGGTCTGTTCTTAAGCAGGGCGCGGGTCTTGCCGACGTCGGCAGCGCGGTTTACGCGGGTGCTGTCATCACCATGGCAGACGGCGCTAACAAGGGCGCTAACGACGGCAAGGTCAAGGTTGAGCTTGGCGACGACCCCGATAAGAAGGGCGAGTACAGCTTCACCTTTGAGCTCACCAACATCAGCGACCGCAAGAACCTTTATACATTCAGCACAAGCCTCTTCACTCAGGATATTGACAGCGGCCTCTACCTTTCGCCCTCTACCATCGCTCTCAATGCCGATGTCGACTACACCATCGACGGCGCTGAGTTCATTCCGTTCGATTGCGACGTTGATAAGGACGGCGACACCGACGGCGCAGATGTCAAGGCTATTCTTGAGGTTGTAACAGGCGAGGCCGAGACCAACGGCGAAGACTACGATCTCACTGTCGGCGACCTCGACAAGGACGGCAAATATTCGTCTTATGACGCTTATCTCCTCCTCAGAGAGCTTTATAAGTTCGGTGTAAACCCCGGCCAGACCATCACTGTTAAGGTCGATATGACCCTTGACGACGCTAAGCTCGCCAACTATGAGAACGGCGCTTATGTTGAGGGCTATACCTACGTTATCCCTGTTGCTGACACTGAGGGCCTCGAGGATACTATGTATTCTATCCCGATCCTCGGCTTCTACGGCAACTGGTCTGATCCTTCGATGTTCGAGCGCATCACTTATAAGGATTACTATCTTAAAGATTATGACTATCCTCCGTATACAGGCACTGTCTCCAACGACATTATTACTTATGTAAGCTCTGTTGACGGCGAAGAGTATGAGCTCACGGGTAACCCGCTTGAGGCTTATGAGGGCTATGATGATAAGCTTTCGTTAAATGCAAATGACGATCTTTCTGCTTTCACCTATTCGCTCATCAGAAACGGTTATACAACTCTTGTAATCACCGATGAAGACGGCCATTACCTTGCAAAGGATCCTGTCTATGAGGACGGCGCGTTCTACTACACCAGCGGCGCTGCTTGGATGTATAATACGTCCGATCAGATCTTGGGCATTTCCCCTGCCGACATCGGCTGCGAGGACGGCGACAAGATCACTTTAAGTCTCTATGCCGCTCCTGAGTACAACGTTCTTCCTTATGTTGACGATGAGGGCTACATCTCGGGCGATGACTTCATGGAATATGTTGCTCCTAAGCTCGGCAAGGGTGCTGTAATGGAGCACACCATCACCATCGACAGCGAGAAGCCCATTCTTAAGAGCGCTGAGCTCGACGAAGACGGCAACCTTATTGTCACCATTACCGATAACTTCCATGTTGCGGGCGTCGGCATTATGGTCAACACGGGTGCACCTGTTGATGCGTCAAGCCTCGGCCTCGGAACATTCAAGTGGTGGTCCTCTTATCTCCCCGATTCCGTTGAAGCTACTGAAGACGGCGGCGAGCTTGCAACCATCACCATTCCCGCTGAGGATATCGAAGATTTCGGCCTTGCCAACATGCTCTTCGGCAACGGCGAAAAGACCAATGATTGCTACATCGTTCCTGCTGACTATGCTGACAACGAAGTTGCTTATTACTTCGACGGTATTTCCGATGTCGGCGATGTCGATGTTCAGGACATTGAGCTTCCTGTCAACTACGAGATGCTCGTCGGCACCAGCCGGCTTATTCCTATGGAGATTACCCCTGCACTCATCACTCCTGATGTGTTCACATGGGAATCTTCCGACGAGGACGTCGCAACCGTTAAGGACGGCGTTGTCACCGCTCTTAAGGAAGGCGAGACTGTAATCACTGTTACTTATGAGGAAGATCCCGCTATAACTTCTTCCTGCCTCCTCACTGTTTCCAGACTTGATGTCACTGCGACAGGTGTTCTTGCCGATGCTGCGGGTCAGCCGAGATTCTTCACCTATGACTTCGGCGGCGCGGGTCTTGTAATGGGCAGCGAAGTTGCTCAGTACCCGATTCAGGTTGCTGACTTCGGTTCGACCTTCGCGCTCATGAACACCGATTACACCATGTACCTCATGGATAAGGCCACGGGTCAGGTTGATCCTTCTCAGGCGCCTGTTGCTTGGGACACCGAATCTCCTACTCCTTGGGGCATGACCGCAACACCTAACAACACAATTGCTTGGACCTATGGTTATTACCTGATGGTTGAGGACAATCCGTTCGCACCGTCTTACATGGCCTTCAACTTCCAGAGCAGACTTGGCGGAGCTTACCTCAGGGGCGTTGCCTGCGACTTCACTCCTTGGGAGTATAATCTCGACGGCACTGCCTACCAGGGTGAATACACTCTCTATGCTGTTGATACCTTGGGCCGTGTATGGCAGGTAATGGTTTATCATAACGGCAGCAGCATTAACGCCCTTATCGGCGGCTTCTACTCTGACTTCGACGCAAGCATTTTGAAAGGCTATAACGACGACACTTACTCCAACCTCGTATACGGCAAGGACGGAGCGCTCTACTACTCGGTCATGACGGGTGATACCAACGAGATCTATCGCTTCACCTATGTCGGCGATGAGGAAGACGGCGAATACGTTGCAATGCGCATCGGCGATGTCGGCTACGATGTATGGCCTGCTCTTCTCTTCGATGTAACCAGCAACGCTCCCGCTGCGAAGAATGCTCAGCCCAAGAACGTTGAGTTCGTCGCTGCAACCGAAATTGCTCAGCGCATCACTCCTGCGGCTGTTCCTTATCCCGCTCCCAAGGCGTTTGTTGCCCCTGTTGAGCAGGTTGTTGACCCCGCTCCTATTGAGCCTGTTCCCTCTGAGCCTACTCCCGTTGAACCCGCTCCCGTTGAGCCTACTCCTGACGAGCCCGTAACCGAGCCCGCTCCTGCTGAGCCTGCTCCCGAAGAGCCCGCTCCTACTGAGCCCGCTCCTACCGAGCCTGCTCCTGAGGAAGGCGTCGAGAGAATTCACGGTTCGCTCAACTCTATCGTCCCCGGCGACAGTTATTCGGGCGACGCTGAGAGATATGTCGTTATCGACAGAGAGAACAACATTGTCGAGGTTACTATCAGCGCCGACGACACCACCAACGGTGCGTTCGAGGTTCTGAATGCCAACCCCGAGATCTTCACCTATGAGACCTATATTCCTCTGCTTCCTTATGTATCGGCTGACTACGATACCGCTGCCAACACAACCAACGTTGCGTTCGCTGCGATTCTTGAGAAGCCTACACCTGTTGTAACGCTCGTGTACTCCTACAAGGACGAAGAGGAAGAGACCCTTACCGACCTTAACGATCCCGAGAATCCTCCGTTCACCGTTACAGGTACTGAGGACGGCGAAGAGATCGACATGGTTTCTGTTGAGTATCCGCTTCTTGTCGCTAACCCGACTCACACTCACCGCTTCGCTCCCGTGTCTGATATGTACAACCACGGTATGCGCTGCATCGAGTGCGGCCAGATCATTGCGTTCGGACCTCACACATTTGTCAACGGCATGTGCACATTCTGCGGATATATCCAGCCGAATGCGGGACTTCCCGTACAGCCTGCTCTTCCTGCCACCACTCCTGAGCCGACCGACCCTGATGAGGTTGTAGTCGTCGATCAGGCCACTGAGGGCGGCGAAGGCGAAGGCGACAATGTCGACGTCTCTGACACTGACACCGATGACGTTAATGTCGGCGATACCGAAGCCGCTGAGGCTAACCCCAAGACAGGAGTCGCTTTCTCCGCTCTTGCTCTTGCGATGTCAGCCGTCGCGTGCGCGATATCAAAGAGAAGATAAATCTTCACAAAAAGCCGCGGGGCAAAAGCTCCGCGGTTTTTCTTATCATGGCGCAAAAAGAGTGGCTTTTGCCCCTCTTTTTTCTATGCTTTATTCGGCGAAATCTTTCAGCGCCTTGCTATCGAGTAAATCATACTTTGAGATAAAGCCCGAAAGCTCACGCGCGATGGTCTTTACGCCGCCCTCGTCGTCAGATTCGATGTTCAGCGGCATGAGCGGCTCGTGAAGCGAAAGCCTCAAAAGGAACCAGCCGTTTCCGTGCTGCTTGTCGAGGTTCACACGAACGCCCTCGAAGTTAGACGGCGCAAGGCTCCAGCCCTCCTGAGAGGGGGCAAACTCTTTAAGCTCGTCAATTATTTTCTGACCGTAGGGCTTGAAGTCCTCGAGCGAAAGGTTCATTCTGAACTCCCTGCTCTCGGCGGGTTCTTTGAGCGTGTCGATGAGCGAGGCAAGGCTGTAGCCCATTTTTCTCCCGCGGGAGAGCTCGATGATGAGCCGCGTGACGATGTACGCGCCGTCGTCAAGGAAGTAGTTGTCCTTGAATGCGCCGTGGCCCGAGGTCTCGATCGCGAGCTGGCTGTCGACCCCTTCGGAATTGAGCCTTATCGATTCGTTGATGACGTTGCGGTAGCCCCTCTTGAAGCGGTGGTGAACGCCGCCTTTTTGGGCGATGAATTCCGCGAGGCCCGAAGATGTCACCGAGTCGGTGACGATGGTGGTGTGAGGGTGGTCGCGAAGAAGCATCGCCGAAAGAATCGCGATGAGGCGGTTTCGGTTGAGCTCGCTGCCATCGGAAAGAACGGCGCCCGCACGGTCGACGTCGGTGTCAAAGATTATGCCGAGGTCGGCGTGAGATTCTTTGACTGCCTCGGTGATTGACGCCATCGCCTCTTTGTTCTCGGGGTTCGGAATGTGGTTCGGGAAGCTTCCGTCGGGGTCGAGATATCGCGAGCCCTCGGTGTTCGCGCCAAGGGGCTTGAGAACCTTTTCGGCATAGAAGCCGCCTGCGCCGTTGCCCGCATCGACAACAATTCGCAGACCCTCAAGGGGCTTTTCAGAGCCGCAGGCCGAGCGAATCATATCGGCAAGCCGCTTTGAGTAGACGCTCATGAACTCGCCGTTTGTGATTTCGGCGGGGGCAAGGCCGCTATGGCGATCGCTCTCGGCGAGGGCGATCATCGCGTTGATGTCGCTTGCCTCAACGCCGCCGTCGGGCGTGAAGAATTTGTAGCCGTTGCGGTTGTACGGAAGGTGCGAGGCCGTCACCATCACCGCGCCGTCAAACATGAAGCCCTCGGTTTTTGTGGTCATGAACATCGCGGGCGTCGACGCGAGGCCCATATCGGTGACCGCGATGCCCTCTTTTGAAAGCTCATCGGCAAGCCAGCCGAGCAGCTTTTCGCCCGAGAGCCTTGAATCGCGGCCGACGGCGACCCGAAGATTTGTTTTGCCTGTTCGGTCGATGAGCCAGAGCGCAAAGCCCCTCGCGACGTCGCGGCAGGCCTCTTCGGTGAGGTTTACGTCCTGACCCGCGACCCCCGCGATCGCAATTCCGCGGATATCGCTTTCGTTTCTCAGCTTAGAATATTTTGACAATTTTATCCCCTCCGTTTTAGGTACTGATTCCATTATAATGCAAATCTTCGGCAAAATCAACAGGGGAGAGGAAAAAGATGATGATGTCGGCGGATTTTGGGGGTTGTGAGGGGCGGGAAATAAAAGTTTTCGGTCCAACCTTTTACAAAAGGTTGGCAGGTTTCCAAAGGGCAGCGCCCTTTGGTCGCGACCGCAGTCGCGAAATACTCTTACGCAGTGCGCTCCGCAAGGGGTGAATTGAAAAACAGCTCAGTGAGCTGTTTTGAAAGAGGGGACGCCCTGTAAGAGAGGGCGTCCCCTTATGATTCGCAGCTCTGACAAGAGCTGCGCACCTTAGCCGCCGAGCGAAGCGAGGCGGCTTGAACACGGAAAGGATGCGGGGAAACCCGGCATGGGTGTCCCCGCCAATAATAAAGAGCGTCGTTCTGTCTTGCTTCTCAAACAGCAGTGCGGAGGGGTTCGGGAGCATGAACCCGATCATCAGCAAAACCGATTTCGCTTATTCCTCTTCAAGCGAAACCACGAACGTCGTGACGCTTGACGCGGGGAGAACATAGCTGAACGTCTCGCCGTCAAAGGCGATGTTGCCCGTTCTTTCAAGGTTCGAGTCGATGTCGGTGGTGTAAGCCTCGATATAATCAAATTTGCCCGCGCCCGAGAGGTCAAAGGTCTCGCCCGCCGAGCCGTAGCTCTTGTTTATCGCGACG
>CANQWC010000028.1 GCA_947627455.1 uncultured Clostridia bacterium | reverse complement strand
ATGTCGCTGTCCATCGGTATCACTCCTTTGCGTCAAAATGCACAATTCTTTTGCACTATTATTATACTCAATTTTCGTGGAAAAGTCAAGGGAGGCAGGCGAAAATGCAACTGATGGGTTTTGACCTGTTCATAAATAAAAGACTGATAAAGTACAATCAGAAAAGATTCATATTTGAGGTAATGTGTTAAAGTTATAAAGACATGTATTTCACATTCACAATATAGTATTGTCTATTATCTGCTATTATACTTGAAAAACTATTACGAATGTGGTATAATTTATTTAAGAAAGACGATATGAGGCGATTTATATGACGATTATTGAGGTTGCCTCAAAGTAGTGTTGTGATATGAATGTGCTGCTCTCGTTGAGTGCCAAAAAGACAGTTGGGAGGTGTTCTTATGGCTACTTCAAGTATTTTCACGAATGTCAAGATTACTGATCCTAAAAAAGCAAAAGCATTTATTGAAGCTTTGGAAGCATCTGAAAACGATCCCAAATTTGAGCCTTCTGCACCCATTATTCCTACAATCACCGACTTGGATGAGATTCGTAAGATAATGGCAAAGAGAGATTAAAGGATAATGAACAAATATAGTACTGTCCTGTGCTGAGTCGCAAGACAAAACAAAAAAAGACCGCCGCTCCCACTTCAGTCTTTCCCATCATATTCCCTTAAACCCGCATCACCAGCCGCTTTTTACCTCCACCCACAACCGTTCTATTTTGTTACTGCCATATGCACCGTACTTTTGGAAATTCCGAACTCGGAGGCGGCCTGCCGAACAGTGGCCTTATGCTCGATTATGTATTCCCCAGAATGACGGGACGTTCGCTGTCTTTAGGTATTGTGCTCAATGCGCTCACTCCCAAATGCTTTTTAGTAATGTATATGGGGGAGGGGAGCGTTTTATTCCGAGGGGAGGGGAGGAGGATTGCAATAAAAAGGCAGTCGACACATGCCGAATATACCCCGCCGACGTCAAAAGCTTTCGGCGTTTTTTTGCGTCTGAGCATGTGAAATTGTCAATAAAATAGTGACAACCCCGAAAATCCGTGCTATAATTTAATCGAAAACGCTCTAAGGAGGCCCCACCATGACAGAAAATCAAAAACAGGAATATCTTCAAAAAATAGACAGCGTCATCGCCCGCGGAAAATACAAAGACACATGGGACTCCCTCTCGACCCACCCCGCGCCCAAGTGGTTTTTGGACGGCAAATTCGGCATCTTCATTCACTGGGGCATTTACAGCGTGCCCGCGTTCGGCTCCGAGTGGTACTCGCGGAACATGTACATTCAGGGCTCGGACGAGTTTAGGCACCATGTCGAGACCTTCGGCGAGCACAAAAATTTCGGCTACAAAGATTTTATCCCGATGTTTCGCGGCGAGCGCTTTAGCGCCGAGGAGTGGCTTTCGCTCTTCGAGCAGGCCGGCGCGAAATACGTCGTCCCCGTCGCCGAGCACCACGACGGTTTTCAGATGTATAAGTCCGAGTTATCGCGATGGAATGCCGCCGAGATGGGCCCCTGCCGCGATGTTTTGGGCGAGCTCTCCGAGGCGGCAAAGCGGCATGGGATAGTCAACTGCGCGTCAACGCACCGCATTGAGCACTGGTTCTTTATGGGTCACGGCCGCGAGTTTGAGAGCGACATCTCGCCCGAAAAAGAGGCATGGGATTTCTACGCCCCCGCGATGCCCGAGCCCGACACCTTCGCGCTCGACAGCCAACCCGCCCCGACCGCTGATTTCCTTGATGATTGGCTGATCCGCACCTGCGAGATCATCGACAAATACAAAATTCACCAGCTCTATTTTGATTGGTGGATACTCCGCCCCGAGGCGAAGCCGTACCTGCGCAAGATTGCGGCCTACTACTACAACCGCGCCGAGGAGTGGGGCGAGGAGGTCATGATCGCCTATAAGCACGACGCGTTCGCGTTCGGGACGGCGGTCGTCGACATGGAGCGCGGCAAATTCGCCGATATAAAGCCGTTTCCGTGGCAGACCGACACCGCCATCGGCAAGTGGTCGTGGGGCTACACGACGACTAACCGGTTTAAAGATTCGCGGGATATTATCCGCGATTTGGTAGATATTGTCTCCAAAAACGGCTGCCTTCTCCTGAATATCGGTCCGAAGCCCGACGGCACCATCACCGACGAGGAAAAGAGCGTGCTTTTGGACATCGGCAGATGGCTCAAAATCAACGGCGAGGCGATTTACGGCACACACGTCTGGCGAATTGCCGCCGAGGGCCCGACGAAGATGCGTGAGGGCATGTTCACCGACAACGACGGGTACGACTACACGCCCGAGGATTTCCGCTTTACCGCTAAGGGCGGCAATATCTACGCCACCTGCCTCAGCTATCCGAGCGACGGCAAGCTCACCGTGAAATCCCTGCGAAACGGCTCTCCCCACGCGCAAATCAAGGCTGTCGAACAGCTTGGGAGCAGTAAGCCGGTGAAGTGGACACGAGACAATGAGGGCTTGCATATTGACGGCGAACCGATGGAGACGAGAAACCCCGTGGTGTTCAAAATAGTAACTGATTAACAAAACGGGGGATACCGAATTTAGCGGGCATATCTGTTTTTATTCCCACCGTCAGACTTATTCTCCGTCACATATCTATCCTCATCATATACTTTCCATCCAAGCCTCCCCCTTGACATCTCCGAAAAAATATAGTACAATATCAACGAATATTTCTCAATTCGGAGGGTAAATATGAAAAAATCACTAACAAAATTCTATGGATCTTTGCAGTAGGCCAATTTGGGTGGAGCCTTTTGTCGGGCGTGGTCACCAACTGGTTGGTCTACTATTACACCGACGAGACCGCGGGGATCTTCGGCAAGAACATCACGACGGGCACGCTGTTTTTAGCGTGACGCTTTTCGGGCTGATAACGATGGTCGGGCGAATCTTCGACGCCGTCACCGACCCGCTTATCGCGAGCTGGTCCGACCGCTCGAACTATAAGGGCGGGCGAAGAATACCGTTCATGCGGGCCATCGCGATTCCGTTTGCGTTGATCACTGCCTGCGTTTTCATTCTGCCTCAGACAGGCAGCAAAACCGTCAACGACATTATCGTTTTCGTGACGCTGATGCTCTTCTACCTGTTCATGACGATCTACTGCACGCCCTACAACGCGCTGATCTCCGAGCTCGGCAACGACCAGAAGAACCGCATAAACGTTTCGACCTACATTTCGTTTACATACATCGCGGGCCTCTCGGTGTCCTACCTGATACCGAACATCGCGGGAATGTTTGAGGCGTCGCTCGGCAAAGACAATTCTGTCCGTGTCGCGATAGCGATAATGTGCGTGATCGCCGCGATCGCGATGCTGATGCCCTCGCTGCTGATCAAGGAGAGGGAATATATCGATTCAAAGCCCGTCGAGACGCCTGCGTTCAGCTCGCTTTTCAAGAGCTTCAGAAACGCTCAGTTTGCAAGGTTCGTAGTCTCCGACGTGATATATTTCTTCGCGGTAACGCTCTTCCAGACTGGCCTGCCGTTTTATGAGACCAAGCTGATGAACGTTCCCGACACGATGACGTTCACGCTGACGGTCATAATGACTGTCTGCTCGCTGGTGCTTTACCCCGTGATAAACAAGCTCGCGCCGAAATTCGGCAAGAAGAAAATAATCATAACGGGCTTCTTTGCATACGCGTTTGTGTTCCTGCTCGCGTCGATATGCGGCGAGGGCGTTGTCTGGGGCATAATTATCGCGATCTGCGCGGGCGTCCCGATGGCGATTTTGGGTATTTTGCCGCAGGCGGTTGTTGCCGACATCGCCGAAGCCGACGCCATCGACTCGGGCGAAGAGAGAAGCGGAATGTTCTTTGCCGCAAGAACCTTCGCGATGAAAATGGGCCAGGCCATTTCGATGCTCATATTCACCTCGGTAGTCTCGGCCTTTACCGTCGAATCCGAAAGCGGCAGCTCGACCAACCCGTTCGGCTACCGTCTCACCGCTATAATCGCGACCGTCTGCTGCCTCATCGGCGCCGTGCTGTTCTTCTTCTATAACGAGAAGAAGATAATGGGAAAAATCTCCGCAAGAAAGCGGAAGGGTAATTAAGCAGGGTGCTTCCTCTTAAAATTCCGCGATGCTTTAATCAACTAAAACACACATTCAGAAACGAGTACAATTTTTTGTACTCGTTTTTGATATTTTCCGTTGACGCCCGGTTAACCGCATGATATAATATAATTAGGAGCTGAAAATCTTGTTGAAGAGGGCAAAGCTATCGCGGGGCAAAGTATATCCATTGGTTTGATGAGGGGCAAAAACCGATGTGTTCAACTTATCAGGGGCGGCTGCCCCGAAAATTCAAAGAAAAATACAGCCCGTCTGAGGCGTATCAGACGGGGAGAAGCTGGCAGTATACGCCTCTTTGCAGAACAAGGCTCTCGGAGATGTCAACGCAGGTATCGCTGAAAAATACTTCACATCGGCCTGCACATCGCCTCAGCTTGTCATAGGAAAGCTCGCCGCGCTTTCTCAGTATCACCTTGCAAAGCTTGAAGATAAGCGGTCTGAAATTTGTTAAAGAATATGATAAACTAAATTGCCGCGAAGATCGGCAAAACACACCGACAATGACCATCAACCGTCACTCGTTCAGCGCTCAACTCTAATCTCAAACCTCGCCCTCTCACTCAGCTCCCTCGCCGAAAAATCAATCACATAAATCTTCCTCGAATCCTGCGGTCGAGGCGCGGGGCGCTCGGCGACGCTGACATCAAACCGCTCAGCGGGGTAGCTCATCACCGCGTCGCCGTTTTTGCCGTGAAGAACGATTTTTCCCCCGATGATTTCAGGCCTTGAGAAGCTCACAAACCGCTCAACTATGTTGGCAGAATCTGATGATAAATCAAATTCGTCAGTCAACGCCATGCTAACCGATGATTGATTAAAACTCACTTTTCTGACAAGCTTTTTGAGACATTCAAGCCCATAGGCAGGCGCGATATCCATCGTGATTACGCTCTCGGTGATTTCAACATCGCGGGCGAAAAATTCCTTTCCTGCGCGCTGAAATTGCCCATTTATTATCGGCAGATTATGCCCCTGAGAGCCGCATTCGAAGCGCTCATAGCGCCCCTCGCCAAAGTAGTCGCGATCATAAATTCCACTGCCGTAGTCGATGAGGACCTCGTCGCCGTTGAGATAAAACTCGACCTGCCCGACGTCGTTGTGATTGTGACTTTCGCCGTTGTGACCCGCTTTTACAGCGATTCCCGAGCTTTTTGCACCGCTCGAAATGTACCACTGAGCATCACGGAAAATGTAAGTATGATAACTGCTTTCGCTAACCATGTTATCAATGCTCCAGACGAGGTCGCGGAAAATTCCGACCCAGCGGTAGCAGGGGTCGCTGTCAAAGCTCGGCAGGGGAGACCTCGGCAAAAATTCAGCTTCGACGAACCGCGATTTAATATATGATGTGAGCCCCCACCATCGCGAAACGTCGCCCTCTGAGCAGTCGCCAAATTTGACTATTCCTCCGAAAGGAAAGTATGCTTTCTGTTGGAACAACGCGATGTTTTTAATGCGTGGGCCTGCGAATAAATCAATTTTGCCGCCGCTCATTCTATGCAGCATTTCTGCGTAGGCCGTGAAAAACGTGAAGCCGTAGGACCAATACGACAGGCCCTCGGTGCCTGCGCCGTCGGCGGGGAAGCCCGAAATATAGCTCTCCGCGGCGGTTTGAAGCCTGAAAATTATTTCTGACAATTCATCAATATTACAGATATACATTGCCGCAATGCCGACCGCTCCGCCGCAGACCGCCGCCCAGTTATTCTGAGCGTGCTCCCAGCCGAACTCGTCGCTCAAATAGCGGTTTATAACTCTTTTGCGGATGTTTTCGTCCGCTCTTTTTATAACTGCGGGTGAGAGAAAATCTTTTGCCAGCTCGCAAATTTCAGCGAGAGCAGACGCCGTCTCAGCAGAGAATAAATCAACCGTAGGGCAGTTCTCCTCGTCAAAATCGCCCCAAATATGCGCGGGCAGCGCCCATGTATACTCGTCGCAGATCGCCCAGATCGCGTCCTCGAGCGCCGAAATATCTTCCTGATTTTGCCAAAGCCAAACCGCAAGCGCCAAGCACGCGAGCCGCCCGCGACGCGCAAAATAGGCCCTCTGATAGGTCTCGCGGTCGCCCGTCTGCGAGAAAAGACGAAACTCAGAAAACTTCAGCGCCTCGATCGGAGCAGCGCGGTACTCCGCCGCTTTGGCGCGAATTTCCGCGAGGTAATCGGCATACACCGCGCCCGAAAGAATCTCCTGCCGCTTTTCTTCAAGGCTCTTCGCGAGCCCCTGCGGCAGTTTATTTTTCGGCATATCCGACAAAAATTCCTTGATTTTTTGTTGATTATAGCTCATGGCATCGCCCCCTTATCACAACAATAATAGCACATTTTCGCACAAAAAATCAATATTTTACTTGAAAATGTTTGCAAATTATGTTACCATTTAATTGATTGGAGGCGAGTGAATGAAAGGAAATTATTGGCAGGGGATTGCCGAGAAAATTTACGATAAGGCGGCGTCGGTCGCGAAAATTTGCCGCGATAAAATCCCGTATTCAACTGTCGATGGGCGCTTCGACGACCAGACCGACAACATTTCGTGGTGGACGAACGGCTTTTGGGCGGGCGAGCTTTGGCAGCTTTACGGCGCGTTCGGCGATGAAAACTTGCGCGAAATCGCCGAGAAAATCGAGTGTAAATTAGACCGCGTTTTTCTCGACAGTCGGGGCATGGACCACGACAGCGGTTTTCGTTGGCTGATGAGCGCTGGCGCCGATTGGCGGCTAACGGGTTCCGATGCCTCGAAAAACCGCCTTATTTTAGCGGCGAACGACCTCGCGGGGCGGTTCAACCTTGCGGGAAATTTCATTCGCGCTTGGAACGATTCGGGCGACGGCTCGAAGGCGGGTTGGGCGATAATCGACTGCATGATGAACCTGCCGCTGCTCTACATCGCGACGGAAATTCTTCACGACCCGCGCTTTTCTCAGATCGCGGCCGCCCACGCCGACACCGCGATGAGGGCTTTTGTGCGGCCCGACGGCTCGGTCTGCCACATTGTCGAGTTCGACCCGACGACGGGCGAGCGCCTCAGAAGCCACGGCGGTCAGGGCTATGCCCACGGCTCGTCATGGACGCGAGGTCAGGCTTGGGGGCTCTACGGCTTTACGCTTTCGCACATTCACTCAAAAAAGCGCGAGTATCTCGATACCGCAGTTAAAATTGCGGACAGGTTTGTCGCGAGAATACCCGAAAGCGGCTTTATTCCCGTCGATTTTGACCAGCCGCCCGAGCCTTGGTATGAGGACTCGACCGCCGCCGCGATAGCCGCCTGCGGGCTTATCGAGCTCTCGAAATTCGCGGGCGAAAAATATCGCGAAACGGCGGAAACGCTGCTCAGAAACCTTGTTGAAAACCGCTGCCGATTCGACCTCGGCTGCGACAATATCCTCGAAAAATGCACCGCCGCCTACCACGATTCGTGGCTCGAAGGAGCGATAATTTACGGCGACTACTTCCTGACCGAGGCGGTGCTGAAGCTCTGCGGGAGGGAGACGTTTTTA
The DNA here is from genome assembly GCA_947627455.1 of uncultured Clostridia bacterium. GTDB lineage: Bacteria > Bacillota > Clostridia > Oscillospirales > Ruminococcaceae > Faeciplasma. The sequence goes on along the minus strand of CANQWC010000028.1, from coordinate 18,716 downwards.
TGGTGACGACCCGCGCCGATTGGCTCAGGGCCATGTTGAAAATTGCCGACCCGATTCTTTTAAATCTTCGCGATGGCAGGCTGCGCGAGAAAATGCCGATCTGCAAAGCTGGCAGAGAGCCTTACAGCTGTCTTGAGGCCTTCGGCAGAACGCTTATGGGCATTGCGCCGTGGCTTGAGCTTGGCAGCGCTTCGGGCGATGAGGCAAAGCTGCGGGAAAGATATCGCCGAATCGTGCGTGACTGCATTTCGGCCGCTGTCGACCCCGATTCGCCCGATTTGATGAATTTTTCCGAGGGCTACGGTCAGTCGCTCGTCGACGCGGCTTTTTTGACTGACGCTGTTGTGCGAGCCCCTGCCGAGCTTTCAGAAAAGCTTGACGGCGACACCCGCAAACGGCTTATTTCTGCGCTTATGTCTACGCGAAAATTTCAGGCGGACGGCTCGAACTGGGTGCTTTTTCCCGCCGCTGTCGAGGCGGGGATCAAGACCCTCGGCGGGGAGTATCTCACCGAGCCGATATTCAAGGCCGCGGACAGGCTTGAAAAATGGTATCTCGGCGACGGCATTTACGGCGACGGCGAGCTGATGAGAAACGATTATTACAACAGCTTTGTGATACAGCCGCTGTACATCGACGTTTTAAAGGCGTTCGGCGATATTGCCGAGCTTGCGGAGCTGCCTGAAAAGGCGCTTCGGCGCGAAAAACGGTACGCCGCCGTTTTAGAGAGGCTGATAGCCCCCGACGGCACATTTCCGATAGTCGGAAGGTCGGCGGCATACCGCTTCGGCGCATTTCACGCGCTTTCGCACGCCGCTTTATATGAAAATCTTTCTGATAATCTTCCGCCCGAGCAGGTCAGGTGTGCGCTTTCGGCGGTCATTTCAAGAACATTGTCGGGCGACATTTTCGATGAAAACGGCTTTTTGAAGATAGGCATAAGCGGCGCTCAGCCGTCGATAGGCGAGGGTTACATCTCGACGGGAAGCCTGTATCTTTGCGAGACGGCTTTTCTGCCGCTCGGGCTTGCCGAAAATCACCGCTTCTGGTCGGGCGGGGAGACAAAATTTACATCACAAAAAATTTGGTCTGGCGAGGACATACCCGCCGACCGCGCGGAGGACTGATTGTGAATATAACGGCGAGCGGCGCAGCCACGCTGAATGTTGAGCTTGCCTCCGAGAGAATGGCGGACAAAATCGCGGAGATTCTCGGCGATAATCTTGCTGCTGTCTATCTTTACGGCTCATACACGCTCGGAGATTTTCGGCTCGGGTGGAGCGATATCGACATTCTTGTCCTGACCGAGGCCGCGATTTCAGATGAGCACGCCGAAAGGCTCGTGGGGCTTCGTCAGGAGATGTCGGACGAATTTGGCGACGCGATTTACCGCTGCTTTGAGGGCGGAATGCTCTCGCTCAACGCGTTTATCGGCGGGCTTTCCGATAGGGTCGTTTATTGGGGCACGAGCGGTCAGCGAATCGCCGACAGTTACAGCTTCGACGCCTTTTGCCGAAAGGAGCTCATCGAAAGCGGGCGGCTTTTGCACGGGCGAGATGTCAGAAATATGCTCGCCCTGCCCGACTGTTCCGAGATTGCGGAAAACGTGCGTCGGCACTATGATTCGATACGAAAATACTCACATCTTTCAGGCAAAAGCATTTATTCTTTCGGGTGGATTTTGGATATCGCGCGGGGCATCTACACGCTTCGCACGGGGAAGATAATTTCAAAAACTGCAGCAGGGGAATGGGCGCTTGAAAATAATATTTTTGACGGCGACAGCGCGCTGAGAACCGCCCTTGAGGTCAGAAAAGACCCGCAGAAGTTTTACAAAAGCTCTGAGCTTCAAGAGGCGGCGGCAGAACTTGACCCGACAATTCAGCGTTACGCCGATGTTTTAGAGGATGAACTCAGGAACTTTTTTGACAGTGCGGAGGACTGATTATGAACATCACCGAACTTTTTTCGCTTAAGGGCAGGACGGCGCTCGTGACGGGCGCGGCATACGGAATAGGCTTTGCGATTGCCGAGGCGCTCGGCTCGGCGGGGGCGGAAATCGCCTTTTGCTGCCGCTCGGCGGAACACCTAAAAACCGCGCTCGAGGGCTACTCGGCAAGGGGAATTTCGGCTCGCGGGTTTATCTGCGACGTCACCGACGAGGCTCAGGTCGTGAATATGATTAACGAAATCGGCGGGGTGGATATCCTCGTCAACAACGCGGGCATCATCAAGCGCATACCGATGACCGAAATGAGCGCCGATGATTTTCGCGAGGTTATCGACGTCGACCTGACCGCGCCGTTTATCTGCTCAAAGGCCGTGATCCCCGATATGATAAAGCGCGGCGGCGGTAAAATCATCAATATCTGTTCGATGATGAGCGAGCTCGGCCGCGAAACGGTCTCTGCCTATGCCTCGGCAAAGGGCGGGCTGAAAATGCTCACGAAAAATATCGCCTCGGAATACGGGCGGTTCAACATTCAGTGCAACGGCATCGGCCCGGGCTATATCGCTACGCCTCAGACCGCGCCTCTTCGCGAGATTCAGCCCGATGGCGCCCGCCACCCCTTCGACCGCTTCATCATCTCAAAAACTCCTGCCGAGAGGTGGGGCGAGCCGAGCGACCTTGCGGGTGCGGCGGTTTTCCTCGCCTCGCGGGCATCGGACTTCGTCAACGGCCAGATTTTATATGTCGACGGCGGGATTTTGGCATACATCGGCAAACAACCCTGACAGAAAGCAGAGGTCAGAAGTCAGAACTCAGAAGAAAACAGAAGTCAGAATACAGAAAGGTTGAATGATTATGAAGATTGCACTTATTGCAGAAAACAGCCAGGCGGCGAAGAACGAGATCATCGAAAAAGCGCTTAAAAAGGCCGTCGAGCCGATGGGCCACACCGTTCGCAACTACGGTATGCTCAGCCCCGATGACGCGCAGCTGACCTATGTTCAGATAGGAATTTTGGCGGCGGTGCTCCTCAACAGCGGGGCGGCGGACTACGTCGTGACGGGCTGCGGCACGGGCGAGGGCGCGATGCTCGCCTGCAACAGCTTTCCGAACGTGATCTGCGGCCATGTCGAGGACCCTCTCGACGCCTACACCTTCGCGCAGATAAACGACGGCAACGCGGTCGCGATACCCTTTGCCAAGGGCTTCGGCTGGGGCGGAGAGCTTAACCTTGAGTACATCTTCGAGAAGCTTTTCGGCGAGCCCTCGGGGCAGGGCTACCCACGCGAGCGGGCCGAGCCAGAACAGCGAAACAAGCGTATTTTAGACGATGTTCGGGCAGCGGCGTTTCGGCCTCTTGATGAAATTCTCCGCGACCTTGACCGCGAGCTTGTGCGTGGCGCTTTAGACAGAAAGAGCGTCCGCGAGCTTTTCTTCGAGGACTGCAAGTGCGATAAATTGCGCGGGTTAGTGTCCGAAATTTTGGACATGTGAAATGGGGAAGATGGTATGAGTATACCGAGGAATGAGCACATGGAGCCGTTGAAAATATCTCTTCATCCTGCCGAGGTCGGCGACGCCGAGAGGCTTTGGAAAATGCAGGTCGGGGCGTTTTCGGAGATGTATGAAAAATATCGCGACGAAAAAACAAGCCCTGCCGCAGAGAAAATCGGCAGGACGGTCGCGAGGCTGAAATCGCCCGACACATATTACTATTTCATTTTGGCTGACGGCGAAGCTGTCGGCGCAATCAGGGTTATCGACCCGAAAGACGGGCGGCCGAAGAGGATCTCGCCGATATTTATAATGCCGCAGTATCGCAACAGGGGAATCGCGCATGAAGCTGTTCTTGAGGCCGAGCGGCTTCACGGGGCGTCGGGTTGGGAGCTTGAAACCGTTTTGCAGGAGGCCGCAAGCTGCCGTCTCTATGAAAAATTAGGCTATCGCAGGGCAGGGGAGCCGCGAGCCGTGAATGACAGAATGACCCTTGTGACATATATAAAAGAATAGCACCGTCTTTGCCCCTCTGACATGAGAAAACAAAAGTGCCCAACGGGCACCGTGCAGCGCCGCATAATCGCGCAGGGCCGCCAAATTCAAGGCGGCGGCTCGCGCGCACTACTGTATGTAATGCAAGAGCCGCCAACAAAGAAGTTGACGGCTCTGCGTTAGATTATGCGGGTTTGTTTTCTTGTGTCAGAGGGGCATTAGGCGGTGCTTTTTTCAGAAGTAGAACAGTTCTTCAAATTTTTTGTCGAGCGCGGTGCAGAGAATCAGCGCGAGCTTTGCTGTCGGGTTGAACTGGCCCGTCTCGATGGAGCTTATTGTGTTTCGCGATACGCCGACCATATCGGCAAGCTGCTGCTGAGAGAGCCCATGCTCGGCGCGGGCCTCTTTCAGGCGGTTTTTTAATATAAGTTTATCGTCCATGGCGGGCCTCCTTGATGACAAGTTTTGTTGTCGTTGTGATTATACCACCGACAGGGTTGCTTGTAAATAGGTTTTTGAAATTTTTTGAGATGTCAGGAAAAATCGCAGGGCGAAATGTTGAAAAACTTTTTGAAATTTTGCCTTTGAAATATTTCGGCGAAGCTGATATAATGGTGTCAGTGAGTTTCCTGAAAAGGTGTAAGTCCGACTGCGGACCTGCGCCTTTATTTTTTTGGAGGTATTTTTATGGAAGAAAAGTATTTGTCGGAAGAAAAAATCGGCAGGCTGATGGCAAAATATGCCGTGCCCTGCATAATTTCTCTGCTTGTCGGGGCGCTCTATAACATCGTCGACCAGATTTTTATCGCGAACGCTTCGTATTTAGGCTCGTTCGGAAACGCCGCCAACACCGTCGTCTTTCCGCTGACAGTCATCGCCCTCGCGATAGCCGTCATGATAGGCGACGGGTGCTGCGCCTTTGTGAGCCTCAGCCTCGGCAGAAACGAGCCCGAAAACGCGGGCAGGAGCGTCGGCAGCGCGGTGGTTTTAACCGTGATTTCAAGCCTTGTGCTGACGGCGGTTTATCTCATTTTCAGCGACGGTATCATCACGCTCTTCGGCGGAACGGTAAACGCCGAGACCTTTGAATACTCAAAGGAATATTTCTTTTGGATAACCCTCGGCATACCCTTTTATATGTTCGGGCAGGCGATGAACCCCGTGATTCGCGCCGACGGCAGCCCGCGCTTTGCGATGGTCTCGACGGTCGCGGGGGCGGTCATCAACATTATTTTGGACCCGATATTTATTTTCGGCCTTAAGTGGGGCATGACGGGCGCGGCGGTCGCGACGGTCATCGGCCAGATAGCGACGGCGGTTCTTGCGGTCGGCTATCTCTGCCGCACAAGGACGGTAAGGCTTTCAAGGCGCGATTTCAGGCTCTGCGGCGGCGTTGTATTCAAGACCCTCACCCTCGGGATATGCAGCTTTCTCTCGCAGATATCTCTCGTCGCCGCGATGGCGGCCATCAACAACATGATAAGAAAATACGGCGCCCTCGACGAAATTTTCGGCCGCGAGCAGTTCGCGCAGATACCTATGGCGGTGGTCGGAATCGTCATGAAATTCTTCCAGATAGTCATTTCAATCGTCGTCGGAATGGCGGCGGGGTGTATTCCGATAGTCGGGTTCAACATGGGCGCGGGCCGCAAAGAGCGCGTAAAGAGCCTATTTACAAGGCTTTTGATTGCCGAGGCGTGCGTCGGGCTTGTCGCGCTGATAATAGTTGAATTCTTCCCGAGGCAGCTTATCGGTATTTTCGGCGCGAAAAATGAGAGCGCCTATTACACCGACTTTGCGCTCAGGGCGTTCAGGATCTATCTCTGCATGGTGGTTTTTGCGTGCGTCAACAAAGCGGCGTTCATTTTCTTGCAGGCGATGGGCAGGGCGGCCGCCTCGACGATGCTTTCGATGGTTCGCGAGATAGTTTTCGGCGTTGGCCTTGCGCTTTTGCTGCCGATGTTCTTAGGGCTTGACGGCGTGCTTTATTCGATGCCCGTAGCAGACATTCTCACCGCAATCATTTCGGCGGCGGTCATCGCCCAAACTTACAGACAGCTCGGCGGGGGAGCAAAGAAGGCGCATCGCGGGCTTGAGACGGCGGATTTATGTTGATTTGAAGAAATATCGGCATAAAAACGTCTCGGAATTTTTTAAAAGATTTCACTTTTCTTTAATCTGTTTTTAAATTTCGCGGAATAAAATCTAAGCATAAATTAAAAACAAGTCGGCCGTGCCGACATTAAAGGAGTGCTAATCATGTACGAAAACGATCAGACAAACGAAACAAACGGGAGCTATCAGCCCTATCAGAATTACCCTTATCAGCAGCCGAGCTGCCCCGTGAAGCAGAAAAAATCGGGCGCGGGTAAAATCATCGCAATCGCGCTCTGCTGCTCTATCATGGGCGGAGTTTTGGGAGCGGGCGGGACTTATGCCCTGACAAGGCTGACGGATTCGACACCGACAGCTTCGTCAAGCTCGACGATTTTTGAGAGCTCTCGCAAGACAGAGGCGCTGAATGTTGTTAACACCGACAACGACCGCGAGCTCAATGCCGCCGAGGTCTACGCCCAGAACGTCAACTCGACCGTCGGTATTACGACTTCGGTTGAGACCAACTTCTTCGGCTATCGCACGACTTCGCCCGCCTCGGGCTCGGGGTTCATCATCACCGAGGACGGCTATATCGTCACCAACTATCACGTCATCGAGGACGGAAGCTCGATAACCGTTTCGACCTACGACGGCAAGAGCTATCCCGCTGAGGTGGTCGGCTATGACGAGGAAAACGACATCGCGGTGCTTAAAATCGACGCCGAGGGCCTCACGCCTGTTCTTTTGGGGAGCTCGGAGGATTCGCACGTCGGCGATTCGGTCTGCGCAATCGGAAACCCCTTGGGCGAGCTCACATTCTCGCTCACGAGCGGGGTTATCAGCGCGCTTGACAGAAGCGTAACCATCGGCGGGTCTCCGATGAACCTCATTCAGACAGACTGCGCGATAAACTCGGGCAACTCGGGCGGTGCGCTCTTCAATATGTACGGTGAGGTCATCGGCATCACCAACGCTAAGCTTTCGAGTAGCTCGATGAGCGAGGCTTCGATAGACAACATCGCCTTCGCGATCCCGATCGACAGTGTTAAAACCGCAATCACAAGCATTATCACCGACGGCACCGTTGAACGGCCTTATATCGGCGTGACGATTTCTACCCTCGGCAGCGAATATCAGCGCTTCGGGCTTTCGGGCGTGGTGGTTCAGAGCGTCGAGGAGGATTCTCCCGCTGAGGAGGCAGGCCTTAAGGCCGATGATATCATTACCGCGGTCAACGGCGAAAACATCACCGAAAACAACGACCTCACCGCGGCGGTTCTCAAATGCCGCGACGGCGACAAGCTCACCCTCTCGGTAAACCGCCAGCGCGATGAGCTTGAGATCACCGTGACAGTCAGGGTGAGAAAGCAGTCGGCGCTTCAGAATGACGACGATGACGACGAGCCCGTCGAGGATTACAGCGACGGAATGAACGGGTTCGGGTTCTTCCCGTGGGGGTTCGGCTCGGGCAGCGGAAATCCGATGTAAAATGAATAATTTCAGGGCCGCGGTGCAGGGTTGCGCTGCGGCCTTGCGAATTATCTTCGGGGAGTGTCCATTCCGCACACATTATCCTCGGTATTTGAAACCGTCGTCGAAGACGACACCTTGAAATTCTGACATCTGACTTCTAATTTCTGTCATCTTTTTTTCGCGGGTATTGAAATATTTGCAAATATGTGGTATAATAACAAAAATACGCTTTAAAGGAGGATTATATGAAGATATGCATATACGGCGCGGCGTCGCCGACTATCGACAGGTTTTACATTCAGAAGGTTGAAGAGCTCGGGAAAATTCTTGCCGAGCGCGGCCACTCGCTTGTTTTCGGCGGGGGCGGCAACGGCCTTATGGGCGCTGCGGCGCGCGGTTTTCGCGACGGAAAGGGAAAGATCGTCGGGGTGATACCGAAATTTTTTGATGAAGAGGGCGTCGAGGCGATTTGTGATTTCTGCGACGACCTCATCTTCACCGAAAATATGCGCGAGCGCAAGCAGATAATGGAGGACAACTCCGACGCGTTCATCGTTGTGCCCGGCGGAATCGGCACATATGAGGAATTTTTCGAGATACTCACGCTGAAACAGCTTTGCCGCCACAACAAGCCGATCGCGATATATAATCTTCTTAATTATTACGACGAGCTCAACGCGACGATGGAGAAGGCGATGGACAAGAACTTCATCAAGAGAAGCTGCTCGGGGCTCTATGAGCTCACCGACGACGTCGACAGGCTTATTTCCTACATTGAGCGCCCCGCCGACGATTCAAGGCGCGTGAGCGAGCTTAAGGACGGATAAGGCAGAAAAACAGTGCCGCCCCTCTTCGGGACGGCGCTTTTTTTATTCAGTAATTTTTAATTCCGAGCCCTCGGGAAGGTATTTTTCGAGAAGCCCGCCGCTGCCGAGCCAGAGCTTTGCGCTTCGGGACGACGGCAGGAACAGCCTGATTTTTCCGCCAGATGAGAGGTCGGTGAACTCGGCAGGGCCGTCGCCGCCCTCGTTGATGAGCGTGTACTCGACGCAGCCGCTGTATTTTATCGCGTGGATAAAGAATTCTTCGCCGAGGTCTTCGGCCGAATAAACGCAGTTATGAACGCCCGCCTCGTCGGCCGCGAATTTATAGAGAGCTTTTGCGGCGGCGTCGCTTCGGGCAAGCTCGGTCGGCAGGGGGAAGTAAATGATTCTGCCCTTGCCGAGCGGCGAGATCTCGGGGCGGATTTTTTCGCCAGAAACCGCCGCGGTGAGCGCGTTCTCGACCTCGGCATAATCGGTCGCCTCTTTGAAATCAAGGGTGAATTCTCTGCCGAAGATCTCGGCCTTTTCATAGGTAGTTATCGGGCGGCTGCGATGCTCTGAGCCGAGCAGGCGGGAAATTCTGCCGACGGTTCTGAAATGCTCGTCCTCGTCGATATTGCCGCTGATTAAAAGCGTCGAGCCCGATTTTACATACCCGAGCGCCGTTTCAAGGCATTCTTCGCTGAGCCTCATCGCGGCGGGGATTATTATAAGCTTCGGTCGGCCGATTATCTCGGCAAAATCATCGCGGAAAAGATTTTCGGGGACGAGGTCGCTCTGAAGCCTGAGCCCGCGGCTGAGAATGTCTATATGCCGCCGAAGCCCGCCGAGCGCGAGCTGATTATAGATCGAATAGTGCGAGCTCGTCGGGTAGAGGGTTATTATCGGGAAGGCGTCGTCGCAGCGGCCGATGAATTTCATCGCGGAATTTTCGGCCGAAATGAGCTTTCGCATCATCTCGACGGCGGGGGTCTCGCTTCGGTCTGAGCGGTAGACGCCGAGCATGTTCTCGCAGAGCTCGTCTCGGTCGGGGTCGCTGAACGACTGCCACTGAATCCAGTTGCCGAAGCCGAACATCAGCTTTCTTTCAAGCTTTGCGCTGACGCGTTCGTCGTCGAGCCTTCTGCCGCCCCTCGGCGAAATGTAGCGATAGATGCCGAGCTCCTGAGCGCAGCAGATATGCCCACTGATTCTGTTGAGCATGTACTCCTGATATAGCTGGCCGTCGCGGTTCCACTGGTGCCAGTTTACCGCGTCAAGAAGCCCCTTTGCGGCGCCGTTCTGCTCCTGCGGCACACGAAGAGTCTCGTCCCTGCCCATGATTATCACCGTTTCGGGCGATATTTTCTTCACCGTTTCCCTGATGACGCCGAGCCAATTATCATAGCTCTCTTGGGCGAACTGCCAAAAATCGGCCGCGGCAGTGTATTTTCTCAGGCGCTCGCTTCGGCAGAAATCGCCGCCGAAATCCTGCCTGCTCGGCACGGGGATATCGCCGAAGGATTTAATCTCGGCGGAATTCTCGCCCCAAGCCGAACGAAGCCGCGCAACAGTGCCGTATTTTTCTTTCAGCCAGCGGTTCCAAGCCCTTTTCTCGAACTCATCGCCCGAGGGCAATACCCGCTGCCACATTCCCTTTCGCGAATATGAGGGCTCGTTGAGAATGTCGAGCATGACGTTGGGGTAGCCGCCGAAGAGCTCGGCAAAAGAGCTGACAAGGTTTTTTACTTTCCTGAGATTTTTCGGGTTGTGAACCGCGCATAGCGAGGTGTCCCAGTTGTTAAGCGCGATGTGCCCGAGGGTGAACTGTACGGTGAAGTCCTGTTCGGCGGCAAGAAGAAAGTAAACCTGAAGCGCGCGTCGGCAGTATTCGGTGATCCTGCCGTCGGGGCCGTAAAAATCGAGCCGGTTGACCCAGTTGCCCGAGCGGAGAATGTTGAAGCCGTCCCGCCTGAGCTGTCTGAGGTCGTTGATGCAGAGCGCGGCGTTGAAATCGACAAAGCAGTTTTGCCAGACATCGGTGACAAAATAGGTCGTGCCGTGAAGCGGAATCGGCTTTCCGCCGCGGGTGAAGAAATCGGTCGAAACGCTCGGGTCGACGGTCATTCGCTCATAGCCCGAGACCCGCGCGAGAATGTCGTCGGGCGTGGCGACGATGAACCCGTTTTCACGGTAACAGACGGTGCTGTTGCGCCTTATCGCCCTTGCGCAGAGCCTGTAAAAGCCCTTTTCGAGGCTCGGCAGAATCACCGTTCGCGAGCGCCCTACCGCCCTGACGCTCTCGGCGAAAATTTTCTTACCCGATGAATCAAGCAGGGTCAGCTCAAAGCTCAGGCCGCGCCGATCGGCGGTGAAGATGTCTTTTATCACCGCTGTCGGGGTCTCGGCGGGGTCGTATCGCGGGTATTTTGTCGAGAGGGTGAACACCGCGTCGCCGAGCGCCGAGAGCTTCATCAGGCCGACGAAAACCCCTCGCAGAAGCGGTGAGGCGAGCGGGTCGCCGCCGTTAAGGTCGTATTCAAAAAGTATGACGCTGCCGCCGCTGCGGTATTTAATCTTGACGACGGGCGCCGCAAGAAGCCTGCCGCCGTCGTAAAGCCCGACTATCGGGGTGAGGTCGGCGTGCTTCAATCTGCCCTCGGGGGCGTCGTGCGAGAGGCTGTAAAGCCCCGAGTATGCGGCCTCAAAGCCGCCGCAGATCTCGCTTTTTGGCGCTGATTCGACTATCGGTGAGCCCTCGCCGAGATTTTCGCTTAAGACCTCGAGACGGTATTTTCCGCTCAGTGGTATTTTTGTGAAGCTGTCGCCGAGATCGAGAGCGCAGACGCCCTTTTTTGTCTCGCGGTCGTCGGCGCCGTCGGCAACGGGGACGCCGAGCGGGGCGCCGCCGAGGTTTATGTACACCCCGCCGCCGAAGACATAGGAAGCGACAAGCCCCGCCTTATCTTCGGGGTATCTTTCGCCCATCGCGTTGATTGCGACAGCCGCGCAGTCAAGGTCTTCGGCAGAGGCCTTTGAAAATTTTATCGCCGTTACAGAAAAGCCCGCCTCTTTTGCAGAGGACATCGCCGAGAAAAAGGCGGAATTTTTTTCATCATATAATAAAACAGCTTTCAGCATTGACATATTATCACCTCGGAATTATAATATCATGCCTCGGAAAAGATTTCAACAGAAATAAAAAATTTCCTTGCCAATTCGGAAAAAATATGCTAAATTTGAATCAGAGGAGGCGCTTTTATGGATACGGAAAAAATCGGCGAGCTTGCCGAACTTATCGGAAAAAGCCGCTCGGCGGTATTCTTCGGCGGGGCAGGGGTCTCGACCGAAAGCGGAGTTAAGGACTATCGCAGCGAGGACGGGCTTTATAACGCGGTAAAGCAGTACGGCGTGACCCCCGAGGAAATTCTCAGCCACGAATTTTTCTTCGAGCACACCGAGACTTTTTATGACTTTTATTACAAATATTTCCTTTTGAGCGACGCAAAGCCGAACCCTGCGCACATCGCGCTGGCGGAGCTTGAAAAGAGGGGAGTGCTCTCGGCGGTCGTGACCCAGAACATCGACGGGCTTCACCAAGCGGCTGGCAGCAAGCGGGTGTATGAGCTTCACGGGACGGTTTACCGCCATCACTGCCTAAAATGCGGGCGGGAATTTTCAAAAGATGACGTCGCGGCGTTCGGCGGAAAGGTGCCGCACTGCCAATGCGGCGGGCTCGTCAAGCCCGATGTCGTGCTCTATGGCGAGGCGCTTGACAACGCGACCGTAAGCGGCGCAATCAGGGCGATAGCGAACGCCGACCTGATGATCGTCGGCGGAACTTCGCTCGCGGTATACCCTGCCGCGGGGCTTTTAGGGTATTTCAGGGGCGAAAAAATCGTTCTTATCAACAGGAGCGAGACCCCTTACGACTCACGCGCTGACCTTGTTTTTCGCGATAAAATCGGCGAGGTCTTGAGCTCGGCGGTGAAGCTTTCGCTATGAGCAGGTGCATAATTATTGCGGCGGGCGATTTTTACGGGCCTCTGCCGAAGATTTCGGGCGGCGACCTTGTAATCGCTGCCGACGCGGGTATTAAAACCTGCCAAAGCGAGGGAATAACCCCGCGCCTTGCCGTCGGCGACTGGGATTCTGTCGAACCGCCGAGCGGCGTTGAAAAGGTAGATCTTCCCATCGAGAAGGACGACACCGACACCCTCGCGGCGATAAAGGTCGGGCTCGAGAGGGGATTCAGAGAGTTTTATATCTTCGGCGGCGTCGGCGGAAAGAGAATCGACCACACCCTCGCGAACATTCAGAGCCTTGTTTACATCTCAAAGCGCGGCGGCAGGGGCTTTCTTTTCGGCGAGAGCTCGACGATTACCGCGATAACCGACTCGGCGCTTAGGCTTAAACCGCTTCAAAGCGGCGATATAAGCGTTTTTGCGGCCGACGGCCCCGCCCTCGGGGTTTTCGAGAGCGGTCTGAAATATTCTCTGAGCGACGCGACCCTCACGCCCGATTTTCCCCTCGGCGTGAGCAATTCGTTCATCGGCAGGGCGGCGGAAATTTCTGTCAGAAGCGGCAGCCTTGTAATCGTCGCCCCTAAGAGCGCGTTTGAATAAAAAACAGGATCAAGCCGAGCGGCCTGATCCTTAATTTTTTGATATCATCACGCAAACTGCGCGTCGTAGAGCTGTTTGTAGAAGCTGTTTTCGGCCATGAGGCTGTCGTGGGTGCCGCGCTCGACGATGTCGCCGTCGCGAACGACAAGAATCATGTCGGCGTTCCGCACCGTCGAGAGGCGGTGGGCGATAACAAAGCAGGTCTTGTCGGACATCAGCGCACGCATCGCACGCTGGATCTGCATTTCGGTTCTTGTGTCGACGTTTGAGGTCGCCTCGTCAAGAATCAGCAGCGAGGAGGGGAGGAGCATCGCCCGCGCGATGGTCATGAGTTGTTTCTGGCCCTTTGAGATGTTCGAGCCGTCGTCGTCAAGAACAGAGTCATAGCCGCCCGGCAGCGTCATTATATAGTCGTGAATTCCGCACGCTCGGCAGACCCTCTCGACATCTTCCTTGGTCGCCGATTCGCTTCCGTAGGCGATGTTCTCATAGACGGTGCCGTTGAAGAGCCATGTGTCTTGAAGGACCATCGAATAGTTGAGCCTCAGACTTTTTCTTGTGAGATTCTTTATCGGGTGGCCGTCGAGGGTTATCTCGCCGCTGTTGACGTCGTAGAAGCGCATCAGAAGGTTCACTATCGTGGTTTTGCCCGCGCCTGTCGGGCCGACTATCGCGATGAGCGCGCCCTTCGGGACTTTCAGCGAAAGGCCGTGAATTATCTCTCTGTCGGCAAAATAGCCGAAGTGAACGTCTTTGAGCTCGACCTCGCCCTCGGCGCCCGAGAGGTCGTAGGCGTCGGGAGAATCGGCGGGCTCGGGTTCTTCATCAAGAAGCCTGAAAACGCGCTCGGCAGCGGAAAACGCAGATTGAAGCTCACCGAAGATATTCGCGATCTCGTTTATCGGGCCGCTGAATTTTCGCGAGTAAAGAACGAAGGTCGAGATGTTGCCTATCGAGATCATGTTCTTGAGGTATAAAACCGCCCCGAAGAAGCTTACAAGCGACAGCGAGAGGTTATTGACAAAGTTTACCGACGGGCCCGTCATGCTGCCGTAATATTCTGCGCGGTAGTAGGCCTCGACAGTTTCGTCGTTCTGAACGTCGAATTTTTTGCCCGTGTTCTCCTCCTGACTGTATGCGCGAAGGGTCTTCTGGCCGCTTATCATCTCCTCGACAAAGCCGTTGAGCTCGCCGAGCTTTGCCGAGCGCTTTCTGAAGAGCGGCCTTGTAAAGCTTGTAATCTTTACAGTTAAAATTATCGACAGCGGAACGGTTATCGCGAAGACAAGAACGAGTATCGGCGAAATTTTTATCATCATCAAAAGCGAGCCGAAAACCGTCACCGCGCTCGCCGCAATCTGCACAAAGTCGTGTGAGAGCGAGGTGTTTATCGTGTCGATGTCATAGGAGATTCTGCTGAGGATATCGCCCGTCTGGTTGCGGTCGAAATAGCCGACGGGAAGCTCGGTGAGTTTGTTGAAAACGTCGCTTCTCATTTGGCTGACGACCTTTCGGCTGATGACGACCATAAGCCTTGTGAGCATGTAGGAGAGAATGCCCGAGAGGATATAGAGCACCGCCATTATCGCGGCGTTTTTCCATACGCCCGAGAAGTCGACCTTGCCCGCGTCGTCAAAAAGCTCGATGGAATCTATCGCGAGGCCCGAGAAATAAGGCCCAGCAAGCCCGAAGAGGTTTCCGCCGACGGTGAGGGCCACCGCCAGCGCCATAAGCCCCTTGTGCCTCATCAGATAGGGCATCAGGCGGCCGAGTATGGCCGCTTTTTTCATTCTTACGCGTTCGCTCATGCCGTCGCCCCGCTTTCCGTGCCGATCTGCGACTCGCCGATCTCTCGGTAAAGCTCGCAGCTTTCCATCAGCTCGTCGTGTCTGCCCATGCCGATGACCCGCCCGTTATCCATCACAAGAATTATGTCGGCGTGCATGAGCGAGCTGATCCTCTGGGCAATAATTATTTTTGTCGTGTCGCCGAAGTGAAGCCTTATTTCCTCGCGAAGCTTGGAGTCGGTCTTATAGTCAAGCGCGCTCGAAGAGTCGTCAAGAATGAGAATTTCGGGGTTGCCAGCCAAAGCCCTCGAGACAAGAAGCCGCTGCTTCTGGCCGCCCGAGAGGTTCGCACCCTTGATGGCGACTGGTGCGTCGAGGCCGCCCTGCTCCTCAATAAAGCCGAGGGCCTGAGCCCGCCTTGCCGCTTCGGTGATGTCTTCCTCCGAGATATCCCTGCCGAGGCGGATATTCTCGCGAATCGTATCTTTGAAGAGCGTGTCGTTCTGGAATACCACGCCGAATTTCTTTCTGAGGTCTGAGGTCGCGTAGTCGCGGATATCAACGCCGTCGATGAGGATCTGCCCCTCGGCGACGTCGTAGTATCTCATCAGAGCGCGGATAACGGTGGATTTTCCCGCGCCCGTCGCGCCGATAATGCCGAGGGTCTGCCCGCGCTCTAACCTGAAGTTGAGCCCGCGCACCTCAAAGCTTCCGTAGCTGTATCTGAATGTGACGTTTTTAAACTCGATGTGCGGTACGTTCTCGGGGATAAAGCTGAACTTCGGCTCGGCTTCCCAGAGCTCGTCGGGGGTGTCGAGGACCTCAAGAACACGCGCCGACGAGGCCGCCGCCCGCGAGAGCATCGTGAACATTCTGTTTATCGCCATAAGCGCGTTGAGAACTATCGTGAAGAGGTTCATGAACGCGATGATTTTTCCGACCTTGGTGAGCCCGAACTGAACCCGATAAGCCCCCGCGACGATGACCGCGACGATGCCGAGGTTTAAAAGAAGGCTCATGACGGGGTTGATGAGCGCCATGGTGTTTTCGGCGGTGCGCTCTTTTTCGGTGAGGTCGTCGTTGACCTTCTTGAAGCGCCCGCGCTCGTAGGAGGATTTTGACAGCGCCTTGATTACCCTTACGCCGACCGCGTTTTCGCGAACCACCCGAAGCATCGAGTCGGAAGCCGCCTGAACTATCTTAAAGAGCTTCGCGCCCTTGCGTGAGACCACAAAGGTTATTGCGCCGACTATCGGCAGGGTCGCGACCATTATAAGCGTTAAAACGGGGTCGAGGGTGAGGGTTACGATTATTCCGCCGACCAGAAGAATAGGCGCACGGACGCCGAGGCGCTGCATCATTCCGACGGTCTGATGGAGGACGTAGGTGTCGCTCGTGACCCTTGAAATCAGCGACGGGATCGTGAAGTTGTCGACCTGACGCTCAGAGAGATAGGAGATTCGGGTGAAGAGATCGTGCCTTATCGACCTTGTGAAATCCCTCGCGACGGCCGAAGCCATTCTGTTTGCGGTGATGTTTCCGCCCCATGCAATCAGCGAGCAGAGGATCATCAGCATTCCCCAAAAGACGACGGGGCGCATCTCGCCGAGCGGGATTAGGTCGTCGATTATGTAGGAGAGTATCCATGGGATAGCGAGCTCGACGACCGTGCCGACGACTTTTACCAAGAAGCCGAGGGACATTCTCGGTATAAACGGGCGAAGATATGCAAGCAGCCGCTTCAAATAATCACCTCCGATTGATAATTTGTTTTCCGAGCGCTTAATATCGGTCAATGCCGATGGGCTTTAAACGTCGGGCTAAAATTATTTATATTTTATCACAACCTGCCGATTTGTCAAGAAAAGAAAAGGGGGTTAAATAAGAGAGCAGATTGTCAGAGGGCAGATATTAGAAGTTAGAAGTTAGATGATAGAGGTGGGAGTGTTCATTCCGCACATTATCCTCAGTATTTGAAAACGTCGCCATAGGCGACACCTTGAAATTCTGACATCTGACCTCTAATTTCTGTCTTCTTGATGCGGCCGCTTCGGCCACATCGGGAGTGTCCATTCAGCACTCATTATCCTCAATATTTGAAAACGTCGCCGTAGGCGACACCTTGAAACTCTAACATCTAATTTCTAACTTCTATTTTCTTGATGCGGCCGCTTCGGCCACATCTGATAGAAGTCGGCATATTGACAATTGCGCGGCAGTATATTATAATTTTCTCATGAAAGGGGAGGATAACATGCCTTTGAATTATAAAGAAATAATCCGCTCGGAGATCGAGGACAAGCGCTTTGCGGCGGGCGCGAACCTTCTGGTCCTCAAGGACGGCAAGGAAGTCATCTATGAGGAGTACGGCTATCGCGACCTTGAAAATAAAATACCTTTTTCGCGCGATACGATAATGAGGCTTTACTCGATGTCGAAGCCGATAACCTCTGCGGCGGTGATGATCCTCGTCGACCGCGGCGAGCTTGACCTTGCCGACTGCCTCTGCTGGACGATGAAGGGCTGGTCGCCCGCTTACTACATAAACGCCGACGGCAAGCGGGTAAAGACAACTCGCGAGATAATGATAAAAGACCTCATGAACATGACCTCGGGGATTCCGTACCCCGGGGGCGAGGGCGCTTCGGCTCAGGTTGCCGATGTTTTTGTCGAGCTCGACAGGCGGCTTCATACCGACGACCCGATGACTACCAAGGAGTTTTGCGAGAAGATAGGCGGCTGCGACCTTTGCTTCAACCCGTCGGAAAGGTTCATGTACGGTGCATCGGCAGACATTCTCGGCGGGGTGGTTGAAAACGTGTCGGGCATGAGGTTCGGAGAATTCCTCAGAAAAAATATTTTTGAACCCCTCGGAATGAATGACACGGGTTTTTGGGTTCCGAAGGAAAAGCGCGACAGGCTCGCGAAGGTTTATCGCACAAACTATGCCGAATGGAAGGTCGAGCACTGCCCGACAAACCATCTCGGAATCGACTATAACCTCGACAGAGAGCCCGCGTTTGAGTCGGGCGGCGCGGGGCTTGTCTCGACGCTCGACGACTACGCGAAGTTTGCGACGATGCTTCACAACGGCGGCGAGCTCAACGGCGTGAGAATACTCTCGGAGACCGCGGTAAAATATATGACCTCGCCGAGCCTCACCGCGGAACAGCGCCCGACGTTCGACTGGCAGGGGCTTTCGGGATACAGCTACGGAAATCTGATGAGAAACCTTGTCGACCCCGGGCAGGCGGTCATCATGAGCGAAAAGGGCGAGTACGGCTGGGACGGCTGGCTCGGGTGTTTCTTCTCGAACTATCCCGAGAGCAGGATGACCATTCTGATGGGCACTCAGCGCACTGACTGCGGCACCTCGGCGCTTTCAAGAAAGCTCGTGAACGCCGTGCGCAGGGATTTGCTGGGGTGAGGGGAAAGATAAAAAAGTTTAGGATCAAGCCCTTTACAAAGGGCTTGCGAGAGTCCAGAGGCGAGTAGCCTCTGGTCGCGCTCCGTAGAGCGCGAAAACCTATACGTAGTGCGCTCCGCAAGGGGTGAATTGAAAAACAGCTCGGTGAGCTGTCAATTATCACAAAGTATGGCAAAGGCGTAGGCCTTTGCCCGACTTTTCTGATAACTGATTGTCCACCGGACAGATTTTCGCTCCCCTTCCTGCGTTTTTTCATTTTAAAAAGAGCACGCTCGGCCGCGTGCTCTTTTTGAGTGTTTCGCGCTCTGCGGCCGCGACCAGAGGCTGCTCGCCTCTGGACTCTCGTGAGCCTTTTGTAAAAGGTTGGATCGAAAACTTTTTAATCTCCCAAAAAATAAAAATCAGATGAATAAAATATGAAATTTTCCCGAGCCGATTGACTTCGGCAAAAATAGAGCTATAATAAAAGTATGCAGAATTTCCCGATAAAGTCTAATGGTGTGATGTCAATAGTGCGATGATAAGAAATTTTCAACAATGGACATCTAAAATCGGGCAAAGGGG
>CANQWC010000027.1 GCA_947627455.1 uncultured Clostridia bacterium | reverse complement strand
TTACAAAAATGTACACTTTGTTGCAATAATGTACACCTTTTTGTAATATGGAGGTATGGTAATGAGAAAGAAAATCCACGGATTTGTTCGCAGACTTATTGCCGCGATTGTATGCCTTAACTTGTCGCTCTCTATTGTGGGCGGAATGGGCTTTCCTGCTTTTGCAGCATCAAGCGGAAGATCTTCTGCGGCAGTTAACCACGCTCAACCCACCGAGCATATTTTAGAGTTCAGCCGTGTGGCTGACCCCGATACAATGGATTCGTATACAAACATCCTGTTGAACAAATCCACGGGTTCACGCTACGCAGGCAGGGTCTGGACGGATAAGAGTGTGTTTGCCTATAAGGACGGCAACTCTTATACGTCGACGCATTTCAAGGACGGCAATAACACTCTCACGCTTGATATGACTACCGACGGCTACAACGGCGACGTGTCTTTCAACGCTGATTTTCTCCATGTCTTCTCGGCGCTTGCAAGCTCTCAGATCGTCAACGAATATCCCCCTCAGCCGTTGGACGTTATGTTTGTTCTCGACGTTTCCGGCTCAATGGGTCAGATCATGGAGGACGGCAAGAGCAAGGTAGTAGAACAGAGCAACTTTAATTCCTCTCCTATATACCAGACAGTTGAGGCTTTAAACAAAGCTATCAAAACGCTGCTTTCTGAAAACCCGAACTCTCGTTTCGGAATCGTTATTTACGGTTCTACCGCCGCCGTCCTTGTCCCGCTGGGGCATTACACCGAAGGCAGTCTGAAGACTACTTATAAAGAAGCATACGGTACTGATCAGGGCCTTCACTTTAACATTGAAGCCACTGTAAAGCCGGAGGGTAAAAACGGCGAGGACGAAGTATCTAAAACTTACTATGCCGACAACGCCGGCGAGTCAAACAACACAGCGCATAACGATAATAGTAGTAGCGATGGCAACCGGAAATTTGATGGCACCGGCGGCCACACCACCGGTAACGGTGAAAAGGACACTCCATACCATGTCGGCCATATCACCAACCCGCAGGCCGGCCTTGCCGCCGCGATGGACCAGTTTATTACCAACAACAAAGAACTGACTTGGACCACCTTGATCGACGGAGAGGAATATCTGCGTCTTCCCGCTCTGATCCACCTGACCGACGGTCAGGCGAGCGACCTCGCATGGATTCAGCCTGACGGTGATGAGAGTAGCCAAGACGCATGGAAAAAAGAGACCAGCACTTGGAACGATGTCAACTGGGAATATGATCTCGCATATAACAGCCCATTAAACAGTAAGAAAGATGGCGAAAAAAATTATTACAACGCCAGCCAGCTAACCGGTTACGGCGATGCCGCGCCCGTTATTTTCCAGACACTGATGACGGCGTCTTATTACAAGTCTGCCGTTGAAGCCTATTATAACAGCGCAGGCAAAACGGTCAAAAACGGCACAACTGCGTCTCTGATGTGCTATTCCGTTTATGCTAGCGACAGCAAAAAATATGGAGAAATAGACGATAATCAGGTGACGGCCACTATCGACGCGATTTTGAATCCTGAGGAGAAGTTTGTAGACTCTGAGGGAAGTTCAACAGATAGTAAAGACCTTAAAGGAGCTGAAAAAAAGGATAAAGATGGCAACTATACAGTAAAGTCGGAAGATGTATCTAATCCGGAAGCTTTTATCGACACCGCTTATGAGTTGTTCAAAAAATGGAAAGAAAACAACTGCGAATTAAATGATTGCAACACATTTACTACAAACACAACAAGTGCCAATAGTTTAGCAAACGACATTACCATTAAACTTGATTTCACAAGCGACCAAATGAACGGCAGCTGCGGTGCATATTGCAGCAAGGAATGGAACAAACAGATAACCAAAAAGACAATTGAGGATAACATCAACTATGTCCCGAAAGGCAACTTCTTCCACACTGGCTTTAATGAGCTTAACGATGTGTTTGATCAAATTATCGAGCTCCTTCTCGGCAAAGTGTTTGTGCCTGTTTCGGGCAATAACGACGCGGGCGTCGGCGACTCGATCACCTATCAGGATCCGATCGGCGATTACATGGAGATTAAAAACGGCGCTGTTACCTATCGCAACAGCAAAGAGCCTGAGGGCGCAGCGACGACTGATTATGATATGTCAATGCTTCTCTTCGGCGAGATGTACGGCCTTGTCCGCACGGGCATTTATGATTATAAGTGGAACGACGAGTGGATGAAAGCGCACGATACGGCGCATCAGGGTCAACTTGCGTTTACTCAGGGCTGGTATAAAGGCGAGGCCGCTTCTGCCGAGAGCGGTGGCAGCGGTGAATTACCGACAGGTTACAGTAACGCCGCCAAAGCTTGGGCTGACGGCTGGGTGTACCGTATTAACTATAAAACATTGATACAGTATGTTCCTATTGTCAACGCCACAGAGAGCGACACCCCTGAAAGTATGCCGCCCCAGGTGCAGAACACTGTCTACACCATTTACCGCTTCTCTTGCTCCAAAGCGGAACGCAACGCACTTCGCCGCAACCCTGTCTATGGCGAAGTGCCCGATGACCTGGAAAATACATGGAATAGCGCAACAGCAGGCGGGCAGTACCCGAATAACGACAGCTTATACGAAGACTACCCCGGCGTATATAGGCTCAGCGATATTCGCGTTTGGGTCGAATACTACGGCGACTTTGTTGACCAGGACGGTGCAATCACCACCGATCGCGGTTATGACAGCTCGCTCTATCTGAATATTCCTGCGGCGGCGATTCCTACCGAGCTTGCGACGATAACCCTTGGAAGAAACGGCGTTCTGTCTTACAAAACCAACCTGGGCAGCGACCACCCCGTTGGTTCCTATGACACCGTTGTTACAAAAGATGCAAGCGGAAATGAAGTAGAACAGAAAATACAGGTCGACGAGGCGATGTATAACAGCTATTGCTATCAGTCCACTCCGCTGCGTCTGTTCTACACTGTAGGTCTTGAGGAAGATCTCATAATCCGTGACGCGAGCGGCAAGCAGACAGGAGTTAATGTTGCCGCTTTGCCCGAGGAGTATGTCTCTACGCACACGATAGCTGAGCGAAGCACGATATACTTTGTCTCCAACTATTTCTCCGCCACCAAGTATAACGATTACGTTACAGGCGAAAGCACCCGCGGCGATCCTGCTGTTACATTCTCGCCAAGCTCGGATAACAGATACTATGTCTTCCAGAAGCCCTTGCCGCTCTATGCTCATGCGTACAGGGTTCAGGCGAACGGTTCGCTCTTACCCGTTGACCGCAACGACGGCCAGACTTGGGGCAAAAATCTCGGCGGCAACGGCGATACAGTTTGGGAAGATACCGCAGACGGTAAGACCGGCGGAAGTTCTTGGCTCGGCGGCGTATATATGGGCGTTTACGAAAGCGAAGATGCCTTTAAAAATGCTGCAACCGAAACGAGTGCTTCTCTTTCGCCAAGCGGGGTAGGTATGCCCAAAACCGACAAGCTCATTAAGGACAGCCAAGGTATATGGTATCCGTATGTGGAAAACGGCATCGTATTCCTTACGAGCGATCTTTTGGACAACGTCGATGAAAATAGCGGTAAATCGTTTGAATCTGACGACTATTTCTTCCTGCTGTTGGAATATTATACTCCGGGCGATGAAGTCGGAGTAAACAATAGCGGAGAGCCGCTCTACGGTACAAACAGCGGCAGCACAATACAGTATGCCGTTGCAAGAAAGGGCAGCGATTTCGGTTCGGGCTTTGCCTCGACGGAGATAAACAACGGTGATATGCTCTGCTGGGCCGAGACACAAGGCAAGCTGAATCTGAGTAACAACGTAGGCTTTAAGTATCTCTCGTTCACCGAAACGGGCGACAAAACGCGCGGCAGGCCGACGTTTGAGAAGCTTACACTTGATGAAAGCGCATTAAAAACCTATCTCAAAGACAATTGCGGCATACAAAATGAAGCTGTTTTGTCAGAGCAGGCCGAATACTGGCAAACTATGCAGAACGACCCGCAGGTTCAAGCCGCTCTCGAAGCTGCCAAGGCAGCGCAGACAGGTAATAAAGATAAGCTAACAGAGGAAGGCTTTAATGCCTACTTCAAATTTGCCGTGTCCGCACGCCCCGGCGGTATCCGCACGGGCAATATGGCTAACGAAAGGCAGCGTAAAACGCCGAACCCGACCGAAACCTCGGAGACATATTATGTCCCGACGGTTTCAAACAGTTCGTCTATCCAAAATATAGTGCTCAACAGCTATCTCGGCAACAACGGTCGATTAGAGGTCGGCAACTCGCAGCTGCTCGTCACCAAAACTCTGCATATCCCCGAGGACTATACTTACGGCTCGGAGTTAAATAAAGACGAGACCTTTAACTATCAGATTTATATAGCGGGCGCCGGCGGCAGCATGGACGCAACGATGGTAAACTACAACCCGATTTCAAAGCTGTGGCAGTGCCGCATAGGGTATATCGACGTTTTGGTCGACACCAAAGGAATGCTCTTGACTTCTGACAATGAACCCGCGCTGTTTGTATATGAGGCAGGTACCGCGAAGCAGGTAAAGGCGGTTACAGACGACAACGGCAATACAAGCTATTACTATGTCAACGATGAAGGCGGGCCTAACGGCAATCCTACTCTTTACTATCTCTATTTGTCAAAAGATCCCGGTTCGTCCGATGACAGTGATAAGCTTACGCGCAGAATATATCAGGATAGTGATTACAATGACGAAAGCGACAAGATAGCAGGATTTGAAAACAGCGCTGTTATGTATTACGGTGAGGATCAGACAAAGCCCGCCGACAGCGCAAACGACGGCATTAGATATGCGCCGCTTACGTCTTCTGAAATCACCGAGGGCTCTGAAATCACCGCGGGCACCGTTGTTTATGAAGTTAAGGAAGCCGAGCTCGTGCCCAAGAGCGAGGTAGACGGTAATGAAGAATGGAGTCATGCTGGCAGCTATCAGGAAATTAAGGAATATCCTATCGCTACCGTCAAGCCCAACGCCCACGACAGCACTCAGGAGATAATCTCGCCCTTCGGCACCAAAACCATGTATATGAAAAAGACGCTGGAGTTCGGCAAGAACGCTAACAGCGACGGCTCTTCAAGCGGAGAGTTGACAGCAAGCGACCTTTACGATCAGTTTAACCCGAGCTATGACCGTTCCGATTTGTTCGGAGCTTCGGATAATGCAACGATTGCGAGCAGCACGGCCGAATTTGCTCTTAAGCAGGGTGAAGGACTGCTCCTTACAGGCTTAGGCAACAGAGTGGCTTACCGCTTTACCGAAAAGCTCACCGACGACCAGATTGCGAAAGGCTATGTGCTTGAGCAGATAAACCATATTCAGCAGATCGGTTCCGAAAGTATTTATAAGCTCGGCTTGCAGGAAATCCCGACATATGGAGACACTGAGGGCTCGCCCACTACTGAGCCGTTCCACCACACCAACGCAACGATGTGGGAATACTATGCCACTTTCGGCCCGAACGAGTACAGCAGCCATCATTGCCCCGCAGCTTACGGCGGAATATCAAAGAACCCGAACTGCGAAAAATGCGACGAAGATGTCGGCGACGGCAATATTCGTCACTATATGTACCGTGAGGGTGAGCTTATAGATTCGCACTATGAGGGTGAACCTTCCTCGTTTTCTAACAGAATTTCCCGATATCTCGTCAGTCCGACTGTACACTTCGGCATTGAAGGAGACTCAGAATACAGCCAATACAGCGCAGCCAATATTGAAAAATATGAGTGCAGCGAGAAATACAACGGCGTTTACTCTGTATTCGGCAATACAGGCTACTTTGAGGAACAGGCTAACTTTACCAACACCGTGAAGAAGGGCTCGCTGACTGTCGAGAAGAAGATATCGCTTGAAGAAAAAGATTCCTTAAAGGTCAAAACCGAAATCACCGATGACGAAAAGGAATTTGAATTCAAATTTGAGGTCGAGCTGAGCGGTAAAAATATCGACGGAGAATACAAAGCTCAGAAGATGACAAGAAAGGTTCAGGAGACCGGCGGCGTCTACGGACCTACGTTTGAGTCAGTCTCTCCCGAGTATATCACCATCAAGTTCGACGAGTCAGGCAAGTCTGAGGAGTTTACCCTCAAGGGCGGCGAATCCCTGACGATTTACGGTATTCCCATCGGTACAACGTACACCGTCACCGAAAAGGCTGAGGGGCGCGGCTACTGGAAACCTACAGTGAGCGGGGACGACAGCGATAATTCCGACGGCGCTGTTGCTACAGGCACTATAACCGAAAAAGGCGGCAAAGCCGAATGTACTGTCACATTCGACAACAAAAAACCTAATCCCGAGCCCGTTTATGTGTCAATCGGTCTGACCAAGAAAGTCACTATAATCGGCGAAGATTCTCATTTCGAGGAGTATCCCGAAATCAGCGCCGAAGACTTCACATTTGAGGTAACGCCCGACTCGGGTAACGGTGAATACGATCCGTTTAAGGCAGAGCTAACAGATGGCATGAAAATCGTCAACATCGGGGCAGGCAGCAATTACACTGCCTCTGCGAATATCTTTGAGAACCTTAAATATGAAAAGAAGGGCACCTATAAGTATTACGTCAAAGAGATTGTACCCGAATTAGAAAAAAGAATTGACGGAATGACCTACTCTTATGTCAGGTACACTATTGAAGTGGTCGTAACGGAAGACACCGTAACCGAGGGTGGGTCCGATGAAACTCGGCTTGCTCTTAAGGCTGACGTATATGTGTATACCGACGATAGCAATAAAGGAAAGCCCGTTGCATCATCAACAGGCAAGGTGGACGCAGGCAACGAGAAAATAGCGTTTGAGAACATTATCGGTGGTGAGCTTATCATTACAAAAGAAGTTGAAAACGCTCCCGAAAACGATAATACAGAGTTTAACTTCACACTTGAACTAACTCAGAACAACAAGCCTGTCGACGGTCCGTTCCCGTATGTCATTACCAAGGACGGAAAAGAGGTAAAAAGCGGACATCTTATTTCGAGCGGCAGCGGAGAGCGAGACGATATCGTAGCAGACGGCAACGTATGGACTCTGGCGCTTAAAAACGGCGAAAGCATCACTATAAAAGAGCTTCCCACGGGCGCTGCATACACAATATCCGAAGCAGACAGCGAAAACAGCCATTACTTATTCAAGTCCGTCTCTGTCGAAGGAGGAACACCGTCAGAAGACAAGACTGTCAAAGGGGTGATAGGAGCATCGGGCGTGGGCGACATAGTAACGGTCAGCTATAAGAATGAATACATCGTCGGCTCGATGACCATCTCGAAAGCACTTGCGGGCGGAAGCAATCCCGATACCGATACGGAATTTGAGTTCAAACTTACGCTCACTCCGCCTAACGGCAAACGCGTTGAAGACCTTGAAGGCGTTAATATTACGCCTTCGGCAGAAAAAGAAAAAGGTGATGGCACCGTAACTTACACATTCAATCTCAAGGCGGACGGTAGCAGCGTCACGCTCACCGACATTCCTATAGGTACATCATACACTCTCACCGAGACGCCAAACGCAAAAGACAATTATGTATTTGAAAGCGCAAAGGTCACTGTCGGCGGGATTGACGAAGAGGAGATAGCCGACGGCATAAAAGGCACTATCAGTAAAGAAAGCAGCAACATTGATATAGTTGTCACGAATAAGCCCTGCACGCCGACCACGGTAAACCTTGAAGGAACGAAGAAAGTCATCGGCGCAGACTTCAAGCTCGGCGACAAGTTCAAATTCAAAATCACCCGCACTTCTGCTTCGGGTACCGATCCAAAACCCGATGTTGTAAGCGAAAGCCCGGACGGAACAATTCGGTTCTTTGATAATCTTGAATTCACTGAACCCGGGACATATACCTACACCATAAAGGAAGTAAAGTCGCCGTCCATAGAGGGCATAGAATACGATGATACTGTTTACACCGTCACGGTTGAGGTATCTGAGACAGATGACGGTGAACTCAGAGCAGCCGTTTCTTATCCTAATCTTAAAGACGGTGAGGATTCGATTATATTTGAAAACAGCCACAAGCTCGGTTCACTGAAAGTCCGAAAGATTATCGACGATTCCGCCAATCAACTGAGCGAAGATTATAAGAAAGATCTTATATTCAACTTCAAGCTCACGCTCAAAAACGACAATATCAAATCGTTCGAGCCGTTGTTGGATAACCAGCCACTTAAAAAGGCGGAAGACGGTGATTATTGGACGTTTACGTTGACCGACAACGAAACTATTGAAATAACCAATCTTCCCGTCGGTACAGAGTGTTCGGTCGAGGAGACTAATCCTCTCGGCTTTACACCAAAATACGACCCTGAAGACCACGAGGACGTCATACGTGAAAGTGCTGAAGCTGTCACGATAACAGTAACCAACAAAAATCCTGATTCGACCGAGCTTACCCTGACAGGCAAAAAGACTTTCAAGTATGACGACGAAGCAGGGATAGATCTCAAAGGCGGAGAATTTGAATTTATTCTGTCTGCCGAAGATGACAAAACTCCTATGCCGAACGGCCAATTCGGGGGTTCTGTAACGATCTCAAACGATTCAGACGGCAGCTTCAACTTCGGAAAGATAACTTATAAAGAAGTCGGAACATACAACTATACTGTCAGCGAAGTTCGCGGCAGCGAATCGAATTACACTTATGATACCTCGGTTTACAACGTAACCGTAACCGTCAGCAAGGACGGCGACGCGCTCAAGACCGATGTTAAGGTTGAAAAAGACGGTCAACCTGTTGATTTGACTTCCGAAGGCGCAGTCTTTGAGTTCACCAACACAAAGAAGCGCACGCCGACCGAACTCACGATTGAAGGCTTAAAGAACCTTGACGGTAATCCTTCGGGCGTAGAATTCAGTTTCGGAATAAGACCTGCTCCCGAAAGCCCTGCGGATATCCCGATGCCCGAGAACACGACAGTTTCCAACAACGGCGAAGGTAAATTCTTCTTCGGTCCTATAAAGTATACCGCTGCGGGCGAATATGTCTATGAGATATATGAGATTCCGAACCCCGACGAAGATAAGTATGTCTATGATACTACTGTTTACAGAATAACCGTAAGGGTAACGGAAGAAGGCGGCGGACTGACCGCAGAATACGGCGCTTCCGAAGAGGTAACGACTACCGCGAGAATCGTGTATTACGCGACCGTTATAAACGGTATGGCGGTTCCCGCAGCGACCCCGAATATGGGCGGAGGAATTATCTTCAATAACACGACTGTAACTCCGATCGGAAATCTGACAATCTCCAAAATTGTTAAGAACGAAGATGACAGCATTGTTAATGACGGCTCCGACACTACACTGTTCGACTTCACCGTCAAGCTTGTCGCTCCCGAGGGCACATCGCTTCCATCTACTTACGTTCCCGATGAAGGCAAGGATTATATGAGTTTCCATTTGACGGCGGGGCAGTCGATGTCCTTCAGCAACCTTCCCGTGGGCACTGAGTATTATATAAGCGAGGTCAACCAACAGGGCTATACCTGCGAGAATCCCGAGGTGAACGGAGTCATTACCGAAAACGGAGAAACCGTCGCCGTAGATATAGTCAACATCAAGCCCGCCCCGAAACAGAAGACAGGAAATCTCGAAGTCGTCAAGCACGTTATCGGCGACGGAGATAAACTAAAAGAATGGCACATCAAAGTAACTCTCGGCGAAGCTCTCACGGGTCAGTACGGAGATATGTACTTTGAAAACGGCGTTGCGAAATTAACCGTCACCGACGGCGTAACGGTAACCGCTGTCGGCCTTCCCGTGGGAATAACATATACCGTTGCCGAGCTTGAAGAGAACACGGGCGGCTACGTGACCACATATGTCGGCAAGACTGGCGAGATACCCGCTGACGGTACGGCTCATGCGGAAGTTGTAAACGATCTTCCCGCGACGCCTCCTCCGTCGGAAAGCGATACGGGCAGCCTCACTGTTGCGAAAACGGTACAGTCCCCCAATCCGAACGACTATATGCGTCCGTTCGGGTTTATGGTGCAGCTCAGTGATCCTACGATTAACGGTTGCTACGGAGACATGGTATTCTCTGACGGTGTTGCATACATCACCCTTACGAGCGGACAGAGCCTCACCGCTGTCGGGCTTCCCGTGGGTATATCCTACAGCATATATGAAACCGACGCCTACGGCTTTACGGTGCTCGTAAACGGAATGCCATCGTCGGGCGTCGCTTCAGGGACTATACTTTCCGACTCAGTGAGCTTCGAGGCGTTCACGAATATCTCAAATATTCCCGAACCCGAATACGGCGGGCTCACCGTAACAAAGACCGTAGAGGGCAGCGGAGCCGACTATGAAAAATACTTTACCTTCACTGTAACGCTTAGCGAACCTCTTACAGGTCAGTATGGTCAGATGTTCTTCAACAACGGTGTTGCGGTCTTCACTCTTAAACACGGCGAAAGCTGTACTGCCTTCGGAATTCCTGCAGGAACGTATTACACCGTTACAGAGTACGATAACGAAGGTTATGAGGTGACGAGCGTCGGAGAGGTCGGAACAGTTATTGCGAATACGGTTGTAAGCGCAGACTTTGTCAACACTCGCGAAGAGCCCGAGGATGAGCCCGAGGAAGATAAGGGCGGCCTGACAGTAAAGAAGACCGTTACAGGCAGCGACGGCGACCGATTCAAGGAATTCACGTTTACCGTAACCCTCAGCGACACCTCAATAAACGGCGCCTACGGCGATATGATATTTGTTGACGGTGTAGCCGCCTTCACTCTCAGGCATGGCGAAAGTATAACCGCTTCGGGTCTTCCCGCAGGCATCTCCTACACCGTCACCGAGACTGACAACGAGGGCTACACGGTTGTAAGCTTCGGAGAGACAGGAACAATCCCTGCAAACGGCGAAGCAACGGCCGAGTTTGTGAACAGCAGGGGCGACAGTGACGAGTTCGGAAACCTCACGGTTGAAAAATTCGTAACGGGCTTCGGAATAGACTATCAAGACTTCACGTTTACAGTAACGCTCAGCGCTCCCATCACCGGACAATACGGACAGATGTTCTTCAATGACGGCGTTGCGGTCTTCACCCTTAAACACGGCGAGACCGCGACAGCAGTAGGCCTTCCTGCGGGAGTAAGCTACACCGTTATTGAGTCGAACAACGATTACTACATCGTAAGTTCGAGCGGAGACGCGGGAATTATAGTGAATAACGGCTCAGCGTATTGTGAATACATCAATTACCTGACCGAAGAAGATTATCCGAAGGTCATTGAACTACTTGAACAACCCGCGGCTACTGTCGACACCAACCCGCCTACGGGCATTGATTATATTGATTATATGGGCACGGCAAAGATTCTCCTCGTCATCGTTGCTCTCGGAGTGGTAGTAAAGAGAATAAAAGAGCGATGACAGTTTATGAAGAGCGGATATTCAGCCGATATGCGCTTTGCAAGAACGGTCATCGATGACTCAGAAAAGATGACTCAGAAAAGAGGAAAAACTGATATACGGAAATATTTTATGACGATGCAAGTGTGGCTGCGGGAAAATCCCCGCAGCCACCAACAAGCTTATCACAGGCGTATTGACGACCGCCTATATCTTTTACCTTTTGTGCTGAATGGCAGATAGACAGTCAAAATAAGTTATATAGTCAATATGATAATTAAAAAGCATCTGAGTGTATAAAAATCCAGATGCTTTTTAAAATGTGGATTCTACCCCTTGACAAAAGCGGTCGGAGAAAGGCTTGACCGAAAACTTTTATTTTTATGTGCGCGATTCGGACGCTTTCTGTTTTCTCTCTTTATTGACAAATTTCGAGAAATGTGGTATATTATATGTGAATATTCAATATGATATCCCGTGAGATTTTGTGAGGTGATTTTTATGGGCAGAGCGGGCGGAGGTTCCTCGGGGGGATTTCATTCCTCGGGCGGGGGTCATCACTCGGTAAGCCATAGCGGGGGCGGGCATCGCGCCTCGTTCAGCGGGTCGTCGCGCTCGGGCTCATCGAGGGCGGGTTCGACTCGCAGCACCTCAACATCATCGGGTTCTTTCGGAGGCTTCGGAAACGGAATGGGCACTTATCGCACTTCACGCAGGTCGTCAAGCAGCGGCCCTGTAATCATCAACAACGGCGGGGGCCTCGGCGGCGGGCTTTTCAGGAGCACCGTCGGCGGAAACGGCTGCGGCTGCGCTGTCGCCATAGTTTTTGTCATCGTGATTCTTGTGATACTTATTCTCGTCTCGGGAATGTTCTCTTCGCCCGACAGCGGCTATAACGTTCAGGAAGTCGAGATCCCCGCGAGCTCATATAACCGCGAAAAGCTTGAAAACACGGGCTGGAGCAACAATTGCGTCGTCGATGAGATCGGCTGGATAAGCGAGGACGGCTCGATTTCGGGCCTCGAGCGCAAGCTTCGCGATTTCTATGACCTCACGGGCGTTCAGCCTTATGTATACCTCGTCGGCTATCGCAGCGACCTCATCAGCGACAGCGACAAGGAGCAGTTCGCAAGCGACTACTACGAAAACGAGATCGGCAACGACTATACCTTCGCGTTCTTCTATTTCTGCGAGCGCAACCCCGACGACGTCGGGTATATGTACTACGAAGGCGGGTCGCGCGCCCTCGGGGTGATGGACGCAGAGGCGGTCGATATCTTCTGGGCGATGTGCGACAGCGAGTGGTATAACTTCGATCAGTCGACCGAGGACGCCCTCGCGAACACCTTCAACCGCACCGCCGAGAGGATCATGACCAAGACAAGAACATCGGCCGACAATATGAAGATAGTGCTGATAATCATTCTTGTGATAGTCGTCGCGGCAGTCATTATCATCATCATGAACAAACGGCGTAAACAGGAAAAGGAGCGAAACGAAGAAACGCGGAAAATCCTTGAAACGCCTTTGGAATAAAACCGAAAGGAAGAAAAAATATGGGTATTATTTCAAGATTCGCTGATATTATGAAATCTAATATCAACGCTCTTCTCGACAAGGCGGAGGACCCCGCAAAGATGGTTGACCAGTATCTTGTCGATCTTCGCGAGAACCTTGCCGACGTCAAGAAGGAGACCGCGGGCGTTATCGCGGCGGAGACAAAGGCAAAGCGCAGCCTTGACGAGGCCCGCGAACAGGTCGAAAAGGCCGCAAACAGCGCCAAGAACGCCCTTAAGGCGGGCGATGAGGAAGCCGCAAGAAAGCTTATCGCCGAAAAGCAGCGCCACGAGGCCTCTCTGGCTGACAGGGAGCAGGCCTATGCCTTAGCTCACGAGAACGCCGAGAAGATGCGCCGGATGTATGACAAGCTTGTCGAGGACATTCGCGAGCTTGAAGACCGCAAGGCCGACATCAAGGCGAAGAGCGCCGCCGCCAAGGCTCAGGAGAAGATCAACGACATGACCGCGGGCTTTGATTCGACCGCTTCCCTTGAGGCTTTCGACAGAATGGAAGCCAAGGCCAACGAGGCATTCGACAAGGCGATGGCCGAGGCCGAGCTCAACGTCAAGAAGGACGACGTCGATGACCTTGTTGAGAAATACAGCACCACAAGCGCTTCGGTCGACGACGAGCTTGCAAAGATGAAAGCCGAGCTCGGGCTCTGATTCTTACATAAGAATAAGTTAAAAAAGTTCTTATAATCTTTCAAAACATAGATGTTGACTTTTCAACATCTATGTTTTATAATGTCATAGAAATTACCGCAAGGGGGTCTTTTGCATGCTTGAGCGCTTTGAAAAATTTTCCTATACTGTCTATGAGCTTCAGCGGTGCTGGAACAGGATCGCCGCCGAAGAAATGGTCTTTTACGGCCTTAAAGGCCCTCACGCGGCCTATCTCATCGCGATGTTCAGGCGGCCCGAGGGAATCACCGCGGCTCAGCTGGGGGCGATCTGCGGAAGAGACAAGGCTGACGTCTCGCGGGCGG
Source organism: uncultured Clostridia bacterium (assembly GCA_947627455.1). Lineage (GTDB taxonomy): Bacteria > Bacillota > Clostridia > Oscillospirales > Ruminococcaceae > Faeciplasma. The sequence goes on along the minus strand of CANQWC010000027.1, from coordinate 17,893 downwards.
TGGCGGTTTTGGAGTCAAAGGGAATCCTTCGCAAGGAGGCGGGCTCGGGCAACCTTTACCGCGCGAAGCTGAGACTCACCGAATACGGCAGGGCGATAACCGAGAGCATCGTTAAAAAGGCAATGCTCGCCGAAGAGATCGCGGGGGCGGGCCTAAGCGATGAACAGCGCGAGGTTCTTTACAGCGCGCTCAACAAGATCAGCAAAAACATGGAGGAGCTTTGCAGAACGGGCATTCCCGCCGAGGAAAAGGCGGAGGAGAAGCCCTCGGCCGCGAAGCTTTCAACGAGCGAAGCCTGAAAGGAGCTTTTAAATGGGCGTTAAAATTGTCATTGATTCGTCGGCCGACGTCGCCGAAAATTTAAAGGGAAAATTTGAGGTCGTGCCGCTGCCGATTTATTTCGGCGACGAAAAATTCATCGACGGGGTGAACCTTACCCATGCCGAGTTTTACGGGCGGCTCAAAAATTCCGAGCAGCTTCCGAAGACGAGCCAAGCTACGCCGTTTGACTATGAAGAGGTATTTGAAAAAATCGTCTCGGCGGGCGATGACGCGGTGGTCATCACGATTGCCGAAAAGCTTTCGGGAACTTATCAGAGCGCGGTAATCGCGGCGAAAAAATTCGCGGGGCGGGTTTACGTCGTCGACAGCAAAACGGTGACTTTGGCGTCGGGTATCCTTGCGGAGTATGCCTTAAAGCTTGCCGAGCGGGGCATCGGCGCGGAAGAGCTCGCGAAAGAGCTTGAAACCGCCCGCGAGAGGGTTCGGCTCGTCGCGATGGTGGACACGCTTGAATACCTCAAAAAGGGCGGGAGGATATCGAAAACGGTCGCATTTGCGGGCGAGCTTCTTTCGTTCAAGCCTGTCGTGAGCGTCGAGGACGGCGAGGTGAAAATGCTCGGCAAGGCGAGGGGCGCAAAGCAGGGCAACAACCTCTTGGAGCTTGAGATTGAGAAAGCGGGCGGCGTTGACTATGAGCAGCCGATACTTCTCGGCTATTCGGGCACCGACGACACCAACCTGAGAAAATACATAAGCGATTTCTCGCACCTCTGGGAGGGGCGAAAGGACAGCCTCAACATCGCCGAGATCGGCAGCGTTGTGGGCACCCACGCGGGCCCGGGGGCTATCGGCGTGGCGTTCTTCGCGAAAAGATAAAGCTTCGGAGCGGTTTTTTGACCGCTCCTTTTACTTATCGCAAGTTTTGGATATTTACTTTTCGGCGGCGGGGTGATATAATCAATTTATATACCGACCCTTGAAAGGAAAGATTTTTATGACGGTTTTAAAAAGGCTTTTCGCGATGGCCGCGGCGCTGGCGGTTTCGGCGACAATGTTCGGCTGCGCCGATGAAAAGGCGGCCGAGCCTGTCAAAGAGACATCGGCGGAGACGGCGGCCGAAGAGCCTGTAAAGGAGGAAGAAAAATCAGTGTGGATTGCAACATGGGGCTCGGCGATGCTGAGACCGACAAACGAAGACGAACAGATCCCGAGCAGGCCGAGCCTTTCGGGGAACACCCTCAGACAGCAAATAAGGGTATCCCTCGGCGGAAAGGCGCTTCGGCTCGTCATCACGAACGAATTCGGCGACTCTGACCTTGTGATCGAGACGGCGGCGGTTTCAAAGCTCATCGACCCGAAAAGCTATGAGATCGACACCGAGAGCACCAAGGCGCTGACCTATGGCGGCGAAAGCTCGTTCAGCGTGCCCGCGGGCGAGAGGATAACCACCGACCCGCTCGACTTTGAATTTGAGCCGCTTTCGGATCTCGCGATAAGCTTTAAATTGGGCGACGCCCCCGCGACGATGAGAACGCTCACCTGCCACACGGCCTCGCGCTGTTCGACATGGACGGTTTCGGGCGACCACGCGCTCGACAACGACTTCGACGGCTGCCGGACCACCACCGCGTGGTATTATATCTCGGAGCTTGACACCCTTGCCGACGAGGGCGCGGGAACGATAGTCTGTTTCGGCGATTCGCTCACCGACGGCGCAAGCGTCACGACGAACGGCTTCTCGACCTATCCGCAGGAGCTTGCAAGGCTTGTTCACGCCGATGATGAGCTCAACAACCTCGCGGTGATAAATATGGGCATCGGCGCGACTGCGCTTTATATCTACGGCGACGACTGCGGCAAAAAGCGCCTCGAGCGCGACGTTCTTGACGCGGCGGGCGCGAAGTATTGCGTGATGCTCTACGGAGTAAACGACATCGGCGCGGCGCAGAGCGATATCTCGGACGCGCTTATATCGGAGTATAAGAGCGTGATCGAAAAGTGCCACGAAAAGGGCATAAAGGTTTACGGCTGCACCGTGACGCCGTTCAAGGGCAACGCCTATTACAGCGAGCTTCACGAGAGCATTCGCAAAAAGGTCAACGAGTTTATTCTATCGGAGGATTCGGGCTATGACGGGGTTATCGACCTTGCTTCGGCGGTGGCCTCGGAAAACGACCCCGAGCAGCTTGAGAGAAAATATGTTTCGGTCTGGAACGACTTTCTTCACTTCAACGACGGCGGATATAAATACGTCGCCGAGACGGTCTTCGGCCGCCTGAAAGAATTTATCGGTTAAGGAGATGTCAAAAATGAAGCTTATCAAGAAAATATCTGCGCTTATCATCTGCGCGGCGATGGCGCTTTCCCTCTGCTCCTGCGGCGAGGTGACTATTTCCGATGAGGACGGCTGGGTCGCGACATGGGCTTCGGCTCAGCTTGTCGCTGGGGCGAACGAGACCCCGTATAATCCTCCGATCAAGGAAAACACCGTGAGGCAGCAGATCAGGGTGAACATCGGCGGCGATAAAATCCGCCTGACCCTTTCAAATGAGTACGGCGATATCCCTGCTCAGCTTGAATCAGTGCATATCGCCCATTTGGTCGAGGCGGGTGAGAACGCCATCGACACATCGACCGACACCGCCCTGACCTTCAACGGCGGCTCTGAGAGCGTCGATATTCCGAAGGGCGAGACGGTGACTTCGGACGAGATAGCATTTGATTTTGAGGCTCTTGACGACCTCGCGATAACGATTAAATTCGGCAAATACGCGGGCAGCGCCCCGACAAGCCACACGGGCGCCCGCTGCTCGACATGGATAATTTCGGGCGACCACGTCACCGATGAATCATTCACCGCCGAGGAGACCATGACAAGCTGGTATTTCATCTCCGAGCTTGACGTCTGGGCCGAGGCGGGCGCAAAGGCGCTTGTTCTGTTCGGCGACTCCATCACCGACGGCTACGGCGCGAACCCGAACCTCTTCCAGCGCTGGAGCGACGAGATGAACAGGCTCTTCCGCGACGACCCCGACTATGACAGAGTGACGGTCATCAACGAGGGCATCGGCGGAAACTCGATATTCGGCGGCCTCGGCACTGCCGCAAAGGACAGGTTCGACCGCGACGTTTTAAACATCGCAGGCGCGAGATATGTCATCATCCTGATAGGCATAAACGATATCGGCTATGCGAACGAGGACATCTCGGAGTCGATGATCGACGAGTATAAGGTGATGATCGACAAGTGCCACGAAAAGGGCATTAAGATCTATGCGGGAACGATCCTGCCCGTCGGCGGAAACGACTATTATTCCGACCTCCATGAGGATATCAGGACAAAGGTGAACGATTGGCTTGTCGGCAAGGGCAAGTTCGACGGTGTCATCGACTTTGCAGCCGAGATGGCCGACCCGAGCGACCCCACCCGCCTCAAGGCCGAGTACAGCCTCGACAACCTCCACCCCAACCCCGTCGGCTATCAGCATATGGGCGAGTATGCCTATGACAGGCTGAAGGAGATTTGGGGGGAGTAAACAACAAAAAAGACGTGCGTTAAATCAGCGCACGTCTTTATTTTTTACATATTTGTGAGCGTCTTCCCAATCGCCTCGAGGGCACGGTCGAGCTCGGGGTAGGTTATCGTGAGCGGCGGGAGGAGCCTTACCTTGGTCTTTGCGGTGAGGAGAAGCACGCCGTTTTGAATGCCCTTTTTTACGACGTCGGCGGCCTTGATATCATCGTCGAGCTCGATGCCGAGCATCAGACCGAGGCCCGTTATGCCCCTGACGTGCGGCATTGCCCTGACCCGTTCGCGGATATACTCGCCCTTTTTCGCGACCTCGCCAAGAAAACTTTCATCGAGGCGGCTGATGACCTCGACGCCGCCTGCGCAGGCTATCGGGTTGCCGCCGAAGGTCGTCGCGTGATCGCCCGCCTTTAAAACATACTCGGTTTTTTCGCCGAACAGTATCGCCGCGAGCGGAAGCCCGCCGCCGATGCCCTTTGCCGATGTCACGATGTCGGGCGCGATGCCGTACTGCTCGAAGCAGTAGAGGCTGCCCGTGCGGCCGACACCCGTCTGAACCTCGTCGATTATCAGAAGCAAATCATTTTCTTTGCAGAATTTCTCGGCCTCTTTGACATACTCCTTCGCGATGGGCAGGACGCCGCCCTCGCCCTGAATCAGTTCAAGCATGACCGCGCATGCGCCCGCCGATTTCTCTTTCAAATCGGCGATGTCGTTCGGCTCGGCAAACTCAAACCCCTCGGTGAACGGGAAGAAATAGTTGTGGAAAACGTCCTGACCCGTCGCCGAAAGCGTTGTGACGGTTCGGCCGTGGAAGGAATTTCTCAGCGTGACGATCTTGCTTCGGCCCGCGCCGTATTTGTCAAAGGAGTATTTTCTCGCGCACTTGATAGCGCCCTCGTTGGCCTCGGCGCCGCCGTTAGCGAAGAAAACCTTCTTCATTCCCGTGCGCTGGCAGAGCATTTCGGCAAGCTTTCCGCAGGGCTCGGTATAATAAAGATTCGAGATGTGCTGGAGCTTTGAAAGCTGCCCCGTGACCGCTTTTATCCAGCCGTCATCGCAAAAACCGAGCGAATTTACGCCTATTCCGCTCGTGAGGTCGACATATTCCTTTCCGTCGGCGTCGTAACAGGTCGCGTTTTTGCCGCTTACCATCGCGACGGGGAACCGCCCGTATGTATTCGCGACGTATTCTTTGTCGCGGCTTTGTATGATTTCAAAATTACTCATTGTCGATTTCCCTCAAAATATATCATTTTGTAAATAAAGTTCCGATGCCCTCGTCCGAGAACATCTCGATTAAAATAGAGTGCTCGATTCTGCCGTCGATCATTACCGCCTTTTTTACGCCCTCGTTGAGCGCCTTGACGCAGCTTTCGACCTTGGGTATCATTCCGCCCGAGATTATGCCTTGGCTGACAAGGCTCGGGACGTCTTTGATGTTGACCTCGGGAATCATCGAGTCGGGGTCGTCGACGTTTCGCATAAGACCGCGGATATCTGTCAGCGCGATGAGGTTTTCAGCGCCGAGGGCGGCCGCGATCTCGGCGGCGGCGGTGTCGGCGTTGATGTTGTAGACCTGGCCGTTTTCGTCGGTGCCGACCGTCGCGATGACGGGAATATAGCGGTTATAAATCGCGTTCGCGATGGGCTGGGGGTCGATGTCGGTTATCTCGCCTACAAAGCCGAGGTCAGCGCCCTTATCAAGCTTTTTGCACTTTATCATTCCGCCGTCGATGCCGCATAGGCCGAGGGCCTTGCCCCCGCACTGGCCTATCAGCGAGACGAGATTTTTATTCGTCTTGCCCGAAAGAACCATCTGAACGACCTCGGCGGTGTCGCCGTCGGTATATCTCAGCCCGCCGATGAAGCGGCTCTCCTTGCCGAGGGCTTTCATCGTCTCGGTGATCTCGGGCCCGCCGCCATGGACAAGCACCACCCTTATTCCGATCAGCGAGAGAAGCACGATGTCGCTCATCACCGCGCGCTTGAGCTCGGGGTTTATCATCGCGTTGCCGCCGTATTTCACGACGACAACCTTGCCCGTGTATTTCTGGATATAGGGCAGGGCGCTTATCAGGACTTTTGCCTGTAAATTTGTGGAAATATTATCGCTCATTTTGACTTCCCCCTCGGTCAGGTTCTGTAATCGCCGTTGATTTTTACATAGTCATAGGTCAGGTCGCAGCCCCAAGCCGTCGCCGAGGCGCCGCCCTGATACATATTTATCTCGATGGTTATTTCTTTTTCGAGGAGGATTTTTTTCGCGAGGTCTTCATCGAACGCGAGGCCGCAGCCGTTCTCGCAGACGAGAATTTCGCCCGCGGAGCTTTTAAAGAGCACCGAGACCTTGTCGGGGTCGTAATCGGCGCCAGAGTAGCCCATCGCGCAGAGGACGCGCCCGCAGTTTGCGTCGGCGCCGAACATCGCGGCCTTGACGAGCGCCGAAGAAATCACGCTTCGGGCGACCGTCTTTGCGGTGAGGATATCCTTCGCGCCGCGGGTGTTGCAGATGAGAAGCTTTGTCGCGCCCTCGCCGTCGCCCGCGATCATCGGGGCCATATACTGCCCGACCGCCGAAAGGGCCTCTTTAAACGCGGCGTAGTCGCCGTTTTCGCTGTCGATAAGCGCGTTCTCGGCAAGGCCCGAGGCCATCACCGAAACCATGTCGTTGGTCGAGGTGTCGCCGTCGACGGAAATCATGTTATAAGTCTCGCCGACGACCTCTTTAAGCGCCTTTGAGAGCATCTCGGCGGTGATGGCGGCGTCGGTGGTGATGAACGAGAGCATCGTCGCCATGTTCGGGTGAATCATGCCCGAGCCCTTTGAAATCGCGCCTATTTTCGCGGTTTTGCCGCCGAGGTCAAACTCGAACGCGACCTCTTTCACCTTGGTGTCGGTGGTCATGATGGCGAGCGCGGCATCGGTGCCGCCGTTTTTTGAAAGAAGCTTCGGGAGCTCGGAAATTCCGCGCGAAATCGGCTCAAGGTCGAGGCTCTGGCCGATGACGCCCGTTGAGGCGACGATCACATCGCCCGAATCTATTCCGAGGGCCTTTGCGGTCAGGTCGCTCATCGCACGGGCTTTTTCAACGCCGTCGGCATTAGAGGTGTTGGCGTTGCCGCTGTTGCAGATGACAGCGCGGGCCTTGCCGTTTGCGAGATTTTCGCGGGTGACGGCTATCGGCGCGCCGAAAACCTTGTTGGTGGTATAGACCGCCGCGGCACTGCACTCGACATCGGCAAAAATCATCGCTATATCCTTTTTATCCTTGTTTCTGCGAACTCCGCAGTGCATTCCTGCGGCCTTGAAGCCCTTGGGGGCGCATACGCCGCCCGAAATCTTCCTTATGCTCATAAAAGTCTGTCTCCTTCTTCAAGATATGCGGTCTCGGGAAAACCGAGCGAAATGTTCATGTTCTGAACCGCAGCGCCCGACGCACCCTTGCCGAGGTTGTCAAACACCGCGCAGAGAGTCATCGTTTCGTCGCCGCCCATCACAAAAATATCAAGCTTGCAGGTCTTTTTGTTCAAATTCGCGGGCAGGAAGCCGCTCTCGGGCGCGCCTGAAACGTTTATCAGCGCCGAATCGCGATAAAACTCGCCGAGCGCGTCGGTCAGGGCCGAAAGCGATATTTTTTTCCTGAGCAGGTCGGGGTAAATCGGCACGCTTACCGCCATTCCGCTGTAAAAATCGGCGACTATCGGGTTGAATATCGGCGGCCTGTCGATGCCCGTCACCGCCCGCATCTCGGGCAGGTGCTTGTGCGAAAGCGAAAGGCCGTACTGCCGCGGGCTGTCGAGCTCGTCGGGGCGGTCGGGGCTTTCATATTGGGCGATCATCTTTTTTCCGCCGCCGCTGTAACCCGTCACCGAGTGGCAGCTGAACGGGTAACTCTTATCGGCTATCCCGAGGGCGACAAGCGGGTAAACGATTGAAATAAAGCCCGTCGCGTGGCACCCGGGGTTGGCGATCCTCTTTCCCGAGGCTATCGCCTTTCGGCACCTCTCGCTGAGCTCGGGAAAGCCGTAGGCCCAGCCCTCGGCGGTTCGGTGCGCGGTCGAAGCGTCGATTATTACCGTTTTCGGGTTATGGCAGAGGCCGACAGCCTCCTTCGCGGCGGAATCGGGCAGGCAGAGGAAGGCAACATCGCTCTCGTTGATAAGCTTTTCGCGCTCGGCAGGGTCTTTTCTGAGCTCGGGGGCGATGCTCATGACCTCGACCCCTTTGTGAACAGAAAGCCTTGTGCCGAGCTGGAGGCCCGTTGTTCCCTCGGCGCCGTCGATAAACACTTTATACATTTTATATCACCGTCAATTCATTATCGCTATTATTATATCAGTAAAAAAAGCGTTGTCAAGAGCAAAACGAATAAATCGGCAAACTTTATGCATAATATTCATTTTTAGCCTGAATTTCAGAATATTCAGGGCAATTTGACGGTTGATAATGCATATATTCTGAATATTATGCATATAAATTCGCAATAAAATCCGCCCGCGACGGATGCGGACGGGTTTTATTATATTGATACAGAGATTATTCAGCGTCGTCGGTCTTGTACTTGGCGATGACGTCGTCGACAAGCATCTGAGGAAGCTGGTCGTAGCGGAGCTTTTCGAGGGTGAACTCGCCCTCGCCCCTTGTCATCTGGCGCACAAGCATCGCGAAGTCGTGAACCTCGCTCTCGGGTATCTCGGCCTCGATGGTGGTGAGGCCCTTCTTCTTGGCGGGGTTCATTCCCAGAACGCGCCCGCGCCTCTTGTTGAGCTCGCCCATCATATCGCCCGTGTTGGCGTCGGGAACGGTGACGGTGAGCATATCTATCGGTTCGAGAAGAACAGGCTGGGCCTGCTTCATGCCCTCTTTAAAGGCTATCGAGGCCGCAAGCTTGAAGGACATTTCGGACGAGTCGACGGGGTGGTATGAGCCGTCGACCAGAGTCGCCTTTACGCCGACAACGGGGAAGCCCGCAAGCACGCCCTTTTTCATGCAATCCTGAAGACCCTTTTCGACCGCGGGGAAGAAGTTACGGGGAACAGCGCCACCGAAGACGTTCTCTTCAAAGACGAGCTCGTCGGAATCGCAGGGCTCAAACTCGATCCAGACGTCGCCGTACTGGCCGTGGCCGCCCGACTGTTTCTTGTGGCGGCCCTGAACCTTGACCTTCTTGCGAATCGTCTCTTTGTATGAGACCTTCGGGGTGGAGGTGATGACATCGACGCCGAAAGCGGTCTTGAGCTTCGAGAGAGTAGACTCGATGTGCTGCTCGCCGAGGCCCGAAAGAATCTGCTCGAAGGTGGTGTCGTCCTGAGCATAGCTTAAGGACTGATCCTCTTCAAGAATCCTCTGCATAGCGCCCGAGATCTTCTGCTCGTCGCCCTGAGATTTAGCCTTGACGCATACCGAGTAGCAGGGCCTCGGGAATACGAGCTTTTCAAACGAGATAACGCGTGAAGCGTCGCAAATGGTGTCGTTGGTGTTGACAGACATCTTTGTCGCGACGACGATATCGCCCGCGCCCGCGAACGGGACTTCAACCTGTTTTTTGCCGACGAGGTTGATAAGCTTGCCGACCTTTTCGGTGCCGCCGCTTGTCGCGTTGACGATTTCCTTGCCGCTCTCAAGCTTGCCGCTCATAACCTTGATGAACGACATTTTGCCGACGAACGGGTCGGCGACAGTCTTGAATACGAATGCCGAGAGGGGATCGCCCGCCTCATAGGTCACTTTCACTTCGTTTCCGCCGTTGTCCTTGCCGACTATGCCCGCTGTCTCGTGGGGCGAGGGGAGAAGCTTCTCGATCTGATCCATAAGAAGGTCTGCTCCCGCAAGGTCGACGCTCGAAATGCAGGTGACGGGGGTGATCATTCCGTTGATGATTCCGTTGTGAACGCCGTTTACAAGCTCGTCGTGGGTGAGCTGCTCGCCGTCAAGGAACTTCATCATAAGCTCCTCATCGGTCTCGGCGACTGCCTCAGCTATGGCCTCCATCAGGCCGTCGAGGCGATAAGTCGGGTCGGGCTCGCCCGCGTCGACGCGGTTGCCCTTAGCGTCGTATTTGTAATTCTTCCCTGCAAGGAGGTCGTAGTAAGAAACAATCTTGTTGTCCTTGATGATCGGGGCGACGAGCGGACAGACAGATGAGCCGAACTCGGTCTTTAAGTTGGTAAGTACGTTCGAGAAGTTGGCGTTCTCGTCGTCGATCTTGGTGACGACGAACATGTGCGGGGTCTTGTGCGCGACGGCGGCGTCATAGGCCTTTTTGGTGCCGACGTGGATGCCCGACTTCGCCGAAACGGTTATGAGCAGGCAGTCGGCGGCGAAAACGCCCTCGACAAGGCCGCTTGCATAGTCAAAGAGGCCCGGGGTGTCGAGAATATTCACCTTCATGCCGTTTCTCTCATAGAAGGAAAGCGAGGTGTAGATCGAGCATTTCTTGGCGATCTCTATCGGGGTATAGTCCGAAACGGTGTTGCCGTCAAGAGTTTTGCCGAGGCGGTCGGTAGCGCCTGCTTTATATAAAAGCGCCTCGACCACCGAAGTTTTGCCCGATGCGGAATGGCCCGCCAAGGCGATGTTCTTGATGTGTGAGCTGTCATAGTTTTTCAATTTGATCTCTCCATTCGGGTAAGTTTATGTTAAGCCGTAATTATCGTATTTCTACAATAAAACCCAACGCTGTTTTTAATTATATATCATTTTGGCACAAATAGCAATACCAAAATTTCGGCAACACTCTTGTATATATTGTATAAAAAACAGCGGCCTTTACCCCGATTCGGGGCAAAAACCGCCGATTTTCCCTGAAATTTCGCCCTCAGACCGTGAGCACGCCGCTCTCGGATTCCAGAAGAATCAGGATATCCTCCTCTTCGCCGCTCATCGCGTTGACATAGACAAGGATATTTCTGCCGTCGTCGGAGGAGCACCTGAACTCGTAGCAGAGCTTTTCCTCGACCGCGTCGGTGGGAATGACCGCGAGGCGGCAGCTTTTGACGTCAAGATTTTTTGAGATGTTCTCACGGGCGGCGTCCTCGGTGCAGAGGGGCTCGCCGAAATCGCGCTCGCGATGGTTGACAAGATAGCCGCGGGCGTCAAAGCCGAGGATTTCGCCGTCGTCGAGGGCGACAGCGACCTTGATGAGGTCGGTGTAGCAGGTGATGCCGTCGGCGGTGTAGGCATAGTTTACCGTGCAGACGTTGTTGTAGCACTCGTAATAGGTGCTCTCCATGTCCTCGATGCCGAGGGATTCAAGATATTCGTCGGCGCGGCTCTTGGCGTCGTCGGGTCTGAGCGACGAGCTGTCGACCCGCCTGCTCTTTATGCAGTAGATGATATACCCGCCGTTTTTAGAGACTGCGCAGCGGCCGCCCTCGCAATAAAAACAGTAGGCGGGCATTTTGCCCTCTTCGCCCGCCTCGCAGGGGGTGACTCGGGCGGGGTCTTCCTCAAGGGCGGAAGCGGCCTTTTTCAGGGCTTCTTCGGGGGTTATTTCTTTTGCAGATGAGGTCATCGCGGGGGTGCGCTCAAGAATATGGTCGGAAAACGGGCCGTCATAGATCAGCTTCGGCATTTCGGCGAGGTTGTCCTCGATTCCAGAGAAGCCGTCGGCGACAAACGAGCCGAGGTCGCTGTCGAGACTTGAAAAAAGCTCGGAGATTCGGCCGTCGCTTGTGACGATTTTTGTGCGAAGCCCCCAGAGGTCGTCGGAGAGACGATCGGCGCAGAGGCTGAGCTGTTTAACGTTGTCGATCTCGTCGGCCGAGAGCTCATCGCCCGAAGAAGCCTTTCGAGAGAGTGAGGAAGCGTAATTTCCGACCTGAGAGAGGAATTTTTCGAGGTTGTCGACGCTCATTCCGTAGGTCGGGAGGCTTTCAAGCGAAGCCTTTGCCGAGGCGGCCTCGCGGCAGAGCTCGGCGGAAAGGCGGGTCATCATCGACGGCGAGGAGGCGTAGCTGCCCTTTATCAGCACCGCGCTGATTTTATCGGCGCTTTGGGCGAGGTTTTCAACCGCGGAGCCGTAGCCCGATTCAACGGTGTTTTCAAGCTTTTTTATTCGGCCCATGTAAATTATATTCATCGCCGCCAAAACAGCGACTATCGCGATCATGAACGACGCAAAGCGGATAACTCCGCGCCGAGAGAGGGTTGTTTTCATGGTAAACGTTCCTTTCATGTAAAAGTCGGTATTATTTTCTCTCGGTTTTATGAAAATACCCAAGGAAAAGGGTGGAATTTTTCAAAATCGCCCAAAGATGAAATTTTTGGGTTGCATTTTCTTCGGGAATAAGTTATAATGTAAAAGGCAGATACATACTCTTTTAAATTTCATTTTGTTCGGAGGTAATAACTATGCTCGTATCGGCAAGAGAAATGCTCAACAAGGCGCGCGACGGCCACTATGCCGTCGGCCAGTTCAACATCAACAACCTGGAGTGGACAAAGTGCATACTCCAGACCGCGGAGGAGCTTAAAGCCCCTGTTATCCTCGGCGTTTCCGAGGGCGCGGGAAAGTATATGTGCGGCTTTGAGACCGTCGTCGGAATGGTGAACGGAATGCTCAAGGGCCTCAACATCACAGTGCCTGTTGCCCTTCACCTTGACCACGGAACCTTTGAGGGCGCAAAGGCCTGCATCAACGCGGGCTTCAGCTCGATAATGTTCGACGGCTCGCACTATCCCATCGAGGAAAACATCAGACTCACCACCGCGCTCGTCAACACCTGCGACATTCTCGGCCTTTCTCTTGAGGCTGAAGTGGGCGCTATCGGCGGCGAGGAGGACGGCGTTGTCGGTATGGGCGAATGCGCTGACCCCGCAGAATGCAAACAGATCGCCGACCTCGGCGTTACCATGCTCGCGGCGGGCATCGGCAACATTCACGGCAAATACCCCGCAAACTGGCCCGGCCTTCGTTTCGACGTTCTTGAGAGCATCAAGAAAACCGTCGGCGACATGCCGCTTGTTCTCCACGGCGGCACAGGCATTCCCGAGGACATGATCAAGAAAGCGATTTCGCTCGGCGTCGCAAAGATCAACGTCAACACCGAGTGCCAGCTTTCGTTCAGCGCCGCGACAAGAAAGTACATCGAAGAAGGCAAGGACCTTGTCGGCAAGGGCTTCGACCCGAGAAAGGTTCTCGCCCCCGGCTGCGAGGCTATCAAGGCCACCGTCAAGGAGAAGATGGAGATCTTCGGCTGCATCGGCAAGGCGTGAGGAATGAAAAGAAACGCCCCATAAAAGGGGGCGTTTTTGTTGGCGGAAACGTTGCGGATCTCTCACGCCCCGTGTTGCTGTTTGAGAAGCAAGACAGAACGACGCTCTTTATTATTAGCGGGAACACCCTTGTTGCTTCAGAAAGAATGTCGGGCAAAGGCATGAGCCTTTGCAGAACGACGCTGACAAATGAGACCTTTTTAGCGCAGGAATGGGCGTCGTTTGTTTCCCCGCGCCCTTTCCGTGCTCAAGCCGCCGAGCAAGCTCGGCGGCACAAGGTGCGCAGCTCTTGTCAGAGCTGCGAATCAAAAGGGGACGCCCTCTCTTACAGGGCGTCCCCTCTTTCAAAACAATCCACTGGATTGTTTTTCAATTCACCCCTTGCGGAGCGCACTACGTATGGGCTTTCGCGCTCTGCGGAGTGCGACCAGAGGCTGCTCGCCTCTGGACTCTCGCCAACCTTTTGAGAAAGGTTGGATCGAAAACTTTTACTTTTTTAATACGTAAACCCCTGCACTGCCTCATATCTTATCCTTATATCGGGCAGCTCGGTGACGGTGGAATAATTATCCACGCTGCCCTCGACGTCGTTCTCGCCCGAGGCGGGAGGCGCAAATATCTTCATGACAAGGTCTTTCTCGCCCGCGAGGCGGTTCTCGAAGAACGCGGGCATGAGGTCTACAAACTTCGTTGTCGGGGCCTTATAGAACCACATTCCGTTTATCTCGATCATGAGGTTGTCATCGCCCTTGAAGAACAGCTCGCAGAAGACAGGGTCGCCGTCAAAATGAATCGGAACGGCGATGCCCTCGGCGTCTTCAGAGCCGCCCCAGCGAAGCTTCGCGGGAAGGGTTATCTCATCGCCCAAGGTCATTTCGGGCTTGAACCAATCCATGTTGATGATCTCTTTATACTCTTTGAGCATCGGAAGCTCGACGCCGACCTCTTTATTATTCGGGTCTTCCCATTCAAGGCCGAGGCGGCCCTGATCGCGGAACTGATAGAAGGTGAATGCCGAGAGCCAGTCGGCCTTTTCCTCGGCGAGGCGGTCGCAGAAAGCGCGGACCATCTTCGCCTGATCGTAAGGCCCCGTGACGTCGCCGTCGGTGTTGAGCTCGCTCATGACAAGGGGTTTATCCTGACCCGTTATCTCGCGATAGCGCTCGATTGTCGCCTTTGCCGAATCCCAGACGGGGGCGTTGCCGTTGTATGTGAACGAATGCCCGCCCTTTTCGCAGATGTCGTTCGGATAGCCGTAGTGGAGGGTGAAGTATTTGTCGAGGGACCAGATATCCGTCTCCTTTGCGGCTTCAAGGAAGAGGTCTTCCATCTCAAGCTTGCCCTCGGTATGCCTTTCAACGCAGCCCGCGCAGAGAATCGTTTTGACGTTCGGGGCGTGCTCGTGAATTATTTTCGCGAAGCGGGTGAAGAAGTCGGCGACTTCTTTATAGGTGCAGCGCTTGTTGAAGCTGAACCAGCTTCCCGTGGCCTCGTGATTTATTCTCATGAGAACCCTGCCGAACGGCCTCAGATCTTCGGCAATCGCGATGAGGTGATCGTCCGAAACATGGGGGTCGACGGTGAGGGTGAAGATAACGTCCTGACCGTGGCGGCGGATATCGCGCATCTGTTCAAATACTTCGGCGTTTTTATCGCCCAAAAGCCCCCCGCGATAGGGGAAATAATCGTCGTAGGGATAACCCCATGCGTTTGTTGAATCGCTCGGCGGAAAAGCCGCCGAGGCGCGCTCGGGCCAGCCCTCATCAAGAGGATAATAACAGTACATTATGTTGATACCGCGGTGCGGCCTGCCGAGCTTGCGGAGGATATAATCCTGACTGACGTATTCGCCGCGCTCGCTGCCGTCGCCGAGATCGACCGCGCATTTTGCCCTGCCCATGTGCACCGAATAAATTTTTTTGCCGTCCATATCTGATTCTCCTTTTCGTCAAAGATTTCTACTATGATAATAATGTAAATCTTCGGGTTTGTCAATAACATGGGAAAATAAAGCCCGCTCCTACTTCCCCGCGATGTCGAGCCTATGGGCCGTGAGCTCATCGCCGAGATATTCAAGCTTCAGCAGGAAAAACCTCGGCTCGGTCTCGATAAGATCAAGAAAAATCTTATCGCCCTCCCAGATCGGCAGGCCGAAAACCTTCTTTTTCTCTATCCATTCAAGCTCGCCCTCGTCGCAGCTTTGCGCAAGCTCGCCCGAAAAATCGTCGCAGGTAAAAAGGTGCATCTGCTCGGTGAACATTTCGCCCTCGCGCGAACCGAGGCAGAAGGTCACAAGCCCCCTGTAACGCGGGCTTAAGAGCGATAGCCCCGTCTCTTCTTTTGCCTCGCGGATAACGCAGTCGAGCGGCGACTCGCCCTCTTCAAGCTTTCCGCCGATGCCTATCCACTTGTCTTTGTTCTGGTCGTTTTCTTTCTTGACGCGGTGAAGCATCAGGTATTTACCGTCTTTTTCGATGTAGCAAAGCGTTGAATCAACCATTTTCCGCCCCTCCTTTTTTATAAGTATATATCTTTTTCCCGCTCTTGACAACCCCCGAGGGATTTATTAAAATATATTTAAAAGGTGAGATAAATCGGGAGTTGACAAAGGATGTGATGATTGTATGAAAAAGTTAATAGTCATTTCTCTGGCGGTCGTTTATCTCCTGAGTTTCGCCGCTTGCAGCAATAAAACGATTGGAAAAATCAGCGGCGCGGAAAATGAATGTATTACCATAGCCGATGTGAAGTATATACTGGATACTGACAACAATTACAGTGTCGCAGATAAGGGAAACTATCTGGGAACCGTATCCAACGCGAACATCACGATGAGAGTCTACTCAGTCAAAGGCGATGAAGATGGGAGCTATATCTACGCTCTTTGGGATTGGGAGGGCGCTTTCTACAAAAGGCAAGAAGCGTAAAATAAATTCCTATTTATCTGCAAATCAAATAAGGAGGTATCTCAATGCGGGCGCTTATCGCGATGAGCGGCGGGGTTGACAGCTCGGTCGCTGCAAAGCTCACCAAAGACGCGGGCTATGACTGCGTCGGCTGTATGATGAAGCTTTATTCTTCCGATTCTGCGCGGGGCGAAAAGGCCTGCTGCACCGCCGACGACGCCGACGACGCCCGAAGCGTCGCCTTTTCCCTCGGAATGCCCTTTTACGTCTTTAATTTTCAGGAGGACTTCAGAAAGAACGTCATCGACAAATTCGTCGCCGAATATCTCAGCGGCCGAACGCCGAACCCCTGCATCGACTGCAACAGCACCATGAAATTCGATAAGCTGATGCTCCGCGCAAGAGAGCTCGACTGCGAAAAAACCGTCACGGGGCACTATGCAAGAATCACCAAAGAAAACGGCAAGTACCTGCTCAAAAAAGCCCTCGACCCAAACAAGGACCAAAGCTATGTCCTCTACCGCCTGACTCAGGAGCAGCTTTCGCATATTCTCTTTCCGCTCGGCGGAATGACCAAGGAGCAGACCCGTAAAATCGCCGAAGAATCGGGCTTTATCAACTCTCACAAGCGCGATTCGCAGGATATCTGCTTTGTGCCGAACGGCGATTACGCGTCTGTTGTCGAGGGCTTGTGCGGCGCCTGTCCCGAGGGCGATTTTATCGACATTGACGGGAATTTTCTCGGCAGGCACAAGGGCATTATCCGCTATACGGTCGGCCAGCACAAGGGCCTCGGCGGAAATTACCCCGAGAGAATGTTTGTGCTCGCCGTCGACCCGATAAAGAATACCGTGACCCTCGGCCCGCAGCAGGGGCTTTTCAGCCGCAGGCTTATCGCCGAGGATTTCAACTGGATAAGCGGCGAGCCCCCGACGGGGAAAATTCGCTGCCTTGCCAAGGCAAGATATCGCCAGCCCGAGCAGCCCGCCACTGCCGAGGCTCTGCCCGACGGCCGCGTGCTCGTCGAGTTTGACGAGCCCCAGCGCGCCCTTACCGCGGGGCAATCCGCGGTTCTGTATGACGGAGATACTGTAATCGGAGGAGGGGTGATAGGGGCGCAAGTGTGAATGATGCGCGCCCGAGGCTGATTAAACGGAAGACGGTTTTTACAGACAATCGGGAAGGCTGTTCTGCTGATTAAAGGCAGGGGCAAGCCCGCAGCCCTGAAAAGGTATTCGCTTCGCCGAGTGCTGTTTTACCGTACGGGCTGAGCATGAGATAGAAAATTAAACACCCGCCCAAAAAAGCCGCGTAGCCCCTTTTTATAAGGGATGCCCGCGACCTCGCTGACGCGAGCTCGGGGTATGCTGTTTTTAACGCCAGAGTCGAGCAGAAAAGAAGCAAATAGTTGCCCGCCCGAAAAAGCCGCAGAGCCCCTTTTAAAAGGTATTCGGCTGAAGCCGAATGATATTTTTAAATATTTATACTTACGCCAAAAACCACCCATAGAAACCCCGCCCATAGCCACGCTCCGTCTTATTAAAAGGTACTCGCTACGCGAGTGCTATTTTTAGCCACCTCTCCCCCGCCGAGCTTTCGCGCAAACTATAAGATAGCAACGCCCCCTCCCCTCGAGGGGAGGGGGCTGGGGGGAGAGGTGATTAAAATAGCACGAGCGAAGCGAGTACCTTTTTAGGAGGTTGCGGGGGATTTATCCCCCGCTTAGAGTATCGCCTCTGCGGAGCCCGCCCCAGCGGGCTCCCATGAACGCGGTTTTTGCCCAAGAGCGCACGCCGCCGAGTTTACGAGGCGGCCAGTGCTCGGAAAGGGTGCGGGGAAACCCTGCAAGGGTGTCCCCGCCAATAAAAATCATAGCGTAGTTATATTAGGGCAACACCGCACAAAAAAGTATTCCAAAATGAGTATAAATGTGCTATAATATGTGTATGAACAAACA
>CANQWC010000026.1 GCA_947627455.1 uncultured Clostridia bacterium | reverse complement strand
TTCAATAGTACTCAACATATCAGCGCCGCTGCTTTGCTTTAATGCTGATAGGCGGTTATCCCTCTCCTTTTTCAGTCTGGCGGTTTCGGCCTTGTAATATTCTGAACCCCTTTTGTTTTCAAGGTCTTTTAAGGCCTGCTCATATTCCTCGTTGATGTGCTTCCGTTCGTTTTGAAAAGTCTTGGCTGCCTTAAAGAAAATTTCTGAATTTGTCAACATTGTTAAATATCTCCTTTTTATTAAATTAGTTATTGTTTTCGGCGTATGCCGTGTTGTATATGGTTATAAGTGTTTAGTCGTCGCCTGTCAACTCTTGTATAAAGCTCTCGTCAATAGGCTCTTGAGCTTGTACACCGAGGCGGCGCAGATACTCTGATATTTTATCATAGTATTTCGGCCGTCCTGTAAGTTGTGGGTCGCTTAGTGATAACTCAAATAGTGACTTGCTTAGTCCGTCGGCACTCTGCCACATTTCTGCAAACTGCTCAAACGACGGCGGCGGTTCACCGAGCAGGTTATCAATTCGCTTTGAAATATTATATAACCTATTCTTCATTAGCGGCCTCCATGTTATCGAGTTTTCTTTCAAGTTCTGCAACACGGCGCAGGGTATCTGTCATTTCCGTATAACGCAGCGCATGACGTAATAGTGCTTCGGCGGCCTGTAACCGTAATGCTGCAGGACTTTCGCCGTCCTTTACGGTTCGCCTTAACAAAGTAACAGCGTCGCCCACACTGTCGGCTAATTGTAATGTAGCGTCGTCAAGTGTCTGTTGTCTGCGCTCATCGTATTCAGCACGGAAAGACGGCTTTTTAAGTCTTGCATAAATAGCTCTTTGCGTTAGTCCACACGCAACTGCTGCGCCCTTAACGCCGCCGTGAATTATCAATAGCTCAACTAATTTTTCATCGGTAACTTGCTTTTTCATCTAATATTCACCCCCCTCTTTTACTGTAATTCTGGGAAATATCTTGCCTATACAAATGGTATAAAATTCATCATTTATTAAGTCTTTTAATATTATTTTCTTAGTGCATTTAAGTATTTCAATATGTTCTGTTTTTGTAACGCTGGCGCGCTCTGTAGTGCGCTCTGGCGGCCTTTTATGCCTGATAGTGAAATTATATGATGTATCACTTAAAACGTCTGTAATTGTAATTTTGCCGCCCTCTTGCGTAACCTTTAATGTAGATGTAATAATTAAATTCTTCGGGGTTGTCCTGCTCATGCAAGCCGATAATGTCAAGGCCGATAACGTGATAACACATACTAATAATATGGTTCGGGTCTTATTCATTTTATTCTCCTCAAATAGTGCTGTGCTTTGCTTTGTGGTGTATTGCCACTCCTTACCATGCCAAGTAATAACTGTTCTTATTAAGTAGAGGTTTCCCGTTTTTTACTTTTCTCTAAGGGTTTCATAATCGGGAAATCGGGAAGTCGGTAATAAATATATCACATTTTCCCGTTTTCCCGTTTTTTAAAGTCGTAGAAACGGTAAAATATCGGTTATTGTTTGAGAACAAGTCTGAACCCCCTTTGTCCTCCTATTCTTACTTCGCTCTTACCTGCTAACAGCTGTATAAAGTACCCCGTCTGTTCTTCAAGGGTCGCGTTGATGTCGCCAAAAGTACAACTCGGTTTACCTCCAAAGTCGGGAGCATAAGCAGCTAAAAAGTCCTTAAAACTGGACTGATAAATGCCTCTGCTTAGTAGGTCTTTGCAGCCTGCTAAAAATAGTTGGTTATAATTCGGCGCGGTTTTTCTACTGCCCTTTGATGATAGCTTGTGAGCATTGATAGCGTCTACAGCGTCGGCAGGGGTTACGTCTGAAAGGCCTAATATTTGGTTCTTGTATTTCCCTACACTGAATTTCAACGTCTTAGCAGGTGCGGAGTGGTTGGCCTTTGAATGAATTACAAGTCGCGTTTCTGGGTCGTTGTTTTCAAAGTCGGGCAGGATAGTTAAAACACTCCGAGCAGCTGAAACGATGTCAGCGGAGCCACAAACAAGGTCGTTGAGGTTGACTATTTGATTGCGCTTATTCGGATGGCAGAATATAACTATAACGCTGTCTGTGCGCTCTGCAAGCGCGGAGATACGGTGCATAATATCTCGTATGTGGTTAGTCCGAGAAAGGTCAACGTCGCGGCCTGTAAACGCTTGCATCGGGTCGAGAACGATAAGCTTTGAACCTGTTTCTCGTATGGCGTTTTCAATTCTGTTGAACCCGTCCTCGTCGGACACCGAGAGCGCCATCTCATAAGAAAGCAGCTTGTCAATTATGAATATCCGGTCATAATTTGGCGCAATAGGTGAGCGTTCAAGGCGTGCGCGAATATCGCTGGCCTTATCCTCTGCGCTGATGAAAAGGGAGTTGCAAGGGGCGTATTTTTGCAAGCCGCTCTCAATATCTCTACCCTGTGACAAATACGAAAGATAGGTGCAGCCGAGTTGGCCTTTTCCGATAGAGCCTGCGCCCGCGATAACGACGACTTCACCTAATGGCAGCCGATAGTCATTATTAAGAAATTTTCTTTCTACGCTGCTAACGTCGCTTGCTTTGAGTATCCTTTTTCCCTGTTTCTTTGCAAGGTTCAACTCGGCAAGTTTAACGCACTCATCTAAGGTTCGCCCGCCTTGGTCGTAGATGTCGAGAAATGAAGTTGAAGTTGTAGGCGGTGGGGTGGTTGTAATTTCCTCAAACCCTGAAAGGTCAAGAGTTATTTCGTTCAAATTTCCTCGCCCCCACTTGGTCTATAGCTTTGAGCAGGTGAGCTTTCTCAATGGCCGAAAGTTCACGCCTATAAAGCCTGTTTTCAAGGGTCTTTTTGTCAGTCCTTAAAGCACCTGCTAATTCCTCATGTGTTACGCCTGTATTTTTTAAAGCTTCTTTAATTTCGATATTTTTCATAATTCTTCTCCTTTCTTGTTCCAGTAGTTTTCCTGATATTTTTTGATGTAGTCGGAATTTTTTTCTTTCCAAACTTTAGCACTTCGCCGTACTTTCTCGGGGTTCTTATCGCGCCACTTTCTTGAATATTCAGCGGCCTTTTCGGGGTGCGCTGCATACCATGCGCGGTAATATGCGTTCCTTGCTTTTTTTCCGTTTTCTGTCATCGTTTCGCCTCCTTTCAAAGGTTTTGCAACTGCTCACAAAGTTTAGAGTAATTGACTAATAGCTTTGTGCCAATTTGGATAGCAGGTAATTTATTTTGCTTTGCTAAGAGCCTGAGCGCGTGTTCGCTTAGTAGCCCTGTTTTAGCCACCTGCCTGATGGTCAACATCTGCGGAGCTGTTGGTGGTCTGCTGGTTTCGGTTTCGTTCATAATAAACCTCCTTAAATAAAATAAAAAGGACACGCCAAAAACAAGTGGAAAATTTCTCCTCTTATCCACTCATTTTTTGATGTCCTTTCTAACTATTATTTTAGCACCTTTTTATATTATGTCAACCCCCTTTTTTAATAAAACAGGTGTACAAAAAAGTCGCTCTATTTTGTGCAAAATGCCGATATAGGGTATACGCGACATTATCCCTGATACAATATATTGTGCTTTATTATATAGTGTTGTTTTTTGTTTAGTCTTGACTTTTGGCGTGATATAAAGTATAATATAAATTAAAGGAGCGTGATAATGCTATGGCAAATATTCAAGAGAGGCGCGATAAAGACGGAAAGTTAATTTCATTTAGTATTCGCGTTTACCGTGGGCGCAATTCTATGGGGGAGCAGCTAAAACCTGCGACTTTGACTTTTCCTGTGGAGCAGGGGTGGAGCGAAAAGACGGCAAAACAAAAGGCCGTGGCAACTGCGGCCGTCTTTGAAAAGCAAATTAAGGACGGAGTGGCTACAGATACGCGGTTACGGTTCGACGCTTACGCCGAGTATGTTGTCAATATGAGGGAGCAGCGTGGGGAGCTAAAACCGTTGACGGCGCAGCGTTATCGGGAACTATTGCAGCGGATAAACCCCGTTATAGGACACGTCAAATTAAAGGACATAAGGCCTGATATGCTCAATAGTTTATATGATGAACTTTCTAAGTCTGGGGTCAATAAACGCGGGGGAGCGTTATCCCCGAAAACAGTCCTTGAACATCACCGAGTTATATCCACTATTCTTGAACAGGCCGTTCGTGAAATGCTTATTCCTTATAATGCGGCAAGTTGAGCCACACCGCCAAAGGTTAGACGTAAAGAGGTTGCATATTTTGAGCCTGAGCAGCTTGATGAAATAGTCGCCGCTCTGGCAGATGAGCCAATTCGTTGGCGCACTCTTGTAACTCTTTTAATAGTAACAGGTGCGCGGCGCGGTGAGGTGCTGGGTCTGCACTGGCAGGACGTAGACTTTAATGAGGGTATCATACATATTCGGAATAGTATCCTCTATTCGCCTGAGCTTGGAGTGTTTGAGTCAACGCCCAAAACGCCTACTTCTATTCGTGATATTTCTATTCCTGAGTCTATGACAGATATGTTAAAGGAATATCGCACATGGCAGCTTTCAGAAATAAACCGTCTGCAAGGCTACTGTCAAAACACTAACTTCTATTTATTTACGCAGGATAACGGAAAGCCTATGCACCCCGACTCCGTAACAGACTGGTTAAAGAAATTTTCAAAACGGAAAAATTTACCACACATCAACCCTCACGCGTTCCGTCATTCGTCTGGGTCATACTTACTATATAAGGGAGCAGATATAACATCGGTATCACGTCGGCTGGGTCATGCTCAAAAGTCTACTACTATGAATTTCTATGCTCATGCTATAGAAAAGGCCGATAAGCATAACGCCGACTTGCTGGGCGACATCATTTCTAAAAAGGCGTAAAATTCAAGCCGAGTTGAATTATTGTTGAATTTTTGCCCTTGAAATTCGTTAATATATAAAAATAAACCGCTTATTCAAACCTTGTAAAATGGCTTAAATAGGCGGTTTACGCTTGGTTGCGGGGGAAGGACTTGAACCAACGACCTCCGGGTTATGAGCCCGACGAGCTACCAACTGCTCTACCCCGCGATATAATGCGCTTAACGCTTGACTATAATATCATATCCGCGGGCTTTTGTCAAGCCTTTTTTTCAAAAAGTTTTGTCGAAATTTTCCTTTTTATGTCTTTGCTGTCATTCTTTGTGATGTCTCCGCCGCGCGTTCAGAAAAATTATCGGTTCGCGCGCCCCTTTACATGGCTTGATTTATATTTCCATTCGCCAAATCTCGGCCGAGTAAGCCTTGATAACGCTGCCGCCGCCGAAATCATGTTTTGTTCCCGTGATGAGCTCTTCGGCGGTGCCGCAGCCCGCGTCGAAGTGAGCGGTGAAGTCGTTTTCGTCGGCGTTGATTGCGACCATGACTCTCTCATGCTCGCTTTTTCTCTCGAAGATGCACTGTCTGTTCGTGAGCAGCACCGACCTAAAAGCGCCGTAGTTAAGCGCTTCGGAGGATTTTTTAATCTCCGCGAGCCTCGCGATGAAGTCGCAGAGCTGATTCCATTCGGGTTTGTCGAAGCAGGGCCGAAGAGCGGGGTCCCCGCTGCGTTTTTCGGCCTTTTCGCCCCATTCGCTGCCGTAGTAAACGCAGGGGATGCCGGGCATACCGAACGCGAGGGCATAAATCAGAGGGAGATGGCGCGGGTTATTGAGAATGCTCGCGACCCTTGTCACGTCGTGATTGTCGACAAAGCTGAGCATATGCTTGCCCTTGTAGAGGACCCAATTTTCGGGGCCGAACTGCCTCAGAAGCGAGTGAACTATCTCGAACATATTCATGCTGTTGAAGCTGCTGAAGAGCCCCTTGTAGCATTCGTAATTTGTCGCCGAGTGGAGCATTCGGTCGTTGACCAGCCTGTTGTAGTCTCCGTGGAGCATCTCGCCGAGAAGCCAGAAATCGGGCTTGAGCTGCTCGGTAAACTGCCGAAGCCTCACCAAAAAGTTTTCGTCGAGGCAATAGGCGACGTCGAGCCTGAGACCGTCGATGTCGAACTTTTCGACCCATGATCTGACGCTCTCAAGAAGGTAATTCACGACCTCGTCGTTTCTCAGGTTGAGCTTCACAAGGTCATAGTTGCCCTCCCAGCCCTCGTACCAGAGGCCGTCGTTGTAGGGCGAGTTTCCGCCGAAGTCGATTCTGTTGAACCAGCCGACATAGCGCGAACCTTCGCGGTTTCTGAGGACATCAAGAAAAGGTCCGAAGCCTCGCCCGACGTGGTTGAATACTCCGTCAAGAACGATTTTGATGCCGTTCTCGTGAAGCGCCCCGCACACTTTCGCGAAGTCCTCGTCGGTGCCGAGCCTTACGTCGATTTTTCGGTAGTCGCGAGTGTTGTAGCCGTGCGTATCCGACTCAAAGACGGGCGAGAAGTAGACCGCGTTGACGCCGAGCCTTTTCATATGCGGTATCCAGTCGATGACTTTGAGAATTCGGTGCTCGGCAACGCCGTCGTTTTCAAACGGCGCCCCGCAAAACCCGAGCGGATAGATCTGATAGAAAACGCTTTCATAAGCCCACATAGCCAAGTCTCCTTAAAATAATCTGACCGAAAAAGTATACCATTTTGCGAGGGATAAGTCAAGAATGAAAGCTGGTTTTGTTGCTGCTCGCACTTCGTGCCCGTTTCGGATTGGGCACTTGTGCTCGCAGACAAAGCCCAGCGTTCATGGGAGCCCGCTTACGCGGTCTCCGAGAGTTGAGAAACTTGAGAGAGTGCGTGTCGTGTCAGTTTAGCATTGGGCACTTGTGCTTGCAGACAAAACCCAGCGTTCAATGAAAGACGGTTTTTGCAGCCAATCGGATTTCGCGGGCATGAACGTTCGCCCGCTTGTCCTCTTGGACAAAAACCGCGTTCATGGGAGCCCGCTTGTGGCGGTATCCGCAGAGAAATAAAGCGTGGTTTTCATTTCAAGATTTAAAAGTTTTCGCTCAAGCCTTTCTCAAAAGGCTTGCAGGGGTCGAGGGGGCAGAGCCCCTCGTCGCGACTGCAGTCGCGAAATACTCCAAAAAAAGCGTAAGCGAAACGCAGGAAGGGGAGCGAAAACAATCCGGTGAATTGTTTTCGCGTGGGGGAGACCCTCGTCAGGGGTCTCCCCCGATTTTTGAGCGCCAGCTCAAAAATTTTCCCGCCGCCGAGCGAAGCGAGGCGGCTGGTAGCGGAGGGGGTTCGGGGGAACCCGCAGGGTGCCCCCGATTTATCTATTCTTATGGTAGTGAGCGATTACCTGCAGGGCTCCCCGACATTAAGACATTTGTATGATTACCCGCAGTCTCCCGACTTTAAAAAACCTCGCCCAGCCGAATACCTTCTCAGGTGTTCCATGCGCGTCCCCTTCCCGTCCAATTTTTCGGACTCCAACCCCCATTTTCAAAAAATTTTTCAAAAAGTTGCACGAAACCGTGCAACTTTTGCCGTTTTCGGGAGTATTAGTGAAAGCTGTTCTCCGCAATTTTTTGCGCTCGGCTTGATTATCATGATAACCGCCGCCTTTCGCCGATTTTCGGCCGCGTGCTTAACGCAATATTTCGTCAGATCTTCTGACCTACCGCCGCTGATTCTGCGGCCCGATAATTAAACAGAGCATTCGCTCATTCACCCTGCGGAGCAGCTTTCCGAATTGACGTATATAATCATGCCTCTGCGCTTTTTGCTATTAAACGCCAAAAGCCCCCGTAACAGGGGCTTTCGGGTGTTTTGGTGGAAGCTGGCGGGCTCGAACCGCCGACCTCCTGCGTGTGAAGCAGGCGCTCTGACCGGCTGAGCTAAGTTTCCGCTCAAAGAGCATAAAGACAGTATAAACCATAATTTCGGTTTTGTCAAGGTTGACAAGAAGATTTATTTGTGAGATAATTGTCAAAAAAGACAAAAGGTGAATTATGTATACATTACTTAAACAGGAGGGCGCTGCCCGAAGAGGGACCTTTGAAACGGTCCACGGAATTATTCAGACGCCAGTTTTCATGAACGTCGGAACGTCGGCGGCAATAAAGGGTGCGGTGTCGTCGCTTGACCTTGAGAATTTAAAATGTCAGGTCGAGCTCTGCAACACCTATCATCTTCATATCCGCCCGGGCGATGACGTCATCTATAAGATGGGCGGGCTTCACAAATTCATGAACTGGCATCGGCCGATACTCACCGATTCGGGCGGGTTTCAGGTCTTTTCTCTCGCAAAGCTGCGTAAGATTAAGGAAGAGGGCGTATATTTCCGCTCGCACCTTGACGGCAAGCCGATTTTCATGGGCCCCGAGGAGTCGATGAGGATTCAGTCTCACCTCGGCTCCACCATCGCGATGGCTTTTGACGAGTGCGTTGAAAACCCCGCGCCGAAGAGCTATTCAAAATCCTCCTGCGACCGCACCGTCCGCTGGCTCAGAAGAAGCAAAGAGGAGCTCAAGCGCCTCAATTCCCGCGAGGACACCGTCAACCCGCACCAGCTTCTCTTCGGGATAAATCAGGGCTGCACATTCAAGGACCTCAGAATCGAGCATATGAAGCAGATCCGCGAGCTTGACACCGACGGCTACGCGATAGGCGGGCTTGCTGTCGGCGAGCCCACCGAGGTTATGTATGAGATAATCGAGGCGGTCGAGCCCTATATGCCGAAGGATAAGCCGAGGTATCTGATGGGCGTCGGAACGCCGACAAACATCATCGAGGCGGTCTGGCGTGGGGTCGATTTCTTCGACTGCGTGATGCCCTCGCGAAACGCACGCCACGCCACCGTGTTCACATGGAACGGAATAATGCATCTCACCAACTCGCGGTACACCCTCGACGAGAGGCCGATAGACCCCGAGTGCGACTGCCCGACCTGCCGAAGCTTCACAAGAAGCTATGTCCGCCACCTGTTCAAGGCCGACGAGCAGCTCGGCGGGCGGCTCGCGGTGATGCACAACCTCTATTTCTACAACACCCTGACCGAGAGGATCAGGCAGGCGCTTGACGAGGGCAGGTTTGAGACTTTCCGCAACGAATATTCCGAGAGGCTTTCAAGAAAGTGTGAGGACTGAAGTCCGAGGGTTTATAAATGACGTTTTACGAGATCTTTCTTATCGGCATAGGTCTTTCGGCCGACGCCTTTGCGGTGTCGGTGACAAACGGCATGTGCCGCCGCGAAAACGCCCTTAAAACCGCGCTGATGTGCGGCCTGTGCTTCGGGGCGTTTCAGGGGCTAATGCCGACGTTCGGCTATGCGCTCGGCTCGACATTCGCAAGATATATTGAGCGCTTCGACCACATCATCGCGCTGATACTTTTGGGCTACATCGGCGGAAAGATGGTCTTTGACAGCTTAAAGGGCGGCGAAGATTCTCAGCCCGCGGGTCGTCTCGGCCTCGGCGAGCTGATAGTTCAGGGCGTGGCCACCTCTATCGACGCCCTTGCCGTCGGTGTCTCCCTTGCGGCGTTGCTTGATTGGCAGAAGATGCTCATTTCCGCGCTTCTGATAGCCGCAACTACCTTTGTCATCGCCTTTGCTGGGGTATTCATCGGCAAAAAGTCTGGCGATTTTCTCAACAACAAGGCTCAGCTTGTCGGCGGGCTTATTCTCATCGGGATTGGAGTGAAAATTTTTGTCGAGCACACATTTTTCTCATAAAATCGGGCTGATAGTTTTTGACCTTGACGGCACGATTCTCAACACCATCGACGACCTCACCGACGCCGTCTGCTTTGCCCTTAATGAGCACGGCTTTTCGCCGCGAACCCGCGAAGAGGTCACAAGCTTTGTCGGAAATGGCGTTTTAAAGCTCATCGAGCGCGCCCTGCCCGACGGGCATAAAGACCCCGAGACGGTCAAAAAGGTCCATGACAGCTTTAATCTGCGGTATGCCGAGCACTATGCCGACAAAACCCTGCCTTACAGCGGCATCACCGAACTCCTCGAAAGTTTAAAAAATAAGGGGTACAAGCTTGCGGTGCTCTCGAACAAGCCCGACCCTTTCACCAAGGGGCTTATCGAAAAATTCTTCGGCGGTATTTTTGATGTTGTCGAGGGCAGCGGCGAGAATACGCCGAGAAAGCCCGACCCGACGGGCGAGCTGAGAATAATAAGCGCCCTCGGCGAAACGCCCGAGACAACGCTTCACGTCGGAGATTCTGACACCGACATCATGACCGCAAGGAACGCGGGCGTCGGTCTTATCGCCTGTTCATGGGGCTACCGTTCGAGGGAGACGCTTGAAAAGGCGGGGGCCGAGGTCATCGCCGACAGCGTCGATGAGCTC
Organism: uncultured Clostridia bacterium; assembly: GCA_947627455.1. Lineage (GTDB taxonomy): Bacteria > Bacillota > Clostridia > Oscillospirales > Ruminococcaceae > Faeciplasma. The sequence goes on along the minus strand of CANQWC010000026.1, from coordinate 24,392 downwards.
GGAAAAATTTTTTCTGAAAACAGTTGAAATCTTTGAAAAAATGTGGTAGAATAGCCATTGATGTCAAACGCGATGACTGAGAGAGTAAGCCGCAAGGACTTCAAGAGAGGGGCCGCATGAGCTGGAACGGCCCTATTTTCCGAACGGCCGAAGTTCACTCACGAGCGGTCCCGCTGAAGCTTTTGTGTTGTAGGCGGGAACGATTCCGCGGCGTTAACGCGGGCGGGAGTGTCGGCTCCCTGAATAATGGGTGGTTTATAAGCATAGCGTCTGTTATGTCCCGTTTTCGGGGCATTTTTTGTTTGAGGTGAGAATTATGCTTTCACAAAAGCGGGATTATTTCATCAAAGAGTATATGAAGCTTTGGGCGAAGCTTCGATTTAGCATGCCGATTCATCAGGATAATATTACCGAAAGGAAGACAGATAAATGAAACAAGCACTTGAAAAAATCGAGCTTGCCGCGAAGGCAGAGCTTGAAAAGATCAGCGATTCTGCCGAGCTTGAAAACCTTCGTGTAAAGTTTTTGGGCAAAAAGGGCGAGCTCACCGCGATAATGAAGCAGATGGCGGCCCTTTCGGCTGAGGAGCGGCCGATAATCGGTCAGATCGCGAACAGCGTCAGGTCGGACATTGAGGCGGCGGTGACAAAAAAGGCTGCCGAGCTTAAGGCTGAGGCGTCAAAGAGAAAGCTTATCGAGGAGCGCCTCGACGTGACCCTCCCGGGCAAAGCGCCGAAGCTCGGAAAGCTTCACCCGATGGACGTCGTCATGCACGAGATCGAGGATATCTTCATCGGCATGGGCTTTGACGTCGTAAGCGGGCCCGAGGTCGAGTATGACTACTACAACTTTGAGGCGCTGAACATTCCGCCCGACCACCCCGCGCGCGACACTCAGGACACATTCTTCATCACTGACAACATTCTTTTGAGAAGCCAGACCTCTTCTGTTCAGGTTCATGTGATGGAGGACCGCAAGCCCCCGATAAGAATTCTTTCGCCCGGGCGTGTCTATCGTTCTGACGCCATCGACGCGACACATTCGCCGATATTCCACCAGATCGAGTGCCTCGTCGTCGACAAGGGCATCACGATGGCCAATCTTGTCGACACCCTCAACATGTTCCTCAAGAGGCTTTACGGCGAGGACGCAAAAATAAGGCTCAGGCCCCACCATTTCCCGTTCACCGAGCCGTCGGCCGAGGTCGACATCGTCTGCTTCAACTGCGGCGGAAAGGGCTGTTCGATGTGCAAGGGCGAGGGCTATGTCGAGCTCTTGGGCGCGGGCATGGTTCACCCGAAGGTTCTTGCGAATTGCGGTATCGACCCCGAGGTTTATTCGGGCTTCGCTTTCGGCCTCGGGCTTGAAAGAGTAACCATGGGCAAGTACGGCATCAACGATCTCAGGCTTCTCTATGAGAACGACCTGCGGTTCCTTGAACAGTTCTGACAAAGGGGGTTAAAAGTATGAATTTATCAATGAAATGGCTTGCGGACTATGTAAAGGTAGACAAGCCCGTAAAACAGTTCTGCTATGACCTTACGATGACAGGCTCAAAGGTCGAGGGCTATGAGGTCGAGGGCGAGGATATCGACAAGGTAGTTGTCGGAAAGCTTCTCTCGGTAACTCCGCACGAAAATTCAGATCACCTTGTTGTTTGCAGCGTCGACGTCGGCGGCACCGAGCCGATTCAGATAGTAACTGGCGCGAACAACGTCAAGGCGGGCGATCTTGTTCCCGTCGCGCTCGACGGCTCGACCCTGCCGAACGGCGTTCACATCAAAAAGGGCAAGCTTCGCGGCGTCGAGTCGAACGGAATGCTCTGCTCGCTCGGCGAGCTCGGCCTCACAAAGCATGATTTCCCCTACGCGATCGAGGACGGAATATTCATCCTCCAAGAGGACTGCAAGGTCGGCGACGATATCCGCGACGCAATCGGTCTCAACGACACATCGGTCGAGTTTGAGATAACCTCAAACCGCCCCGACTGCCTCTCGGTCATCGGCCTCGCGAGGGAGACCGCGGCGACCTACGGCCTTGATTTCACCGAGCCCGAGCCGAAGTATAACGGCATCAAGGGCGACGTCAGGGAATACCTCAATGTCACGGTCGAGAACGAAACGCTCTGCAAGAGATATATCGGCGGCATTGTGAAGAACGTCAAAATCGGGCCGTCGCCCCGCTGGCTTCGCGAGAGGCTCAGGGCCTCGGGCGTAAGGCCGATAAACAACCTTGTCGACATCACAAACTATGTCATGCTCGAATACGGCCAGCCGATGCACGCCTTTGACGCGCGCTATGTTTCGGGGCATGAGATACACGTCAGAAACGCCAAAGAGGGCGAGTCTATCACCACCCTTGACGGCGTCGTGAGAGAGCTTTCGCCCGAAATGCTCGTCATCGCCGACGCCGAAAAGCCCGTCGCGGTAGCGGGGGTAATGGGCGGCGAATACAGCGGAATCATGGACGACACGGTCGACGTCATCTTCGAGTCGGCCTGCTTCGACGGCGCTTCGGTGAGAAGAACCTCGAAAAAGCTCGGCATGAGGACCGATTCCTCCGCAAGATTTGAAAAGGGCCTCGACCCCCACGGCTGTATGCCCGCCATTCTTCGCGCGCTCGAGCTCGTTGAGCTTTTGGGCTGCGGCGAGCCGCTTGACACCGTTATCGACAGCGGCCTCAGGCATCGCGAGAGAAAGACCGCGGACTTCGACCCGAAGTGGATAAACCGCTTCCTCGGAACGGATATCCCGAGAGAAGAGATGGTAAAATACCTCGAAAGAATCGGCTTTGAGGTCGTTCTCAATAAGGTGGTCGTGCCGTCGTTCAGGGTAGATATCGAGTGCAAGGCCGATGTCGCCGAAGAGGTCGCGAGGTTCTACGGCTATAACAACATTCCGAGAGCCGAGCTTACGGGCGTCGCGAACGCAAAGCTCACGCCCTCTCAGCAGCTCAGAAGAAAGCTTGAAAACGCCTGCACCGCCCTCGGGCTTTATCAGATCGAGACCTTCAGCTTCATCTCGCCGAAATATTACGACAAAATAAACCTTTCGGCCGATTCAAAGCTCAGAAAGAGCGTCACTATTCGCAACCCGCTCGGCGAGGACACCTCGGTGATGCGCACTACGGTTCTTCCGTCGATGTGCGAGGTGCTCTCAAGAAACTATAACTTAAGAAACCCCGAGGCCGCGCTGTTCGAGCTCGGCACCGAGTATATCCCGACCGAGGAGGGCAAGCTTCCCTATGAGCCCGACCGCCTCGCCATCGGAATTTACGGCGGGGGAGCTGACTTCTATTCGGTCAAGGGCATTGTCGAGGAGATCTTTGAGATGCTCGGCACCGAAGAGGTCGAGTATGAGGCTGCGGGCGACGACTGCGGCTTTGACGAGATTACGATGTTCCACCCGGGGCGCGTCGCCGTCGTGAGGGCGCAGGGCAAGCCGATAGGAATACTCGGCGAAATGCACCCCGACGTCGCGGAAAATTACGGAATCGGAACGAGAGTGTACTGCGCAAAAATAAACGTCGATATGCTTTTAGAGCTCGGCAGCGCGGCAAAGACCTATAAGCCGCTGCCGAAGTTCCCCGCCGCGACAAGGGATATCTCTCTTGTCTGCGACGATGAGCTGCCCGTCGCGAAGCTTGAAAAGCTCATCAGCGGCGCGGTCGGGTCTGTTCTTGAAAAGATCAGGCTGTTCGACGTCTATAAGGGCGAGCAGATCGCCGACGGCAAAAAATCGGTCGCGTTTTCAATCGTGATGCGCTCGGCCGAGGGAACACTCACCGACGAACAGGCCGACGCAGCTCTCAAGAGAGTTAAAAAAGCCCTTGCAGAAATTGGCGCAGAGGTAAGATGATACAGGCGGGGGCAGGGTTTGGCTGTCAGAACGCCAAAACAAGCGCTTGAAATTTATTGAATAGTTACAAATCTTGCCCTCGGGTCTTGTTATTTCCGAAAAATTGTTGTATAATAAACCCCAACGGCGATATTCCGTCGGGCGGCCGCGAAGTATTTTTTAAGGAGTTGACTTGTATGCTTAATGAACAGACCGTTACTTTTTCGGTCAAGCAGGATCGCAAAGACGAAATCAAGAAAACGCTGACCGCAGTGTACGAGGCGCTTTATGAAAAGGGTTACAATCCCGTGAACCAGATCGTCGGGTATATTCTTTCCGAGGATCCGACCTATATCACGACCTACAACAACGCACGAAGCCTCATCAGGCACATCGACCGCGACGAGCTTCTTCAGGAAATGGTCAAGAGCTATCTGAGCTCGAACAAATAACAAGGCATAATAAATGCGCTCCGCTCGGGGCGCATTTTTTGACTGTTATTTTCTGCATAAAAACCCCGAGCCCGCGTTCGGCAGGCTCGGGAGGCTTTTTGTTTTGAATTACTTCGCAGCGCTTACCGCGGTGATGTGCGGGTTGACGCCGTTGTACCAGTAGAGGAAGCCCTCAAGGTCGATCTTGTCGCCGATGCTGAGGTTCTTTACTGCGCTGTAAACCTCGGTGGTGTTGTCGCAGAGGTAGGACTCAACGGTGAAGGTATAGGTCTGGCCGTTGAGCGAGACGTTGAAGTAAAGGTCAGAGCCGTCCTGCCCCGAGCCGTCGTCGTTATAGAGGAAAGCGACGTCGTTGCCGTCGGCGTCCTTAGAAGCCTCAACGGTCATGCCCTTGAAGGCGACGAACTCGTTCTGATGCTTGATAAGGTCGTCGGTGCCGAGCATCGAGGTGACGTCGAGCGCGTCGGCAACATAATTGCCGTCGACAATTTCAAAGGTCGCGTCGATGATCTCAACCTCGCCCGACCATTCGGACTTATAGCCCGTGACCTTGATCTTTGTGCCCTTTGTGAGCTTTGCGTAGTCCTCTTCAGAGCAGGCCATGTTATAGAGGAAGTAAGCGCCGTCCTTGTCCTGAGTATAGACAGTGGCCTTGTCCTCCCACCATGACTGCTTTGCCTGAACATAGGTCTCGACAACAACTTCAGAGTCAAGAGCTGCGGCGACATATTCGTCATAGGTCATGACGCCCTCAGACTTGACGTCGTCGCCGTTTGCGTTATCGCCGCAGGCGACGAGGGTAAGGCTAAGCATAACGGCAAGAATTACCGCCAGAAATTTTTTCATACAGTTTTCTCCTTTCAGATACCTAAGGTATAAACGACATTATACTCTTTTTTGTTCTGATGTCAAGTGCCGAGCCGAAATTATTTGCCCTTTCGGCGCTTTTTTATTCTTTCTGCCAAAAACAGCGCGATGATAACAGCCCAAGCGGTGCAAAGCGACGCAATCAGCACTTTTGAAGCCGTCGGAAGCCTGCCCAGCTCCTCTCGCCCCGCCATATCGGCCGAAAGGCTGTCGAGCCTATAAAGCGCCGTGATATCGTCAAAAAGCTTGTCATAATAGCTCTCGTCGACGGTCTCGTGACGCCTTACCGACTTTGTGACGTTTTCAATCATCTGACCCGATGCCGAGCGCAGCGAAGCCGAGCCGTTGAAAACGGGGGTCACAAAGGTCTCGTCTACGTGGTCGAGCAAAAGCTTCGAGGCCTTGATTTTTACTTCATAATGAAGATCGGTGTCCTTGCCGATGTCCGCAAGGTATTCGGCGTATTCTTTTGTCTCGCGCGCCTTTGAGGTCACGGGGACATAGCCCTCGGTCTGAGAATAGGCTATCTGAACGCCGTCGGTGAGAAGATACTGAGCGAAAAGCCACGAGGCGAGCACCTCTTGCGGGTCGCTCTTGTTGAAAACGCATACCGACGGGCCCTGAGAGATCATCTTCGGGTCGGCGGGGTCAAACTGGGGTATAGGCAGCACCTCGGTCTCAAACTCAACGAAGTTTTCCTCGCTGATGTCCGCAAGCGGCGCGTCCGAGCCCATCCATGTTGCGCCCGCGGTCGAATCTATCGCGAAAACGCACTGGCCCGCGTTGAGGAAGTTCGCGGGATAGCTCGAAATCTGGAAAGTCGAGAAAGCCCCGCTCTCGGCGTGCTCGGCGACGGTGCGCAAAAGCTCCTTCGTCGTGTCGTTGAAGATGAGGATATCGCCGTCTTCGGTCGAATAGCCCGCGCCCTTTTGCCGAAGCATCTGTATCATCATGTTGTCGGTCGACTTATAAATAAAAGGTATCATGACCTTCTGACCGTTGAGGGCGTAAGTCCCGTCGGCGCTCTTTTTTGTCGCCACCTCAGAGACCTCCCATACGAAGTCCCATGTAAGCTCATCGGGCAGGGTATAGCCAAGCTTCTCGACAAATGTCTTGTTGACGTAGCATGCCTCGGTCGAGCGCATGAACGGTATCGCGTAGTAATTTCCGTCAAGAACGCACTCGCCAAGAAACTGAGGGATTATCTCCTCTTTTTTCGGCGAGTCAAACCTCACCTCGCTGCCGCCGAGGCCGTATTCGGGGTCGTCGAAGAGCGAATCGAGCGGCACAACGACATTCGTGCCAGTCTTATAGGTCGCGATGTGGTCGGGATAGGTAATGCAGACATTCGGCGTTGTGTTGGTCGAGATGTTCGTGATGACGTCGTTATAGATCCTGCTGTAATCGGTATAAAGCTTCAGCTTTACGGTTATGTTCGGGTAGAGCTTTTCAAAGTCGTCTATCGCTTTTTCGTAAATTCGCGTCTGGTTTACATTTGTATCGTTTTTCGCCCAGAAGGTTATTTCATAATCCCGCGAGGCGTCAAACTCTTCGGGCATGACGAAAGCGTCGGGGCCCTTTGAGCCGTGACAGCCGCAGAGCGAAAGGCAGATCGCCGCTAAGATAACGGCAGCAAAAAATCTTCTCAACCCTTTGTGCCCCCTCTCGCAACGCCCTCCATTATCTTCTTGCGGAAGATCAGGAAGAGTATTATAAGCGGCGCGGAGATAACCACTACCGCGGCCATCATCGCGGGGATATTCTCTCGCCCGAAGCCGTTTTCCCTAATCTCCTGAATGCCGTTTGAGACGAGGTAATAATTCGGGTCGTCGGTGACAAGCCTCGGCCAGACATAGCTGTTCCAGCACTCGATGACCTTTAAAACCGTGATGGTTATTACCGTCGGGCGGCAGATGGGAAGCATCACCTTGAAGAGATACTTGAGGTCCTTTGTGCCGTCGACCTTTGCGGCATAGTAAAGCTCATCAGGTATCTGAGCGAAGTTTTCTTTCAAGAGATAGATATAGAATACCGAAGTCACCGAGGGGAGTATCAGGCCCGTAAAGGTGTTTCTGAGGTCGAGGTTCGTGATGGTCGTATAATTCGTGATGACGACAAGCTCATAGGGTATCATCATCAGCGAAAGAAACAGCGTGAAGACCGCGTCCCTCCCGCGGAAATTAAGCCTTGAAAACGCGAACGCCGCGGGGATTATCACAATGAGCATAAGCGCGGTAGTCGCGACGGTGAAAATTACCGTGTTGAGAAAATATTTCGCGAGCGGCACCGCGGTGAATGCCGAGGAATAGTTTTCAAGCGTCGGCGAGAGGGTGAAGAACTTCGGGATATATTCCGAGTTGTACGAGGCGTACTCCTTCACCGAGGTGAGGATCATCCAGTAAAACGGGAACAGCACTATTATCGCCCAGACTGTTAAAATAATGTATGTCACGGTGCTTCTGACGGTGCTGCGGGCCTTTGCGGCGCGTTCGGATCTTATTATGTCGCGGTTCATGATTTCACCTCCGTCAATAGTGAACATACTTCTTGCTGACAAGAAGATTTATACAGGTTATCGTGAGGACTATCGCGAATAAAACTATCGCCGCCGCCGAAGCGTATGAGGGGTATCCGCCGCTGTTGCCGTAGAGCATGTCATAGACATAGCCGACGATGGTGTTCATCTCAGCGGCGTTGAGGTTTGTTCCGAAAAGCGCGACCGCGTCGCTGTAAGCCTTGAACGCGCCGATAAACCCCGTTATTATGAGGTAGAAAAGCATCGGAGAGATCATCGGCAGGGTGATTTTTCGGAATATTCTGAACGGCCGTGTGCCGTCGATCTTTGCGGCGTTGTAATATTCCTCGCTGACCGAGGCGAGCGCGCTCGTGAGAATCAGTATCTTAAACGGAAGCACCACCCAGACGGTGTAGAAGCAGAGCACGAACATCTTCGCCCAATACGGCCCGTCGATGAAGTCGATTGGCGACATTCCGAAGAGCCCCAAAATGAGGTTCACAAGGCCGTCGGTATAGGCGTTTTTCTGAAAGAGTATCATGAAGACGAGCCCGACCGCAAGGGTGTTCGTGACGTAGGGCAGGAAGAAAATTGTCTGGTAGAGCTCTCTCAGCGCCTTTATCGACGACAGCCCGTAAGAAATTCCGAGCGCGATGAGCGTTGAAAGCGGCACCGTTACGATGACGAGAATAAACGTGTTCTTCAGCGCCTGTAAGAAGTACGGGTCGTGAAGAATGTATGAGTAGTTGTAAAGCCCCGTCCCGAAGAATGTCTGAGACGCGGAGTTATAGCCCTCTTCAAAGGAATAGACAAAGACGTCTATCAGCGGATAGACCATGAACACGCCTAAAAAGAGTATCGCGGGGAGAAGATATAGCCAGCCCTTAAGATTTCTGTTTTCCATTTTGCCCTCCTCAGACCGTGCCGAAGTTTATGCGCTCTTCGGTCTGCTTCGAGAACAGGAAGACCTTGTTCGGCTTGAGCGAGAACCTCACCGTCGGCGATGAGGTGTCGACCCTGCTCTCGGCGCTTATTATCGAGCGGATAGTCGGGTTGACCGAGTTTTCGTTTGTCGAGACAACGCTGATGTCTCTGCCCATCACCTCGACCCCGCCGAGCTTGCATACAAACGGGCCGTTCTCATCAAGAATAAAGCCCTCGGGCCTTACCGTCGCGGTGACTTCTTGGTCGGCGGCGCCCTTGACGTTGAGCACCGCGTCGCTTCCGATGTAAAGCTTTTCGCCCGCGACCCTCGCCGAAAAGACGTTTATCGGCGGAGTGCCGAGAAAGTTCGCGACAAAGAGATTCGCGGGGCTGTCATAGACCTCCTGCGGCTTGCCTATCTGCTGAACGATGCCTGTTTTCATGACGATTATCCTATCAGAAATGCTCATCGCCTCGTCCTGATCGTGGGTGACGAAAACCGTTGTGATGCCCGTTTCGCGCTGAATTCTCTTGATCTCCTCGCGGGTCTGAAGCCTCAGCCTTGCGTCAAGGTTTGAAAGCGGCTCGTCAAGAAGAAGCACACGCGGCATCTTCACAAGCGCACGGGCTATCGCGACGCGCTGCTGCTGACCGCCCGAAAGCTCGGCGGGCTTGCGCTCCATAAGCTCGTCGATCTGAACAAGCTTTGCGATTTCATGCGCCTTTGCCCTCATCTCGGGCTTAGACATTTTTTCCTTTCCGCGAAGATTTCCGAGCGGGAAGATGATGTTGTCCATCACGCTCAGGTGCGGATAGAGGGCGTAGTTCTGGAATACAAGGCCGACGCCCCTGTTCTCGGGCGGAAGGTCGGTGACGTCGTCATCGCCGAAGAAAATTCTTCCCTCGGTCGGCTTTAAAAGCCCGCTGATGAGGTTCAGCGCGGTGCTCTTTCCGCAGCCCGAAGGCCCGAGCAGCGCGATGAGCTCGCCGTCGGGAATTTCAAAATCAAGGTCGTTCGCCGCGACAGTATCCTTTGCGTTGCGACCCTTTGCGGGAAAAATCTTCGTTATGTGCTGTAAAACAACTTTCATACTTTCACACCTCACGGAGCAGATGATATATACATTGAAAATATACCATACTTCGAGGGGATTTGCAAGAGTTTTTTTGATGGGGGAGTGTCTATTTCTGTTAGACTACAATACATCTTGTACAATAAGAATAAAAAAAGAAGAATGTGCCCGAGTGTGGTAAGATAAGATTGCATGCAAATCAATACCGCAAGAAAGGAAGCACATTCTTCATGAACAGTATAACACAAGAGGCAAGGTATCGTCAATCCCTGATGAAATATGCGGAGAAATACGGAGTGTCCCGCGCAAGCAGGAAATACAATAAGGCACGGTCGTATATCTACTTCTGGAAAGCACGTTGGGACGGAACGGAATCGTCATTGGTAAATCAGTCCCGCAGACCTCATCATCATCCCAATGAGCATACTCCCGAAGAGATAGCCTTAATTAAGCGCTATCATCGCAGAAGTCCCGATTTAGGTCTTACCGAGCTTTGGTACAGGCTCAAAAAGAAAGGCTATACTCGCCGTCCCGAGAGCCTTTACAGGGTAATGAGAAGGCTTGGTATGATAGAGGGGCCAAAGCCTAAGCAGAAGCGAAAATCAAAACCCTATGAACAGATGACGCATCCCGGAGAACGTGTTCAGATAGACGTCAAGGTTGTTCCGTTGAAGTGTCTTGCAAATCCCGAAGAAAGGCTGTATCAGTACACAGCGATTGATGAATACACCAGACTGAGATATTTAGGCGCTTATTCGGAACAGAGTACATATTCATCGGCGGATTTCTTAGAGAGGGTCTACAAGTGGTTCAAGAGAAAGGGTGTGACGATAGAATGCGTTCAGACCGACAACGGCTTTGAGTTTACAAACAAATTTTCAAACAGCAAACGAGACTTACCGACAAGATTTGAGCTTACCGCCCAAAAGCTCGGCATTCGGCACAAGCTTATTCGTCCATACACTCCGCGGCACAACGGGAAGGTTGAGAGAAGCCACAGAGAGGATCAAAAGCGGTTTTATGATTTACACTGCTTTTATTCTCTCGCCGATTTTGGTGCGCAGCTCGCTGCGCACCAAAGAAAATCTAATAATCGGCCTATGCGTCCGCTGAACTTTCTCTCTCCGACTGAATTCTTTTCTTTTGTTGTACAAGATCATTGACAAACTTACATTTTTGATGGGGGAGTGTCTATTTCGCACACATTATTCTCAGTATTTGAAAACGTCGCCATAGGCGACACCTTGAAATTCTGACATCTGACATCTAACTTCTATTTTCTTGATGTGGCCGCTTAGGCCACATCTTTGATGAGCCGCGCTTGCGCATTAAAAATTACTCTTTACAACCGCCGCGAAAAGTGATATACTGTATAAAAACTTTCAGGAGGCAGTTTATGGATATGAAAATCACCAAGGACATTCGCTATATCGGCGTCAATGACCACGAGATCGACCTTTTTGAGGGGCAGTATGTCGTGCCGAACGGCATGGCTTACAACTCGTACGCGATCATCGACTCGCAGATCGCGGTCATGGACACCGTTGATATTCGCTTTGCGCACCAGTGGCTCGACAACGTTTCTTCGGCGCTCGGCGGCCGCAAGCCCGACTATCTCATCATTCAGCACATGGAGCCCGACCACGCGGGCAACATCGCAAACTTCATGAACCTTTATCCCGATGCGAAGATCGTCGCCTCTGCCAAGGCTTTCACGATGATGAAGCAGTTCTTCGGCACCGATTATTCCGACCGCAGAATTGTCGTCGGCGAGGGCGACACCCTCACCCTCGGAGCCCACACCCTGACCTTTGTCACCGCTCCGATGGTTCACTGGCCCGAGGTCATCGTGACCTATGATTCGCTTGACAAGGTTCTTTTCTCTGCCGACGGCTTCGGAAAGTTCGGCGCAAACGACGTCGAGGAGGAATGGGACTGCGAGGCGCGGCGCTATTATATCGGCATCGTCGGGAAATACGGAATGCAGGTTCAGAAGCTTTTGCAGAAGGCCGCGACCCTCGACATAAGCATCATCTGCCCGACACACGGCCCCGTTCTCAGCGAGAACCCCTTGAACTACGTCGGCCTCCCCGTTATCAGCGGAAGCCTTCCGCACTACTTCAACCTCTACGACATCTGGTCGAGCTATCGCCCCGAGTCTGAGGGCGTGATGATCGCCTATACCTCCGTCTACGGCCACACAAAAGAGGCAGTAAGGCTTCTTGAGAGCCAACTCCTCAGAAAGGGCTGCCCCAAGGTTGTCGTGACCGACCTCGCGAGAGAGGATATGGCAGAGGCTGTTGAGGACGCGTTCAGATATAACAAGCTCGTTTTGGCGACGACGACCTATAACGCCGAGATATTCCCGTTTATGCGCGAGTTCATCAACCACCTCACCGAGCGCGGATACCGCGACCGCACCGTTGCACTGATGGAGAACGGCTCATGGGCGCCCCTCGCCGCGAAAACTATGCTGTCGATGCTCGAGCCCTGCAAGAACATCAACTATACAAAGACCACCGTCAAGATCCTCTCGGCGCTTAGCGACGAAAGCCGCGCCCAAATCGAGGAGCTCTCGGACGAGCTTTGCATGGACTACATCGCGCAGAGCGCCGAGACCGCCAATAAGCAGGACATGAACGCCCTCAATAAAATCGGCTACGGGCTTTATGTCGTGACCTCGAACGACGGCACCAAGGACAACGGCCTTATTGTCAACACCGTCAGCCAGCTTACCGACAACCCCTACCGCGTCGCCGTGAGCATCAACAAGGCCAACTATTCGCACCACGTCATCAAGCAGACGGGAAAGATGAACGTCTGCTGCCTCTCGACCGAAGCGCCCTTCAAGGTGTTCGAGACATTCGGATTCCAAAGCGGCCGCGCAGTCGATAAATTCGCGGGCTGCGAGGTTCTTCGCTCTGACAACGGCCTTGTGTTCCTGCCGAGATATATCAACGCGTTCATGTCGCTGAAGGTCGAGGATTATGTCGACCTCGGCACTCACGGAATGTTCATCTGCTCGGTAACCGAGGCGAGGGTTATCTCTGACGCCGAGACCATGACTTATACCTACTACCACGAAAACGTCAAGCCGAAGCCCAAGACCGAGGGCAAAAAAGGCTGGGTATGCAAGATTTGCGGCTATGTCTATGAGGGCGATGAGCTCCCCGAAAACTTTGTCTGCCCGCTCTGCAAGCACGGCGCCGCCGACTTCGAGCCGATCGAATAAATCAAAATAAAACCGCCCGCCTCGGCACTGCGTCGGGGCGGGTTTTTGCGTCAAAAGAAAAATGAGTCCGAATTTTTACCCTCGTATGAGTAAAAATCTTTTAAAATAAGCGAAAATTTATCTTGGAGTCCGTACTTTTGGACTCAAAAGCTGTTATAATAAGAGCATAGAAGAACAGGCCGCGACAAACGGAGGTTTATTATGAAAGGTTACGACACGTCAAACGGATACATGGGCTACGTCAGCGGAAGGTATATGCTCTTCGTCAGCGAGGAGGAGTATAGGGAATACCTCAGCGAAAAGGCGGAATAAATCGCGCAAAAGAAAATTCGGGAATAATTCCCGAATTTCTTTTTATATAAACACTTCTTGAATCAACCCGCAACGGGTTGAAGGGGTAATCACTAATCAGCGGGCTCGGTTTAGGCGGGGCTGAATGTTCCGCCGAGGTCGGGGATTATCTCCCAATCGTCGCTGTCTTCGTGATACATCAGCCCGAAGTAGCGAATTATATGCCCGCCGTCGAGAAAGGTCTTTGTGCGGTCGTATTCGGCGCTGCAATCGGCGCTGACCACAAGAAATCTGTCGTTGAGGTCGTCGTCGCTCCAGCCGCGCTCAATGGCGAGATCGCTGCCCGAGTACATCTCGGCAAGGCGATAGGTCTCTTGCCAATCGACCGAAATGTCGTTGATTTCAAGGCTGATGACATAGTCGCTCTTCGCCTCGGCTTCAAGGGCCTTGCGAACCGTTTCGATCGCCGCAAGGGTGTCGGTGTAATAGTAACTCTCGGTGAACTCGAACCGGCTGCTGCCGTCGGCATAATAGTCGGGAAGCTCTATCGAGGCAATTTTCCAGCTTCCGTTTTCCTTTTCGAGGTGGAAGATATAATCGTCGACGTTGTCGCCCTCGCGGTCGTAGGTTATGGTCGTGTAGGCGGTCATTTTGTTCTCGCCGTCATAGACAGCGCCGCTTATCGGAAGGTCGCATACGATAGTCCCCGCGTAGTCGCCGATGATAGCGTACATCTTTCCGTTGAATTCCGAAAACTTTCTGTTCCTGCCGAATTGGTTCTTGAGTATAAGCTCGCTGAAATCGCGGGTAAAGGTTTTTCTGAGAAGCGCCTCGCATTCCGCCATCGTGTCGTAGTCGCTGTTCAGCGGAATGTATTCCGACCCGCCTTGGGTGATGATATCTCCGTTGTCGCGCCTATGAAGATGAAGGAACAGGCTTGCCTCTTTGTAGTTGTCCCAGAGTGAAAGTGAGAGGGCTTCATCTGTCGCTTTCTGATCGTAACCGATCCGACTCCTGCTGTCGATATCCTGCAAAAATTTGTAGAACGCTTGGGCCTGCGCGTAAAAGTCGGTGAATACAACATAATCGGGAACGTCTTTATATGACTCCGCCGTGGTGAGATAACCGTAAAACTCTTCGTCGGTTTCGTCCTCGGGGTCATAGACGAAGATGTCGGCGGCGTCTGCGGTCACGGCGTACAGCCGCGGAAGCCTGTCGCGGCTTCGGTATCTTGCCGTGAAGCAATAGGCGTATTCGGTAAATATTCCGTCGCTTTTTCTGACCTTGATTTCGCGGGCAGCCGTGCCGCCGTCAGATGAAAGCTCGACGCTCCCGACGCTTGTATATTGTGCGTATGCCTCAAACGCCTCGCTGAGAATGTCTTTTGCTTCGTCATAAGAATACGACTGCTCGGGAGCGTCGCCGCTTTCGGCGGATAAAACTATGCTGTCGATTATCCCGAAGATAACGCGCATGTCGTCCTGCCCGTCAAGGTCAAAGAATATGCACATACTCTTAAAGTCATCAAAGGTCGCATAGTCCAAAACGCCGTCGCGATAGCATAGTTTCATTTTATATCCCGAAGCGGCGGTATAGTCGGAAACGTCATAGGAAACCCCGAGCGCCTCCTGCGATTCGATATAGCTCTGCGCAAAGCCGCTTACCGCCTCGGCGACAAACAGCTTGCCGCCGTACATTTCGCGCTGAGCGGGGATTGCGCCGTCATAAAGTTGGATACCGATGTGCTGAAGACTGTAATCTTCCAACGTATAGCTCTGCCAGCTTTCGGGTATGTCAACGCTGACGCTCATGATGTCAAAATTTCGGGTGACGTTTTTGAGATTCTCGACTTCATCGGGGCGGCCGCCGCTGACCTCGCTTAGATATTCGTTATAATCGGCATACTCAGCCGCGGAAGTCGTCTGCCAAACGTCGTCAAGCTTTGCGGCCGTGAGCCTTATATAGGGCGAGCCGCTGTCATACCTAATCTCGATTATGCCGCTCTGAACGCCGCTGACGTTGTCGGTGATCGCGGTGTATTCGGCGGTATAGCTGTGAAGCGGGAGGTCGGTGTTTTCGGTGATGTATTCCTCGGCAAGGCGGGTGATGGTTTCACCGTCGGGCGGCAGGATAAACTCCTCAAACGCGGCGTTGACCTCGGCGATATCGGCGTTGGGCTGATAGCCGTTGAGGCTGTCGGTGTAGTGATACTCAAACCCCGTGATCTTGCCGCCGCTGACGTAAAGCAGGGTTATCGCGTATTTGCCCTCGTCGCCCTCGGAGAGAAGCGGCCGCCAGATCTCGATTTTTTCGCCGTCGTACCAACGATAATCTTCGTCCGAAATGCTCCAACCGTATCCGCCGACGTCGCGGGTATATGTCTTTCCGTCGTGCTCGCGATAGGGGCTGCCCGCGAGGGCTTCGTCGGCAAAATCATCGCTGAAAAGCCCGTGCATGAAGTCGTAGAGCTCCTGCCACTCGGTAAAGCCCTCTTCGGTGACGGGGTAATAATTCTCGCCGTCGATGGTGACGCTGTCGGCGGGGCTGTTCGAGGCGTAGTCGAGGCTGCCGTAGTCAAACGCCCGCTCGTAGATCATGAAATCCTTGACGAGCTTATTGACCCCCGAGCCGTCGAGGCCGTCGCCGACATATTCCGCTCTGAAATGCGGGCCGATATATTCGTCGGCCTTGATATTGTCAAAGTCAAAAACATATTCGACGCCGAAAGAATTTGTTCTGTTGAAGACGAGAGTGTTCGGCTTGCTGCCCTTTTCGAGAGCGGTATATGTGAAGCATACGCCCGAGGCCTCGCCGCCGATTTCAGAAAGATCGCCCGTCAGAAGCCGTGGCTCGCCATCTTTAACGGCATAGAAAGCGCCGATGTTTGAATCCTCGCCGATGTAGTTCAGCTCGATTATCGGCAGCTCCATATCAAACGCGGAAAGATAGGCCGAAATCGCCGCCGTGTCGGTATATACGGTATAGTGTCCCTGAGACGCCCCGATTAAATCTGCGGGGGCGGGGTAGGCGGCGTTTACGGTCTTGCCGTCGGTGCTGACGCCGACTTTGAGGTCGATGACGCGCAGGGCATCGCTGTTTTCTTCGCGATAAACGCCCTCGCCGAGAAGATAGGCGGTGACATCGCCCGCCTCAGCCCTCGCAAAGAGGATTTTCGGGGCGGCCTGCTCTTTAAAATCGGCGGCGTCGGCAGTTTCATCGTAGTGAAGCACGGGGATATTTGCGGTTTCATAGCTTATATAGCCGTCAAATTTTTTGGGCAGAGGGCCCGAACTGTTCGCGGCGTTGGTGGTGAGGCAGACAGCAGCAACTATAACGATAACTATCGCGATGACCGTCGCCCAAAGCTTCGGCTTTTTCATGCTTAAAACGCCCTTGATTCGCGCCTTTACGCCTGTTTCGCCGAAGCCCAAGACCCCGCCGAACGAAAGCCCGTTCTGCTTCATCGAGACGTTTAAAAGCGCGTTGGCATAGTCTTTTCTGAAATCGGCGGAAAAGCTTTTCAGCGCCATTTCGTCGCAGGAGAGCTCCATGTCGACCGTCATGAGCCTTATGCCGAGCCAGACAAGCGGGTTGAACCAATGCAAGGCGAGAATCGGCACTGTCAGAAGCTTTATGAGGTAGTCTTTCCTCTGAATATGCGTGCGCTCGTGCTCAAAAATGCAGTGGGTGTCGACATCTGAAAGCCCGCTCGGAAGGTAGATCGTCGGCCTGAATATCCCGAAAACAAAGGGCGAGAAGATATTTTTGCAGATAAAATATCCGTCGGCCTTTTCCGAGCCTTTCACCCTGCGCCGAACCGAAATATAGCTTATCACCGCCCAAAGAATTATCGCTGCGGCGACTGTCAGCCAGATTATCCCCGCGATCTCGCCGAGAGAAAGCGACTTCGGGACCTCTTTTACAACGTCCTCCATCGGGTCGTGAT
Source organism: uncultured Clostridia bacterium (assembly GCA_947627455.1). Taxonomy (GTDB): domain Bacteria; phylum Bacillota; class Clostridia; order Oscillospirales; family Ruminococcaceae; genus Faeciplasma. The sequence continues at coordinate 7,256 of CANQWC010000026.1, read as the reverse complement.
AGGTCGGCGGGAGGGGCGTTACTACGGGGTTTTGAGGGAGCGTCGGGGCGACATATTCGGTCGGCGGCGGCGCGATGTATTCCATCTGATTCGAGGCGACCTCGGCCTTTTTAAAGAGGTTGAAAAAGCTTATTGCCGAGGAAATCGAGATCGGGCAGAGAAGCCGAAACGCGGGTATCGCCCAGAGCGCGTAGGAATACTTCCTCGGCAGCTTTTTGAACGCGAGCCGAATTATCAGCAGGGCGGCGATGATCAGGCTGCCCGTGATGCTCATGTTGAGAACGGTTATGAAAGCGCGCTCCATCTTATTTTTCCTCCTCGGTATAGCGGTCAATGAGCTCTTTGAGCTCCTTTGCCTCAGCCGCCGAAAGCTTCTCCTTGCTCAGAAAAGCGGTCAGAAACATCGGCAGCGAGCCGCTGTAACCGCTTCGCAAAACCTCTCCCGAGCGCTCTTCAAAGACCTCGCCCTTTGAAACGAGCGGCCTTATAACGGCGTCTTCGCTTAAGATCGCGCCCTTTGTCTGAAGCTTTTTGATGACCGTGTAAACAGTCGATTTCTTCCAGCCGAGCCGCGAATAGGCAAGCCCGACCAACTCGCCCGATTTTATCGGCGCGGTCTCCCAGATTATTTCCATGAGTTTCATTTCGCTGTTTGCTATGTTCATATTAACACTCCTTTCGCGGTCTATAAAAATAGACCCCTCGGCTTTAGTCTATCACAATAGACCAATCTTGTCAAGGGGTTTAATAAATATTTTTGAGGGAATTTTGGGGGCAGGGGAGCGCGGAAAAAACCGCCCCCATCTCTTAAAAGACAGGGGCGGTTATCATTAAAAATTTTACAGCAGGCTGCGGTAGAGAGCTTTGATCTCTTCGACGCTTGTTTCGCGCGGGTTGCCCGGGCGGCAGGCGTCGGCATAGGCGGATTCGGCGAGGAAGTCGATGTCCTCCTCTTTGAGGATTCCCTTGAGGTTCGCGGGGATACCGACATCGGCGGAGAGCTTTCTTACCGCCGCGATAGTCGCCTTGGCGGCTTCGTCGTCGCTCATTCTGTCGAGACCGTCGACACCCATCGCTTGGCCGATAGCGCGATATCGCGAGCCCGCGACGGGAGCGTTGTATTCAAGACCTGTCGGCAGGATTATCGCGCAGGCGACGCCGTGAGGGGTGTCATAGAGCGCGCTGAGGCCGTGGGCCATCGAGTGAACGATGCCGAGGCCGACGTTCGAGAAGCCCATGCCCGCGATATACTGGCCGAGCGCCATTCCCTCGCGGCCCTCGGGGGTGTTCTGAACCGCGCCGCGAAGATTCGCAGAGATGAGGCGGATAGCCTCAAGATGGAACATGTCGGAGATGGTGCAGTGCCCCGCGGTGATGTAGCCCTCGATGGCGTGGGTGAGGGCGTCCATGCCCGTGGCGGCGGTGAGGCTCTTCGGCATCGTCGACATCATGTCGGGGTCGACGACGGCGATCTCGGGAATATCGTTGACGTCAACGCATACGAATTTGCGCTTCTTCTCGACGTCGGTGATGACGTAGTTGATGGTGACTTCGGCAGCCGTGCCCGCGGTGGTCGGCACCGCAATCGTGAAAACGGCGTGTTTTTTGGTCGGCGCGACGCCCTCAAGAGAACGGACATCGGCGAACTCGGGGTTCTCGACGATAATGCCGATTGCCTTTGCGGTGTCCATCGCAGAGCCGCCGCCTATCGCAACGATGCAGTCTGCGCCGCTCGCCTTGAACGCCTCGACGCCGTGCTGAACGTTTTCGATGGTCGGGTTGGCCTTGATATCGCTGTAAATTTCAAACGGGAAGGAGCCCGCAGAAAGAAGATCGGTGACCTTTGCGACGACGCCGAATTTGATGAGGTCGGGGTCGGTGCAGACAAAGGCTTTCTTAAAGCCCCTTGCTTTGAGCTCGGGAAGAACGTTTTCGATAGCGCCCTTGCCGTGATATGAAACATTGTTGAGAACTATGCGGTTTGCCATAAAAATAACTCCTTTCAATTTCGGGTGAACCGATATTTATAATACTATTTTACCATATAATTTAAAAAAATCAATATTCTTTTGTGAATGTTTAATGAAAAATGAGAGCCGAAGCTCTCACTTTGAAGTTATCTTTTTATTCCGCAGAGGTCTTTGACGACCTCGCCCGCGATTATAAGCCCTGCGACGGAGGGGACAAACGCGCAGCTTGCGGGAGGGACTTTTTTTCCGCCCTCTTCTCGGCATTCATCAAGAAGAGCGGGGTCGGGCGAGAGCGGGGGCTCTTTTGAGTAGACCACCTTGAGGCGCTTTATTCCGCGCTTTCTGAGCTCGTACCTCATCACCCGCGCGAGAGGGCATACCGAGGTTTTGTATATATCGGCGACCTCGAGGGAGGTCGGGTCAAGCTTGTTGCCCGCGCCCATCGCGCTTATTATCGGCACGCCGAGCTCGGCGGCTTTCTCGACAAGAAGAAGCTTCGCCGAAACGGTGTCGACTGCATCGACGATGTAGTCGTATTGCGAAAAGTCGAACTGCCCGACAGTCTCGGCCGAAAGAAAAATTTTATATTCGCGAACGTCGCAGTCGGGGTTGATGTCGGCGATTCGGCGCTTTGCGGCATCGACCTTGTATTCGCCGAGGGTCGAATGCGTCGCGATGATCTGGCGGTTGATGTTAGTCAGCGCGACCCTGTCGCTGTCGACGATGTCGAGCGCGCCAACGCCCGAGCGGGCGAGCGCCTCAACGGCATATCCGCCGACCCCGCCGACCCCGAAAACCGCTACCCGCGACCCCGCGAGCTTTTCCATCGCCGCCGCGCCGAGCAGCAGCTCTGTTCTTGAAAAAATTCCGAGCATAAAAACGCCTCCCAGATTAGTATATCGCCGCGGCGGGGGTTTGTCAATGGGGGGCAAAAAAGAAAAGCGCCCAAATCGCCCACATTAAAATAAAAGTTTTCGGTCAAGCCTTTTACAAAAGGCTTGCTGGGTCGAGGGCGAGAAGCCCTCGTCGCAGCCCGCAGGCTGCGAAATCCCCTTACAAAGGCGCTCCGCAAGGGGTGAATTGCAAAAATAGCCCGGTGGGCGGCCAGTTATCACAAAGTCGGGCAAAGGCGTAAGCCTTTGCAAAACGATGCTGACAAAAGTGCCCTATTCGTAGATGGATGGGGCATCGTTTGACGCCACTGTAAGAGAGGGCGTCCCCTTATGATACGCAGCGCCGACAGAAGCTGCGAACCTTAAATCGCCAAGCCGAGATTTTTTATAATGTGGCCGTTTTGAGCACTCCCCAAAAAAGATGTGGCCGAAGCGGCCGCATCAAGGAATTTTTCCTCATTGACTATTTTTTCTGTATATGTTATAATATAGTATATTTCGGATTCGGAGGGCGGTTATGAAAAAGCACGGAAAGCGCGACTCGAGAGTGGTCGCATCGGGAATTCTCGTTTTTATTATAGTATCGCTGTTTGCGGGGTCTTTTATCAGGATAAACGCCGTTCTTCGCGATCGCTCGATAAGCAGAATGGAAGAGGGCGTCAACACCGTTATAGAAGAGGTCTCGAACAAGTTCAAGAGGGACAGCGAGATTCTCAACGCGGCGGCTGAGGTTATCTCGGCGGCTGACCTTTACGACGTCGAATCTATCAGCGAGATAATGTCGAACATCTCGCCGCTTCTTGATACCATGAAGATGCGCGTACTTATGCCCGACGGCAGCATTATCACCGCGAGCGGGGATATCGCTGACCCTGCCGACGCGACGGGGCTTTCGTTCAATGAGGTTGCGCCGCTTGGCGAGCACGTCTCGAACCGAGAGATCAACGGGCGCGGGCAGTATGTAATCAGGCACTTTGTGCCGATCACTCAGGACGGCGACACTGCGGCCCTTCTTTACGGCATGACCACGCTTGAAAACCTGCCGAGCACGCTGAATGTTGATCACCTTTACAACGCGAGCGCGAAAATTTATATCGTCGACACGCATAACGGCGATTTTTTGGTAGACACATGGCACAACAAGCTCGGAAATCTGACTGAGTCCAACGGCACAAACTCGGGGAGGGAGACAAAGGGCGGTCAGAACTGGGATCAGTATACCGCGGATATCATGAGCCTCGGCACGGGTTATGTCATATACAGAACGCCCAATACCTCGGGATGGCAGTATATGTATTACGCTCCCGCGAATATAAACGAGTGGTCCATCATCGTCGATGTGCCCGAGAGCGAGGCCTTTGCAAGCGTATTTCAGATCAGGAGAATATTCATCATCGTCGCGAGCATCATGATTCTGACGATAATCGGCTACTATATCTATCTGAGGCAGCAGACGAGAAAGATCGTTTCTGACGCCGTTGAGCGCGCTGTTCTTGAGGAAAAGCTCAAGAAGGCTGAGGCCGCTGAGCGCGCAAAGACCGCATTTTTGAGCAACATGTCTCACGACATCAGGACGCCGATGAACGCGATAATCGGCTTTACCACCCTTGCCGAGTCGAACATCGACAACAAGCCGAGGGTTCAGGAATACCTCGCGAAGATTCTTTCGTCGGGAAACCACCTTCTCAGCCTTATAAACGATATTCTTGACATGTCGAGGATAGAGTCGGGCAAGCTCAACATCGAGGAAAAGCCCTGCTCGATTTCGGATATTTTCAGGGATATGAGAAATATCATTCAGACCCAGATGCAGTCGAAGCAGCTCAATTTCTTCATGGATACACTTGACATCACCGATGAGGACATCTACTGCGACAAGCTTCACGTCAACCAGATTCTGCTGAATCTTCTTTCAAACGCGATAAAGTTCACCCCCGCTGGCGGTTCGGTATCGCTCACCGTGAGCCAGAAGCCGAGCGCACCGAAGGGCTACGGCGCGTATGAGATCAGGGTTAAGGATACGGGCATCGGAATGAGCCAAGAGTTCGCAAAGCATATCTTTGAGCCGTTCGAGAGGGAGAGAACCTCGACGATAAGCGGAATTCAGGGCACGGGCCTCGGAATGGCAATCACAAAGAATATAGTCGACACGATGGGAGGAACCATCGAGCTTATCACCGAAAAGGACAAGGGCACCGAGTTTATCCTCAACTTTGACTTCAGGCTTCAGACCGAGAAAAAACAGGTCGCGACGATTAGAGAGCTCTCGGGCGTGCGCGGGCTTGTCGTTGACGACAGCTTCCAGACCTGCGACAGCGTCACAAAGATGCTGACCCAAATCGGTATGCGCGCCGAGTGGAGCATGCACGGCAAAGAGGCGGTTCTTCGCGCTAAGCAGGCCGTCGAGATGGGCGACGAGTTTTACGCGTACATAATCGACTGGGCGCTGCCCGACCTCAGCGGAATTGAGGTCACAAGGCAGATAAGGTCGATCGTCGGCGAGCATGTGCCGATAGTTATACTCACGGCCTACGACTGGACAGCCTTTGAGGACGAGGCAAAAGAGGCGGGCGTCACCGCGTTCGTCAACAAGCCGATATTCCTCTCGGAGCTTCGCGAAACGCTTATCACCGCGCTCGGGAAGACCGAGCTTCCCGATAAGCCCGCCGAAAACCCCGTTGAAAAGCTCAGGGGAAAGAGACTTTTGTTGGTTGAAGATAACGAGCTCAACCGCGAGATAGCTCAGGAGCTTTTGGAAGAGAGCGGATTCGTAATCGAGACCGCCAACGACGGCGAAGCGGCTGTCGAAAGGGTGAAAAATTCTTCCGACGGGTATTATTCTCTCGTGCTTATGGATATTCAGATGCCGATTATGAACGGCTACGATGCGGCAAAGGCCATCAGGGCGCTTGATAACCCCGAGCTTGCGAATATACCCATCGTCGCGATGACGGCCAATGCCTTTGACGAGGACAAAAAACTCGCGCTTGAAAGCGGCATGAACGACCACGTCGCAAAGCCGATAAATATAAATGCGCTTCTCGGCGTTCTCGCGAAAATTCTCGGCGAAAAATCGGAGGAATCGGAATGAAAAAGATAGCAAGCTTTACAGTCGATCACACAAAGCTTCTTGCGGGGCTTTACACATCGCGAAAAGACGGCGCGCCCGACAGAATCGTCACGACCTTTGACCTCAGATTCACCGCGCCCAACCGCGAGCCTGTCATGGACACGCCCGCGATACACACGATCGAGCACCTCGGCGCGACATTTCTTAGAAATTCGGAGCGGGCGAATGAGATTATATATTTCGGGCCGATGGGCTGCCGAACCGGGTTTTATCTTGTGATGTTCGGCGACCTTGAGCCTGACGATGTTTTTTCGCTTGTTATCGCGATGTGCGACTTCATACTCGGCTTCGAGGGCGAAATCCCCGGCGCAAAGCCCGAGGAATGCGGGAATTATTCCGAGCAGAACCTTTCGATGGCGAAGTATTATGTGAAGAGGTATCGCGGGGAGCTGGTGGAAAATAGGAGAGTGGTGTATGAGTGAGGGGATACCAATAGTTGATTGATGTTTAAAGGTGGGGGAACCCGACATGGGTTTCTAAATGATGCTCTACCCATTTACGGGTAGGGCACTTTTTGAGATCATCGCTCTGCGCATGTATGCGCTTGCTTCATGCCGACTATTACAAAATGTATGGCAAACACGCTCTACACTCTCGAGCAGAATATGATTAGTTTGTGATTGCTCAAAGGCATGAAATTGGGCCAAATACAAATAAATTTTGGTATTTTGTTCGTGTATTTTTGCTGAATTTTTAGAAATTTCACTAAAACTATTGCAATTTATTTGTGTATGTGATATAATGCTACAGTAATTTGAACCAATGGCGAAAGTTAAGCATCGCGAAAGGGCGAAAATTCACGGAATGAGAGTGAACAGAACAGTGCTGATGGCCTTAAAACGGTCATTGTTTGACACGCTCTCATTACTGACGGGGGTTGTCCGAATTGTGCTGACAGCTTTGGCATTCGGAAAATCTGCTTTATTGAGGGCGCTCTTGTTGTAACCTGCCGCCGAAAAAATATATCGGCTAAAAATCGCCGAACATACTATATATAATTTTAGATGAGCTCCACCGAATTGGCTCAAAAATATGGGGCAAGGTCGGCTGGAAAGCCTCCGAACGAAAATCAGGGGCAAGGGAATGTAAGTTAGAGCGGTATCGGCGGGGTTTATAAGCGACTCTCGGATGAGGGGTGAGAGAAATGAGAGAAAAGATGAAAAAGGGCTTCGAGCACTGGCAGGCCGTGACGGTGTATTTGATGATTTACGACGCTATAGCTATAAACCTGTCGTATTTTCTCGCACTCTGGTTGAGGTTTGA
>CANQWC010000025.1 GCA_947627455.1 uncultured Clostridia bacterium | reverse complement strand
TTCTTGTATATCTGCAAGATTTGAGGGCAAATTTTTTGCTTTTCCTGCGAAAATGACGGTTTTGGAGGGCTATAGACGGATATGTGCTATCATTGATTATGGGGGTGATGCACTTGAATTTCTTATAGCAAAGGTCAAGCACATTGAAAACCGCGAAGATTTTGACGACTAAGCAAACACATTTCGCCATTCGGCGGCACGTTGAGGAGCGAAAGTAAAACGCTGTAAAGCGCGTGTTTACACAGTTTGGCGCAAACTCACATCAGACTGTGAAAACGACTACCCTCGTCTATGGGTAACTGTTCATACCGTCAAAATAGAACGGCTGAGCATGAAAAGAAAAGTACGCCGAAAGACGTACATAAGCCGCTATATATCGCAAACATTTCACTGACTGACAAAAATAATTTTTGAGGAGGTTTTATGCAGAAAGCACAATACGGAATTTTGAGATTTGCAAAGTACAAAGGTCCCGAAATAGGCAATATCGAGGCGCATAATGAACGCACAAAAGAAAAATATGCGAGCAATCCCGACGTTGACCTGACGAGGGCAAAATACAATTTTCATTTGGTCGAACCGCAGAGCAAATACCGAGCAGTCGCTGAAAAGCAAATCGCAGCCGCAGGCTGCAAGACCAGAAAGGACAGCGTTCGACTTGTTGAAGCCTTGGTAACGGCAAGTCCCGAGTTCTTCAAAGGCAAGAAGCGCGCCGATGTCAAAGAATATTTCGAGTATGCTCTCAAATTTATTCAAGCACATCAATCGCCCGAAACCATTGTATCTGCCGTGATTCACATGGACGAAAAGCCCCCGCACATGCACCTTGCTTTCGTCCCACTGACGGCAGATAAAAGGCTGTCCGCAAAGGAAATCATCGGCAACAAGAAAAAGCTGACATGGTGGCAGGACGAATTTTGGCGGCATATGGTCAAAAAATATCCCGACTTGGAGCGTGGAGAGAGTGCGAGCATTACAGGTAGAGAGCATATCCCGCCAAGGCTTTTCAAGCAAGCCGTTCATCTGAACCGTCAGCGGGACATAATCCTGCAAACGCTCAAGGACATTACTCCGTTCAACGCGGGCAGGAAGTATGCCGAAGTCGCAGAGATGATTAACAAATACATATCTGGAACCGAGGATATGCTGTCTGCACTAAAAGGCTTTGAGGGCGAAATCAAGGCTCTGAAAGCAGAGAATGCCAAGCTTGAAAAGAAACTCGACGGCAGCAAAGAGAGTATTCAGAAACGGCTGGAAATCAATCAGAAATTGAGCGAGTATGAGGATTTGAAACGCACTGTTGAAGCGATTCCTGACGAAATTTTGAAAGCATATTCGACACTAAATGCGACAGAAAAAACGGTGGAAATATGATTATCCACAACGGGAAAACCCGCCGCCGGATTTTTAGACGGTGGATAACCTGACCGCCCGGAGGGCGCGAAAGCCGACCGTCATGAAGTATGAAAATCATTCCTCTGGGCGGCTGAAAATCATACCAAAATTAATATAAAATAATAAACATAAATTAGTTAATATCAATCTATCTAATACAAAATTTGATAGGATAGGATGGATAAAAACGGCATTATAGCAGTAAACACAAAATGCGTTACAACGTTGAATTTTAGCAAAAAGAACATTAGGAGGAATTTAATGAGCGAAAACAGTTTAGAACACGAAAAGATGTTACCTATCATTGAACACGACGGAAGACGGTTTATGTGCTTACCGAATCGAACCGAAATGACGTTCCCCGACGGCACGGTTTACCGCGTGAGCAGTATGTTTGTCGGCAAAACGGAAATGGGAGATATGCTCGACGCGCTCACAATCGAAAAAATTAACCGCGAGGTGGCTTGAAATGCGGGCGGCGGTGTGGTATAATGGCAGCGGATTTCTGATTGAAAATGTGCTGCATAACAGGAGGTAAAATATGGCTATGCAGATAAATAATCAGGAAAATTATAATGTTGGAATCTATGCTCGTTTGAGCCGAGATGATGAGCGAATCGGTGAATCGGTTTCAATCGAGAATCAAAAGGAGCTGCTCGGCAGATATGCCCGAGAGCAGGGTTGGAACATCTTCGACTACTACTGCGACGACGGCGTTAGCGGCACAACGTTTGACCGCCCGGAGTTTAATCGGCTTGTGCAGGACGCAACGGACAAGAAAATCAATCTCATCCTTTGCAAGGATTTAAGCCGCCTCGGGCGTGACTACATAGAGGCGGGTCGGTACACGGATTTCGTCTTTCCCTCGTTAGGCTGCCGATTCATCGCTCTTAACGACGGCGTGGATACTTTGCAGAAGAATAACGAAATGCTCGTCATAATAAAAAATGTGATGAACGACCTTTACGCTCGCGACACAAGCTCCAAAATAAAGGCTGTTAAGCAATCTACATTCAAAAGCGGCAAGTACGTCGGTTGTTATGCTCCTCTCGGCTACAAGAAAAGCGAAGCCGACAAGCACATTTTGGAAATCGACCCGATTACCGCACCCGTGGTGCGCCATATATTCGACCTAAGACTGCAAGGTAACAGTTTTAGAAAAATCGCCACGCAGCTAAATGCCGAAAATGTGCCAACGCCTATGGACTTCTATTATATGGCAAAGGGAACTCCGAAGCCTGCGAATCGCAGCAAAGCGTGGGGTGCTGAAGCCGTCAGGCTGATTTTGAGAAACGAGGTTTACCTCGGTCACATGGTTCAGAACAAAACGGGAACGGTGTCCTACAAGAACCATAAGCAGATTGACAAACCGCAATCTAAATGGATTAAGGTTGAGAACACCCACGAACCGCTGATTTCACAAGACGTCTGGGACGCGGTCCAACGAATGGACAACCACCCCGGGCGCGGAAGAACCGGCAAGAGCGGAATGATCGCCTTGTTTGGCGGGATTTTGAGGTGTATGGACTGCGGCTCGTCGCTGCGATATATGCGCGATTACCGCAAAACGACGTCGGGAAAAGAGCCGGAGTTTAAGTCGTATGTCTGCAACAGGTACGCTATCGGCGGGAAAGACGCTTGTTCGACGCACTACATAAATCAGAAAGCATTGATTGCCGTAGTGCTGACAGATATTCGGAGCAAGGCTATCCTCGCACAGAGGAATCGCGAAGCACTGAAAGAGCGGATTCTTGCCATGAAAAAGACCTCGAATGAGGAAAAGACGAGCCTGCTGAAGACCGAGCTGACGGTGATTGACAAACGCCTTGCAGAGCTTGAAAAGCTGATTCAAGCCGCATATGAGGACAAAGTTATGGGTCGTATACCCGAGATCGTTTGCATTAACCTGCTTAACAAATATGAATCCGAGCGTTCAGAGAAGCTTGAATGCAAAAAAGAGCTTTCTGCGAAGTTGGCGGCAAGTGAGGAAAGCGAAAAGTCCGTCGATGACTGGCTCGATTTGATTCAGGACTATGCCCAACTTGAAGAACTCGACCGTGCGACGCTTGTGAGGTTGATTCAGAAGATTGAAATTGGCGAGAAGTGCGTAGTTGACGGACATGTTGAGCGCGACATCAATATCTACTACAATTTCGTGGGTTTCGTCGAATTATAAGCAGTCATTCTTTATGAAAAGTTGACTAACGAGTTCTTCGCAAAGGATACCAGCCGCAAAATCCGAGCCGTTCAAAAGGCGAAAGGCACTCGTGGAGTGCCGCTGACCACAAATGTGCCTTATGGTTACAAAAAGGGCGATGGTGGTGAATGGGAAGTTGACGAGGAATCTGCGGAAGTCGTAAAACAAATTTTCCAGATGTGCATGGAGGGACGTGGTCCGATGCAGATTGCAAAGGCTCTGACTGCTGCAAAAGTACCAAACCCGTCGGCATACAAAAATTCCCGTGGATTAACTACACGTCACTTTGACTCTGATCCATACCACTGGAACGCGAACACGGTCGTTCACATTTTGGAACGCAAGGAGTATACAGGCTGCACCGTCAATTTCAAGACATACACCAACTCGATTTGGGATAAGAAACAGCGCGACAATCCCGAAGAAAATTGGGCGGTTTTCGAGAATACTCACCCTGAAATTATTAAGCCCGATGTGTTCAAAAAGGTGCAGGAAATCCGAAAACAACGCCATCGCAGAACGCGAACGGGAAAGAGCAGTATGTTCTCGGGACTGGTGTATTGCGAGGATTGCGGGGCTAAGATGCGCTACTGCACGACCAAGGACTTTGAAAAGCGGCAAGACCATTTCGTGTGCGGAAATTACAAGAGTAACACTGGGAGTTGCACCATTCACTTTATCCGTGCGGTCGTCCTTGAGCAGCTTGTGCTGAATAATTTGCAGGTCGTGATTTCGTATGTTACGGCTCACGAAAATTATTTTCGGCAGGTTATGACCGAAAAGATGTCGCTTAAAAGTGCTGAAATCGTTAAATCTGCTAAGCGTAAACTTGCTCAAAAAGAGAAACGTCTTGCAGAACTTGACCGCCTGTTCATCAAGATTTATGAGGACAACGTGGCGGCAAAACTTAGCGACGAACGGTTCGCAATGATGAGTGAGCAATACGAAGATGAGCAGGCAAAGCTCAAATCAGAGATTATTTCCTTGCAAGTTGAAATTGCAGAGCAGGAACGACAGGCTGAAAATCTGGAGCTGTTCATTAAGAGGGCAAGAAAGTACGAAGGACTTAACGAGCTTACTCCTTATGCCTTGCGGGAGCTTGTAAAGGCAATATATGTTGAAAAGCCTGACAAATCGAGCGGCAAGAGGAAACAGAAAATCAGGATTCAGTACGACCTTGTAGGATTCATACCCATTAATGAGCTTTTGCAAGCGGAAAAGCAAAGAGAAACGGCGTGACCGAAGTCATGCCGTTTCAGGAAAATTAGTTTCTACTTCCTTATGACGCCCCGCCTTCAAGAGGCGGGGGTTTACATCAATAAAAAATTCCGCTTTGCCGTTGTTTGCGGACATAAAACCCGCACGAGGCAGGACGGGTAAAATCGCCCCAAATGTTTCGCGCTCCCTTCGTCCGCAAAAGCGGGAGGTCTGCAGTCCGCACTCGGAGAACGAATCCCTTTAATTATGTGTTGGATTTATAAAACCGCAAACTGTCGTACAAAGCAGAATGAAAATATTTTTTGCCGAAAAAACCGATTTATACTTATGATTCCTCGCCGTCGTAGTCGTCGCCGTCAAAATCTTCGTCGTCATCTTCGCCGTCGAAGAATTTTTCAAGCCTTTCGAGGAATATATTCCCGATGCGCTCATACTCCTCATCGTCCTCGATGGTGATGAGCGTTTCCTCGTCGTTCGGGTCCTCAAGCTTCAAAACGACCAGCTCAGCGTCGCCGCTGATGGAATCCTTCGGGTCGTCATAGACAGGCACCATCGCGTAGTAAACGTTTCCGCCGTCCTCAAGAGTATCCCAGAGCTCAAAGGTTTTCTCCTCCCCGTTCTCGTCGGAGAGGGTATATATATCGGGATTGAATTCGTTATCTTTCATAAATGACCTCACAAAAACATCATCTGAATAATGCCGCAACATTATTAGTATATACGATTTTGCAGATAAAGTCAAGGAGTCTTTTGTGAACAAAATGTAAATAATTTTTTTGAAAAAATTTTAAAAAAAGTGTTGACATTCACCAAAAAGTATGTTATATTATAGCCAGAGGAAGAGAGAAAGAGAAAAACAAGCCACGGGGGCTTGAATCAAACGCAAAGGGGTAGATTCCAATGAAGAGGCATCTCAATCAGTAGTCACCAACCACGACCGTTGATTAAACGAAAGTAGTGATGCTCTATGAAACTCGCAAGATCATGGATTTGAGACCCAAATAAAATGAAAGAGGTGAGTCCGGCATACAACTAAGTCTTAACCCGAAGATTCAACAGTAAAAGGTGAAAGAATAATCCGACGGAGATGATTCCGATGAATGTAAACAAACACAAAATTCTTTAAAAACCTTTGAAAGGCGTGAATCCGATGAACAGGTGCAAAACCGCATAGCGGAACCCAAAGCAAAAATAAACTTAACATATAAAGGAGTAGGCAGTGCTTGCTCCTTTTGATGTTAATGTAAAGAGGTGCAAAATGAAGAAAGGTTTATATGTTGTAATCGTGATTGTATTTATTGTATGTGTGGTCGGCTCGTTTGCAATTGGCAGGGCGAGCGCACCAAAGCCCGTGAACTCTGAAGATAATTCTTCGGAAAGCGGCGAGATGACGGTATATCCGTCGAAGATGAGAGGAAGCGTTTCTTTGGTAAGCGAGGACGGAACTGTCCGCGTTGAAGCCTTTGACACCAACGAGTATGAATACCGCGTCGGTCCGTTTGAATTTAAAATCAGCGACGCCGAGGTGTGGGACCAAACCGTATCTCCGATGGCAAAGCTTTCGGCTTCCGATATCGCTGTCGGCGATATTGTCGAGGTTTATTTTGTCGCGGCATATTCATATGACGACGGCGGACGTATTTACGACAGCGAGGGCAATCTTTTGCCGCTTGACCTCGGCGAGGTTTATCAGGTCCTCCGAATCGGCACAACAAGCTGAGAAAACATCGCAAAAAAATTAAAGAACATTCAGAGCAGAGCGATCTGCTCTTTTTTATGAAAACTTTTCGGTTCTGTCATCGCGGTGAAACAAGCTGAATATAAATATATCGGCACTGATTTATGCAAAAACTTTCAGGCACTGTAAAGGAGGAGCTATGGATTTTAAGCTTTCAAGGGAGAATTTCACCGTTCAGAAGACCCTTTTAGACACGGTGAACGAGCAGGCAGTCGAGCTCGACTATGTCCTGCCCGACTACTGTCCCGAAATTTTCAAGGTTTTAAGCTGCCGAATCTACCCGTCGGCGGCGAGAAAAAGTTACAGCGGCACAAAGCTCGGCTATGAGCTTTCGGCGCTGATCAGGGTTGTATACGTCTCGGAAGAAGGGGAGATATCGGCGATCGAGCAGACGCTTTCTTATGACAAGTCTGTCGAGCTCAGCTATGCGCCGAAGCTTCCGATCGTCTATCTCGACCCGTCGGTAGAGACAAAAAGCTGCCGAGTCGTCAACAAGCGCAGAATCGACATTCGCGGCGTCATTGCGGTTCGGGTGAGGGTTTTGTGCGACGAGCCCCGACAGGCGGTAACTTCGGCGAGTGGCGGGGGAATTCAGCTTCGCAAGACCCTTGTCACCTATCCGTCAAAGAGACTTTTCATCACAAAGCGCGTAACCGTCATCGACGAGGTAGACATAATCTCGACAAAGCCGCCCGTCGGCGTGGTTCTTCGTGCCGATGCTTCGGTCAACAGCGCCGAAAAGAAAATTCTCTCGGGAAAGCTTCTCACAAAGGGCGAGGCGGGCGTCACGGTGATATACATTCCCGAGGGCGGCGGAGAGATCGAGAGGATAAGCTTTGACCTGCCGTTTTCTCAGGTTTCCGACATCGAGGGCCTCGACGACCGCTTCGATGTCTATGTCGACGCGAACGTTTCAAGCTGCGCGATCAGGCCCGTTGCGAAAAGCGAGCCCGCGAAGATCGAGTGCGAGCTCGGCATTGATATAAACTGCCTTGCGCTGAGGTTTGAAAGCGCCCGCCTCTGCGACGACGTTTTCTCTACCGAGTGCGAGACCGAGGCCGAGAGAACAGAATGTTCGGTAGAGTGCGTTCCCGCGCCGATATCCGAAACTCACCGCGCAAAGACCACTCTCACATACAGCGAGGGCGAAATTCGTTCGGTTATGTGCGCCTGCGCAGAACCCGCCTGCGCCCTTTCGGTCATAAGCAAGCAGAGCGGCGAGAGCGCTGTCACGGGGAAACTCAGCGTTACTGTTTTCGCGAAAAACGAGTCGGGCAAGCCGATCTGCCTTGAATCCGAGCTTATGTTCGAGCATAGCCTTGAAAACCACGTCTGCGACTGCGGAAGTTCTGATATCCGTGCGCAAGTCGGCGCAGTGACCTATAACCTCACAAGCTCGAACGCTATCGAGCTCACCGTCGAAATAAAAATCAGGGGTTACATCTGCGAGGCCAAGCCGAAGAGCTTTATCAGCGACATCAGGCTTGACGACACAAAGCCCGTTGAGCGCGACCGCACATGCGCGCTGAAGCTTTACTATGCCGAAAGCGGCGAGCAGCCATGGGAGATCGCGAAACGCTGCCGAGCCAACCTTGACGCGATTTTAGAGGAAAACGACATCGACAGCGAAACCGTTGAAAACGGCTGTATGCTTTTGATACCCATTGATTAGGACGGAGGAAATATATGTCAACAACAAATATCTATAAGAGTATCTCCGAGCGCACGGGCGGGGATATATACATCGGCGTGGTCGGGCCTGTTCGGAGCGGAAAATCGACCTTTATCCGAAGATTTATGGAAGAGCTCGTGATACCCAACATTTCAGAGCAGTATATGCGTGAAAGGGCTGTTGATGAGCTTCCGCAGGCATCGGCGGGAAAGACCATCATGACCACCGAGCCGAAATTCATTCCCGAGGAGGCCGTCGCGATAACCCTTGACGGCAGCGCCACGGTGAACGTGAGAATGATCGACTGCGTGGGCTATATAATTCCGTCGGCGGTAGGCTATATCGAGAACGACCGCCCGAGAATGGTGCGAACCCCTTGGTTCGATTCCGAGGTGCCGTTCAACATGGCCGCCGAGATCGGCACCCAAAAGGTCATCACCGAGCATTCTACCGTCGGCATAGTCGTCACCACCGACGGCTCGATTTCGGGGCTTGACAGAGACGAATACGAAGAGTGCGAGCAGCGGGTCATCACCGAGCTGACCGAATTGGGCAAGCCCTTTGTCGTGCTGATGAACACCGACGACGAGGCCTCAGAGCGCACCGAAGCCCTCTGCGAGAGCCTTCGCGAAAAATACGGCGTCGCGGTGCTGCCCGTCAACTGCCTGACCATGACCCGCGACGACATCTCAAAGATAATAACCTCGCTGCTCTACGCCTTCCCCGTGAAGGAAATCGGCGTGAGCATGCCGCGCTGGGTGAACTCTCTCGCTAAGGGCCACTGGCTTAAAGAGGAGATTTTCGGCGGAATCAGGCGCTCGGCAGAGAAGGTGAAATATCTTCGCGATATCAAGGCCCTCTGCGCCGAGATAACCGAGTGCGAGGACGTCATGAGCTCGGAGATCGCCGAGACAGACCTCGGGACGGGGGCCTGCAAAATAAAAATCGAGCTCGACGGCTCGCTGTTCTTCAAGGTTCTGAGCGAGGAATCGGGGCTCGATATCTCGGGCGACGACGAGCTTATGCCGAAAATTCTTGAGCTTGTGAGGTTCAAGCGCAGGTTCGAGAAATTCTCCGAGGCCCTCGAACAGGTTGAGAAGATCGGCTACGGAATTGTGATGCCCGAGGCGGGCGAGCTTTCTCTCGACGAGCCCGAGATAATCAGGCAGGGCGGCAAATACGGCGTAAGGCTTAAGGCGAACGCGCCGTCGATACACCTGATCCGCGCCGACATCTCCGCCGAGGTCGAGCCGATAGTCGGCTCGGAGCGCCAGAGCGAAGAGCTCATCAATTACCTCATGAACGACTTCGACCGCGACCCCGAGAAGATCTGGGACACCAACATTTTCGGAAAATCCCTCTCCGAACTCGTCAGCGAGGGGCTTCATTCAAAGCTGAGCCGCCTTCCCGAGGACGCCCGCGAAAAGCTTCGCGAGGCGGTCGAGAGAATCATCAACGAGGGCTGCTCGGGGCTCATCTGCCTGCTGATATAACAAAAAAACTGCGGTATGGCTTTTGCCACGCCGCAATTTTTGTTCAGTAGATCAAAATTTCCGTCTCGTCATATCCGAGCTCCACAAGCGTCGGTATCAGCGATTGGTCTGTTATCGCGGGAATGATTTTCTTCCCGCTGAGGGTCTGGGCGACAGAGCGGAAGACCACCGTCGCTTTTGCCTCGGGGCTGAGGCCCGCATATGAGACCTCGGTTTCGTCGGACTTGACGATTCTTTCGCCGACCGCCGCCGAGTCGTATTTTATGTATATCGCGGTGAAGTTGAGCGAATCCGCGCCCTTGAGCACCTCCGCGCTCCCCGCGATTATGTCCTGAGCGTCTATTTCGGGGTAGTATTCCTTTTGCGAGACTGCGCTCTGAATCGCGTTGGAGAAATCGACGAGCGCGGTATACCTGTCCGCCGACTGAACCATAGCGCCGACATAGCTGAGGTCAGACCTTCTGAACGGCGGGAACTCGATTTCGCCCGCAATGATGCCCTCAAAGCCCGCGTCCGAAATCTCCTTCGCGATGCCCGAGATATATTCCCTTGCCGATTCGGAAAACGCCGATATCCAAGGCTTTCCTCCGTTTGATACCGAGTTGTCGTACCAAGAGCTTGTCGAGTTTTCAAAGAGGTAGCAGACGCCCTTGTCGATATAGCTTAGCTTGTGGTCGGTGAGCAGTGAGAGCCTTGCGTATGCCTTGAGGCCCGCGTCGTTTATCTTCCCGACGGCCTCGGCAAGGCTTGAAATCCCGCTCGGCAGAACCGCCTCGGCAAGAACGGCGCGCTCATTAGCCGTCGCAAAGTTTATCATTCCGCCGTCCGAGAGAAGATCGACCGCGATGCCCATATAGCCGTTTTCCGCGGCATAGGCGATTCTTTCGTCGAGATAGCTGTCAAAGCCCGCGCCGCTCGGGGCGCTTACGAAGAGAATATTCTTTTTCACGATCGGCTCGGGCTCGGGTTCTTCCGTCGTCTCGGCCGATTCCTCGGTCGGCGCCGTTGTGACTGCCGGCTCTGCGGTCGTCACCGCCTCCTCGGTCTGTCGGTTCTCGGTCTGAGACGGGCGGCCGTCGCGATCCTGAACAAACTTCATAATCGGCTTTCCGACGCTGTATCCCAAAAAGGCAAGCCCGACCAGCAGCAGTACCGTCAGCACGATGTTGAGGGCGGTGCGGGCGGGTGTGCGCCTTTTTTTGAACAGCGGTTTTGATTTTTTGACTACTCTTTTTTTCATAATAACCACTTCCTAAGTCATATTTTCAGACTGTAAACAATCATTGAAATTATGCCGATGTAAAGCACCGACAGCGGAAATCCGCGAAAGGCCGCAGGGACCTTGTCGCTTGAAAGCTTTTCATAGTTTATCGCCAGAATATAGGCCGCGAGGATAAACCCGATGCCGACCTCTGCGGCGTAAAGAAGCCGCTGGGGCAGCTCGGCGCCGCTCAGGCCGTTGTTGAACAGGCAGCCGAGCACCGCGCAGTTGAACGCCGAAAGGTGAACATATTTTTTGAGCTTTCTGAAATATTTTCTCGCGCCGAACCAGATCACGAGCAGCGTCAGAACATAGACAAGCCCGAGGCTCAGCACATATATACTCGGCAGAAACAGCCTTGCGGTCTCGTTTTTGAGAAGCTTTTCGGCGAAGAACGCCAGAAGGCTCGACAAAACGGAAAACTCGGTTATGAACGCGCCGAACGAAAGAAGCTGGTGAGGCTTTTTTGCGCATTCAATAAGCGTCGAGGTGCCGATCGCCGAGGTGAGTATTACATTTTCAAGTGTCACCGCGGTCAGCGCGGAGAGAAGAATTTCCAAAAAAGCGGCCATATGCTTTCCTTTCGGATATTATATCATTTTTTCGCGGGTTATTATATCGAATCGCGGCGGCTCGAATATGCGCCCGAAATTATCTCGATGAACCACCTGAACGCCGCGCTTATTATCGCGAGAAGAATAAACCCGCCGTAGGTGTTTGAGAGCGCGGGGATCGAGAACGGAAGAACCTTTACCCCGAGAATGATCCCCGAGGTCAGAAAGCCCCTCAGCGTGCCGAAAACAATCAGCGAGAGGTCGTAGCCGATTATATAGAAGCTCACAAGGCTCGCCATATAGGGCAGCGAGAGCCTGTAAAACTTCGACTCGGTGCGAAGCGTTATAAGCGAGTTGGTGATGAGAAGCGGGGCATATATCCCTACCGCCGCGTACATCTCGGAGAGAATTTCGCCGCTCGCGAAGAACAGGTGCACGGGTACATACACCAGCGAGGCCACGAGGGTATATAATATAATACGAACGGTATAGACGATTTTTCTCGGCACGAATCTGCAAAGAATTACGGTGATGAAGGTCACGACGGTGAAAACCGAGGCGAGTATCACTCCCGAGTAAAAATCCTTGCAGGCGGCGACCGCGGGCGCGATTATGACGCCGCTTGAAAACAGGGCGTTTTTTGTGAGAATTCCCTCGCGCTCAGCCTCGCGGAGAACAAGCTTTTCATTCATTCTTCCTCACCTCCGCCGTCGGGTTTCTCCTCGGATTTTTCCTCATTCTCGGGCTTTTCCTCCGAGGGCTCGTAAGTCTTTTCTGCCGATGCTTTCTCGGCCTCTTCGGCCTTTTGAGCCTTGCGCTTTTTCGAGGCTTCAACGATTTTATCGCTGATAAATTCGCAGAGGCGGTCAAACTGCGCCGCGATGAATTTTGCCGCTGTCGAAAGCCCGAACTTCGCATACTTATAGGCGAACGCGGAGAAGATCTTAATGTACTTCCAGAGGAATTTCAGAAGCTTTTCAAGGGCGTCGGTGAGCCTGTCGAATTCATCGCGGAATACGCAGAGCATCGGAAGAACGAACACCGCGCTGTTTTCGATTCCCGTGTGAAGCCGAACAAGATATGACCCGCCCGCGAAGATCACGCCGTACATTATCTGAGAGAACGCCCGCTTCGGAACATACCTCGGGTCGCAGGCCATAAAGGTCAGCACGAAGAAATACGACCCCGCGACCAGCGAATCCAAAACCGCGAACCAGCCGCTCTCGCCGATCGGGAAAATGACGTTGATCAGAATATTTGCCCCGAGGGCCGCAAAGAACGCCTCGATAGGGATATCGCCGAAGAAATAGAGGGCGACCGCGCAGATTGCGATTATAAGTATCGCCGACGAACCCATCGGGCCCGTTATCTTTCCCCAGATTATGTCGAGAATGCTGTATGACGAAGCCGTGCCGCTGTCAAGAATATATGTGTATGAGCGGGCAAGCTGGTCGGTGACAAGGTTTTCAGCCGAGATGTGCCCGAACGGCTCTGGCGTCGGGTAGAGAATTATGTTGCTTGGGAAGCAAAGCGAAGTGAATATATAGGCTACGCAGACGGGGCAGAAGATGAGGTTTCGGTTTCCGCCGAAAGCGTTTTTGCAGATGCAGGACATGAACGCCGCCGAGAACGCCATAACGGTGTAGGGCACCGAGGCGGGCATCAGCAGGGCAAGAAGCAGCCCCGACATTATCGGCGAAAGATCGCCCCAGTCGTATTTTTTCTTCATCGCGACCGAGCAGAGATAGTCGGCAAGAATGCTTGTGAACACCGACACGCCCGTCACGAACACGGCGCGCAGGCCGTAGAAATAATATGCCATAAAAACAATGGTCGACAAAAGCGCTGAGGTCTTTGCAAATCTTTGTTTTTCGGATTTTTCGGTCATAACAAACTGAGCCAAGAAAATACCGTCCTTAAATATATAATGATGGAGAGGGGATAACAGTTGAGCGACAAAAAGCGTCGGCTGAGGGCCTATCCCGCCGAGACCCAAGTCGTCTGCCGTGTGAATGAGGCGGGCGGGCTTTTTCCGCTGAGTTCAAGGCTTTGCAAGCGCGGAATTAAAACCGCGAGCCTTATTCTTGCCGATTGCTACTGCCTGAGCTTCACGGTGAAAACATCAGAGCTTTCGCGGCTTCTGCCCGATATCTGCGAGCACTGCGACTCGGTATGCCTCGGCAGGAGCTATCGCGAAATATTCGGCGAGCACGGCTGCACCCTCATGAAAAATGACGCGCTCTCGAATTTATCTCTTCATTGAAGCGACCGCCGCGGCCATGTCGTCGGCCTTGAAGAGATACGAGCCCGAGACAAGAACATTTGCGCCCGCGTTTCTGACTTTCGGCGATGTGTTGAAGCCGATTCCGCCGTCGACCTCGATATCAAGGCCGAGCCCGCGCCTGTTTGCCTCGCTTCTCAGCAGGGAAATTTTATCAAGCGTCTCGGGAATGAACCCCTGGCCGCCGAACCCCGGCTCAACGGTCATGATAAGAACCATGTCAAGCTTGTCCAGCAGGGGAAAAACCGCCTCGACAGGGGTTTTCGGCTTTACAGATATCCCCGCCGTAAGCCCCCGAGAGCGAATCTTTCTGATGACCTCGTTCGGGTCGGCTTTTATTTCCTGATGAAAAGTGATGTGGTCGGCGCCCGTGTCGGCAAAGGCATCAATAAAATCGAGAGGATCGGTTATCATAAGATGGACGTCAAACGGAAGAGAGCAGCAGCGGCGGATAGATTTAAGGACAGGAACGCCGTAGCTAAGGTTCGGGACAAAGTGCCCGTCCATGACGTCGAAGTGTATCATATCGCAGCCTGCGGCCTCGGCCCGATTCAATTCGCTTTCAAGGTTTCCGAAGTCCGCGCTTAAAATAGACGCTGAAATTTTTGTGTCCATAATGTCCCTCTTTATAAGTCAAACTGATACATAATAAGTATACACCCATTTTTTCTCTTTGTCAAACCAAATCGCGAAATTTTAATGATTTTATCTGCTGCGCCGCCGAGCCCGTGGCAAAAGCCCGACGGCGCTATATAAAACGGCGGGCCCGAGCCGTTAATTCATACTATGCTGAGAAAGCTTAGGGCGACACCCGACCTGCATATATGATGCGTCCTAATCGGCGCATCAAGATAACAGAAGTCAGAAGTCAGACCGTCGGAATTTCAAGGTGCCGCCATCGCGACAGTTTTAAATGTTAAGAATAATGTGTGCGGAAGAATCGGCGCACGAGAATCAAAACACTTGCATTAGTGAAAAAAATGTGCTATAATACCTATATATTGTATTTTTGAAGCAAGTCTCTTGAAAGGACGGAAATATATGGCAGTTAAAAAGGAATACGGCAACGAGGCGATTCGCTCGCTGAAAGGGGCCGACAGGGTAAGAAAGCGCCCTGCGGTAATCTTCGGCTCGGACGGGCTTGAGGGCTGCAAGCACTCGGTTTTCGAGATCATCTCAAACTCGGTCGATGAGGCGCGTCAGGGCTTCGGCAGAAAAATTTCGGTGACGCGTTACAGCGATAATTCGATTGAGGTCGAGGATCAGGGGCGCGGCTGCCCCGTCGACTTCAACAAGGTCGAGAACCGCTATAACTGGGAGCTCGTCTACTGCGAGCTCTACGCGGGCGGAAAATATGACAACGTCGACGGCGGAAACTATGAGTATTCCCTCGGTCTGAACGGTCTCGGCGCATGCGCGACCCAGTACGCTTCGGAATATATGGACGTCGAGGTCTTTCGCGACGGCTTCAAGTATAATCTTCATTTTGAAAAGGGCGAGAACATCGGCGGCCTCAAAAAAGAGGAGACAAGCTCGAAAAAGACGGGCACCCGAACCCGCTGGCTGCCCGACCTTGCGGTTTTCACCGACATCGTCATAGAGAAAGAATATTTCTGCGATGTCTTAAAAAAGCAGGCTATCGTCAACCCGGGCATTAAATTTTTGCTGAGATACCAAAACGACGACGGCAATTTCGAGAGCTTTGAATACAGCTATGAGAACGGCATTCTCGACTATGTAAACGAGGTCGTCGGGCTTGATTACATCACGCCGCCCCAATTCTGGCAGGCCGACCGCAAGGGCAAGGACCGCGAGGACATGAACGAATACAAGGTCAAGTATAACTTTGCGTTCGCGTTTTCAAAGACGGTCAAGCTCGCCGAATATTTCCACAACTGCAGCTTTCTTGAATACGGCGGCTCGACCGAAAAGGCGGTGAGGCAGGCGTTCACCTCATACATCGACAGCTATATGAGGCAGAACGGCAAGTACCTCAAAAACGAGGCGAAGATTCAGTATTGCGACATCGAAGACTGCCTTGTGATGGTGTCGAGCTCATTCTCGACCCAAGCATCGTATGAAAACCAGACCAAAAAGGCGATAAATAACCGTTTTATCTATGACGCCGCGGTTGAATTCTTAAAGCATCAGCTTGAGGTTTATTTCATCGAGAACCCCGACGACGCCGTGAAGATCTGCGACAGAATTTTGGTGAACAAGCGCTCCCGCGAGTCGGCCGAAAAGACGAGGATAACCCAGAAGAAGCTTTATTCCGAAAAGCTTGACATGGCGAACATGGTTAAAAAATTCGTCGACTGCCGCTCGAAAGACGTTGAGCAGCGCGAGCTTTACATCGTTGAGGGCGACTCGGCGCTCGGCTCGGTAAAACTCGCAAGAAACGCGGAATTTCAGGCGGTCATACCCGTCCGCGGAAAGATCCTCAACTGCCTCAAAGCAAGCTATAACAAGATCTTCGAGAGCGAGATAATAACCGACCTGATGAAGGTCCTCGGCTGCGGTGTCGAGGTAAAATCGTCGAAGAACAAGGACCTCTCGAGCTTTAACATCAACAATTTAAGGTGGTCGAAGATAGTTATCTGCACCGATGCCGACTATGACGGCTTCCAGATCAGAACGCTTATTCTGACGATGCTCTATACCCTTGCGCCGACGCTCATCGAAAAGGGCTTTGTCTACATCGCGGAGTCGCCGCTCTATGAAATCAACACAAAGGAGCGCACATATTTTGCCTATGACGAGAGCGAGCGCGCCGACATTCTCAGGCAGATAGGCAGCCAGAAGTATACCATTCAGCGTTCAAAAGGTCTCGGCGAGAACGAGCCCGACATGATGAGCCTTACGACGATGAACCCCGCGACCCGCAGGCTTATAAAAGTAAGCCCCGACGAGGCCGAGCATACAAAGTTTATGTTCGATATGCTTTTGGGCGACAACCTTTCGGCGAGAAAGGAATTCATCAACAACAACGGCCACGACTATCTTGACATGGCAGACATAAGCTGAGGCTCGCCACCCGCTTCGCACAACCCCTTGCGGGGCGCGCTTCGCGGACGGCTCGCCCGTAAAAATACAGATCGGAAAGAGGATATATATGCCGAAAAAGACATCAAAAGACAAAGAACCGAAACAGCCGAAGCTCTCTGCTCGGCACGCCGACGCCTATATTCAGGGCGCGGGAACGGTCGTCGATGAGCCGATAACCATAACGCTTGAGAAAAACTACATGCCTTATGCGATGTCGGTCATCGTTTCAAGGGCCTTCCCCGAGATCGACGGCTTCAAGCCCTCGCACCGAAAGCTTCTCTATACGATGTATAAAATGGGCCTCCTGACAGGCCCGAGAACCAAGTCGGCGAACATTGTCGGCCAGACGATGAAGCTCAACCCCCACGGCGACCAAGCCATCTATGAGACGATGGTCCGCCTCGCGAGGGGCAACGAGGCGCTTCTGCACCCATATATCGATTCAAAGGGCAACTTCGGCAAGGCCTATTCAAGCGACATGGCCTACGCCGCCTCGCGTTATACCGAGGCAAAGCTTGAACCCATCTGCAACGAGCTTTTTTCGGATATCGACAAGGACACCGTGAATTTTGTCCCGAACTATGACAACACCATGCAGGAGCCCGAGCTTCTGCCCGTGACGTTTCCGTCGATTCTGGTGAACTCGAACGTCGGCATCGGCGTTTCGATGGCGAGCGCGGTCTGCCCGTTCAATTTAAGAGAGCTTTGCGAGGCGACGGTATCGCTTATCCGCGACCCCGATTTCGACGTCATGCAGACGATGAAAGGTCCCGACTTCCCGGGCGGGGGGTATATGATCTATGACGAGGACAGCCTCAGAAAAATTTTCGCGACGGGCAGGGGAGCGGTAAAGGTCAGGGCGAAGTACAGCTATGACAAAGCCGCAAACTGCATCGAGATAACCGAAATTCCGCCGACCACAACCGTCGAGGCGATAATCGAAAAGGTCATCGAACTTGCGAAGGGCGGCCTGAAAGAGATATCATATATCCGCGACGAGACCGACCTTGACGGCCTTAAAATCGCGATAGACTTAAAGCGCGGCGTCGACCCCGACGAGCTGATGAAAAAGCTCTACAAGCTCACCCCGCTTCAGGACAGCTTTTCGGCGAACTTCAATATTTTGGTGAACGGCTATCCGAAAGTTTTGGGTGTCACCGACATAATCCGCGAGTGGATAAAATTCCGCGTCGGGTGCGTAAAGCGCCGCGTGAACTTCGACCTCGTCAAGAAAAAAGAGCGCCTCCATCTTTTGGAGGGCCTCGAAAAAATTCTTCTTGACATCGACAGGGCGATAAAAATCGTTCGCGAGACCGAGGAAGAGGCAGACGTCGTTCCGAACCTCATGATCGGCTTCTCGATAGATGAGATTCAGGCCGAATACGTCGCAGAAATAAAGCTGAGGCACCTCAACCGCGAGTATATCCTCAACCGCCTGAAAGACGTCAACGACCTTGCGACCGAAATTGCCGAACTTGAGGGGGTTTTGGGCAGCGAGAGAAAGATAAAGCTTATAATCATCGACGAGCTCAAGCGGGTGGCCGAAAAATACGGCCAGCCCCGAAAGACCGAGATTATTTACATCGACGACGAGCCCGACGTAAAAACCGAGCCCGAGGTTGCGGACTACCCTTGTCGGCTTATTCTCACCCGCGACGGCTATTTCAAGAAGATAACGCCTCAATCGCTGAGAATGTCTGGCGAGCAGAAGGTCAAGGAAAACGACGTCGTGACGCAGGAGATCGACCTTTCAAACCGCGCCGAGCTGCTGTTCTTCACCGACAACGCGAAGTGCTATAAGTCGAAGGCCTCGGCTTTTTCTGATACAAAGGCGAGCGTCCTCGGCGACTTTATCCCCGTCGCGCTGAAATTTGACGAGGGCGAGGGCGTCCGCGGAATGGTCGCGACGCTCGACTATTCGGGCTGCGTGCTGTTCGTCTATAAAAACGGCAAGGTCGCAAAAGTTCCGTTGAGCTCATATTCGACCGTCACGAACAGAAAGGTTCTGCTGAAAGCCTATTCCGACAAGGCCGAGCTCGTCGCGATTTTAGATGTCAAAGAGGGGAGCGAGGTAATGCTCCGCTCGTCGAACGGCAGGGCGATAATCTTCAACACGGGAATGATCCTTCCGAAGACGACGAGAGACACGCAGGGCGTTCAGGTGATGACCTTAAAGGCTGGCTCTCACGTTGAAAGCGCGCACATTATCACCGAGGAGCAGGCAAACGAGCTCTCAAAATACCGCACAAAGACGCTTCCCGCCGCGGGGCCTTTCGCAAAGGACGTGCCCGACCTTGACCAGCTGACGTTTTAATAGATCAATGACGGGCGACAAGATAAATTAAAAGTTTTCGGTCGAGCCTTTTACCAAAAGGCTCGCAGGTTCCAAGGGCAGCGCCCTTGGTCGCGCTCCGCAGAGCGCGAAATTCTTACGGAGTGCGCTCCGCAAGGGGTGAATTGAAAAACAATTCAGTGAATTGTTTTGAAAGAGGGGACGCCCTGCAAGAGAGGGCGTCCCCTTATGATTCGCAGCTCTGACAAGAGCTGCGCACCTCAAAAGCGGTGCAGCGTAGGAAACCCTATTAAGGGGTTCCCTGTTTGATGAGCAAAGCAAGGCAAATTAAATTGCTATTCTACTGCTAAGATATCGTCGCTCTCAATGTGCGGCTCGATGCTCACGATAACGCCGTCTTTAACGGTCACAACTACATACCAACCGCCCTGTTCATCCGAGGCGTTAAGCGTCAGAACGCAGTCGGGCGCAAAGCTGTAATCGCTGAGATATAGCGCCGCGAGGGAATCGTCAAGGCTGTCGCCGACGGCAACGCCGTTGATCTTGTCATTTTCCGAGGCGAGCATACCCGTCGGATAGTTTACGTTTGCCGAGGTCTTCGGCACGCTCTTTTTGCTGAAGTCGATGAGCGTCGGCTCCATTCTCAGAATATTTCTTCTGAGGTAATGCGTGAGCTCGCTTACAGCGGCTTTCTGGGTATAAATCTCCGGGTTGTTGTCTGTCGAGGTCACGACCTCGTATTCCTCGGGAACAAGGCCCATATTCGTGCTTCCCGGGTCGACCATGAAGCCGTCGGGGCAGTAAACGTGGTATGCTATATCCACGCCCCTGACCTTATGCACGGCATAGAGAAGCTGGGGCACGGGTTCAAGAATGCCGTCGCTGTTTTCATATACCACCGCGACATATTCGCCCTCCATCAGCGGGCGGCCGACAAGCTGTACCTGAGCGGTGCCGACGTTTATCAGCGCCCTTTCAACGCCGACCTCTTCGCTCTCGAAGTAATCATAGTTTACATTCACCGAGTAAAGCGTCCGGGTGTCGGTGTCGATGTCTATATCCCTGCCGATATACATGGCCACCGCGTCCTCGGTGTCGTAGGCCTCGAGAATTTCAAACTTGATGAGCCCGATCTTGTCAAGGTCGGCGATAACGCCGTCGCGAACGTCGTAGTATTCCATGCTGTATTCGTAATTGAGCGAGTTGTAATCAAATATCTGCTCGGCCTCAAGGATCTCTTCCGCATCGGCGGGTTCGGGGGCATCGACCGCCTCAGGCACAAATTCCTCGGAATCATCATCAAAATATACCGCGTCGCCGTCGCCGTAAGCGCTCGGAATCTCCGCTTCCGTCGATTCTGTCTCAGATTCGGTGATGCCGACCTGAATGTCAACAGGCTCGCTTTCAAGTGTCTGAGCGGTGACAGTGCCGAAGCTTATCTCCGCCCCCGTGAGGTCGTTTTTCACGAGCGCCGCGCTGTAAGCCGCCGAGCCCTCGCCGCCGACGTATACATAGTCAGCGCCGTTGTAATTACCGTCGTAATCGCGAGAACCCTCGGGCGAGAATCCGTTGCCCGACGCGGGATTTGTCTCCGCGACAATTTCGTCCTCCTGCTCCGATTCCGTCGGCTCGGCCGAAAGAAGCTTTTCGGTTTCCTCTTCGCCCGATTCAACAGGCGTATCAAAGGCCTCCTCGACGCTTTCGACCTCTTCAACGGCTTCCGCTTCCATGTCGGCGTAATCTTCCGCTCCCTCAGCGGGGGCTTCGATTTCGTCATTGATGATCGAGTTGAGTATTTCGCCATCGTCAAAACCGTTTGCGTCTGCCGCGTTCTGAACAGTATCATTTTCTGCCGAGGCGTTGTCCGCGCTCTTTGACTCTATCTTTCCGCCGAGCGGCATGAACCCGACTGCGGATATCGCGATAAGAAGACAGGCCGCGAGCGCGATATATTTCGAGTATGATTTCACGATGCTCGGCTTGTGCTCCTCGGGCTCTGAAAGGGTCTTCTCGGCCTCGGCGAGCATCTTCTGTTTGAGCTCCTCTTTGAAGCTTTCTCTGAGCTTTAAGGAGCTGACTTCGATTTTATATTCAGTTGTTTTCATCGTCAAACTCCTCCCCAAGAATTTCTTTAAGCTTTTTCCGCGCCCTCATAAGAAGCGAGGCCACGGTGTTTTGGTTTATCCCGAGCATCTCGCCGATCTCGTTGAGCTTGTAGCCCTCAAAATAGTGAAGATAAACAACGTTTCGATATTTATCGGGCAGGCTCATCACCGCCTCGGTGACAGGGCCGCTGCCGACGGGTTTTTGGTCGGCGAGGGTTTCGTCAAGCTCCTCGGTCGGGTGAGAATAAACCTTTCGGTTATATGATTTGCACATGTTGAGCGTCACCCGAAGAAGCCATGCCTTTTCGTGCTCGTCAGACTCGAAGTCGGGCAGAGTCTGCATAAGCTTTAAAAAGACCTCCTGGGTGATGTCCTCGGCATAATGTCGGTCGCAGAGGGCGTGATAAGCCGCCCGATAGACCATATCGGAATATTTGTCGACAACCGAGGATATGTAAATGCCGATGTCTTTAGCTGCTTGCATAGTATTTTACGTTTTAAGGCACAAAAGGCCTCGCACTCCTTTCCGCCGTCCTCCGATTTACGTTTCATAACTAATACGCACGGGGAGGGCAAAATATTGCATCGCAAAAAAATATTTTTAAAAAAATTTTTTCCGATTCAAGTTTACCACATTTTTTCAGATTCCGCAAGACCCCGAATTTTCCAGATGAGATCAAAGCGGCGCATCAAGAAAACAGAAGTCAGAGGTCGGAATTTCAGGGTGTCGCCTAATGTGCGCGGAGCCCCGCCAAATTTCCATAAATTAGGCTAAAATGGGGTGAAAACATTAAAATCTTAAATTTTAATAAAATCTTCATAGGTTAGGCTATTGACAAAAGCGGAAAAATATGTGATGATTATAGTGTGTAAGATTGTACTCGAAATTTGTCGAACGGAAGTGTGCCGATGAAAAAAGTTCTCGTTGACGGCCATTACGGCACCGTCAATTTAAATCTCAATAAAATGATCATGAACCGCGACGACCTTGAGGTGATCTATCTTGAAAGCCCGAAAAAGGTCACCGAGGAGCAGCGCAGAAATCTTCTCAACACCGCCGATATTGTAATTCTCTGCCAGTCAGCTCAGACCGCGACCGAGACGATTCCACTGATAACCTCGCCGAACGTCAAGGTGATAGACACCTCAAACGCTTTTCGCCTTTCGCCGAGCTGGGTCTACGGAATGCCCGAGCTCTCGCAGGAGCAGCGCAATAAGATAGCGTCGGCAAGGTTTGTTTCGCTTCCCGCGCCGATGGCCGTCGGCACGGTCATGCTCATAAACCCGCTTTTGAAGGGCAGAATAATGCCGCCTTACCTTCCTTTGTATGTCAATTCGGTGATCGGCTATTCAAACGGCGGCGGAAACATGATAACGATGTATGAGGACCCGAACCGCCCGAGGAGCTATTCTTCGGCGAGAATGTACGGCCTCGACCAAAACATTTTGCAGCAGAAGGAAATCATGCACGCGAGCGGGATATCTTACCGCCCGTCGCTCAACCCGATGATCGACGACTTCCCCAACGGAATACTCATCACCGTTCCGCTTCAGCTCAGGACCCTCGCGAAGAGGCTTCATTCGGGCCAGATCTATGAGGTCATCTCGCGCTTTTACGAGCGCGAACCGCTCATCGAGGTCGTCCCGTTCGAGGGCTCGATCGAAAGCCTCGGCGGTTTTCTTGACGCGGGCGGAATGGCGGGCTCGAACAAAATGCAGATCTTCGTCTTCGGCGACAACGATATCTGCCTGCTCGCCGCAAGGTTTGACAACCTCGGAAAGGGCGGCGCGGGCGCGGTCGTTCAGAACATGAACCTGATGCTCGGGCTCGGTGAATTTAAAGGGGTTATCTAAAGCAATAAGTTTAGGATCAAGCCCTTTACAAAGGGCTTGCGACAGTAATGAAAGCTGGTTTTGTTACTGCTCGCACTTCGCAATCGTAAACGATTGATTGCTCGTGCTTGCAGACAAAACCCCGCGTTCATTGAGGCGAGTAGCCTCTGGTCGCGACCGCAGTCGCGAAATACCTTACGCAGTGCGCTCCGCAAGGGGTGAATTGAAAAACAGCCCGGTGGGCTGTTTTGAAAGAGGGGACGGCCTGCAAGAGAGGGCGTCCCCTTTATGACACCGCCGCTCCGACAGGAGCGGCGCACGTTTTACCGTCACCGCAGGGCGAAAGCCCTTATGCATAAATTTCCCGAAAGGAGAATCCAAAATGCGCATTCGCAGATAAAACCGACTTACCTGCCGCAGTCATGTAAGTCTTGACCCGTTAAAACTGCAATTCCGTATCATGGAGGACAAATATGACTGATAATTTTGAAAACATTTTTAAGGTAAACCAATCCGAGGAGCGCGTCCCGAAAGCCCTTACCGTCTCAATCGACACGGGCGAGTTTGACGTCGAGCGCTCGCTTGCCGAGCTTAAAGAGCTCATCAGAACGGCGGGCGGTGAGACCGTCGCCGAAATAGTTCAGAAAAGACAGGCCCCCGACAGCGCGACCTGCATCGGCTCGGGAAGGCTTGAAGAGATGAAAAAGCTCTGCGAAGATTTTGACGTCGATGTCGTTGTTTTCGATCTCGAGCTCACTGCGACCCAGATTCGCAATATCGAGGACGTTCTTGACATCGAGACGATCGACCGAACGATGCTTATTCTTGATATCTTCGCCCAACGCGCCACCACTCGCGAGGGAAAGATTCAGGTCGACATCGCAAAGTATAAATACCTGCTGCCGAGGCTTTCGGGCATGGGCAGAGAGCTTTCGAGAACGGGCGGCGCAGTTGGTATGCGCGGCGGCCCGGGCGAGACCAAGCTTGAGCTCGACAGAAGATATATCCGTTCGAGGATATCGGCGCTCGGCGCAGAGCTCAAAGATATTTCCGCCCGTCGTGAGCTGATGCGTTCGCGAAGAAAAAAAGACGGCGTTCTCACTGCCGCGATAGTCGGCTATACGAACGTCGGAAAATCGACGCTTATGAACGCGCTCACCGAGGCGGGCGTGCTCTGCGAGAACAAGCTTTTCGCGACGCTTGAGACGACCTCGCGCTCGATAATTCTTCCCGACGGACGAAGCGTTCTTCTCACCGACACCGTAGGCCTGATAAGCAGGCTCCCGCATCACCTTGTAGAGGCTTTTAAATCAACGCTTGAGGAGGCTTCGACCGCCGATGTTATTCTTCACGTCTGCGACAGCTCGAGCGAGGATATCGAGGAGCAGACAAAGGTCACGCAAGAGCTTTTGTCAGAGCTCGGCTGCGACGGAATACCCGTCGTGACGGTTCTCAACAAGGCCGATATTTCGAGGTGGAACGAAGAGCTTCTTCCCGAGGGAACGGTTCTGATCTCGGCAAAAGAGGGCAGGGGGCTCGATAAGCTTTTAGAGGCCCTCGCGAATGCTCTGCCCGAGACCGCGCAGAGAATGAAGCTTCTGCTGCCGTTTTCCGAGGCCGGGCTTTTGGCGAAGATTCGCGCCGAGGGCAGCGTCTTTTCCGAGGAATATACCCCCGACGGAATAGCCGTCGATGCGCTGGTCGATGTCAAGCTGATAAAATCGGCGGAGAAATTTAAGGCATAAACAGTTATAAAAAAGCGCCTTCCCTTATCGGGGGAGGCGCCCTTTTCATACGATCATCATCGCGTCGCCGAAGCTGAAGAACCTGTATTTTTCCTCGACGGCGGTTTTATATGCCCTCATGGTCGTGTCATAGCCCGCAAAGGCGCTCACGAGCATTATAAGCGTGCTCTCGGGCAGGTGAAAATTAGTGATGAGCCCGTCGATGGCCTTGAACTCATACCCGGGGTAGATAAAAATGTCGGTCGAGCCCTCGTCGGGGGCGATTTTCCCGAGCTTTTTTGCGACGCTTTCAAGCGTTCGGCAGGAGGTCGTGCCCACCGCGATGACCCTTCCGCCGTTTTGCTTTGTCTGGTTGATGATATCTGCGGTCTCGCTCGGAAGAACATAAAACTCGCTATGCATCTTGTGGTCGGCGACAGCTTCTTCTTTGACGGGCCTGAACGTTCCGAGGCCGACGTGAAGCGTCACATACGCGATATTTATGCCCCGCGCTCTGAGGTCGTCCATCTGCTCGACGGTGAAGTGAAGCCCCGCTGTCGGCGCGGCGGCTGAGCCCGTCTCTCGGGAATAGACGGTCTGGTATCTCTCTTTGTTTTCAAGCTTTTTGGTGATGTAAGGCGGAAGCGGCATCTGGCCGATTTCATCAAGAACGGTGAAAAGGCTCTGCTCGCAGTAAAATTTCGCGATCCTGTTGCCGTCCTCCAAAACGTCGAGGATCTCAGCCGTGAGCTTTCCTCCGCCGAAGACAAATCTTGTGCCGATCTTCGCCTTTTTCCCGGGGCGGCAGAGGATCTCCCAGACATTCTGCTCTTTTTGCTCAAGAAGCAGGAATTCGATGAAGCTGCCGTTTGACTCGCGCTCGCCGTAAATTCTTGCGGGAAGAACCCTCGAATCGTTGACGACGAGGGTGTCGCCTTTTTTGAGGTGATCGCATAGATTATAGAAGCGGTCATGAGAAATTTCGCCGCTTTTTCGGTCGATAATCATAAGCCGCGAGTGATTTCGGGGCTCAATGGGCGTCTGCGCGATGAGCTCTTCGGGGAGCTCGTAATAAAAATCGCTCTTTTTAAGGTTGTTCAGATCAAGCATAACTGTCTCTTTTCTTTTTTATTGCGATGTCATAGCCGAGCTTTTGCGTAAACACTGCTCGGCTTCGGCCTCAAAAATATTGACATACCGAATTCAATGTGGTATTCTGTATCTGTATGATTATATACCAAAACTTCGGGGATTTCAACCCCCAAAACGGGAAGAGAGGATTTTATCATGAACAAAACTTTTAACGTCGGTGTGATCGGCGCAACGGGAATGGTCGGGCAGAGGTTTATAACCCTGCTCGCCGAGCACCCGTGGTTTAAACTTAAGGTTCTTGCCGCCTCCGAGCGCTCGGCAGGTAAGCCTTATCGCGAGGCTGTCGGCGCAAAGTGGGCGATGAAAACGCCGATACCATCCTGCGCCGCCGATCTTGTCGTGATGGACGCTAAAAAAGATATGGCGAGCATCGCGGCTTCGGTCGATTTTGTATTCTGCGCGGTTGATATGCCGTCGGAAGAGATTATCGCGCTTGAACAGGGCTATGCAAAGCTTGAATGCCCCGTTGTCTCGAACAACAAAGAGCACCGCTATTTCAACGATGTCCCTATGCTTATTCCCGAGTGCAACGCCGAGCACATCGCGGTCATCGAGACGCAGAAAAAGCGCCTCGGCACAAAAAGGGGATTCGTCGCCGTAAAGCCGAACTGCTCGATTCAGAGCTATGTTCCCGCGCTTCACCCTCTTCGCGAGTACGGCCTCAAGACTATTCTCGCCTGCAACTATCAGGCGATATCGGGCGCGGGCAAGACCTTTGAGACATGGCCCGAAATGGTCGACAACCTCATACCCTTTATAAAGGGCGAGGAGCAGAAGAGCGAGGTCGAGCCGATGAAGATCTGGGGCGAGGTCAAAAACGGCGTTATCGTCAACGCGACCGAACCGCTCATCACCACTCAGTGCCTGCGCGTTCCCGTCTCGGACGGCCACACCTCGGCGGTGTTCGTAAAATTTGACAGAAAGCCCTCGAAAGAGGCGATAATAAAGGCTTGGGCCGAGTATAAGGGCGAGCCGCAGAAGCTTAATCTGCCCTCGGCGCCGAAGCAATTCCTGAACTATTTTGAGGACGACAACCGCCCGCAGGCAAAGCTTGACCGCGACCTTGAGGGCGGAATGGCGGTCTCGATAGGCAGGCTTCGCGAGGACACCCTCTTCGACTACAAGTTTGTCTGCCTGTCTCACAACACTCTTCGCGGCGCTGCGGGCGGGGGAGTGCTCGCCGCCGAGCTTTTGGCCGCAAAGGGCTATTTCGACAGGTAAAAGCGCAAAAAATTTAACTTCTGAAAGGCGATGTTTCCATGAAAACTCCTATTTTCAAGGGCGCGGCAGTCGCGATCGTGACGCCGTTCAACCCTGACGGAAGTATAAATTATGAAAAATTCGGCGAGTTGATCGATTTTCAGATCGAAAACGGCACCGATGCGATTGTCGCCGTCGGCACGACGGGCGAGAACGCCACGCTTTCGGGCGATGAGCACCGCGCCCTGATGCGCTATGCCGCCGAGCGGGTGAACCATCGCGTCCCGCTGATTTGCTCGACGGGCTCGAACGACACCGCTTACGGCATCGAGACCTCAAAGGCTGCCGAAGAGGCGGGCGCCGACGCGCTCTTGTGGGTCACGCCGTATTACAACAAAACCTCGCAGCACGGCCTCATCAGGCACTATGAAAAGATGCTCGAAAGCGTGAATATCCCCGCGATACTCTACCATATCCCCCAGCGTACGGGCCTGAGCGTCGACATCGCGACATTTAAAGAGCTCTCAAAGCACCCGCGCGTCGCGGGCGTCAAAGAGGCGAGCGGAAACGTCTCGTACTGCGCAAAGCTTATCGATGCGTGCGGCGACGATCTGCCGATTTACAGCGGCAACGACGATCTGATTGTCCCGCTGATGTCTTTGGGCGCGATGGGCGTTATCTCGGTTTTGTCGAACATTCTGCCGAGGCAGACCCACGACATCTGCGAGCTCTGCCTTGAGAATGATTTTGAGGCCGCAAGAAGCCTCGCGATGAAGTATATGTCGCTCACAAACGCCCTGTTTTCCGATGTCAACCCCGTCCCCGTCAAGGCCGCGATGAACCTCATGGGTCTTGACGTCGGGCACTGTCGACTGCCGCTTTGCGACATGACAAAAGAGGCCGAAGCCGCCCTCTCGGCAGAACTTATGAAACACGGGCTTGTAAAGTAGTATTGCTTTACATATCCATCACGATAAATAACTGAACGCCATCAAGGAAGTGAAAGAATTGACCAAAATCGTTATCAGCGGCGCCTGCGGAAAGATGGGCAGGGTGATTGCGGACATTATTTCAAACCGCGACGACTGCAAGACCGTTGCGGGGATTGACATCAATCCTGTAAAGTATTCTGACTTTACGGTCTATACTTCGCCCGCCGATCTCCCCGAAGTTCCCGATGTCATCGTCGACTTTACGCACCCCTCCGCGCTCGACGGGCTTCTGAGCTATGCCCTCACGAACGGGGTTTCGCTCGTCCTCGCGACGACGGGCTATACTCCCGAGCAGACCGAAAAAATTCGCTCGGCAGCCGAGAAAATTCCGATATTTTTCACCGCGAACATGTCGATAGGAATAAATCTTCTGCGCGAGCTTGCGAAAAAGGCGGCGTCGGTTCTCGGCGACCAGTTTGACGTCGAGATTGTCGAGCGCCATCACAACCGAAAGCTTGACGCCCCGAGCGGCACCGCGCTGATGCTCGCCGACTCCATCAACGAGGCGAGGGCGGGGAAGTATAACTACATTTACGACCGCCATAGCGTCAGGAGAAAGCGCGACCCCTCGGAGATCGGAATTCACTCGGTCAGGGGCGGCACGATCGTCGGGGAGCACGAGATTATTTTTGCGGGCCGCGACGAGGTCATCACGCTGAGCCATTCTGCCGCCTCGAAAGAGGTTTTCGCTGTCGGCGCAGTGAACGCCGCGATCTTTGTTTCAAACCGTCCCGCGGGGCTTTACGGAATGGCGGATATGATTTGAGAGATGTCTCCATTTGCACGAGAAATCAAAAGTTTTCGCTTGAGCCTTTCTCAAAAGGCTCACGGGGGTCGAGGGGGCAGAGCCCCATCGTCGCGCTCCGCAGAGCGCGAAAACCCCAAAAAGAGCACGCGACCGAGCGTGCTCTTTTAAAAATGAAAAAACGCAGGAAGGGGAGGAGCAATCAGCCCGGTGGGCTGTTGCGACGCGGGGGAACCCGAATGAGGGGTTCCCCACACTTAAAGATCCTAACCTATTTCCCACGCTTACAATCAAAGCAAAACAATCTCACAAACCGCTTCGGCACTTGTACGTCAACACACACAAGTGCCGCTTTTATAGATCATTTTTGTCACAAAATAAGCCCAAAACCGAAAAAATCGCTTATAGTCATTTTGGTGTTCAATGGCTGCACTCTATCTTATTTTCGTTGTAAAAATACAAAAACTCTCGGCAATTCGTCCGCAAATCAGGACTAACAAAGCCATACCCTCCGCGGACATGGCTTTTTGAATATATTTAATGAACCGTCGCACTATCTCATAAAATCAAAATATACCCCTCACAGCGTCACCCCCGTCTTGAAAATCGCAAGATCACGCGAGCCGCTGCGCTCGTTGGCGGTCGGGGTTCCGTTCACGATGCTCACAACAAGGTTGATAAGCCGCTCCATAACGCTTTCAAAGCTCTCCCCATCGGCAATCTTGCCCGCATCAAAGTCGATCCAACCGCACTTTTTGCGCGCCAGCTCCGAGTTGGTCGAGATCTTGACAGTCGGCACAAAACCGCCGAGCGGCGTGCCGCGACTGGTCGTGAAAAGCACCATGTGACAGCCCGCGCAGGCAAGATTCGTGACCGCGACCATGTCGTTGCCGGGGCCGCTCAGGAGGTTCAACCCGCGCTCGGTGACGGCGTCGCCATAAAACAAAACGCCCGAAATCTCGCTGTTCCCTGATTTTTGCACACAGCCGAGCGACTTCTCTTCAAGCGTCGTGATGCCGCCGGCGATGTTCCCGGGCGACGGATTATCGGAAATCGGCTGCCCATGGCTCAGATAATACCCCTTAAAGTCGTTAATTAGTTTGACGATTTTTTCAAATACATCTCGATTTTTTGTGCGATTCATGAGGATCTGCTCCGCCCCGAACATCTCGGGAACTTCGGTCATCACGGTCGTTCCGCCGACCGCCGTCAGATAGTCGGAAAACCGCCCAACAAGCGGGTTTGCGGTGATTCCCGAGAGACCGTCAGAGCCGCCGCACTTAAGCCCGATTTTTAGGCATGACAGGTCTTTTTTGATTCTTTTGTCATATTTTGCATTGTCATAAAGCCGCTCAAGCAGCTTCACTCCCTCGGAAATCTCGTCTTCCACGTCCTGCGCGACTAAAAATTCAATACGCTCGGGAGTATGTTCACCGAAAGTTTTCCTAAAAATATCCATTCGATTGTTTTCGCAGCCGAGTCCGAGAATCAACGCCCCACCGCAGTTCGGATGCTTTGCCATTTTTTGGAGGATCATTCGCGTGCGCGCTAAATCACCGCCGACCTGCGAGCAGCCGTATGGGTGAGTGAGCGCAAAAACGCCGTCGATGCCCGGCAGATTGCTGCCATGATATTTGATAAATTCTGAGACGATAGTTCTCGCCTGAGAATTCACGCAGCCGACCGTCGGAATGACCCAAAGCTCGTTTCTGATGCCGATCTCTCCGCCCTTTCGCTCGTATACATAAATATCACGGGAACGCGGTTTTTCAGACTTTTGAACGCCCTTCTTGTGATATTCATACTCCAAAATGCCGGAGAGATTCGTCGCCATGTTGTGCGTATGGACGTGCGAACCTGCCTTAATTTCGGCAGTCGCATGACCGATAGGCTCTCCGTATTTTTTGACGTTTTCTCCGATATGAATATCGCGCAGCGCGAATTTATGACCCCTTTCGATGTCCTCTGAAAGCGTCACGCCCTCGATGGTTTCGTCCTTTTTAAGAGGTACGAGCGCCACCCCGACCGAGTCGAACGTGGAAATTACGATGGATTTTTTCATAGCTTTCCTCCTAAAAATTGCCTCAAAGCTGCTCTCTCACCATGCTCCAAAATCGCCCGAATGTAGCTTGCCACGAGCCTGATATTGTCATCATTTGCCAAATTCCTACCCCAAATCTCGGCGTTCGACAGCGCCTTTTCCGCGATTTTCTCGCAGTCGCCCTCCTGCCAAACATCATTCCAAAAATCAAGATACTCGAGCGAATCCGATAGGGGTATATTTTCATCTCCGCGCTTGCCTCTGTAAAAAACCGCAAGCGAAGCAAACGCGAAGAGAATGTGCCTCGGCGGCTCTCCAAGGATTGATTTATAATCATCATATGTAGGCAGCAGCCTTGTCCTGAATTTTGACGTCGAATTAAGTGCGATGGACATAAGTTCATGCCTGATAAAAGAATTCTTAAACCGCTCTATTACGCTGTTTGCAAAGTCATCGATCTCATTTTCTGGGAGCTTAATTGTCGGCTTTATCTCATAATTGATAAGCTCATTTATGAATTTTCCAACATCTTCATCATTGACTGATTCTACCACAGTGTCGAGCCCGCAAAGGTAGGCGATCGGGGTCATCGCGGTGTGCGCGCCGTTCAGAATTTTCACCTTGCGCTCCCTGTAGGGCGCGACGTCTTCGACAAAAATCACGTTCAGACCCGCGCTGTCCGCCGGAAATTTCTTGCGGATGAACGGGTCGCTTTTGATGACCCAGAGGTGGAAAATTTCACCATGTACGATATTTTTGTCAATAAACCCGATTTTTCGGCAAATTTCGTCGGCGCTTTTGCTCGGAAACCCGGGCACAATTCGGTCGACGAGCGTGTCGGCGAAGCGGTTTGCGGTGTTGAGCCAGTCGATGAAGTCGCAATCGAGGTGCATGATTCCTGCCAAATCGTTCAGACAGCGTCGAAGCGTTTCTCCGTTTTGGTCAATGAGTTCGCACGGAATTATTGCGAGCCCCTTTTTCGTATCGCCGTCGAAGTAGTCATAGCGCCGTTTCAGAAGCGCAAGCAGTTTGCCGGGAAAGCTTTTCGGGCATGTCGAAAAATCAATGTCTGACCTGTCGAGCGCAATTCCCGCCTCTGTCGTGTTTGAAATCACGATTTCAAGGTCCTCGCTTTCGGCATATGAAATCAGCTTTTCATAGTCGGTGTAGGGGTCGATAAAATCCCGTAAAACGTCGATAATACGGCATTTGCTGACCGCCTCTCCATGCTCCAAGCCCTCAAGGCAGATGGTGTAAAGTCCGTCCTGTTTTTGAAGCTCGCGCACCCTGCCCGACGGTCTCGGCTGAACGACCGCGACGTCGGAATTCAGCGTGCCCGAGTCGTTTAATTCCTGAATTATCCAGTCTGCAAACCCGCGCAGAAAGTTGCCCTCCCCGAATTGCAAAATTTTAATTGGTCTTTCAGGCGCATGATACGATTTTCTGTTAAGCAGGTTCACGATCTTGCCCCTTTCCATTCTGCGAAGTCCTCTAAAATTGTGCCGTCAGCAAACATCGCAACAACATTGATTTTACACGTTACTCCGACATAAAGATTGATGTTTTCCCATGTAAAAATGGTGCCGTTTTTCGCGCCCAAGCCTTGTGAAACGCCGTCAACAAACAGTTCCACGCTCTCGGCGTTGCTGTATGCCTTGACCTGCGGAACGACGCTCGGCCGCTCGGCAAACCGTTTTTCGGTCAGCCAAACCATCGGCTCGTCGTTCCAGACCGATTTGTAGAAATAAAATGCGTCCTTCGGCACCCGTTCGCGGGTGCAAAGTCCCTTGTCGTTCTGCCCTTTAGTGTCGCCTTCCTCGCGCCCGTCGGACGCAAAATCGAACATGCACCAGACGAATTTGCCCCAGATATAAGGTCTCTCGGAAAATTGCGCCCAGATGTCCTCGTGCAGCGCCGACTGGTAATTTTCGGGATGTCTTGGCCCCCAACTGTCGATATCCTCCGCCCAAATAATGCTGTCCTTGTGCTGCGAGATTGCCCCGCCACCGCCGTATTCGGTGACGGCTATCGGGCGGTTTTCTTTTTTGTGATACTCGTCGAGCCATTTGCCGAATGCGTTGTCGGCCCCGTCGATGTACCAGCCAAAATAGCGGTTGTAGCCGACTACGTCGCCCGGCAGCTCCATGAATCTGCCCCAGAATTGCGCGTCGGCGAAAGAAGTAAGTCTTGACTTATCCTCAGATTTTGCGGTTGCCTGAAGCTCGGTATACAGCTCGAAAATATCTTCAGACATTTGGTACAGCTCGTTTGAGATTCCCCAGATTATGACCGATGGGTGATTGTAATTCTGGCGAATCAGTTCGCGGAGCTGCTGTTTGGCATTATCTGCGAAGCCATATGCAATTGATAAATTGTCATCATCTGCCGACATCTTATTGACGATTCCTATTTCCGTCCAAACACAGAACCCAAGCCTGTCGCAGATATCGTATTCATAACTGTCGTGTTGGTAGTGCGCCATTCTCACGGCCGTGCAGCCGAGCTCCCGCATCATTTTGTAGTCGCGCTCGCACTGCTCATCAGTCATCGCCCAGCCACTTTCAAAGCTGTCCTGATGGTAATTCACGCCGTGGAGGTCGTAATATTTGACGTTGAGTAAGAAGCCCTCGTCAGGGTCGATATGATATGTGCGAACGCCGAAGCTTTCGCTGACCTCGTCTAAAATTTCGCTATCATCAGAAAATAACGTGACTTTAGCAGTGTAAAGATATGGGTCATGAATGCCGTTCCACAAGTGCGGATTTTGAATAACTATTGATGTATTGTAATCTGCCGATTTCTCGTGATTGATAATTTCAACACTGTCTGATTTGCCGACGCATCTTTCGTCGGCATCAAAAATTTCTGTAACTATATTTACGGATTTTCTATCCACACAATCGTTTCTAAGCTTCACAAGCACTCGGATATCAGCACTTGAATTTGATATATTCTCAGGAGTGATATACATGCCCGACGAACCGTAGTCCATAAGGTCGATGTGCAAATCGGGCACCGCGATCAGTCTGACATCACGGTAAATTCCGCCCATCTTCGTGAAGTCGCCTTGGTCGGTGATAGGCGCGATATAGTCGGTCGGCGCATTATTGACCTTTACGCATATCAGGTTTTCCTCACCGAGCGTTACAAAGTTGGTGATGTCAAATCTGAATGCCGCATAGCCGCCCTCGTGTTTGCCGACAAAGCTACCGTTTATGTAAAGCTCCGCGACCGTATTTGCGCCTTTAAATTCCATGAAAATGCGCTTGCCACCAAGTTCGGACGGAAATACATAGTTTTTTCTGTATCCGCCGAGTCCGCGGTAGTAGTTTTCGCCACCCTCGTCAATTCCACCGCGGCCGTCTGCCCCGTCGACGGCGTTCCATGTGTGCGGAAGATTGACGTTTTCGCATACAGAATCATCAAAGTCAAAATTTTCTATGGGCAGCTCACGTCGCCCGTCTGCCCGAGTCATCTTTAAAAATTTCCAATCCATGTCAAAATCTATGACGGTTCTTCCTGCGTTAGTCATGGTAATTTTCTCCTTTGTGAAGCGGTTTTGCCTGCCTTTAGTGTAATAATTATAGCACTGAAAAGCTCTGCTCGCCACACATAAATTGTGATAATTTTAACAAATATAATGTTATGCAGCATCGCCCAATAGAATTATAAAACCTAAGATATATTAAATTCTATCTATATCGTTTTCTGTACGCGGACGGCGAAACGCCCGTCATTTTCTTAAACTGTCGCGAAAAATGTATGATGCTTTCATAGCCGCATTGCCCGCTGATTTCGGTAATATTCAGGTCGGTTTCCTCAATCAAAGTCTTCGCAAATTCGATGCGCGCGTTTATGACGTCGGCTCCGCAGGTGACCCCAAAAGCACCTTTATAAAGCTCCTGAAGATACGGCTCGCTGACGTGGAGCTGTTCCGACATGCTGCGAATCGACCACTTGCGCTCGGGGTGGTCATACAGCGCTTTTCTAAGTTCAATAAGCTCTGAAGAATATTGTGAGCGATAGGCAGGGCGCCCGCAAACTGCCGATATTTCGGCAAAAACAGCCCTCAGCAAAAGTGCGCAGACGCGGTAATTTCGGCGATAGAATGCGTCATATATCAGCCGAAAATACCCGCTTATGTCCACGACGTTGCCGACATAAATAAGCTCGTCGAGGGGTATCGGCGGCAGCTCGTCGGAATCAAATTGCAGCCATTCGTTGACGTACTCGCCGCCGAACGCCTTGTAGCGATGAGACGTGCCGATATTATAAAGAATGAGCGTGTTCGGCTTGCAGATATTTTCCACGCCATCAAGGTAAAACACCGCCTTTGTTTTTACAAAAAGCAGCAGGTAGCAGTCGTAGCCTCGCGGTCGATCGATAGAAAAGTTCACGTCGTGCTTAGCATTGTCAGCCGTACCGATTCGGCGGATAGAGTACATTTTATCACTTCCTAAGATATGTTTAGTGTGTATATTATATACTATCATAAAAATGATGTCAATCGTTAAATTTGAGAGGATGCGTAGAGGGCAAGTATAATGAGGCCGCATATTGCAGTGAATTTTGCAAACATGATTTCCCTTTCGATTTGTAAAAGTAGCGCAATTATACAGCCGAAAAACAGGGTATGCTTGATATGACGATAAAGGTGGTGAGGTTTAGAGCAAGATTCTACCGCGGGATCAAATTTGGTTTGAAGCTCAAATTTGTCTGCGCGGAATCTTGTTGGGGAGTGCCTTCCCCAAACCCTGCTCATATGAAAAAATGCCAATGTATCAAATCTGGTACGTTGGTATTTTTATATTTAAATTCTTTCCACGTCAGTTGCTTTTTCTCAAATTTAAGTGTTACTGAAACAAAAACAGCCACTAAAAATTGCACAACAAGCTGATTGCAAAAATCTCAGCTTTTGTATTAAACGGAGAAATTTTGAATTTTCGGCAAACTTTTTTGAAAATTACCCAGAAATTTGCTTAAAAAATGTCCGCTTAGGGTGATGGGGCATATAAAACTTGGACGTTGTGATTTATCTGGCGGAGAGAATTCACATAAAATGCACTAGTCAACAAAAATCGTACACAAATTTAAAAAAACTAGACTAAGAAAATTGTTCATTATACACCACCTCCT
>CANQWC010000024.1 GCA_947627455.1 uncultured Clostridia bacterium | reverse complement strand
ATGAAGCGATATGCCGTATACACAGCTTTGCTACTACAAAACTGCTTATAAGCGGAATTATGCGGTGGTGCCCTAAATATGTATCCACGCATATAAACGCCGTTTCCAGTCCTCCAGACGTATCCTTAAGCATCTCATCGTTGATTTCTCTTGCCATAATGATGTCCTCCTCACTTTTTC
Source organism: uncultured Clostridia bacterium (assembly GCA_947627455.1). Classification (GTDB taxonomy): domain Bacteria; phylum Bacillota; class Clostridia; order Oscillospirales; family Ruminococcaceae; genus Faeciplasma. The sequence continues at coordinate 35,899 of CANQWC010000024.1, read as the reverse complement.
AAGAAGCAGCAATAGGTTCTCTTGTATGTGCGCGGATCTATCACGCACGCGCTGTAAAAACAGAAGTAGCAGGTATTATATTCGTGATTATAGCTCCATAGGCCTTCGTCGTCACGATCTTTGGTCAGCTCAAACACATTATTCATTTTAAAGGATTCGCAAGTGTCATCCTCTTCGTGGACCGTCAGGCCGAGCAGGTTAAGGGTGTCCCAAGTTATGAAAGCCGACGGCGTTCCTCCTGCCGCTTTTTCCATCATTTCGTCATTGATTTCTTTTGTCATTATTTAGTCCTCCTTAATGATTTATCATGCAGGCTATTCCCGATTTACGAATTTCTTGGTCAAAAACAATAGCGCCGTAAAGGTAGTTCATACACGCATCGCGGGGGTTCGTAACCGTGGGCATCATCACAAAGTCGTCGCAGACGTCTTTCATATCGTGAAATTTAAGCCCGAGCTTGCAATATGTATGATAGTCGATGCAGTTCGGATTCACCGTGCCGCCGCTTGCGGCTTCGATATCCTTGTCAAGTAATTCCTTTGCCATTTCAAATTCCTCCGATTTAAAAGATTTCAAAGGCCGAGCATACAGAAAATCACATGCTCTGCCACAAGAGGGGAATATGCCGCATGAGCGCAGTTTCGGCATTTTTTATGCCAATAAACATCTTCGGGGTCTTCAAACGGCGACACCGTATAAGACGGGCAGTCTTTTGCGTTCTCGTTCTCGTCATGCTTTTTCAGGCCGAGTATCTCAATTATCTGCGGGTCGGTGATAACGTTAGTGGCGGTATATCCGCCCGACGCGTTGTTAAGTTCCGTTTCGTTAAGTTCCTTAGCCATATTCTTTTCCTCCTGTTTCAAAAAGCATGCAATACAGCGCCTCGAATTCATCGCCAAGGGGAAGAGCCTCGCTTGCCGCATAAGTGCAGTAGCGGCAGAATTCGTTGTTGTGCATGCCGGGCAGACCTGTGGGCTTGAACATCGGGCAGTTATCCGCGGCATCGAGCCTGTTATGCCTTTTAAGGCCGAGAAACTCAATGATAGCGGGGTCGCCGATGGTGTTTGCAAAGTCGCTGAGAATGCCCGTGTTCAGGTCGTTGATGACTCTGTCGCCGCCCGCGGCATTTGTAAGTTCGTTTTCTTTGATTTCTTTAGCCATATTCTTTTCCTCCTGGTTCAAAAAGCTTTCAGAGCCCCGCCATGCAATACAGAGATAATTCATCTTCAACGGGAAGGGCAACGCTCGCAGCATAAGTGCAGTAATTTTTCGTCAGTGCCTTGTCATCTGCGTCAAAAATATTCAATACAGCCGTTCCGATCGTTCAAAACCCGAAAAGAAAGCCCCTCCGACACAAGAAACAAATTCTCATGTCAGAGGGGCAAGTGCTTTTATCTAAGTTGATCTGTTATATCCCGAATGACCCGCGCGGGCGCCTCGCTGAGTATCTCTGCGGTGCCGACTATCTCGCCCGAAAAATACTTTCTCGCGATGGGTATTATCTCCGCGGGGTTTTCGTTCTCCCACAAAAGGTCATAGGCTTCATCAAACAGCCGCATGTCAAACTTTCTCGGGGCGCTGTCGTCGAGCTCGACTTCAAAAAGCCTGATCTTCGAGTGCTCTTCTTCCGAGGCGCTTCCCCAGTCCTCCTCGAAAAGCTCGCGGCAGCTTTCAATGCTGTCGAAGAAATACGACCCCGTGAGGCGGCAGGGGAGTTTCGGGAATTCCGCCCGCCTGATGTATTCAAAAATACCCTCGGCCGCCCATTTTATGTGGTCGGTCTGCATATCGCAGAGGCCGAATTTTTTCAGCGAAGCCCTGAGATATTTCGCCGACAAAAATACGGAATTAAAACATTCTTCGCTCACCGTGAGCGCCTTGACAAACGGCTCGGCAAGGGAAAGATTATCTTTGAAATCTCTTTTGAGAACATCACCGACGCAAAGCGTGTCGCTCATGTGATACAAAATCATTTCATGAGCTCCCGAAGCCTTTCAGCAATCGCGCCGAGGAATTCCTCGGTATAGACCGATTTTTTGTTTTCAAGCTTTGAGAGCGCCGCCATGTCGCCCGTCATAATTCCGCTCTCGATGGCCTCTACCGACGCTTTTTCAAGCTTGTCGGCATAGTCGCAGAGCTCATCGATGCCGTCGAGCTCACCCCTCTTGCGAAGAGCGCCGCTCCATGCAAAAATCGTCGCGATCGGGTTTGTCGAAGTCTTCTCGCCCTTGAGCCATTTATAATAGTGTCTGGTGACGGTCCCGTGTGCGGCCTCGTATTCATAGTTGCCGTCAGGCGAGACAAGCACCGAGGTCATCAGTCCGAGCGAACCGTAGGCGGTCGCGAGCATATCGCTCATAACGTCGCCGTCATAGTTCTTGCATGCCCAGATGAACCCGCCGTTGCTCTTGATTACCCTCGCCACGGCGTCGTCGATGAGGGTATAGAAATACTCAATTCCCGCCTCGGCGAATTTCTCTTTATATTCCGCCTCAAAAATTTCCGCGAAGATGTCCTTGAAGCGGTGGTCATAGGTCTTCGAGATGGTGTCCTTTGCGGCGAACCAAAGCGACTGCTTGGCGTCGAGGGCGAAATTGAAGCATGAGCGCGCAAAGCTCGCAATCGACCTGTCGAGGTTGTGTACGCCCTGAACGATTCCCGCGCTGTTCTTGAAGTCGTGGATCAGCGCCCTTGTCTCGTTGCCGTCCTTGTCGGTGATTACGATCTCGGCCTTTGCGCCCTCGGGCACTTTAAGCTCGGTATTCTTATAGATGTCGCCGTAAGCGTGACGCGCGATGGTTATCGGCTCGGTCCATGTCGGAATAAACGGCGTGATACCCTTGACGATTATCGGCTTGCGGAAGACAGTGCCGTCCAAAATCGCCCTGATGGTGCCGTTCGGAGACTTCCACATCTCCTTAAGCTTATACTCCTCGACGCGCTGGGCGTTCGGGGTGATGGTCGCGCACTTGACAGCTACGCCGTATTTTTTTGTCGCCTCGGCCGAATCGACGGTGACTTGGTCGTCGGTCTCGTTTCTATGAACCAGCCCGAGGTCGTAATACTCGGTTTTAAGGTCGACGTAAGGCTCAATAAGCTGCTCCTTTATCATCTTCCAGATAACTCTTGTCATCTCGTCGCCGTCCATCTCAACGAGCGGGGTTTTCATAATGATTTTAGACATTTTTATCATCCTTTCAAACGATTAGGTTAATAATACCGAGAATAAGCAGATGCGCGGGGTAATATATGTAGAAAAACCATTTGTGAAACGGTTTTTTCGAGCCCGATTCGCCGTTATACAGAAAGTATATGATTATCGGGGCGAACACAACGCCGATCTGGAACCACTGCGAAAATACCGACGACAGCGCGACAAGAAAGCTCCATATCTCAAAGGCGATAAAGCGTTTTTTCTTGCTGTCCTTGAATGCGTGAAGCAAAAGGCACGCCCCGATCGGGAATACAAACCAGTCGCCGATGCAGGATATAACGCACAAAGCGGCGATTATCAGCACCTTCGCCCACTTTTTAAGCCCGCAGTCATAAACCCTCAATGCGATAAGCGCCATAAGCAGCGTGAAGATCATGCTCTGCTTGTATAGGAATACAAGCCCGCCGTCCGAGAACCAAATAATCGGCAGCGTCCCGTGCTGAAACAGCGAATAGGCGGGCCATGATATCAGCGCGAAAATCGCGAGACGCACGGTGTATTTTTTAACGTCGCGGGTGTGCTCATAGCCCTCGGCAAGAAAGAACGCCATTATCGGCGCGGTAAGCCGCCCGAATAGGTGCATAATTCCGCCGACAAGCGGGTTTACACCGTCGACAAAAAGCCACGCGATATGGTCGAGCGTCATGCAGACGATAGCAAAATATTTAAGCTGATTTCTGTTCATAGATGATGCTCTCCTTGAAACGCGAGCCATATCACCGCGTATGGCGACAGACAGGCCGCAGCGGCGATTATCCAAAGCGCCGCGATAAGAAAGATTCTTCCGCCCCGCGTGAGCTTATCATAAGAGCGAAATATCGCGAAAAACCACACCGCCGCCGCTATGATAACAAGCGGAAATATCAACACCGTACCTAAACCCAAGTACCATGTCGTGATTGCAAGCGGGGTCAAGAGCATCGGCAGGGCGGTGAATACGCCGTACAGCGCCTTTTTCATTTGCCGAGCGTCTCGCGGGTATAGTCCAAAAGACCGCCCGCAAGAAGAATTTCGCGGTCTCTCTCCGAGATATCGAGGCAGAGCGGAATTTCAGTTTCGCCGAGTTTGGCGATGATATCGCCGCCGTTTTTAACGGTCTCGCGAAGGCCCGAAAGCTCAAGCGTGTCGCCCTGAGAGATTTTTTCATAGTCGTCGGGGTTTTTAAAGGTCAGCGGAAGAATCCCCGCGTTGATGAGGTTTGCCTTGTGAATCCTCGCGAACGACTTCACGACCACTGCCTTGACGCCGAGATAAAGCGGCGCGAGGGCGGCGTGCTCGCGGCTCGAGCCTTGGCCGTAGTTTTCCCCGCCGACGATGACCGAAGCGCCGAGCTTTTTCGCCCTCTCGGGGAATTTCTCGTCGCAGACGGTGAAGCAGTGCTTAGAGATCTCGGGGATATTCGAGCGCAGCGGAAGAATTTTCGCGCCCGCGGGCATGATGTGGTCGGTGGTGATGTTGTCGCCGACCTTAAGCGAGCAGGGCAGGCTGAGGCTGTCCTTAAGCGGCGAGGTCTCGGGGTATCCCGCGATGTTCGGGCCCCTTAAAATCTCGACCGAATCCATTTTATCCTCCGAGATTGGCGGCTTGATCATGTTGTCGTTTACCGAGAATTTTTCGGGCAGCCTGAATTCGGGCATCTTTCCCAAGGTGCGCGGGTCGGTGAGAACCCCCGTCAGCGCCGATGCCGCGGCCGTTTCGGGCGATACAAGATAAACGCCTGCGTCGCGGGTGCCGCTTCTGCCCTCGAAATTGCGGTTAAATGTGCGAAGCGAAATTCCCTTTGAATTCGGCGACTGCCCCATTCCGATGCAGGGCCCGCAGGCCGATTCAAGAATCCTCGCGCCCGCGTCGATCATCTTTGTGAGAGCGCCGTTCTGCGATATCATTGAAAGAACCTGCTTCGAGCCCGGGGCAATCGAGAGCGAAACATCGGGGTTGACGGTCTTGCCGTCAAGAATATAAGCGACCTTCATCATATCGACAAACGACGAGTTTGTGCATGAGCCGATGCAGCACTGATCTATCTTCATTCCCGCAAGCTCGCGAACGGGCTTTACGTTGTCTGGCGAGTGCGGACATGCCGCAAGCGGTTCAAGCTCCGAAAGGTCGATGACAAGCTCCTTGTCGTAAACCGCGTCGGGGTCGGCCGAGAGGGGAGTATAGACATCTTCTCTTCCTTGAGCTCTGAGGAATTCAAGGGTTCGCTCATCGCTCGGGAAAATTGAAGTAGTCGCGCCGAGCTCTGCGCCCATGTTGGTGATGGTCGCTCTCTCGGGAACGGACAGTGTTTTCACGCCCTCGCCGCAGTATTCAACGATATAGCCTACGCCGCCCTTGACGCTCAGCCTTCTGAGCACTTCAAGAATAACGTCCTTTGCCGAGACCCAAGGCGAGAGCTTCCCCCGAAGTTCGACCTTAATTATCTTCGGGTAGGTGATATAATATGCGCCGCCGCCCATCGCGACCGCGACATCAAGCCCGCCCGCGCCGATGGCAATCATTCCGAGGCCGCCGCCCGTCGGCGTGTGCGAATCCGAGCCGATGAGGGTTTTCCCCGGGGCGCCGAAGCGTTCAAGGTGAACCTGATGGCAGATTCCGTTGCCGGGGCGAGAAAAGCTTATGCCGTGTTTTTTCGCTACCGAGCCGATGAATCGGTGGTCGTCGGCGTTTTCAAACCCCGACTGAAGTGTGTTGTGGTCGATATAGGCGACGCTTTTTTCGGTTCTTACGCGCGGCACGCCCATCGCGACATATTCGATATATGCCATGGTGCCCGTCGCGTCCTGAGTGAGCGTCTGGTCCATGCGTATTGCAATTTGGTTTCCTTTTTTGAATTCTCCGTCAACAAGATGTGCTTTAAGAATTTTTTCGGCAAGAGTAAGTCCCATCGAATAAACCTCCAATATCTTTGTCAAAAGACAATTTTAACTATACCATATATAGTATTATATCGCTGAGCCGTTGTCAAGGGTTTTATGGTCAAAGGCGGAACTCTTTCGCATAAGCGCACTCAAAAATGAAATTTTTTGAATATTTTCTTGCAAAATCACTGCATTTCTCCTTGACTAATCGGATAATTCAGGTTATAATATAAATTGTATATGTTGTGGCCTGAGAATAAAACTCCGCCTTTCGGCAACAATATACCCGATACCACTGTCGGGGAGGCGGAATTTTGGAACAGGAATACAGCGAGACCGAGGGCGAGGTCACCCGCGAGCAGAGCGATGAATCCGAAAAATACCGCGATATTGCGATTTCGGGCGCCCGCCATCTGATACACTGTCTGTCCGTCATCGGCCAGATAGAGGGGCATTATATTCTTCCGCCCCAGAACAAGACGACCAAATATGAGCACATCATGCCCGCGCTCGTCGCCATCGAGCAGGACAGCTCGATCGAGGGGCTTATAATCATCATCAACACCGTCGGCGGCGATGTTGAGGCGGGGCTTGCCCTTGCCGAGCTAATCTCGTCGATGAAGACACCGACCGTCTCGATAGTTGTCGGCGGCGGCCATTCTATCGGCGTTCCGCTTGCGGTCAGCGCGCGGCGTTCGTTCATCGTCAAATCGGCGACGATGACCATTCACCCCGTGAGAATGACGGGTCTTGTGCTCGGCGTGCCGCAGACACTTTCCTACTTTGAAAAAATGCAGGAGCGAATCGTCAGGTTTGTTTCTGACAACTCCTCGATATCTCCCGAGCGCTTCAAAGAGCTTATGCTTAAAACGGGCGAGCTCGTGATGGACGTCGGAAGCGTTTTAACGGGCGAGGACGCCGTCAGGGAGGGGCTCATCGATTCGGTCGGCGGCCTTTCCGAGGCCATCGAGTGCCTGTATAAAATGATAGAGGGTGAATAAAATGCTCTACACGGTCGTCAGCGAATACGATATATTTTTCAGCCGTTCGCCGTCAAGAAATTATCTCGACGTCAGCGGCGGCAAGCTTGAATATATCGGCAAAGGAAAGAATAAAAAGATAGTGGGCTTGTTTTCTACCGATCCGTCGATGTATCTCAGGGCGGATTATCAACCGGGTAAAACAATCAAATGACAAATGGGAGGAATTGAAATGACAGTTTTGGACGCAATATTTCAGGCGATAATTCAGGGGCTGACCGAGTTTCTGCCCGTGTCGTCATCGGGGCACCTTTCGCTCTATCAGCATTTTACAGGCAACAGCGGCGAGGGTGCGCTGATGTTTTCGGCGCTCTTGCACCTCGGCACTCTTGCGGCGGTCGTATTCGTATTCCGCAGGCAGATAGCCGTTCTGATCGCCGAATTCATCGCGATGATAAAGGACATCTTCACGGGAAGATTCTCGATAAAACATGCCGAGCCCGAGCGCAGGGTAATCTTCATGTTCATAATCTCAACTGCCGTGCTGATTCCTTTCTACATATTCAAGGGCGTTTTTGAGGGCTTTGCCGAGGACGCAAGCATTCTTGCCGAGGGCTTCTTCTTCCTCTATACCGCGGCGATACTCTTCATGGCCGATCATACCGATCACGGCAGCAAGAGAATGACCGATCTCAGATACGGCGACGCCGTGAGAATCGGTTTCTTCCAGGCGATGGCGCTTCTGCCCGGGGTAAGCCGTTCGGGTTCAACCATTTCTGCGGGCATCTTCTCTGGCCTGAGAAGAGATGAAGCCGTCAGCTACAGCTTTATCCTCGGAATCCCCGCTATTCTCGGCGGCGGAATCGTCGAGCTCAAAGAGGGGATCGAGGCAGGCGGCGGCGCAGGTGTTCTTCAGTGCGTCATCGGCGTTGTGATAGCCGCGATAGTCGGCTTTTTGGCGATAAAGCTCGTTCAGTGGCTGATTAAATCCGACAAGTTCAAGATCTTTTACATCTATACAGCGGCCTTGGGTCTGGTCGTGATAGTGATTTCGATAATCGAGGCCCTAATGGGCAAGCCGATAACCTTCGGCAAGTAATAGGAGGAAGTGTAAAATGCCCGCAAAATCCACCAAGAAGACAAAGAAAAAGGCCGAGCCCCAAAAGAAAGAGCTCAGCGAGGCGGCGCGCCTCAGAAAAAACAGAATGTGGAGCTCGGTGCTCTTCATTCTTGCGGTCTTTGTGATTTTTCTTACATATATAAAAGGTCAGGCGGTTTGGCTCTGGATGCATAATGTGCTCTGGGGCCTTATGGGCATATCTGCGGTTCTTTTCGCCCCGATAATGCTCTATGTCGCCGTGATGCTCGCGATGGACCGCTCAAAGAGCGCCGTCCTTACAAAGGTTATTCAGGGTGCGGTGCTTGTGTTTCTTCTCTGCCCCGCGTTCGAGATTATTTACTGCCTGATAAACAAACTCCCCGTCTATGAGGGCGAGGGCTTCGGCGCAGTGATTTCAAACCTCTTTGAAAACGGAAAGAACATGAAAGGCGGCGGGGCGCTCTCAATCTTCATCGGCGGAACGCTCACAAAGCTTTGCGGCACCGCAGGCGCACTCATAATAATAATTCTCCTGATACTTCTCTTCACGATGCTTCTCACGAATATAACCTTTGTCGATGTCTGGCGCTTCTTCGCGGGAATGTTCAAGCGTGCGGGCGACGCTATCCGTGAGGACGGCGAGGAGCGCGACCTGATTCTCTCGCAAAAGGCTGCCGAGGAGCAGAAAGCCGAGGAAAAGCGCAAGAAGGACAAGCGCATCGACGTGGCGAAGTTCATCACCGACGACGAATCAAAGCCCGAAGAGGAGCTTCCCGCTCACCCTGTTTCGGCCAAGACCGACGAGCCCGTTTTCAGAGATATTCCCGACGCCAAGAAGAAAGAAAAAGAGCCGAAGGAAGACAAAAAGAAGAAAAAATCCATCTTTGACAGCCCCGCTTTCAAAGATCCCGAGGAAAAGCCCGAAGAGCCCAAGGCCGACTCTGGCGAGAATATCATCACCGAAAAAACCGATGCCGTCAACCCGATTTATGTGAACGAAGACGGCCAGACTTCTCTTATTGAGAACGAAGAGGCGGTAAAGTCCTCATATGACATTCCGCCCATCGATCTTCTCAACCCGCCCAAGAACGCGGTTTCCGAGGAAGATTCCCGCCTTGAAATTCAGCAGAATTCCGAGACGCTCGTTGAAACCCTGCGAAGCTTCGGCGTCACCACCCGCCTTATCGACACCCATAGGGGCCCGTCGGTAACGCGTTATGAGCTTCAGCCCGCGGCGGGTGTCAAGGTGTCGAAGATAACCAGCCTTGCCGACGACATCGCGCTGAACCTTGCTGCCGAAGGCGTAAGAATCGAAGCGCCGATACCCGGCAAAGCCGCTGTCGGCATCGAGCTCGCCAACAAGGTCAGGGAAACGGTCTGTATCCGCGAGCTTATTGACTCCGACGAGTTCAGGGGCCAGAAGTCAAAGCTCGGCTTCCCCGTCGGCAGGAACATCGAGGGCAGGATCATCACGGGCGATATCTTGAAGATGCCCCACCTGCTCATCGCGGGCACAACGGGCTCGGGCAAATCGGTGTTCACGAATTCAATTATAATGAGCATTCTTTACAACGCTTCACCCGATGAGGTCAAGCTTATCCTCGTCGACCCTAAACAGGTCGAGTTCCCGATATATAACGGAATCCCGCACCTTCTTATCCCCGTTGTTACCGAGGCAAGAAAGGCCGCGGGCGCGCTCGGCTGGGCCGTCACCGAAATGATGAAGCGCTACAAGCTCTTCTCAGATAACGGCGTTCGCGATATCGGCGACTACAACGAATTTGTCAAGGATAAAGAGGGCATGGCGCCTCTGCCGAAAATCGTCATAGTTGTCGATGAGCTCGCCGACCTTATGATGGCCGCCCCGAAAGAGGTTGAGGAATCGATCTGCCGCATCGCCCAGCTTGCCCGTGCCGCGGGTATGCACCTTATCATCGCGACCCAAAGCCCGCGTGTCGATATCGTTACGGGCCTCATCAAGGCTAATATTCCGAGCCGCGTCGCGCTCAAGGTTTCAAACCAGATGGATTCCCGCGTTATTCTTGACGAGGGCGGCGCCGAAAAGCTCTTGGGCAACGGCGACCTGCTTTATAAACCCGTCGGCGTCGGCAAACCCGTGAGAATTCAGGGAAGCTACGTCGCTACCGAGGAGATCCGCAGGGTGGTCGACTTCCTAAAGGCTCAGGCCGCCACCGAATACGACGACGAAGTCGCTTCCGAGATCGAGAAGCACATTCCCGTCCCGAAGGGCGAAAAGGGCGGTTCTGCTTCGACCGACGACACCCCGCAGGACAGCGGTCAGACAGATATGATAGAAAGGGCAATCGAGTGCATTGTCCGCGAAAACGTCGCCTCGACGACGTTTTTACAGCGCAGGCTGAAGCTCGGCTATGCTCGCGCCGCGAGGATAATGGACGAGCTCGAAGAAATGGGCGTTGTCGGCCCTGCCGACGGCGCAAAACCCCGCGAGATAAGAATGACCAAGGAGCAGTGGCTCGAGCGTAAGACCTCAATGGGTTCGCCTGTTGAGCCTGTTTCCGAGCCCGAAGAATAATGTCGGCAAAAAGATCCCGCAGAACAAAAAGCTTTTCGCCGATTCTTGCCTCGGCGATAGTCCTCGCGATATTTCTCATCGGCGGTTATCGGCTTCTAAAAAACGGCTATATAAAGCTCCCGACCATTCCCGAGGACACCGCGCCGCCCGAACAGATCTCTGTTCCCGCCGCCGAGGGCACCGCTCAGGTTCACTTTATCGACGTGGGTCAAGGCGACTGCGAGCTGATTATCGCCGACGACGGCAGCACAATGCTCATCGACTGCGGCGAGGAGGAGTATTCCTCCCGCGTGCTGAATTATTTGGATACTTTGGGGATAACTCAGCTCGACTATGTGCTCGTCTCCCACCCGCACTCCGACCACATGGGCGGAATGGCCGACATAATCGGCTCAGACATCGAAATCGGGAAATTCATCATGCCGAAGATCCCCGACGAGTATATCCCGACCACGCGGGTATACGAAAAAATGCTCACCGAGCTTCTTGACAAGGGCTGCGAGGTTCAGACCGCCAAAAGCGAGACGGTCGATTTCGGCAGCGGAAAGCTCATCTTCACTCTCGCCGACTATTCGGGCGAGAACCTCAACAACTACTCGGTCATTCTGAAATATAAATTCGGCGAGACCTCTTTTCTCTTCTCGGGCGATATCGAAGAGGACGCCCAGAACTGCCTTATTTTCGACGGCGCCGATCTTTCCGCGACGGTCTACAAGGCCGCCCATCACGGAAGCTCGACTTCATCGGGCGCGCTCTGGCTTGCGGCCGTCGACCCCGATTATGTCGTCATCGAGTGCGGCGCGGGAAATTCCTACGGCCACCCGCATAGCGAAGCCGTCCGTGCGATGCGCGACTACACGCCATATATTTTCAGAACCGATGTAAACGGAAATATTGTTTTTACTACCGACGGAAGCGGCGTCGAATATGCCGTTTCGGAACAGGCGGAAAATGATGAAACTGACAGTTGAGCGCTTTGAGGGCGATATCGCGGTTTGCGAAACCGACAGCGGCTTTATCGACATTCCGAGGGACAGGCTTCCTTCCGACTGCCGCGAGGGCGACATCGTCGAGAAAACCGATGAGGGCTTCAAAATCCTTCGCGATGAAACAAAAAGCCGCCGCGATAAAATGCGCGAACTTTTAAAAAGACTGATGGGGGAGTGATTGATTATGAACGGCAATCTTTTCGCGGTTTTGAGCTCGCGCATACCCGAATTTTCAAAGGGCCATCGCAAGATCGCGGACTATATTCTTTCTCACTATGACAAGGCGGCGTTCATGACCGCTTCAAAGCTCGGCGAGACCGTCGGCGTAAGCGAGTCAACCGTCGTGCGCTTTGCGTCCGAGCTCGGCTATGTCGGCTATCCCGAAATGCAAAAGGCGCTTCAGGAGGAGATGCGCACCCGCCTGACCGCTGTTCAGAGAATCGAGGTAAGCGTCGACAGGTTCGGCCGCGACGAGGTTTTCAAGAGCGTTCTGATGCACGACATCGACAGGATCAGGCGCACCCTTGAGGAGACCAACCCCTCCGATTTCAGCTCTGCGGTCGAGCTCATCGTCAACGCCGAGCACATCTACATCATGGGCATAAGAAGCTCAGCGGCGCTCGCGTCGTTTTTGGGCTATTATTTCAAATTCATGCTCACGAACGTCACCGTCATCGAAACGGGCAGCCGCAGCGAGCTTTACGAACAGCTCATGCACATGAATTCCCGCGACGTCCTTATCGGTATATCCTTCCCGAGATATTCAAAACAAACCGTTTTGGCGATAAACTACGCCCGCGACATCGGCGCAAAGTCAATAGCCATCACCGACCAAAACGACTCGCCGATCGCCCAAAAGGCCGACAAGGCGCTTTTGGCGAAGAGCGACATGGTCTCGTTTGTCGATTCTCTCGTCGCGCCGTTAAGCCTCATAAACGCGCTTATTGTCGCGATCTCTATTCAGAATAAAGAGCTCGTTTCCCGCAATTTCGAGCAGCTTGACAGAATCTGGGAGGAATACGAGGTCTACGAAAAGAACGGCGGCGAGCGGTGAAAAAATACGACGTTGTAATCATCGGCGGCGGGGCATCGGGCGCTTTTGCCGCCGCTAACCTTGCCGAGGCGGGCCTTCGGGTCGCGATAATTGAGCCTAACCGCGAGCTCTGCCGAAAGCTCAGAATAACAGGCAAAGGCCGCTGCAACCTCACAAACAACTGCCCGCCCGAAGAGGTTTTGAAGAACGTTCCCCGCAACCCGAAATTCCTGTTCAGCGCCCTGAACCGCTTCCCGCCCGAGAAGATCATGAGCTGGTTCGAGGGCAGGGGAGTTCCGCTCAAAACCGAGCGCGGCCGACGTGTTTTCCCCGTGAGCGATAAGGCCGACGATGTTGCCGAGGCAATAATCGCCGAGCTTAATAGATTCGGCGTCGAGATTTTTCGCGATAAGGCCGAAAAAATCATTCTCGAAAACGGCGCTGCGGTCGGCGTCAAAACGCGCAGTGAAGCGCTTTATGCCGATTTTGTGATGCTCTCAACGGGCGGAAAGTCCTACCCGAAAACGGGTTCCGACGGCAGCGGCTATGCTCTTTGCCGAGAGTGCGGCCACACCGTCACCGAGGTTCGCCCGTCGCTGGTGCCCATCGAGACCGAAGAAGACTTCTGCGCGGCGCTTTCGGGGCTGACGCTCAAAAACGTCACCCTCAGCCTCTATGACCTCTCAAAGCCGAAAAAACCGCTCATGAGCGAACTCGGCGAGCTCACGTTCATGCCCTACGGCGTCGGCGGGCCGCTCGCGATTTCAGCCTCTTGCTACATCGATGCCTGTAAAGGCTTTAAGCTTGTCATCGATTTAAAACCCGCCCTGAGCCGCGAACAGCTTGACCTCCGTTTGCAGCGCGAAATAAAAGAGAGCCCGAGAAAAAACCTCGGCGAAATGCTCCGCAGGCTTTTGCCGAAAGAGCTTTCAGAGCTCGCCACTGAGCTTTTAAACCTTGATAAATCGCAGCTTTCCTCGAATTTGACAAGAGAGCAAAGATATGCTATCATAGATTTTCTGAAAGGCTTTTCGCTGACCCCAAAGGCGCTGCGCCCGTTTGATGAGGCAATCATAACCCGAGGCGGCGTCTCGGTGAAGGAGATAAGCCCCTCTTCGATGGAGTCAAAGCTTGTAAAGAATTTATACTTTACAGGCGAAATTATCGACTGCGACGCCTTCACGGGCGGCTACAACCTCACGATCGCATTTTCGACGGCTTACTCTGCCGCCTATGATATAATTAACAGAAAAAGGAAGTTTGACAATGGGACTTAATTGTGCACTCGACGGGCCGAGCGGTGCGGGAAAATCCACCATCGCGAAGACTTTGGCTCAAAGGCTCGGCTATGTCTATGTCGATACAGGGGCGCTCTACCGCTCGATAGGGCTTTATGCCGTCAGAAACGGCGCCGCGGCAGATTCTGCCGAGGCTGTCGTTCCGCTTCTGAAAGACATCAGCGTCGAGCTCAAATACATCGACGGCGCCCAGCGCGTGATTTTAAACGGCGAAGACGTCTCCGACCAAATCAGGACCCCCGAGATTTCTATGGCGGCTTCAAATGTCTCGGCGATTCCCGCCGTTCGCGAGTTTCTTCTGGGCCTCCAGCGCGATATCGCCGCGAAAAACGACATAATCATGGACGGCCGCGACATCGGCACGGTGATTCTCCCGAACGCCGACGTCAAGGTTTTCATGACCGCTTCTGCCGAGGAGAGGGCCCGCCGCAGATATGACGAGCTTGTCGCGAAAGGTCAGACAGTTGTCTATGAGGATATTCTCAAGGACATAAACCTTCGCGACTACAACGATTCTCACCGCGAGACCGCGCCGCTGAAAAAGGCCGCCGACGCCGTTGAGATCGACACCACGAATATGTCTGTCGATGAAGTCGTCGACAAAATCGAGACGCTCATCGACGCGGCGAAGAGAAAAACCTTCAAGGTGATACCTTTCTACCGCCGCGCTTTCTACGCGGTGCTGAGGTTCATCGTTGCGATACCGTTCTACATCGCGTTCAACATCAAATACGAGGGCACCGAAAACCTCCCGAAGAGCGGCTCGGTGATACTTGCGGGAAACCATCAGACATGGTTCGACCCGATTCTCATCGCGATAAGGGTAAAATATATCTCATCGTTCATGGCCAAGGCCGAGCTCTTCGATATCCCCGTTCTCAATCTTGCGATAAAGCTTGTTCACGGCTTTCCGACGAGGCGAAGCGCCACCGATGTTTCCTCACTGAGCAGAGCCGAGAGCTACATCAAAAAGGGCTATAACCTCACTATTTTCCCCGAGGGCACCCGCTCAAAGGACGGCAAAATCGGCCGCGCAAGAAGCGGCGTTGCGTTCATCGCTTCAAAGTGCGGCGTTCCCGTTTACCCCGTCGGAATTTCTTTCAAGAGGCATCTACATTTCCGCTCAAAGATAACCGTCAGGTTCGGCAAGCCACTCAGCCCCGAGGAGCTTAAAATCACCTCAATGTCTAAGACCGAGCTTCGCGAGGCGGGCGAGAGAATAATGAGCACGATCGCGGGGCTGCTTGAAGACAATGGATATTAAGGTTGCAAAAACCGCGGGCTTCTGCTTCGGGGTCGACAGGGCGGTGAAGCTTGCATACGAAGCCGCGGAAAAATATACAGGGGTATACACCCTCGGCCCGATAATTCACAACCCCGATGTTGTGAGCGATCTTGAGAGGGTCGGCGTCAGGGCGATAGATTCTCTTGACGGCGTTACCACTGCGGATACAGTAATAATCCGCTCCCACGGCGTCGGGCCGAGCGTCTATGAACAGCTCATGGATATCGGCGCGAGGGTTGTCGACGCCACCTGTCCCTATGTAAAAAAGATTCATCAGATTGTGAAAGAGTGCTCCGCACGCGGCGATGTGATACTTATAGCGGGCGATCCGAATCATCCCGAGGTCAAGGGGATTGTCGGATATGCCGAAAATGAGTGCCATGTTTTCTCAGATGCCGACGAAATGATGAAACTTATAAGAAAAACTTGTGAAAAATTTAAAAAAAGTGTTGCAATTCTCTCACAAACAACTTATAATATTGATATGTGGGAAAATTGCAGTACCCTTGCCAATTCGCTGGAAGGGGTGACGGTTTACAACACCGTCTGCTCCGCAACACTGAAGAGGCAGACCGAAGCGGCTGAGCTTTCAAAGAAAAGCGACATGATGATAATCGTCGGCGGGTGTAACAGCTCGAACACCAAAAAGCTGTATGATATTTGCAGCCGAAACACCGAATGTTATCTGATTGAGAACGCCGAGGGTTTAAAGGATATTGATTTTTCACACGCGAGATCTTTCGGGATCTCGGCCGGCGCGTCAACTCCGGCGTATATTATTAAGGAGGTACAAAAAACCATGACCGAAATTCTGACAAAAGAAGAGGAGTTCAACTTTGAAGAAGCAATTGAGCAGACCTTCAAGAAAATATATACCGGAAAGAGAGTAAGCGGCATAGTCACTGCAGTCAACGCAACAGAAGTTATCGTCGATATCGGAACTAAGCACACCGGATATATCCCTCAGTCTGAACTTTCCTCAGACCCGAACGCAAAACCCTCAGATGTCGTTTCCGTCGGCGATGAAATTGACGTAATTGTCACCAAGATCAACGACGTCGAGGGAATCGTCTATCTCTCGAAGAAGCAGATAGACGCCCAGAAAGGCTATGACGAGATCAAAGCGGCGGCTGAAAACGATACCACCGTTTCGGGAGTCGTACAGAGCGTAATCAAAGGCGGCGTTATCGTCGTCGTATCGGGAATGCGCGTATTCGTTCCCGCATCTCAGACAGGCGTTAGAGCTGACGTCGGCCTTGACACACTTTTAAAACAGACCGTGAACCTCAAAATCATCGAGCTCAACGAGCAGCGCAAGCGTGCCGTCGGTTCGATAAGAAAGGTTCTTGCCGAGGAGAGGGCCGCAAAGCGTGCCGCATTCTTTGAGAACGCGGCCGTCGGCTCGACCGTAGTGGGCGAGGTCAAGTCGATCACCGATTACGGCGTATTCGTCGATGTCGGCGGGGTCGACGGCCTTGTCAGAAAGTCCGACCTCTCTTGGGCGAGAATAAAGCATCCGTCCGACGTTGTCTCTGTCGGCGATCACATCGAAGTCACCATCAAGGATATCGACACCGAGAACGGCAAGGTCTCCCTTGTCTACAAGAAGCAGTCCGAGAATCCGTGGGACATCTTCAAGGCCAACTATGAGCTCGGTCAGGTTGTCGACGCAAAGATCGTCTCGATCACCAACTTCGGCGCATTTGCCCAGATTATCCCGGGCATCGACGGCCTTATCCACATCAGCCAGATCGCCGATCAGCGCGTCAACAACGTCGCAGATTTCCTTTCTGTCGGCGATGTTGTCAAGGCCAAGATCACCGAGTGCGACTTCGAGAAGAAGCGCGTAAGCCTTTCGATCAGGGCGCTCATCGCCCCGACTGAAGAGGCCGAGGACGATCAGCCCGTTGAGGAAGCTTCTGAGGAAACTTCGGAGGAAGCTGCTGAGTAATCTTGCTTTTCGGCGGCAGGGGACACTGTCTCCTGCCGTTTTTTTGAAAATATTAAAATTAGGTTACAGTTTTTGATTTCCTATTAACATTTTTGCCCAAATATGTTATAATTGCGATATCCCGAAAAGAAGTGTTTGTGTTTGTGAAAGGGGAGTATGAATGGAAAATTTCACCGCTTTTATAAAAAAGGCAAGAAGAATAGCCCGAAAGATCTTTCGCCCGATAAAAAAGCTTCTGGGCGCTGTTGCGATGTGCCTGCTCTGCGTTTTTCTGGTCGGCGTTCTTTCGGCGACGATAATCGGCTCGGCGTTCACGGTTTATATCGTGAACCTCATGGAGGGCACGAGCGAGATAACCCTCGACAGCGTCTCGAACAACTATACCACCTATATCTATGCTCAGAATGACGAGGGCGAGTGGATAACCTACGACCTGATGTCAAACGAGGGCGAGAAGCGCATCTGGTGCAGCCTTGAGAACATACCCCAGTATGTTCAGGACGCCATTGTTTATTCCGAGGACGAGCGCTTTTACAGCCATGACGGCGTTGACTTTCAGGGCATTCTCTCCGCAGTCAGGGATATATTCTCAAAGGGCAGCAAGCGCGGCGCTTCCACCATCACGCAGCAGACCGTCAAGAATATAACCGACGACCGCGCCGATCTTAACGACGGCCTTGCCTCGGGCATGGCGAGAAAGATCCGCGAGCTCTACCGCGCTGTTCAGCTTGAAAAGAACTACACCAAGGACGATATCCTTGAGACCTATCTCAACCTCGTCCCGCTGAACAACAACATCTACGGCGTTCAGGCGGCGGCAAACTACTACTTCAACAAAGACGTCAGCGAGCTTTCTTTGGGCGAGGCGGCGTGCATCGCGGCCATCACCAAGAGCCCGACCTACAACGACCCGATCGACTACCCTCAGAGCAACTATGAGCGCAAAAAGTATATCCTCGACCAGATGCTCGACAACGGAGCGATCACCTCTCATGAATACGACATCGCCCTGAATGAGGAACTGCACCTTGTCGGCAGCATGGTCTATAACAAGGCGAGCGAGGAGGGCTACGATTCCACCGCCGTTTCGGTCTATGACAACTTCGACAACGTATCTTCCTACTATATCGACGCCGTAAAGAACCAGTGCTGCGATATCTTCATGGATAAATACGGCATCAGCTGGGACGAAGCCTATCAGAAGCTTCGCTCGGGCGGCTATGAGATTTATACCTGCGTCGACCTCGACATTCAGAAGGAGCTCGAGCGCAAATATCTCGACTACACCACATTTAATGAAGACGGCAGCGAGGACTTCCCCCAGAGCGCGTTCATTTGCATGGACTATGACGGAAGAATTTTAGGCGTTGTCGGCGGCATCGGCAAAAAAGAGAGCCCGCTCTGCCTGAACCGCGCCACCCAGTCCGTCCGCCAGCCGGGGTCGTCAATAAAGCCGATAGCTTCCTATTCCCTCGCGGTTGAAAAGGACCTCATCACTTGGTCGTCTCAGTTTCTTGATGCTCCGCTTCTCTTCGAGGACCCCTCGATGGAGAACGGCTACGGCGTCTGGCCGAAGAACTATTCGACCTCGAACACAAAAACGGGCTGGACCCGCGAGTATAACTTCACCTATCAGTGCCTCCAGCGCTCGCTGAACACCACCGCGGCCCAGATAGTCGAGATGCTCACCCCGTCGGCATGTTTTGAGCAGCTCTACTACAAGCTCCACCTGAACACCCTTGCGCTCTATCAGAACGGCAGCACCGACGTTCAGCGTTCGCCGATGTCTGTCGGCGCGCTCACAAACGGCGTAATTCTTAAAGATATCGTCACCGCTTACCAGATCTTCGGCAACGGCGGCCAGTACCACGATTCCACCTTTATCTCGCGAATCCTTGACAGCACGGGCGAAGTTATTTATTCGCACAGCTTCATCGGCGAAACGGTTATTTCCGAGAGCACCGCCTATGTCATGAACCGAATGATGGAAACTGTCGTTTCAAGCTCGCGAGGAACAGGCCGCGCCGCAAAGCTTGACGGCGTCGAGCTCATCGCGAAAACGGGCACCACAAACGACTGGAAAGACATCTGGTTCATCGGCTGCACGCCGGAGTATGTCACGGGCCTCTGGGTCGGATATGACATTCCTGCCGACATCGGCACCGATATAAGCTCTGCAAAGATCTGGAAAAACGTCTTTGCCGACATCGCCGAAGCCGAGGAGATAAAGACCTTCCAGGAGTCCTCAAACGTCGTCCAGCGCGAGTTCTGCACCGCAACAGGCCTGATCGCGGGCAATAACTGCGAGAGCACGTCCATCGGCTTCTATAAGCGAACAAATATCCCGGGGGTCTGCTCGGGCGACCACCTCGGCGAAGAGCCCGCAAGCAACTCGGTCATCGTCTGCGACGGCGTCGACACCAACCGCTACGAAGAGCTCACGGGAAACCACTACACCTATGTGTTCGACATTCTCAAAGACGGAAGTTATTAAATATCGGGAAACCGCTTCAACAGCGGTTTTCTTTTGAAAAGAGGTTTAAGAATGAGGCTTTGCTGTCCCTGCCATTTCGGGCTTGAAAGCGTCCTGAGCTATGAGATCAAAAAAATCGGCGGCGAAAATCTCACCGTTTCCGACGGTCGAATCTCCTTTGACGGCGGTTTTGATATCCTCGCGAGGGCAAATATCCGCCTCGCGACGGCCGAAAGGGTGCTCATCGAGCTCGGCAGCTTTCATGCCGAGACGTTCACTGAACTCTTCGACGGCGTCCGAGCGCTTGAATTCGAGCGCTACATCGCCGAAAAAGACGCCTTCCCCGTCAAGGGCCATAGCCTGAAATCCAAGCTTTTCAGCATTCCCGACTGCCAATCGATAATAAAAAAGGCCGCGGTCGAGCGGCTCAAAACAAAATATCCCGTTCAGCGCTTCGAGGAGACAGGCCCCCTGCACCGAATCCAGTTCAATATTTTAAAAGACGAGGTCACGGTTTATCTCGATACTTCTGGCGATGGCCTTCACAAGCGCGGCTACCGAAGAACCTCGAACGACGCCCCGATAAAAGAGACGCTTGCCGCGGGAATCGTCGATCTTGCGAGGGTTCGGGCGTCATTCGCGGTATGCGACCCCATGTGCGGCAGCGGCACGCTCTTGATCGAGTCGGCCTATAAAGCCCTGAATATCGCTCCCGGGCTTAACCGAAGCTTTTCCGCTCAGCAGTGGCAGTCGATTCCCGAGAGCGTCTGGAAAACCGAGCGCGACGCCGCAAAGGCCGATATCCGCACCGCCGAGTTCAGGGCCTACGGCTTTGACATCGACGACTTCGCGGTAAATCTCACCCGTTCCAACTGCGCTCACGCAGGCGTCGAAAAATATATAACCGTTGAAAACCGCGATATTTCGCGCTTCAAGCCGATAAGCGGCGCTATAACCGTCGTCAACCCGCCCTACGGCGAGCGAATGTTAGAAGTCCGTCAAGCTGAAGAGCTTTACAGAAAAATGGGCGAGGTTTTAAACCCCTCGAAGGAGAACCCCTGCTACATAATTTCGCCCCACGAGGAATTTGAAAAATTCTTCGGCAAAAAGGCCGACCGCAAGCGAAAGCTTTACAACGGCATGCTCAAATGCCAGCTCTATATGTACTATCTCTGAGCGATCTCTCCGAACAAAACCCCGCCGCTGCATGAAGTTATCTTCACGTCTCTGAGCTCGCGGAAGAGAGTGTCGGTAAAGTGCTTTGCCTTTACAACCTGATATTCAGCCGAGTGCCCCTGATGATAGTCGGGGGTCTTTTCTCGCTCGAACAAAACGCTCAGCGTCTTCCCGATGAGACTTTCCTGATATTTTCTCTTAGATTCCGCGACCGCCTCGGCCATTATTCTTGCGCGTTCCTCCTTGATTTTCGGCGTAACAGCGTCGGTGCGCTTTGCGGCAGGCGTGCCCGCCCTCTTTGAGTAGGGGAATATATGCGCATCTGCAAAGGCAATTTCCTTTACAGTTTCAAGCGACTCTCTGAAATCCTCATCTCTCTCGCCGGGGAATCCGACCATTATATCCGTCGTTATCGCGCAGTTCGGAAAATACCTTCTCAGAAGCTCAACTTCTGACAAGTAATCTGCCTTTACATACTTTCTTCCCATCTCTCTGAGTGTCTTGTCGCAGCCGCTCTGAATCGCCAAGTGAAAATGCGGGCATAGCCCCCGAATCTCCGAAAACCTTGCGATTATTTCCTCGGAAAGCTCCTCGGGTTCAAGCGAGCCGAGCCGAATCCTCTGAACGCCGCTCCTTGAAATCGCCTCAAGGGCGTCCGCAAGGTTATTTTCCGTCCCTTTGCCGTAGTCCGAGATGTTTATCCCTACTGCGACGATCTCCTTGTGCCCCGCCGAAACAAGCGTCCTCGCCTCGGCCTCGATCGCCTCAATGCTCTTCGAGCGCGACCTTCCGCGCGCATAGGGGATAATGCAGTAGGTGCAGAACCTGTCGCACCCGTCCTGAATCTTGATTATCGCCCTTGTCTTCGCGATGCCCCTCGGCATGACCTCGCCCGCGGGATATAACAGCTTTTCAACAGGAATTTCAACAATCCGTTCTCCCGATTCAACATACTTTTCAACCAATTTCGGCAGGTCCTGTTTGTTTTCCTGCCCGACGGTAATGTCCGCCCCGAGGATATCTGCCGCCGCGCCCTTATATGCCTGAGGATAGCACCCGCACACCGCTACTATTGCCGACGGGTTTTCCCGCCTGATCTTGTGAACAAGCTGCCGAAGCTTCAAATCCGACTGCGAAGTGACGGTACAGCTGTTTATAACGCAGATCTGCGCGTCTTTAAGGCTTTGCACCGCGATATCTCCGTGCGCCTCGAAATTGGCTTTCAGAAGCTCGGTTTCATAGCTGTTGACCTTGCAGCCGAACGTATAGTACCAAACAAACATAACTTATCCTTCCGATATTTTGCGCAGAGTCACGAAAAAGATTAAATCTCGCCAAAACTCTTGACAGGGATTTTTCGGACTGCTATACTTGAATTGAAATTTTTATACATAGGGAGATATGATTATGGCTAACGTCAAGATTAGGCTCAATACTATAAACGATGTCAAAGATTTCGTGAACGCGGTAACTCTCTGCGATTACGATGTCGACATCATTTCGGGAAGATACGCCATCGATGCCAAGTCGATAATGGGCATTTTCAGTCTCGACCTTTCAAGGCCTGTTGATGTCGTTGCCCACACCGACGAGTGCGGCGGCTTCCTCGAGAGCATAAAGAAATTCATCGTCAATGAATAAGCAAAGGCCGCTTCCGAGCGGCTTTTTTGCTGTTATTATCCGAAGTATACCTCGTGCCAGACGAGGAATGTATACACCGTCCAAATCTTTCGCGAGTTGTCATATTTTCCCTCGCGATGCTTGTCAAGAAGCTCCACAAGCTTATCGGTGTTGAAGAATTTTTTAGCGCGATTGCTTTCAAATACCGCTCTGACCTTATTATAGTATTCGTCCTGTTTGAGCCATACCCTTATAGGCACGGGGAAGCCCAGCTTTTTCTTATTTGCGGTGATGGGCGGGCAGGCGGCAAGCGCGGCCTTTCTCATCGCAAACTTCGTATTCTCCTTTGTCACGCGGTATTCCTTCGGTATTCTTTCCGCCAGCGCCATGATATGTCTGTCCAAAAACGGCACTCTCAGCTCAAGAGAATTCGCCATCGACATCTTGTCGGCCTTGAGAAGAATGTCGCCCGTCATCCACATATTGAGGTCGAGATACTGCATCTTCGTGACCGAATCCTTCCCCGCGACCCTGTCATAAAACGGCTTTGTTATCACCTTGGCGTCGGGCGCGTCGGTCTTTATCTTCAAAAGCGACTTTCTCTCCTTTTCCGAGAAGATATACGCGTTCCCGATGAACCTCTCTTCAAGGTCCTTTCCTCGCCTGATCAGGAAGTTAAGCCCGCGGTGCGCAGGAAGAAGCTCGGCGCATTTTCCGATGCATCTGCGGATAGGGCGGGGGATTTTATTATAAATCGCCACGTCGTCGGGTTCTTTATAGATGTTGTACCCGCCGAAGATCTCATCGGCGCCCTCTCCCGAGAGAACAACCTTTACGCTCTCCGATGCAAGCTTGCAGACGAAATAAAGCGCCACCGCCGACGGGTCCGCAAGCGGTTCGTCCATATGATACTGAATCTTCGGGAAAGTCTCCCAATACTCCTCGGGGGTTATAACTTTCGAGATATTTTCCTTGCCGATGTATTTTGAAAATTCCTTGGCATAGCCTATTTCGTTATATTTTTCGTCCTCGCCGAAGCCGACCGTAAAGGTCTTGTCGACGTTCGCGACCGCCGCGACATAGCTTGAATCAACGCCGCTCGAAAGAAAGCTCCCGACCTCAACATCTGCGATTTTGTGCGCCTCGACAGAGTCTTTGAAAGTCTCCGAGATCTTTTCCACCCATTCGTCAAGGGTCACGCTTTCATCGGCGTCAAAGTTGATATTCCAATATCTTCCTGTTTTAAATTCTCCCTCGCGATAGGTGAACCAATGCGCGGGCAGAAGCCTGTATACTCCCTTGAAGAAGGTCTCCTCGCAGGGCGAATACTGGAAAGTCAGATAGTTTTCAAGCGCGGTCTCGTTGAGCTCTTTTTTGAAGTCGGGGTGCAAAAGAATGCTCTTGATTTCCGAGCCGTAGATGAAGCTGTCGCCCATCATTGTGTAGTAGAGCGGCTTGATGCCGAAGAAATCCCTCGCGCCGAACAGTTCTTTTGTGTGAACGTTCCAGATAACGAACCCGAACATTCCGCGAAGCTTCGGCAGCATCGCCTTGCCCCACTCCTCATACCCGTGAAGCAAAACCTCCGAGTCGGTGTTGGTTGAAAAACAGTGCCCCGCCCGAATAAGTTCCTCGCGCAGAGACTGATAGTTATATATCTCGCCGTTAAAGGTCAGAACAAGCGAGCGATCCTCGTTGAAAAGCGGCTGAGAGCCCGTCGACAGGTCGATTATCGAAAGCCTGCGAAACCCCATCGCGATGCCGTCGTCGATATATTTTCCTTCCGAATCGGGCCCGCGGTGTTTGATAGCGTCCATCATTTTCTCGATGATCTCATCGGCGTTGCCGATTTTGTTGGTAAAACCTGTTATTCCGCACATCGGTATAAATCTCCTTATATGTAAAATAGAAGTCTGAAAAGAATATTACCACATTTTTTCGCAAAATTCAATAGACAAGTTCAGAATATGGTTACAGAGCGGTTACAATTTATTAAAATTCGGGAATTTCCTTGAAAAAATTCAGGTTTTGCTATATAATATATCCTAAAGATATTTTCGGCTTAAATTATTTTCTCGGGGTGCAATATGTACGAGCAGACAAGAAAGAAGAAATTGAGGATAAGATACCGTCTCAGCGTTGTTTTCTTCGGCGTGATTCTTATTTTCGGGCTGATGTTCTATAAATACATGAAGTCGGTGACTCTTGAAGACGTCCTTTCTCAGGACCGCGAGATAACCTTTTTCAACAGCGTAAACTCGGGCGATGCGGCTGATGATACTCCCGATGACGCTCCCGCCGCTCCCGAATCGGGGGATATAACCAACCCCGTTCCCGAGTGCGAACCCCTCGGCGCAGAATACTTCAACGACTGCGTATTCATCGGCGACTTCATAACCTTCGGCATGGCTTCATATGAAATAGTCCCGTCGTCAAATGTTTTGTCGAGCATCGCGATGTCCGTCTCAAAGATCGAGACCGAAAAAATCGACACCGCTTACGGCTCGGTGACAGTCATCGAGGCGCTCGATGAAATAAAGCCGAAGAACATCTATGTAATGCTCGGCTCAAACGGCGCCGATTACATGACCGTTGCCGATATCTATCAGGACTATCAGGCGTTTTTAAATAAGGTGAGGATTGCCTGCCCCGATTCAAAGCTTTACATACTTTCCACCCCGCCCGTCACGGTCGGAAAGGAGAATTCGCTCGAATCCCCGATAAAGAATTCCGACATCGACGAGCTGAATTCAAAGCTTCTTGACTACGCCAAAAATAACGCCGTCCGATATGTCGACGTAAGCTCGGCGCTAAAGAATGAAAGCGGCTGTCTTCCCGACGACCTCGCCGAAAACGACGGTCTGCACTTCAAGTTTTCGGCTTATACCGTCCTTTCCGACTACATACTGAGCCATGTCTCATGATCGGGGTGCTTTGATGAAAAAACTTTTATGTATAATTCTCTGCGCGATGCTTCTTTTCACCGCCTGTTCCGAATACGCCGAGCCCGATGTCTCCGAGCTTATGAGCGAGATAACCTCCGGTCAGGAGATCGCCGAAACTGCCTATTGCGACGAAGCCACTGCCGAAGCCGTATTCGGCCTTGATTTTGAAAAGGTCGAGGATTTTTCCTGCGCATACAGCGGCAAGGGCGGCTATGCCGACATCGCCGCGGTGTTCAAATTCACCGATTCCGATTACGTCTCCGAGGCCGAGAAGATCCTCGCCGACTACAAAGACGCCCGCTATCACGACTTTGAGGGCTATGCTCCGTTTGAGGCCGAAAAGATTGAAAACGGCGTGATTTTAACCTACGGCAGATATGTCGTTTTGCTTATTCTCGGCGACATTTCCTCGGCTGTCGATACCGTCGACGCCGCTTTCAAGGCATGAGCGCAGGTAAACGCGCGCTTTTGCGCCTCGGTCTTCTCGTTATTATGATATGCTCGTCGGCGCTTTTTGTCGCCTGCGGTGTTGTCGATAAGGTCGTCGGCTTTTTTGTCGATGACGGCACGGGACACATCTTCAAAATCGCGATAGATTCTATTCCCGAGACCTTCGACCCCCAGCTCTTAGACGACGAAAACTCCGCGATGATCGCCCGAAATCTCTATTTCGGCCTGATGCGTTACGACAGCGACGACCGCCTCGCGGTCGGAATTGCCGACGACTACTCTATCTCTTCCGACGGCCTGACCTACACATTCAGCCTGAAAAAGGGCTATAACTGGTGCGCGGCAGGGGATTTTGAAGCCCCCGTCATCGCCGACGACTTCGTATTTGCTTTCCGCCGCCTCTTCGACCCAAAGACCGAATCCCCACATGCTGAGAAATATTTCTGCATTTTAAATGCCGAAGCTGCCAACCGCGGCGAAGTTTCCCCCGAAGAGATCGGCGTCAGGGCGCCTGACGATTTCACCGTCGAGTTCACGCTTGCCTACCCTAACAGTGAGTTTTTATATCTTCTTGCCGAGCTCCCGTCGATGCCCTGCTGCGAGCTTTTCTTTGAAACAGCGGGCGGAAAATACGGCCTCGAGGCCGAGACTACCTGTTCAAACGGCCCATTCTATGTAAGATTCTGGCAGCACGACCCCTACGGCAAAGACAACTATGTCAGGCTCAGAAGAAATTCGGGTTACAGTGAAATAAGCTATGTCAGCCCCGCGGGCATAAACTACCTCACCGAGAAGGACGACGCCGAGCGCGAGAGCGACTTTCTCGACGGCACCACCGAGGCTTTTGTCTATCCCGCAGGTAGCGTCCCGAACACCGAAAGCGGCAGCATTCTCGGCTACACCGCCGTCTCGGGCCTGATTTTCAACGAAAAGGTCAAGGCTTTTTCCGACCCCGAGATCAGGCAAATCTTCTCCCTCGCCACCGACAGCGCATCCCTCTGCGAGCCTGTTTCGGATATTTTAAAGCCCGCCTTCGGCCTTGTCCCGAGCGAGCCCGCCATTCTATCAAGGGGCTTTGCCTCCCGCCTCGACCCGAAAGCCTCATCGCCCAGCCCCTCAATGGCCGAATATCGCTGGAGCTTTGCGCTCTCCGACGGTGAAAAATCCGACCTCATCGGCATGAACATAACCGTACCCGAGAGCTTTGGCTACGCCTACCTTCTCAACGACCTCATCGACTCGTGGTATTCCGTCTTCGGCATTCACTTCGGCATCGAGATAGTCAACGACAGGGATTACGCCGACATGCTCAAAAGCGGCGATTATGATATAATCCTTGCGGCGGTTTCCTCCGATTCGGGTTCTGCCTTTGATTTCATCGAGCCCTTCGGCTCCGAGGCAAGGTTCGGAATCAGAGTTCCCGAAGCTCTTGCCGCCGAGCAGGGCAGGGGAGGCTTCAAGACCTCGGCCGAGGCAAGCTATGCCTGTTCCGAGGCCGAGAACGCGATAATCACCGAGTATCATTTTATCCCGCTCTGGTATCTTCCCACCGTCTGCGCCTTTGACGACGATGTCGAGGGCCTAAGCTTCGACCCGTTCACCAAGACTGTTTACTTTGAAAACGCGAAAAAGTTCTGACTTTAAATCACGGCAAAATAAAAAAAGCCCGCTCGGGCTTTCTTTATTGTCGGGTTATTATGCTCTTGTGACTTTGCCTGATCTGAGGCAGCGAGAGCAAACATAAATGTGGCAGGGGGTACCGTTTTTAAGAACCTTAACTCTTTTTACATTGGGTTTCCAAGTTCTGTTTGTCCTTCGGTGAGAGTGTGAAACCTTAATTCCGAAAGTAACGCCCTTTCCGCAAACTTCGCATTTAGCCATGAGGAGCACCTCCTTTATTTTGTTCATGGAATCACAAAGTATATCTTAGCAAATTTTTTTATAAAATGCAAGTGTTTTCTGAAAAAAGTTTTGATTATTTCAAATCTTTCCATTTTAACTTGCTATTTTCTGAAAAATATAGTACAATAAAAATAACCGATTCATTTTCAAGACCCCAAGGAGTGATTTTTTTGTCTTTTCTTCTGAATAATACAGGCCCGAACCTTGTGATCATGCTCTGCATAAGGCTACTGATAGTCTTCACCATTCTCCCGATTCACGAATATGCCCACGGCTATGCCGCTAAAAAGCTCGGCGACAATACCGCGCTTATCGCGGGCAGGCTTACTCTTAACCCGCTCGCCCATATCCACCCGGTCGGTTCGGTTCTTTTGATTCTCTTCGGTTTCGGCTGGGCAAAGCCCGTCCCCGTGAACCCGAGGAACTTCAAAAACTACAAGCGCGACATGGCGATAACCGCGTTTGCGGGCCCTCTATCAAACCTCATCTGCTCGCTGATAGGCATTTTTGCCTCAAAGGTGCTCTATAACATCTTCGCGAGGGTTCTCTTGAGCCAAGCCGCCGCGGTCGCGATAAGCTATGCCCTGATGGCGCTCGACTATTTCGCGATAATAAACCTCTCCCTCGCGATATTCAACCTCCTGCCGATTCGTCCGCTCGACGGCTCGAATATCCTTGCCTACTTCCTGCCCGCAAAGGCAAACGCCTTCCTCTATAAATACACCAACTATATCCAGATCGGCCTCTTTGCCCTGATTTACCTCGGAATCCTCAGCGGCCCGCTCTCATGGCTTGTCTCGAAGGTTTACGACCTGTTCACGCTGCTGTTCTTCTGGGTCGATCTTCTCTTCGGCGTGATATTCAAATGAGCGCCATATATTCCTATCGGCTCGACAGCTTTGAGGGCCCGCTCGACCTTTTGCTTTTCCTGATATCAAAGCACAAGCTGAACATCAACGACATAAAAATCTCTCTTCTTCTTGATCAGTACCTCGAATACATCGACGGCATCGAGGAGCAGGATTTTGAATACGCGGGCGAGTTTCTTGAGATGGCCGCAAGGCTCATACTCATAAAAACTCTTTCCCTTCTTCCGAAGCACGAGGAAGCGAACGAGCTCAAGCAGGAGCTTCAGGGCAGGCTCATCGAGTATTCCCTCTGCAAGCTTGCCGCCGCGCGTCTTCGCGAGAACTACTGCGGCGATGTCGTCTTTGTGAAGAAGCCCTCCGAGATCGCCGCCGTAAAAACCTATACCCAGACCCACGACCCCGAAGATC
Organism: uncultured Clostridia bacterium; assembly: GCA_947627455.1. Classification (GTDB taxonomy): domain Bacteria; phylum Bacillota; class Clostridia; order Oscillospirales; family Ruminococcaceae; genus Faeciplasma. The sequence goes on along the minus strand of CANQWC010000024.1, from coordinate 6,792 downwards.
TTTTGGCGGCATACTTCGGCATATCGGGCCGAAAGATCAGGACAAGCCCCGTTCAGGCGTCGGTTTTCCGCCCGATAGTTTCAAAGAGGATAGTCTCGGTAAGCTCAAAGATTCTCTACGTCTTAAGAAAGCTCTACCGAACGGGCCGCTGCGAGATGACCCATCTTTACGACGGCATGACCGACCGTTCCGAGAGAATCGCGACGTTTCTCGCAATATTAGAGCTCACGAAGTCGGGCCGAATCACCCTCAACGACGACAACACCGAAATAACCTTTGACCGCGAACAACGGCGGCATAGAAGAAGCGAGGCATAAAAATGCAACTTGACGAAAAGATTTCCATAATCGAGGCCATTCTCTTTGCGAGCGGCGAGCCGATAGAATTTGAGCGGCTTGCTCTCGGCGCAGGGGTCGAGGTCTCGGACATGCATAAGCTTGTGTCGCTGCTCAACTCGAATTATTCCGAGAGAGGCTCGGCGCTCGAGGTTTTAAAGCTTGAGAATTCCTACCAGCTCGCCACAAAAGAGCCGTTCGCGCCCTACATAAGGGCGGCTCTTGAGCCGAAGCGCACCGCGACGCTTTCGCCCGCCGCGATGGAAACGCTGACTATCATCGCCTACAACCAGCCCGTCACGCGAAGCTTTGTCGAGGACGTCAGGGGCGTTGATTCAAGCGGCGTAATCTCAAATCTTCTTGAAAAAGAGCTCATCGAGGAGGCAGGCCGCCTTGATGTTCCCGGGCGTCCCGTGACGTTCTGCACCACCGCCAATTTTCTGCGGTGCTTCGGCCTTGCGTCGATAGCCGACCTCCCGCCGCTCCCGAGCGACAACTCCCAGATGACCTTCGACGACGTAAGCAAGCCCGAGGACTGACCTGATTAAAAAATCTGCGAAAGGGGAATGATATGACTGTATTGTGGATAATTTTGGGCGTCATCGCCGCGATAGTAATACTTCTGACCGTTCTCCTTCACTTTTCCGTAAAAGCTTATATAGAGGGCGATCTCAAGCGCTTTTCCCTTGTTGTAAAGTATTTCGGATTTACGCTTTACAAGCTCTCTCTTCCGAATAAAACTCCCGACGCAGCTTCCGATGCTCAAAGTTCCTCTTCCGATGATTACGAGCTCAGCGAGATCCCCGCTGTTGATTCCACCGAAGAACCCGCTGCGCCCGCCGCCGAGTCCGACAAGGCCGAGAAGTCGCCCTCGGAAGAAGAAAAAACCGAGGAACCCTCCGACGAAACTTCCGAGACCTCCGTAGAAGAAAAGTCCCCGAAGCCCACGCTTTTAGAGCAGTTCAACGAGTACAAAAAGTACATTCCCGCGGGCAAAAAAGCTTTCCGAAAGCTTTTGAAGCTGATAAGGTTCTACGGCCTTCGCCTCGAGCTTAAAATCGGCAGCGACGACCCATACAAAGCGGGGCTTAATTTCGGCAGGGTCAACGCGGTGTTTTACAACGTCCTTGCGCTTTTATGCTGCATATTCAGCGTGAAGATCGACAAGACCGATATCACCTGCGATTTTGAAAATAAAGTCACCGAGCTTTATTATAAAACCGCGATATATGTCCGTCCGAGCGCGGTCATCGCCCTTGCGGCATATGTCGGGATCTACTATCTTAAAATCAGAAAGAGCATGAAAAAACTTGAAAATAAGGCAAAGGAGAAAACAAAATGAGCGAAAAAAGCACAAACCTTGAAGTTCTGGTAAAAACAGCCATCGAAAAGGTAAAGGAGCTGGCCGACACCGAGACGGTCATCGGCAAGCCGATTGTAACGGGCAACGGCACCACGATAATTCCCGTTTCAAAGATATCTGTCGGCTTCGGTTCGGGCGGTTCCGATCTTCCGACCAAGCAGGCGGGCGAGCTTTTCGGCGGTGGCGCAGGCGGCGGAGTTTCGATTCAGCCGATAGCATTTATTACCATAATGCCCGACGGCAACGTAAAGCTTCTCCAGATGACAATCAACGCCCCGAAGGAAAACGCCGCTCTGGCGCTTATTCCCGATGTTGTCGATAAAATTTCGGGCATAATTTCAAAGAACAAGACCGACGCTCCGACCGAAAACAGCGCCGAATAATCCCGCGTATTTTTCCGAGCTCGCCGCATAAACTAACTTCCGAATCTCAATTCGGAGGAGTGAGTTTATGGAATACATCAGAAAAATGGTCGTCTGCCTGATCTGTCTATGCGCAATCGCGACCGTTATCTGTATAAATATACGGGCCGACGAGGTCATCACTAACGCCAAGGCGTATGTGATAATGGACGCCGACAGCGGCCGAATCGTCGACTCAAAGAACATGGAGCAGAAGCTTCAGATGGCGAGCACGACAAAAATAATGACCACAATCCTGACGGTGGAATCGGGCAATCTTGACAGCCCGTTCACCGTCGACAGCGAAGCGATAAAAGTCGAGGGCTCATCAATGGGTCTTTTGGAGGGCGACACCGTCACCAAAAGGCAGCTTTGCTACGGAATGATGCTCCCGAGCGGCAACGACGCTGCAAACGCCGCGGCAGTGGCTGTCGGCGGCAGCGTTGAAAATTTCGTCGCGATGATGAACAAAAAGGCCGAAGAGCTCGGCCTGAGCTCTACTCATTTTGCGACGCCGTCGGGTCTCGACGACTATACCGACGACCACTATTCCACCGCATACGACATGGCCAAGCTTGCCGCCTATGCCCTGAAAAACCCGATTTTCCGCGAGATCTGCGGAACCAAGTCAATAAGTCTCGACCTCGGCGGCCGAAGCGTTTGGCTCGGCAACACCAACAAGCTTCTTGAGGGCTGCGAGGGCGTCTACGGCGTAAAAACGGGCTTCACCACAAAGGCGGGCCGATGCCTTATATCCGCCTGCGAGCGCGGCGGCGTGAATCTCATCTGCGTTACTCTCAGCGACTCGACCGACTGGATAGACCACAAGGCGATGTTCGAGCACGGCTTTTCGGTGCTCGAGCATGTCGACCTCGGCGGCGAGACATACAGGGTCGCGGCGGTCGGCGGAACGTCCGACACCGCTGAGCTGATTTCCGAGGAAAAGGGTGTCACCGTCCCGAGCGGCGACGGAGAGAGGGTCGAGAAAACTGTCCTTTTGCCGAGGTTTATCTACGCCCCCGCCGAGTGCGGCGAGCCTGTCGGTCAGGTCATCTATTATCTTGACGGCGGTATCCTCGCGATATCCGACATCGGCCTTTCAGAGGAGTTAAAATCGCCGCGATAACGACATCGGAAGTGACATAAAATGGAAACAAGAATTCAGAAGATAATCAGCGACAGCGGTTACTGTTCGCGAAGAAAAGCCGAAGAGCTCATCGCCGAGGGCAGGGTAAGGGTCAACGGGCACCCCTGCAAGCTCGGCGATAAGGCCGACACTTCGGCCGATATCATAAGCGTCGACGGCGTAAACCTCGCCACCCCGACAAAGCGAGAGCTCGTCTACTACATGCTCAACAAGCCCCGCGGCTACGTCACCACCGCCTCCGACGAGCTCGACAGAAAGTGCGTGATGGATCTCATCTCGGATATCCCCGAGCGCGTTTTCCCGATCGGCAGGCTCGACCGCAATTCCGAGGGGCTTCTTTTGTTCACCAACGACGGCGACCTTGCGAACAAAATAATGCACCCGAGCGGCCACATTTCAAAAACCTATCGGGTAACTGTCCGCCCCGATATTTCCGAAGATCAGCTTGAAGCCTTCAGCGAGGGCGTCGTCATCGACGGCAAAAAGACTCTCCCCGCATCGGTTCAGGTCCTTGACAAACAGGAGGGCAGGGTAGTGCTCCAACTTACTATTCGCGAGGGCCGAAACCGCCAGATAAGAAAAATGTGCGAGGCCGTCGGGCTCGAGGTCGCAAGGCTGAAAAGAATTTCTGTCGGCCCGTTGAGGCTCGGAATGTTAAAGCCGGGCGAATACCGCGAGCTGACCTCCGCCGAGCTCACGGCGCTGAAAAACAGTCTCAGAAAAGGAGAGAACGCAAATGCTTCAGATAATAAAAAAAGACGGCCTTGACGGCTATGAAAAGGTCATCTCCGACCTCGGCCTTTCGGGCAACCCGAATATAAGGGTCTCCGAGGCTGTCAACGGCGATGAAGTCAACGGCTTCGGCGTCTATGAGCTTTCCGCCGACGCTCTCACAATATATATGATCTCCCACGGCGACGATCTTATGCTTGCCGACGGCATTTTGCGGAGCATTCTCTTTCTTGCCGCGGTAAAGGGCGTTGAAAAAGCCGTCTTTGAGCGCGGCAGCGAAGATATCGCAAAGCGCCTCGGCATCATAAAGAGCGGCACCGTATTAGAGCCTGTTTCCGAGGTTTTCGGCGGCTGCGAGGGCTGCAAGAGTGCCAAAGACTGAGCGATATTCTTAATAATTTCTTAATCTTTTGTCTATTGATTCTTAATTTTTTTCATTATATAATCTGAAAGGAGCGCGGAATTCAATGCACAAGCTGAGTTTCAGCATCGCTTTCGGCGGAATAGCGTCTGCGCTCTGCGTGCTGATAATGCTTCTTGCCGCCGTAATACCTTTCGCTACATATGTCTGCCCGATGATCGCGGGCTTTATAATGTTTATCGTGAGCATCGAATGCGGAAAGCGAATCGGCATAGCGGCCTATATAAGCGCCTCTGCGTTGCTTCTTTTTATCTCGCCCGAGAAGGAATCGGCGATGCTCTTTGCGGCATTTTTCGGCTACTACCCGATGCTCAGCATCGAGACCGACAGGCTCAGATCGAAATTTCTGAAATATCTGATACGTTTTTCGGTGTTTAATATCTCGATGATAGTGTCATACTTCATACTGATGAAGGTTCTTGTCGCGGTCGACAGCGAGGAGTTCACAAAGCTTGCGATGGTCCTCTTTCTCCTCTGCGGAAATATCCTGCTGATTCTCTACGACTCAGGAATACGCATCTGGTCGGCCTACTACGTCAAAAAACTGCGAAAAAGGCTTTTCCGAAGAAAATAGGAATGTACTGGTGATTTTATGTCAGAAAAAACCAAATTGGCGATACGCATAGCTGCGCTTATACTCTTTGCGGTCGTGATGGTCGGGCTGACGCTTCTCTGCTGGCCGATAGTCCCGATGCTCACAAGCGAGGAGGGCAGGCAGAATATCGAGCTCCTCGTTGAGAATAATCTCCTGCTCGGGGTATTGGTTTTTCTCGTTCTTCAGGTCTTACAGATAGTTGTCGCGCTGATCCCGGGCGCATTTATCCAGATTCTTGCGGGGGTGCTGTTCGGCGGCTTCTGGGGCTCGGTGCTCTGCATATTCGGCACTCTTTTGGGCGAGATGGCGGTATTCTACCTTGTAAAGTGGCTCGGAATGCCGATAGTCGAGGCCCTGTTCGATTCAAAGGGCATCAAGAAGCTCAGCTTTTTGCAGGACACCAAAAAGGTCGAGCTCGCCGTGTTTATTCTTTTCCTGATGCCCGTCATGCCCAAGGACGCCCTTACCTACCTTGCCCCGCTGACGAGGATCAAGCCCTCGACATTTTTCATTCTCTCGATATCCGCCCGAGCCCCCGCGATGATAATATCCATCGTTTTCGGCTCAAGCCTCGGCGACGGCAATATCGCCATCGCGGTCGTGATGTTCTTAATAGTCGCAATCGCGGGCATCGTCGGAATCTGCTACAAAGACAGGATAATCAACAGCTTCAAAAGCGCCAAACAGCAGTACAAAAACAAAGTACAATGAATTCAGAGCCTGTCTCGGGCTCTTTTTCTTTGCATAAAGAGGGCTATAATTTGCGGGAAGAACAATTTTTCCGAAAAACTATGGAAAATTCGCCCCGAATATGATATACTGAAACAGCGATAAAATCTTTGAACGGAGAGAATGAAATGTTTGAATTGTTTAAAAACGGTGTTCTATGCGATATTCTCGTCGAGGCCGCGGCGTTCGAGGGAGTAAGGCTTATTGCCGACGAGCACTCAAACGACGTCAGCCTTGTCTGCGGCAAAAAGCCGAAAATCGTTTCCACTCCCGATGAGCTTTCCACCGAAAACGTCGTGATTTTTGCGACGCTCGGCAAAAGCCCTGTTCTTGACCGCCTTATTGCGAGCTCAAAGCTCAGCCCCGACGGCATATCTGACATGCGCGAGGTCTTCGAAATTTTTACCGTCGACAGGCCATTTGAAGACCGCGATGATATAAAAACCGCGCTGATAGTCTGCGGAAGCGACAAGAGGGGAACGATCTACGGAATATTCGACCTCTCCGAGCGAGTCGGCGTCTCTCCGCTCGTCTATTGGGGCGACGTCGTCCCCAAGAAAAAGTCCGAGGTCTCTCTCGACATCGACTCCTTCATCTCAAAAGAGCCCTCGGTCAGATATCGCGGCCTCTTCATCAACGACGACTGGCCCGCGTTCGGCGGCTGGAGCAAGAAGCGTTTCGGCGGCTATAACGCCAAGGCCTACGACCACGTCTTCAAGCTTATTCTAAGGTTAAAGGGCAACTATCTCTGGCCCGCGATGTGGACAGGCGAGTTCTGGGACGACGGCCCGGGGCTCAAAAACGCCGAGCTCGCCGATACATACGGAATAATCGTCGGCGCCTCCCACCACGAGCCCATGTGCCGCGCGGGCGCCGAGTGGCAGCACATCTATAAAAAGTACGGCGATGACAACACATGGAGCTTTATTTCCAACAAAGAAGCCATCACCGAGTTCTGGCGCGACGGCTTAAAGCGCAGCAAGAACTTTGAAAACCTCATAACGATAGGCATGCGCGGCGAAAACGATTCGCTCCTCCTCGGCAAAAACGCCACGCTTGAGGACAACAT
>CANQWC010000023.1 GCA_947627455.1 uncultured Clostridia bacterium | reverse complement strand
ATGTTCCATGCATAGGCTTTTTCGGCGGGAGCATTTTCGTAAATTTTCGCAAACTGACCATATTTCTTGTAGTTGATATACCCCGACGTTGGAATTTTTTCTTGAATCAAAATCTTCGTAATTTTCCCTGCTCCTGCGCCATGTACTGCAAGGTCAAAAATTTTCTCGATTATCCAAGAGGTGTCTGGGTCAACAGCAAGTTTGTTCTTGTTCTCTGGGTGGCGCATATAACCGAGCGGTGCAGTTGTGAACGTGCGCTCACCTGCTGCAAACTTGGCGTGAAGAGCAGCCTTAACTTTACGACTGGTATCTTTTGCCATGAACTCGTTAAATAAATTTTTGAACGGGACAAAATCAGATAAGCCATTGTTGGTATCTTCATTGTCGTTGACGGCAATATAGCGGACGTTCATCTCGGGGAAAACAAATTCGAGATAATAATCCATCGTTACATGTTCCCTGCCAAATCTTGACAAATCTTTCGTAACCACACAGTTTACCTTACCCGCTTCAATGTCCTCCATCATTCTTTGAAATGCAGGACGCTCGAAATTCGTGCCGCTCCAGCCGTCGTCAACGTATTCGTCAAAGACGAAAAGTCCGTTCTCTTGCGCGAATTTTTGCAGGACTATTCTTTGCGTTTCTATGGACACGCTGTCACCGAAGTTTTCGTCATCTCTACTTAACCTCATGTAGAGCGCAGTGCTATATTTTGCGTTGTTGGGTGTCATTTTAACCTCCTTTTCATAAACACCCACGCTTACAATACAAAAGAATTATACCATAAGCGTGGAGTAATTTCAAGCTTTAAAGCGATGATTTTGCAGAATATTTTATGACATCTTCGAGCAAATCTTCTAATGGCTTACCGTCTTTGGCAAAATGTTCCGAAACCTTGATGCGGGTATTCCCTATGTAGAAAAATTTCTCACCGCCCGGTTCTGTACCATAATAAGGTTCTGGTTTGGGTTCGCTCTCTCGTTTCCATGCCCTCAAAATTTCCTTGGGCGGGAAGTCCAGTGGCTCGTAACACTCGCAAAGGTCAATTAAATCTTGATTTTTCATTGTTATCCTCCTTAAATTTCTTGTGTTTGGTCTTTTGCTTTGTTTGATTTTTCGTGCAAAGTTCGGTTTATATTATCCGTGATTATTTGCAACCGCTTGACCTCACTGCGTTTTTCTTTCAATTCCGCGTACAGTTCATTCTGCTGTGATGTCAGTCTTTCAATTTCCGATTGCAAAGTCTTGTAGCTCGGGATTTTCGTTATACCGTGCTCTGCAAAATACCGCTTTGCCGAATCCATTATGATAAACTCGCTTTCGTGCTTTTTTTGGAAATTTGCCCTTGCCTTGTCAGATTTCAATGCCCGATATTCTTCCCGAATAGGCTTTGTATTTGCATACGCAAGTACACGTTTCTGAAGCTCCTTTTTGCCATAAAGCTCAATCTCGACATCTTTGAGCTTCTCCCTACAATCACGCTCATCTGCTTTTGCAATGACAATAGCGTTCTTCAAATCTTCAAGCGAATCAAAACCATACTTTTCAAGCTCGGCGACGCTTTTTGCCGATTGCTTCAAGTTAAAGACTTTAGCCCAATGCTCAAACCCCGCGCCCTTATCGGACGTTACATCGACCATTCGCGAAATACTGTCGTGATAAGTGTCGATTTTCGCATTTTTTGCCGTCTGTAATCGGTCAAGAATACTCGTTCGAGAAGATATGCTTTGCTCTCCATTTTGCGCCAACTGTCGCGATTTATGTTCAAAAACGGCATTTATTGCAGCGAGGTCGAAGTCATCGCCCAAGCGACGGGCAGTAATAGGTTTGGTGCGGTCTGACGTTAGATAGCTTAGCCGCCCACGATTCTTCTTGACGGTCACGCCATGCCGTGCCAAATAATCAGCAAACTCATCAAAATTTGTTGCGGCTTCAAGTGCTGTTCTAATCGCCTGCCGCAACTTTTCTTTGTCCGTCTCAAACTTTGTCGATTTACCGCTTGCAGACAATTCAGCCTGCCCTCGACGTTTCGCCCGGTATTCGCCCTCGGTTACTCGTTCTTTGCTTCCACTGAGCAAATCAATTTGATACAGTCCCTCGCGATGGCACATATCCATAACCTCTGCACGGAAATAGTTCATCGCTGCCTCGGTGCAACGGTGCTTGCAGCCGGCTTTCGTATCCGCAGGTCTGTCCATATACGGAAGTAGAGGAACATCTTCAATCCTCAGAGAATTGATAACTATGTGACAGTGGATATTAGCGCTGTGGTTGTTACCATCGGAATGTGTGCAAACGATTGCCTGATGTCCTGCGAAATGTTCGCGGCAAAACTGCTCACCGAGAGCTTGTGCGCGGTCAACTGTCAAACCGTTTTCAACACTGTCTCTCGGGTCAAAACTGATTATGTAGTGATGACTTTTGACGTCTCCTCGACTTCGGTTTTTGCCGTATTGGAGATTGGATTTCATACAGGCAATGGCGAAATCATCATCACCGCAATTCAAGGTTGCAAAGCGGCAGTTTTCACGAGGGATTAGCCTTCCACTTTCGTCGAAAACAGGCTTGTTTGTAAACTCGTCATGCTCGAACAGTAAATACTTTTCAGCCGCGCCATAGTCGGCATTTTTAGAGCTTAAATGTTTGAACGTCGCCAACCGCATCACCTACCTTTCGCAAGATTTCAAATTTCAGATCGGCGAGGTCGGAAATCGCAGATTGCACATCGACATAAAGTGTGTTATATGGCGTGCCATGCTCATTCAAAAACCGTGCAATCTGATTGAGATTCCCGCCAATTTTGCCGAGCTGCGCGGTTAGCTGACCGATGGCTGACAAGAGTTTTTCATTGACAGGCGAAACTGTGATGATAGGTTTGATAACTGCATCATCAATAGCTCGACGGATAAATTCAGACTGGCTAATCCCACAAATCTTTGCACGCTCGGTGAAGTCTGCGTATTCTTCCTCGGTCATGCGAGTTTTGACGACAACGCTGCGTTTGGGCGTGTTGTATTTCTTTGGCATATAAAGCCTCCTTTCACTTTACAACGGACATTTTTTGCGCGAATGGTGACACCTTAAATGTAAATTTTATATGAACACAATCTTCCGCATTACCTTCAACGCTAATTTTTTGATTTTGCCAATTCCTCAATCTCTTCCACACCGAAAAATTATTTTTTGCCAAGTTTTCGGCAATCTCATCAAAAAATCTCTCTACTTTATAACGGACATCTCGGTGCAGATTTGTCCACTAATGCTGCAAAATTATTTCTCCCTCTCACCTTTAACGGACAAATTTTTGAAAAATATCAAGGTGTCAAATGTAAATTTTCTGTAAATTCTCGCTGGCGGATAAATCACAACGTCCAAGTTTTGTATTGCTCCCATCACCCTAAACGGACAAATTTTCATCGAACGACCATATGCAGCTTTGTAAATTTTTTGTGAATGAAAAATATGCCCTTCATATTACAACGTACATTTTTTCGGAAAATATCAAGGTAACAGATGAAAATTTTTGCAAATTCTCTCCGTCGGGTAAATCACAGCGTTCAAGTTTTGTGTTACCCCCCTCACCCTAAACGGACAAAATTTTGGCTAATGATCGGGTATGCGAATGTAAACTTTTTGCTAATTTTCCTCGCGCCGGAAAAGCCAAACAGAGCTTTGATGATTCCTCTCACTTTACAACGGACAAGTTTTTCCCTCTCATATTACAACGTACATTTTTTCTTCAAAAAGCAGGTATCCAATCAAAAAATTTTTTGCCTTCAAACTAAACGGACATTTTTTCAGCGAATGGACACCCCCACGATTGTAAAATTCCTATTAACAGTGTCACATACCCCTCTCACGATACAACGTACATTTTTTTCGCAAAAATCAGGGTACTTTCAAAAAAAGTTTGCCGAAAATTTAAAATTTCTCCGTTTATCACAAAGCGCAAGACATTTATGACAACTTTATTGTGCAATTTTTTTGACGACTGTTTTCGCTTCAGTAACACTTAAATTCGAGAAAAAGCAACCAGTGCAGACAGAATTTGAGCATAAAAATACCAACGTATCAATTTGGCACGTTGGTAACTTTTTTATTTAAAGCAGGGTTTGGGGAAGGCTACTCCCCAACAAGATTCCCGCGCAGCCAAATTTGAGCATAATGCAAGCTTGTTTTGTCACCAATCGGGCTTTGCAATCAAACAAAGCATTAAAACTTGCTTTTCGGACGTCGCGGTCATAAATGACCGACCGCTTGTCCTCAAAGAGTTTTAATTGCGTTGTTGTACGATTGATTGCTCGCCCTCTTGGACAAAACCCCGCGTGCATAGCCAAATTTGGTACCGCGGTAAAATCTTGCTCTATAAAATCTGCTTTTTCCCTCAACCTCTTTTCACTCTACTCTCAATACCGCTGAAAGATTAAAAATTTTCGGGATCTCGCATTTTTCCCTTTTAACATGGCCGCATCGCAATCAAAAAGCAGCAAATCTTTTTGACAGACTTGCTGCTTCAAACCGCCTAATTGCTTGCCAATACATTCTCAACTGCCGATTTACTCAACAGCCTCCGTCCTATAAATAAATTTTACCTGACCGTCCATGTCTTCGCTCGCGCCTGCAAAATTCTTATAGCGCAGCGACACGTCTTTGGTCGCGCGGAATCTGGTCATAAGTCCGTCGAGGTTTCCGCCTATAGCATCTGCCAGCTTTTGGATTCCCTGCTCATTGAATTCATTCAGCCCGTCGGAAAGCTGCATCGAGCCGTCGCGAAGTTGGCTGATGCCGTCCGCCAGAGCCGGCGTTGCATTTTTCAGGTCGAGGATACCTCTGCCCAGCTCCGAAGCACCGGCGGAAAGCTCGGAAGCACCGGATTTTAGGTTATCCGTTCCCGCTTTTAAAGCATTTGCACCTGCCGCCGCGTCGGCAACGCCTGCCGTATAGCTTTGCAGACCGAGATAAAAAGTGTTGTAGCTGTCAAGGGATGATTTAAGTGCGACGATTGGCTTTGCTGCTTCTGAGGTGTTCCCGCCTGATTTTGCGATGATGCCGTCAAGAATCTGCCCATAGTTTTCAACCGTCAGGGTCGGGACTTCAAGTCCTGCGGCTGCAAGCTGGGTGTTCGCTGTGGAGAGCAGCGTGTCAAATACCTGTTTCGCGCCGCCGTTTAATACGTCGTTACTTGCGGTCAAGGTATTCAGTCCCTCGCTTAGCTGCTCAGCACCTGCCTGAAGCTCTTCGGCACCCGAATCAAGGCTCTCGGCGCCGCTTTTAAGATTCTCCGATCCGTCAGCAAGCTGATCTATACCCGCCGCCAGATCGCCTGATTTTTCAAACAATTCGTTGAGCCCGTCATAAAGCTGCGAGGAGCCGTCCAAAAGCTGAGCCATAGCGTTCGGCAGCTGCCCGACAGAATCACTCAATTTGGTTATTGAACCGAATTTGTCCGTATTAAGACTGTTGAAAAGCTCGTTTGTGGCAACGGTCACGGTATTGCCGAGCTTAAAGTCTTTTGCGTCTGCGGATATTTCGACATAATCGGGAATTTTCAGCTTATCTTCGGATATTGCAAGATTTTCCTTAAGTCCCGGGAAAGCCGTTCCGATAACGACGGTGCGGCCGCCGTCGTTTATGAGTTTGCCGTTAGTAACAGTTACATTTGTGAAAACGTCGTCGTCTAAGATAACGCAGCTCAGCATCGCAAACGGAACATAGATTTTTTCCTGCTTGCCGTCGATCTCCACGGTTTCGTACTGCTTGTTTTTATAGTCAAAGCGAATCGTCACCCTGCCGCTCTTTCCGACCAAATCGCTTGCCGAGATGGGCTCTCCGTCGAGCGTATATGTAACGATCATGTCAACCGGAAGAGCTTTTTCGGTGCTGCCCTGATAGTAAATATCGCCGCCCTCGGCGTTCCAAATCATTTCGCCTCCGCTGCTTGCGGAAAACGACTCATCGCCCTTGACATTTTCTATATCCGTAAGCTCCGATTTATCGCTCAACGTATCGCTGCCGAGGGAGTTTTTGAGCCAATCGCTGACAATGATTTTTTGAGCCGAGCCGTCGGCGCCCGCAAGAACATAAACGGTTTCGTCTTTGGATATGTCGGCGCTCGCTTCATCTTCGGCGACGACAGTTTCGGCTGCGGTTTCTTTATTTTCGGCTTCATCTCCGTCGGAATTTACGGCGAAAGCAGTCGCCGTTATGCCGCTCGCCGCCAAAATCACACAAAGGCAGAGCGCGATGATTTTCATAGAAATTTTTTTCATTTCAAAACTACCTCCTGTTCGGTATTGTTTTTCTTTTTCATTCCGAGCGTGGTCGCGCAAATGACCCTGTCAAGCAGCATAAGAAGCGCAGGAAGGATCAAAATCACGCAGAGCATACTAACGAGTGCGCCGCGGGCAAGAAGCATACAGATCGAGCTTATCATGTCGATTTTTGAGTAGAGCGCAACACCGAATGTGGCGGCGAACAGCCCCATGCCAGAAACGATTATGGAGGGAATCGACGATGCGAGCGCGGTCGTTACCGCTTCTTTTTTATCCGCTCCTCGTGAGCGTTCCGACTTGTACCTCGTAGTCATCAAAATGGCGTAGTCCACGGTCGCGCCAAGCTGGATAGTGCTGATACATATCGGCGCAATAAACGGCAGGCTTTGCCCGAGGTAATGCGGAAGCCCGAGGTTAATAAAAATCGCGAGTTCAATAACGGAAATCAGAATAAACGGCAGAGAAACGCTGCGTTCCACCAAGGCGATGATGAGAAAAATCGCGACGATTGAAATCGCGTTGACAACCTCAAAATCGTGGGAGGTGACGTCGATCATATCCTTCATGCAGGGCGCTTCTCCGATGAGCATTCCTGTCGGATTGTATTTTTTCAGAATGGCATTTAAAGATTCAATTTGCGCGCCGACTTCGTCGCTTGCCACGGGATATTCGGAGTTAAGGAGCAGCAGCTCCCATTTGTCGCTCTTCAAAAGACCCGTAACCGATTCGGGCAGTATCTCCTCCGGCACGCGCGGACCGATAACCGATTCAAGCCCCAACACATATTTTACGCCGCCCACCTGCTCCATTTCGTCCGTCATTTCCCGAACGGATTTGGGCGAAAGATTTTTGTCGATAAGGAGCATGTGCGTCGAGGCGACGTCAAAATCCTCCGACAGCTTGCTGTTTGCAATCACATATTCCATATCGTCGGGCAGGGACTTTGCCAGATTGTAATATGTTTCGTCGTTGGTTTTGTTATATCCGTAAAGCGCCGGCGGGATCAGCAGAACAAACAGGCAGAGAAAAATCGGGAAAACCTTTACCGTGCCGCCTGCAAAACGGCGCATATTCGGAATGAGCGAGCGGTGCTTTGCCTTCTGAAGCGGTTTATCCAGTATAAGTATCATGGCGGGCAGAACGGTCACGCAGCCAAGTACCCCCAAAATAACGCCTTTCGCCATCACGATTCCGAGGTCGCGTCCGAGGGTGAAGGACATAAAGCAAAGGGCGATAAATCCCGCGACGGTAGTTATCGAGCTTCCTACAATGGAAGTCAGCGTTTTTTGAATCGCGCTTGCCATAGCTTCCCTATGGTCGGTTTGTTTGGTAAGCTGTTCATTGTAGCTGTGCCATAAAAAGATGGAATAATCCATAGTCACGGCAAGCTGTAAAACGGCGGAAAGCGCCTTTGTGATATATGAAATCTCCCCAAGGAAATAATTGCTGCCGAGATTTATCAGAATCATCATGCCGATGCTCAGAAGAAATACAAACGGCGTAAGCCAGTTGTCTAAAAGAAGCAGCATGACTAAAAGCGCGAGCGCGACTGCAATTCCCACATAGATAGGTTCTTCCCGTTCGCATAGGTCCTTCAAGTCAACTACCATTGCGGTAAGCCCCGACAGGAAACACTGTTTTCCCGCGATTTCGCGAATCTGACGCACCGCGTCCATGGTGACGTCGGAAGATGTGGAGCCGTCAAAGAACAGCGCCATCATGGTGGCATTTTCCGTATTGAATTCTTTATAGATTTTGTCGGGCAGCAGCTCCATCGGTACGGAAATATCTGCAAAAGAGTCGTACCAAAGGACGGTATCCACATGTTCCACCTGCTCGATTTGCTCTTTCAGCGCCGCGACGTCCTTTTCCGGCATATCTTCCACAATTAAAAACGCGAAAGCGCCCTTGTCAAAGTCCTCTAAGAGTTCATTTTGCCCGATGACGGTTTCCATATCCTCGGGCAGATATGTAAGCATATCATAGTTGATTCGCGTTCCCATAATCCCCAAAACCGAGGGAATCATGAGTAAAAGTGCCAGAATCAGAATCGGTATTCTGAATTTTACGATTGCCTTTGAAAATTTCATGCTTTCACCTTTCCTTTCCGTCAAAGTCAATGTCAATGATGTCCGTTTCGATGATGTCGGGCGCCTGATTTTTGACAATTAAAACGGTGCTGATAACCGTAGACAGGTTCAGAATGCCCTCCGAAAGAAGGGTAAGCCCGAGTATAACGGTCATCAGCTCGGAGCCTGTCACAGAATCAAAAATCAGGAATACTCCGATCACCCCTGTCACTATCGCAAGAGCTAAAATCAGCCACCAGCTTTTGATGCCGAACTGTTTTGAATCGAAAGCTATCCGAATTTTGAACAGTCCGTCAAGCAGAATGGAAATACCGATGGCAACGCAGATAAACGCCATCAGGTTCTCGGGATTAAACAGGACTATCACCCCGAGAATCATCATCAGTATTCCGAATTCCAGATCAAACTGAAACGCCAATCGGTACAGGTCCTTTGAAAAATATCCGATCAGCCTGACAATGCCGAAGAGGATCATCGAGATACCGATACAAATTCCGATGATTTTCGTCGAAATTTCGGGCATAGCGATAAACAAAACGCCTGACAAGCAAAACAGAACGGACATAACGATGTATCCGATCTTAGCGATTCTCATCGGCGTTACCGAGCGCATCTTCATACAAAAGCCTCCTTTGCTCGTTTGTTTATATTATATCCTTCGCGTTTTGATTTGCATACGGACAAAAAAAGTCCCGTGTCCGATAATCAGACACGGGATATAAAAATGACCGATTTTCAGGCAAACGGCTGCATTTGTCTGTTTATTCTTCCACGCAGCGCAGAATCATCTCCTCAATCATTCCTTTTTTGATCTCCGTCAAACGTGAAAGCATGCCCCGAATATCATCGTTCATATCGTTTTTCAGCCATCTTGAGAAGAGCCCGAAAGCAAGACCTGACAGATACTCTTTTACGATGAAAAGGTCGCTTTCCCTGACACTTTTCCCCTGAAGGACAGATGTAACATAGGCATTGACCGTGTGATCGCAGACTTTCCATAAGTACATCTCATAAATTTCCCGATTTGCCGAGTGATAAATATGCAGCACCGCGCGCTTTTTCGCAAGCGCATATGTGATCGCCGCCTCCAAACAGTCCTCGAATTTTTCTATTGTGGGATAGGACTGAATGATCTCGGCAGCGTCCTCCTCGACAATACTTTCGATGAGTTTCGGCATGTCCTCGAAATAGTAGTAAAAGGTGTTGCGATTTACTCCGCAGTCCGCCACAATATCTTTCACCGTGATCTTGGACAGCGGCCGTTCCGTCAGCAGTTTCAGAAAGGACTCCTGAATTGCTTTCTTCGTGAAGTTTGACATGGCTAATCTCCTAAGGGCTTTATGGTTACATAATACGTTGATGTATGATGTATTATACCACAAAGGACGCCAAGGTGCAAGAGCGTTTTGAAGCACGTACAGGGGGCAGTGAATTTGCGGTAGAGATAAACGATCAGCGAACGGCACGAAGCGGAGGCTCGGATTATGGGTTTTGGGCTAATATAGCAATATATAGGGCTGACGCCTACTCATTTTCGAAAGCTGGCGCCGGATTGATTGGATTGTTTTACTTTGATTGTAAGCGTGGGAATGGGTAAGGGGCTTTAAGTGCGGGGAAAACCCGACGAGGGTTCAAACGATGCCCTATCCATCTACGGATAGGGCACTTTTGTCAGCATCGTTCTGCAAAGGCTTACGCCTTTGCCCAACTTTGTGATAACTGACAGCTCGCCGAGCTGTTTTTCAATTCACCCCTTGCGGAGCGCACTACGTATGGGTTTTCGCGACTGCGGTCGCGACGATGGGGCTCTGCCCCCTCGACCCCCACCCACATTTTGTAAAAGGTTGGATCGAAAACTTTTAATTTTGACAGGAATACCAACTTTCATTGACCCCTGCAAGCCTTTTGAAAAAAGCTCAAGCGAAATTTTATGGCTTTTGCTTTCAGCTGTCGTGGTCGACATAATAGAGCGTGGCGGTGTCGGAGTCGTAGACTGCGACGGTGAAGTTGCGCGGGGGCGATAGGTACAAATCGGCGGCGCTGTCGCTGTCGGGCGCACCGCCGTTCAGATTTGGCGTTGCACCGTCGATCGGTTCGGTGCGGTCTTCAAAATAATACCAACCGTTCTTGACCTGTGGCAGCTCTGCCGACATGTACGGCCCGACGCCGTAACGCTCGCCGTCTTTTTCAAATTCGGCGCCCCAGATTATCGCGGTGATGCGCTCGCTCGCAGGGAGAGGCTGCCATGACTTTGAAATCGCGATTTCGGCCGAGGCATCGGAAAATTTAAGTTCTAAATATCTCTCGCCGTCGCCGAGCCAGCCGTGGCTGTCGGTGTCGGCGACAACCTCTGCATCGCTGACATCGATGCCGAATATGCTCTTGTCGGCGCCCGCATCGCAAAAAGACAGCACGCCCATCAGCACGACCGCCGCCGCGATA
This sequence comes from uncultured Clostridia bacterium, assembly GCA_947627455.1. Classification (GTDB taxonomy): domain Bacteria; phylum Bacillota; class Clostridia; order Oscillospirales; family Ruminococcaceae; genus Faeciplasma. The sequence continues at coordinate 26,488 of CANQWC010000023.1, read as the reverse complement.
AGAAAATAAAGCCTCATGATAACTCTCCTTTTATAATACACTTCTCAAAAAACAGCTTCAAAATAATACCAATTTCCGCAGATTCGCGAAGTCTTTCCGTGATTGCCGTCGGCACGCCACTCCCATGAGTTTTCGCCTGTTTTGGTGAGCTCTGCGGGGACGCCCTGAAACGCGTACGGCTCGCCGCTATGGGAATAATAGCAGCCGTAGTACCTGCTCCCTATTATGAAGAGGATAAACTCGTCCATGCCGTCGCCCCAAAAATTCATGGCGTCGACGCCGCCGATTATCGGTATGCCGTCGCCCGATTCTATGGCGCGTTCAAGCCTCTCGCCGTTGAAGAATACAAACATCGATACCCTGAACTTCGGGCTGAGCGAAAACGCCGAAATTGCGATGCACATGACCATCAGCAGAATTATCACGGTCGAAAAAATTATATTCGATTTTTTCATCTGTCACCTCAGAAACAGCCGATAAAGTTTGTCATCACAAACATCAGCAGAAGAATTACGATTTGAACTATCGGAACGGTCAGCAAAACGCCCGACGCCGCAAACCAGAGCGCTGACGGCAGACCGCTGCGGCGTTTTTTGACCGCGTAAAGCAGGCAGCCGAGCCCCGAGACCGAACAGAAAGCAAGCGGCAAAGTCCAGACAGTAACCGCCGACGGCATAAATATCGCGAGCGCAATAAGAATCAGACCTATGGCCGAAAGCCACATCGCCGCGATGATGAATTCGCGCCTGTCTCGGCGCAGATTTGCAAGCTCGATAGTGTCAGAAAGCGCCTGAGAGGTCTGCTCGTCGCGAACCGAAAGACGCTCGGAACGCATGAGCTCTAAAATACTCACCCCGAGGGCATCTGCCAGCGGCTCAAGAATATTTATATCTGGAAAGCCCGAGCCCGTCTCCCAGCGGCTCACCGCCTTATTCGTCACCGAGAGCTTCTTCGCGAGCTCCTGCTGGGTCATGCCGCACTCCTTTCGGGTCTCGGCGATGAACGCCCCGAATTTAACGCTGTCCATGTGATCACCTCCTTTGCGTCAATCATAACGCGTCGGCGCCGTGAAGTCAACCCACGGGCAAAAGAAGGCAGTCTACGAATCGTGGAACGGGCGGAATAACGGGCGGGCGAAGCCCGCCGCGCCCGAAGGGCGCGGCCACCCGTGCCGCCTGCGGCGCGGGTGCGGCTCCGCGCTTGCGCGGAGCCGAGGGCTTCGCCTCCTTGTCAGGGCGCATTCGGAAAATAGGCACGATTTACTCACCGCCCTATCGAATCCCCCGCTTCGGCGGGGAATTTTTTTGTAAACCCTCTTCACAACATCGCAAAAATATGCTATACTTTTGTTGACTGAATTTTTCCGAAAGGACGGTACTGAATATGAGAAAAACAAAGATCATCTGCACAATCGGCCCCTCCTGCTCTGATGAGCAGACCCTGCGCGAAATGATGCTCGCGGGAATGAACGTCGCAAGGCTTAACTTCTCGCACGGGACCCACGAGGATCACCTCGAAAAAATCAACCTGATTAAGCGCCTGCGCGAGGAGCTTGACCTGCCCGTCGCGATAATGCTCGATACAAAGGGCCCCGAATACCGCATTCGCAAGTTTGAAAACGACAAGGTTTTCCTCAATTCGGGCGATGAGTTCATCTTCACGACCGAGGAGACCGTCGGCAACGAAAAACGCGTTTCGGTCAATTATAAGGGCCTCGCTCACGACCTCTCCGTCGGCGACACAATTCTTCTCAACAACGGCTTGCTGCGCTTTGAAGTCACTTCTATCGACGGCGAGGAGATCCATTCTGTCGTTCGCGAGGGCGGCGAGCTCTCAAACAACAAGTCGATGGCTTTCCCCGGGAAGGTCTTAAAACAGGTGTTCCTCTCGGAGCAGGATAAGTCGGACATTCTCTTCGGAATTGAAAACGACGTCGATTTTATCGCCTGCTCGTTCGTTTCGGTGAGGCAGGACGTTCTCGACGTCAAGGAATTTTTACATGAGCACGGCGGCGACGACATCGACATCATCGCGAAAATAGAGAACCAGTCGGGCGTCGACCACATTGAAGAGATAGTCGAGCTTTGCGGCGGAATTATGATAGGGCGCGGCGATATGGGCGTTGAGATCGCTTTTGAGAAGCTCCCAGCGATCCAGAAAAACCTCATCACAAAGTGCCGCCTTTTGGGCAAGAGGGTCATCACCGCGACCGAAATGCTCGAATCGATGATTCACAACCCGCGCCCGACAAGGGCAGAGACCTCAGATGTCGCGAACGCAATTTACGACGGCTCAAGCGCGATAATGCTCTCGGGCGAGACCGCGGCGGGCCAATACCCCGTTCTGGCGCTCAAAACCATGGCAAAAATCGCCGAGGAGACCGAGCGCGGCATCGACTATGCCGAAAGGTTCAGGACCTCTGACTTCAGGATTCACAACACCGTCGACGCGATATCTCACGCGACCTGCGGAATGGCTATCGACGTCGGCGCAAAGGCGATGGCGGTTTGCTCGCTTTCGGGCGCGACGGTAAGAATGGTGTCGCGGTTCAGATGCCCTGTCGACATTCTCGGCCTCACGACAAGCGAAAAAACAAGGCGCAAGCTCGCCCTCTCATGGGGAGTTACGCCGAAGATATGCGAAAAATTTGATTCTACCGATGTCCTCTTCTATGCCGCGAAGCAAAACGCCCGCGAGACCTTCGGCCTTAACAAGGGCGACACGATAGTCACGACGGGCGGAATGACCAACGGAACATCGGGCAACACGAACCTCATCAAAATCGACAGAATTTGATTATCCGAAGCCGTAGTTGACGATTTTCCAGCCCGAATGTTTGCTGCGCCTGAGCTCCCATGTCCAACCCGTATAAACGTGGTCGGGGCTGAGGCTGCCGCTGACTTTGTGCGGGGTCTTGAATGAAGTCTTGAAGATCGCGATGTCTTCGCCGTCTTCAAGATCATAAAGCCTTTTCTGAGACATTTCGGCGTCATATTCAAGGTCGATAAGCTCATAGCCCCTTAAGGTCCAATTCCAAAAGAACTCTCGACGTACGGTATTTTCGGCGCTTCTGATGCTTGAACCGCAGGAGCATAGAATCATCATGACGGCGGCAAGGACAGCGGCAAGTTTTACATATTTTTTCAAATCAACACCTCCCGATTAGATTATAACATCGGCAGAAAAACAAATCAATCGGTTAATTCTTAATTTTTTCTTAATTTTGAGGCTCAGCTGACATCGCAAGGAGGCCGAAATGAAGCTTTATACAACAAGACACGGGCAGAGCGAATGGAACGTTTTGCATAAAATCTGCGGGCGGGCCGACGCAAAGCTCACCGAAGAGGGAAGGACTCAGGCGCTTGAGCTCGCGAAGAACGCCGAGGGCCTCGGGATAGAAATTATTATCTCGTCGCCGCTCGCGAGGGCGAAAGAGACCGCAGAGATCGTCGCGAAAATTATCGGCGCGCGCGTTGAGACCGACGAGCGGCTCATCGAGCAGGACTACGGCGATTTTGAGGGCAGCGACTGGCGCAGCGAGGATTTCATCGAGTGCAAGAAGCACTTCGCAAAGCGCTGCCCGAACGGCGAATCGACGCTTCAGCTTGCGCATAGAATTTACGGCTTTTTGGAGGATATCGCGGAAAAATACCGCGGCAAAACGCTGCTCATCGTCGCGCACTACGGCGTGTTAAGGGTCATTGACACATATTTTGAAGACCTCACCAACGAGGAGTTTTACAGCTATAAGCACCCCAACTGCACCGTGAAAGGGTATGAGTGGAGAGATGAGGAGGTTGTTTCTTGACAACCTTTTATCGCGGTGCTATAATACATTAAATCAAAAAATTATCCTTGGAGTGACATTATGAGCAAAACTGTTATACCTGCGGGGTATACCCCGCGGCTCGGGCCATATGAGACCCAGACGGCTATCGGGCTTATCAAGCATACATTTGAGCTTAACCTCTGCCGTGCGCTTAACCTTAAGCGGGCCTCTGCGCCGCTTTTCGTCGAGGGCGGACGCGGCCTCAACGACGACCTCAACGGAATCGAACGGCCTGTCGTCTTTGACATCAAGGAGACGGGCGGGAATGCCGAGGTGGTTCACTCGCTCGCGAAATGGAAGAGAATGGCCCTCAAAGAGTACGGTTTTCACTGCGGCGAGGGCATTTATACCGACATGAACGCGATTCGCCGAGACGAGGAGCTTGACAACCTGCACTCGATCTACGTCGACCAGTGGGACTGGGAGAGGATTATTTCGGCTGAGGACAGAAACATTGACTTTCTTAAAGAAACCGTCAGGAAGATAGCGAACGCGGTATGCGACACCGCCGACGTCGTCACGAGAATTTACCCGAATGTGGCTTGCAGCCTCGACCGCGAGGTCAGCTTTATCACCGCGCAGGAGCTTGAAGACCTCTGCCCCGAAAAGACCCCGAAGGAGCGCGAAAACGCATACCTTAAGGAGCATAAAACCGCGTTTATCATCGGCATCGGCGACACCCTTAAATCGGGGCAGAAGCACGACGGCCGCGCACCCGACTATGACGACTGGGCGCTTAACGGCGACCTTCTGATGTGGAACGAGACCCTCGGCTGCGCGTTTGAGCTGAGCTCGATGGGTATAAGGGTCAACGCGGAATCGCTTAAGGCTCAGCTTAAAAAGGCCGAGTGCGAGTGGCGCTCGGGGCTTGAATTCCATAAAATGCTCATTAACGGCGAGCTTCCGCTCACAATCGGCGGGGGCATCGGGCAGTCAAGGCTTTGTATGCTTCTTCTCGGCAAGGCGCATATCGGCGAGGTTCAGGTCTCGGTATGGGACAGCGAGACCGAAATGATATGCAAGGAGGCGGGAGTGCCCCTTCTCTGAGCGGAGAGGAGCCTGAAAAATGGTATACACCGAAAATTTTTATATCGGTTTTTCCGATGTCTCGGCAAACCTCGGGATTCGCAACTCGGCGATTCTTCGGCTTTTTGAAAACGCCTGCTGCTTGCAGGGCGAGGCGGTCGGTGACGGCTTTAAGGACAGCTTCGGAAGATGGTTTTTGACCGCTTACCGAGTGAAGATCTTCAAGAGGCCCGAATATAACGACCGCGTCGACGTCTCGACATGGAGCAGGGGCACAAAGGGCGTTGCGGCATCGAGAGAATTTGAAATAAGAAATAATAGCGGCGAGCTCTGCGCGGCGGCGATTTCAAACTGGGCGAGGCTGAACACCTCGACGGGAAAGCTCGAAAGAATGGACCCCGAAGCCTTCGCGAAATATCAGAGCGAACCCGAACGGACTAACTTCGGCGAAATGTGGCTGCCGAAGCTTCGGGACATCGCCGAGCACACAATCGAGAAAAAATTTTTCATCGACCGAAATCTCATCGACCCGAACAGGCATATGAACAACGTGTGCTACCTCGACCTCGCCGAGAGGATTCTGCCCGAGGAGGTTTACCTTCGGGGCGAGGCGAATGATTTTGAGATAACCTACCGCAAGGCGATAGCCTATGGCGAGACGGCCGTCTGCGAATTCGGCGAGGACGGCGCGGGGTATAACATCGCGCTCAAGTCGGAGGACGGCGCCGAGACACGAGCGGTGGTTAGGTTGTATAAATAAAAATTAAGGACGGGGTATTTATTTTATAAACCCCTTGTGTTCTGCGGTAAAATAAGCGCTATATTTTAAAAGCGGAGGTATTCTGTATGGACAATAATACTATTGTGGATAGTAATAAGTCTTATTGGAATGCATATGCGGATTTGTGGTTTGGTACAACTGCACTTCCGCAGTATGGAGTAAAATTTCAAACTGAGGACGAATTGCACTTATTTGGCGATGTGTCCGGAAAGAGAATGTTAGAGATTTGCTGTGGGAGCGGTCATTCATTAAAATATCATGCAGATAGAAAGGCAGGAGAGCTGTGGGGAATTGATTTGTCAGAAAATCAGCTTGCTAATGCTGAGAAATTCCTTTCAGAAAATGGGTATAGTGCAAAGTTAATATGTACACCTATGGAAGAAATGAATGTTCCATCTAATTACTTCGATTATGTCTATTCTATATATGGAATTGGATGGACTACAGATTTACAAGGAACTTTTGACAAAATTGCTTCTTGCCTAAAAAAAGATGGCATTTTCATTTTTAGTTGGAATCATACTCTGTATCATTGTGTTGCATTTTCGCGTGAAGAAGGAAAAAATGTGATAGAAAATGGAGAACTTGTTTTTAGTAAAAGTTATTTTGACGAGTCATATTATAAAATGCCAGTTCATGACAGTGAGGTTATATTGTGTAATCGTAAAATATCAACATATGTTAATGCACTTGCAAAAGCTGGTTTTGTAATTGAACAGATGATTGAGCAGAATGATAGGGAAACAATGGAAAGTACCGAAGATACAAGCGATAAGACACAAAAAGCAAAAATGATACCAATTTCGGTATGCTTTAAAGCAAGAAAATTATAATCAGAGAGGTTAATAGCGGAACAAAATATCATAGCAATAGCAGTTGCAGCGGCATGGACGACCCGATGTATGTGACGCTCGACGAGGCAAAAAGCTTGGGCTTCACGGCGTGTAAAAGATGTTACGGATAAAAAACCGCCCCTCTCACGAGGGGCTTTTTTGGTGCAAGGCTCTTGATTTTTCCTGCGCGATAGTATATAATACCAATGATGATTTTTTTGCGGATTTTACGCAGCGCTGAGGTTTTCATTAAATTGAGCTTTTGAGGTATATCGCATGTCAACAAGTAAGGAATTTCTGAGCTTTATTTTAGAGCAGTTGTCCTCTCTTGACGGAATTTCCTGCCGTATGATGAGCTGCCCGAGCCGAAGACCAAAATTAGAAGCGGAGATAAAAAGTGAATATTTCAAATAACATTCTTAAGCATTATCTGAAGAACGTATACTTCATTACGGGTACAGCCTATGCGGGAAAGTCGACAACGGTAAAAATGCTTGCCGAAAAGTTTGACATGATTTTTTGCGGCGAAAATTATCATAGCGCGGTATCGGATATTGTGGCAGAGCCCGACTTGCAGCCCGATATCTGTTATCTCAATAATCTTACCGATTGGAAGGATTTTGTGACCCGCTCCCCCGAGGAATATGAGCGATGGGTTTTCAGCGTGGGGCGAGAAGCCGCCGAATTTGAAGCGGCTGAGCTTATTTCAATATCAAGAGATAAAAAAGTTATCGTGGATACAAATATTCCGATCGACCTGTTGAAAGAAATATCGGATTATAACCGCGTTGCTGTTATGATCTGCCCGCAGGCCATGAGCGTCGACCGCTTTTTTGACCGCGACGACCCAGAAAAGCAGTTTATTTTAGATGTTATAAAAAGCTGCGACGACCCCGAAGCCGTTATGGAAAACTATCGGCGCGGGCTTGCGCTCATCAACAGCCAAAAGAATTATGACGAATTGGCGAACAGCGGCTTCTTCACGGTGGTCAGGGAAGATAACGGAATTGATACCAAAGAAGAGGTCTGCGATTTGATAGCAAAACATTTCGGGCTTTATAAATAAACTCGGAAGAGGCATTTTTCAGTATTAAAATTCCAATGGATATAGAAAGGAAGTTACATTATGAATCTTGTTTTAGTAGTCAACGCGGGGAGCTCGTCGCTTAAATATCAGCTCCTCAACATGGACGACGAGACTGTCATCGCAAAGGGAAATTGCGACAGAATCGGCGTCGACGGGCATGTCAGCCACAAGGTGCCCGCAAAAAATTACGTCTTTGAGCAGGACTGCCCTTTCCCGACCCACACCGAAGCCTTTGAAAAGCTCGTTGAGGTCCTCACCACGGGCGACGGCAAGGTCATCGACTCGATGAGCGAAATTCACGCAGTCGGCCACCGCATCGTTCAGGGGGCGGAAATCTTTGACCGCGCCTGCATGGTCACCGAAGAGGTCATCGACCAGATCGACGGCCTTTCTGAGCTTGCGCCTGTTCACAATCACCCCCACGCGCTCGCGCTCAGGGCCTGCACTAAGGTTCTTCCCGCGGGAACGCCGCAGGTCGTAGTCTTCGACACCGCTTTCCATCAGACTATGCCGCCGAAAGCCTATCTCTTCGGGCTTCCTTATGAGGATTACAAGAAATATCACGTCCGCAAGTACGGCTTCCACGGCACATCTCACCGCTTTGTTTCGGCCGCTCTGGCCGAGGCCATGGGCAGGGATATCAAGGACCTCAAGATAGTCTCATGCCACCTCGGCAACGGCTCGTCGATCACCGCTGTCGACGGCGGAAAATCAGTCGACACCTCGATGGGCTTCACTCCCCTCGACGGCATTCTCATGGGCACCCGCTGCGGCGCTGTCGACCCGTCGGCCGTCACATTCGTGATGCAGAAGCACGGCTTTGACCCTCACGATATGTCGGAATATATGAACAAGAAGTCGGGCTTCCTCGGGCTTTCGGGGATAGGCTCGGACAACCGCGATATTCAGGAAGCCTGCCTTAAGGGCGACGAGCGCGCTATCATCACCTCTGACATGCTTCAGTATCAGATCAAGAAGTATATCGGCGCTTATGCCGCCGCCATGAACGGCATCGACGCGGTTCTCTTCACGGGGGGCATCGGCGAGAATTCTTGGGAGGTTCGCGAGGCGGTCTGCGAGGATATGGAATACTTCGGAATCAAGATCGACAAGGCCTATAACAAGACCATTCGCGGCAAGCTCACGAAAATTTCTACGCCCGATTCAAAGATCGAAGTATGGGTAGTTCCCACTAACGAGGAGCTTCTTATCGCGCGCGACACCCTTGCGGTCATCGCGGAAAACAAATAATGAACCCCGAAAAATTCGCGCTTATATACATGGCCGTGGTATCGTCCGCGGCCTTTTTTGCCTACGGGATTGACAAGCATAGGGCCGAAAAGGGCGCATGGAGAATCAGCGAAAAGACCCTTTTGGGGCTCAGCGTGATCGGCGGGGCGCTCGGCGGGCTTTTGGGAATGAAAGTGTTTCACCACAAGACAAAGCACCGCTACTTTTGGGCGATAAATATTCTCGCGCTTGTTGCGCATATCGCGATTGTTGTCGCCCTTGCAGTGAGGTGAGTAAATGAAGCGCAGATTTTTTGACACCGCGCTGAGGCAGTCGGCGGCAGACGTCGGCTGTCAGCCCGAGGATTTTTTCAGGCCCGAGAACACCTTTTACCCGTCGGCTCGGCGAGAGGGCGCAAAGGTTTTTTACCCCGAGCAGGTCGATTTTCTGGCCGTGAGTTTCGGCTTCGGAAGCGCCGTTTCGGTTCGCGAGGATAAGCTTGATGAGGTTTCAGACGCGCTTAGAGGCTCATATATAAACTCAGAGGCGCTCATGCCCTTGGGGCTTAAGCCGAAGCTTGAATGTGTGTTCTTTCTGCCGTCGGGCGATGAGGTCGCGCCTCTCCCCTGCCGATATGAGACCCGCCTGCTTTTGCCCGAGGATTTCGGGGAGCTTTATCTTCCCGAGTGGTCGAACGCGCTCTGCCAAAAAAGGCCGCAGAACGACAAAATCGCGGTCGGGGCTTATGACGGCGGAAGGCTTGTCGGGCTCGCGGGGGCATCGCAGGACGCGGAAAATATGATGCAGATAGGCATCGACGTTTTAAAGGAATACCGCAGGCAGGGAATCGCCGCGGCGCTTACGTCGGCGCTCGCGAACGAGATAATAAAAATCGGGCAGGCGCCCTTTTACAGCTGTAATTGGAACAATTTACCCTCATTCAGAAACGCTTTGCGAGCAGGGTTCACGCCCGTTTGGACAGAAATTCAGGCGTCGTTTGCCTGAGCGACAATCTTTAAGGAGGAAAAATTATGTCTGAGGAAAAGCATTTAGTCGACCTTTTGTACCCGTCGGAAGAAAAGCGGCGCCAACACCTTGATCGGGGCGCGGCGCTGGCTAAGCTTCCGCAGGACTATGTGACAAACCTTGAGCTTGAACAGCTCGCGCGGCTGATAAGCCCCGAGTATGCCCTCAACGCGCAGAGGATATTCACTCAGCTTTCAACCGACCCCGAAACGCTCAACTTCAGGCTTGACATTCTGGAAGATTTTCTTGAAGTGCCCGCGCTCGAGGCGGTGCTCTATGAAAACGTTCACAAAATGTATATCAACGAGCACGTCAACATTCAGAAGCTCGGGCTCGCCGACAGCTTTTTCGCCCTGAATCAGCGCTTTGAAAGCCTTCGCACCTATATCGAGTGCGTGACGAAGTGCCATGAGTTCTGCGAAAAATATAAGGAGAAGTTCCGCTCGAAAGCGCTTAAAGAGCTCGCGGATTACTTCGCCTCGGTGTATAATTCCGACTACTTTGAAGAGGTAAAGAAAGAGACCGATGAGTGCCTGAGTATTCTCGCGAAAGGCGTCAGAAGCGTGACCGTCGGCATTAACTTTGACGATATGATGCGACCCGTCGAGGCGATGCTTCTTTCGGTATCGACCGACAAGATCAAGAAAAAGGGCAAGTTCGACTGGCTGTTCGGCAGGGTCGGAGACGGCGGAAGAGCCATCGGCAAGACCCACTCGCTTTATAACGAAAACGGCGGCACCAACGACCTTGAAGCCCCGCTTTTCCGCGAGCTTAAAGACGTCAACGCGGAATATATCAGCCACCTCGACACCGCGATCAGAGCATATTTCAAGAAATCGACCGAGGATATCCTCACCTTTGAGACCCAGCTGAGCTTCTATATCGGCGCGAAAAAACTCATCGAAGCTGTTCGCGCAAGGGGGCTTTCGATGTGCAGGCCTAAATATCTGCCGATGGAAGAGCGCAGAATGGACGCGAAAGGCGTTTTCGACCTCTCGTTCTATATCCAGATGGTCGCCGCAGACCCGATGGGAAGCCTCAAGAACAAGATCATCACAAACGACTGCCGATTCGATGACGACGGGCGGTTCTTCGTGCTCACGGGAGCGAACAACGGCGGCAAAACGACCTATACCCGCGCCATCGGAATTATTCAGGTCTTCGCTCAGGCGGGGCTTTACGTCCCCTGCGAGAGCTGCGAAATTTCGCCCGTCGACTACATCTACACACACTTCCCGAAAGAGGAAGAGGTCGGCCTCAATACCTCGCGGTTCACTCAGGAATGCAAGCAGTTCAAGGAGACCATCGACACCGCGACAAAGTACAGCATGCTGCTTCTGAACGAATCGATACAGTCGACTACGCCGACCGAGTGTGTTTACATCGCGACGGAGCTCACGAAAATCTTCCGCTGCGTCGGCGTCAGGGGCGTTTATGCAACTCACCTTTTAGAGCTCGCGAAGAGCCTTGACCGCCTCAACGAAGAGGTCGAGGGCGACACTAAGCTTGTCAGCATCGTCACGACAGTCGACACCACCGACGACAACCGCAGACTCTACCGAATTGAGCGCGCCGAGCCGCAGGAGTTCGGCTATGCGCGGACGATTTATGAGAAGTTCGGCGTGAGCTTTGAGGAAGTGAGGAAGAGAGTGGGGAGGTAGGGAGATTTTGGAAGTGAGGTGTGACATATTGAGGGCACCTGAAAAGAGACGTTGGGTAAATTTAGCCAAATGAAAGCGTCATATACATAAAAGCCCATCGCCTGTGATTATAAAATCGGGGGCACCCTGCGGGTTCCCCCGAACCCCCTCCGCTACTTGCCGCCGTGCTTCGCTCGGCGGCTTGAAATTTTCTCGCTTACGCTCGAAAATCGGGTGAATCCTCGACACACTTTTTACTTGCTGGGGAAAATCACACGCGGACTGAGTAGTAATAAGCGGGGACACCCATGCTGGGTTTCCCCGCACCCTTTCCGAACACTGGCCGCCTCGCAAGCTCGGCGGCTTAATGTGCGCAGCTCTTGTCAGAGCTGCGAATCATAAGGGGACGCCCTCTCTTACAGGGCGTCCCCTCTTTCAAAACAGCTCACCGAGCTGTTTTTCAATTCACCCCTTGCGGAGCGCACTACGTATGGAGTTTCGCAGCCTGCGGGCTGCGACCAAAGGGCGCTGCCCTTTGGATTCCTGCAAGCCCTTTGAAAAGGGCTTGATCCTAAGCTTTTAATTTGCATACAAAAAGCAGACCCCGCGGTCTGCTCTTTTCATTTCTCCACGCGCCAGTCGATGGGCGGGATTTCGTTTTCGATGAGGAATTTGTTCACGCGCGAAAAGACCTTCGAGCCGAAGAAGCCGCCATAGGCGGAAAGCGGGCTCGGGTGGGCCGACTCGAAAATGCCGTGGATCGGGTTGGTGATCAGCACTTTCTTGCTTCGGGCGTTGGCGCCCCAGAGGATAAACGCGATCGGCGTGTCGCGCTCGTTCAGCTTTTTGATGACCTCGTCGGTGAAAAGCTCCCAGCCCATGCCCTTGTGAGAATTCGCCCTGCCCTGCCGAACCGTCAGCACGGCGTTCAAAAGCAGCACGCCCTGTTTCGCCCAAGGGGTTAAATCGCCCGAAGACGCGGGCTTTATGCCGACGTCGGTCTCGAGCTCTTTATAGATATTTTTCAGCGATGGCGGAAGCTCGGTGCCGTCGCGGACAGAAAAACTCAGCCCATGGGCCTGATTCGGCTCGTGGTATGGGTCCTGCCCGAGTATCACCGCCTTGACCTCGTTATACGGCGTGAGCTTTAAGGCGTTGAAGATGTCGTACATGTCGGGATAGATTTTTTGCGAGGAATACTCGGCCTTTAAAAATTCGCGGAGCTTTAAATAATACTCCTTTTCAAACTCATCGCCGATAACCTCGTCCCAGCCGCCGCCGATAGCCACCCTGCTCATGCCAAAAGCGCGTAGAACGCAGACGCAACTATCGAGAGTGCCATCAGCGCAACGAGAACTATCACGATAACTCTCACAACAAGTGGTTTTTTCATGGTGACCTCCCTGAAAAAAGAAACCGCCCGCGGTGAACGGGCGGCCTGCTTCAGATTATCCGAGATAGGCGGAGACGACGTTGACCACCAAGGCCACAACAAAGAACACGATGACTATTATCGCGGTTGCCTTGTTGATCTTCGCCTCGCGGGTGTTGCCGCCGTTTCGCCCGAAGAATGAATCGGACGAGCCGCCGATGGCCGAGTTGAGGCCCGAATTGTGTGTATCAGAGAATAAAACCGCAAGTATGATCGCCACGCTTGCGATCAAAAGGATAATTCCGCTGATGATATTTACTGCTGCCATTTAAAAATCCTCCAATAAAAGTTTTAAATCCCATATATTTTAGCATATTCGCAGAGAAATTGCAATAGTTTTTTAAAACTTTTCAAAATTTACAGGTTCCAGATGTTCTTTGCATACTCCTCGACCGCCCTGTCGGCAGAGAATATGCCCGCGTTCGCAATATTCATCAGCGACATCGACTGCCACTTCGGGGCGTCGCGATATGTTCTTGAGGCATAGGCCTGAGCCTCGCGATAGGATTCAAAGTCGGCAAGAACCATGTATGGGTCGCGGAACTTGAGAGAATTTACGACGTCGCTGAACTGGCTGCCGTTGGCGCCGCTCTCGATTCTGTCGATTGCTTCCTTGATGACGATATCCGAGCCGTAGAAGAGGTTCGGGTTATAGCCGCTCTTGCGCTGCTCGACCTCGTCGGCGGTCATTCCGAAGTAGATGATGTTGTCCTCGCCGACGACGTTGCCGATCTCGATATTCGCGCCGTCGCGGGTGCCGAGCGTTACCGCGCCGTTGAGCATCAGCTTCATGTTGCCCGTTCCCGATGCCTCAGTCCCCGCGAGCGATATCTGCTCGGAAATCTCGGATGCGGGCATAAGTATCTCGGACAGGGAGACGTTGTAGTTTTCAAGGAATACCACGTTGAGCTTCTCGCGGATAGCGGGGTGCTTTCTTATCTCCTCGCCCATCGACCAGATCAGCTTGATTATCTGTTTCGCGAGGTAATAGCCCGGGGCGGCCTTTGCAGCGAAGATATATGTCTTCGGGACAAAATCTGCGTTCGGGTTGTCGATAAGATAGTTATACTCAGAAACTATATTCAGGACGTTGAGGTGCTGCCTCTTATACTCGTGAAGGCGCTTGACCTGAACGTCGAAGAGGGTGTTCGGGTCGATTATCACGCCCGACTGGGACTTGACATATTTTGCGAAAGCGGTCTTGTTCTTAAGCTTGATGTCGGCAAGGCGGGCAAGAACCTCGGCATCGTTTCTGTACTTCTCGAATTTCTTGAGCTCGCTCGCGTTCTTGCGATAGCCGTTGCCGATGGTCTCGTCCAAAAGCTTGCAGAGCGGCTTGTTGGACTGGCAAAGCCAGCGGCGGTAGGCAATTCCGTTCGTGACGTTGGTGAACTTCTCGGGCGTATTTTTGTACTCGTCTTTGAAGACCGATTCCTTGATGATCTCGGAATGGATCTGAGAGACGCCGTTGACATGGTGAGAGGCGCAGACGCAGAGCTTTGCCATGTGAACCTTTCCGCCCGCGATGATAGACATTCTGTTAGAGAGGTTTGAATCGTGGAATTTCTCCCATATCTCGCCGCAGTAGCGGTTATTGATCTCGACAATAATCGAATATACGCGGGGCACGATCGTCTCAAGAAGATTGGTGTTCCACTTCTCAAGGGCCTCGGCCATGACGGTGTGGTTGGTATAGGCGAAGCACTTTGTGGTGATCTCCCACGCCTTATCCCATGAATAGCCGCAGTCATCGAGCAAAACTCGCATAAGCTCGGGAATCGCAAGGGTCGGGTGGGTGTCGTTAATCTGAATCGCGACCTTGTCGGCAAGGTTGTCAAGAGTGCCGTATGTGGCCATGTGGTGATTGACGATATCGCCGATGGACGCCGCGCACATGAAGTACTGCTGCCTCAGCCTCAGCGACCGGCCCTCAAGATGGTTGTCGTTCGGGTAGAGAACCTTGGATATCGCCTGAGCGACGATGTTCTGACCGAGCGCCTTTTCATAGTTGCCCGAGTTGAACATATTCATGTCGAACGCGGGGCTCTCGGCTTTCCAGAGCCTAAGCTTCGAGACGGCGTCGGAATCGTAGCCCGAGACGAACATGTCATAGGGCACGGCGAGAACCGTCGTATAGTTGTCGTGGGTGACGTGGTGATACTGCTGGTCCCAGTATTCGCGAAGAGTGCCGTCGAAGTGAATTTCAATCTGCTGTTCCCTTCTCGGCACAAGCCAGCATGAGCCCCCGGGGAGCCAGTTGTCGGGAAGCTCGACCTGCCAGCCGTCTTCGATCTTCTGGCGGAAGATTCCGTACTCATAGAGGATTGAATAGCCCGTTGCGGGGTAGCCGTCGGTGGCAAGGCCGTCAAGATAACAGGCGGCAAGTCGGCCGAGACCGCCGTTTCCGAGGCCCGCGTCAGGCTCGCACTCATAGAGGGAGTCAAGCTTTATTCCGAGGTCTTTAAGGGCCTTCTCGGCGGTATCGGTGAGGCCGAGGTTGAAAAGGCTTGTCTTAAGCGAACGGCCCATGAGGAATTCCATCGAGATGTAATAGACCTGCTTCTGGCCGACGCTATGGACGTGGTTGGTATACTGGCGGCGCTTTTCGACCATTATCGGGACGATTATAGACGCGAGCGCCTCATAAACCTGGTTGTAAGATGCGTTCTCGGGGGTCACGTCAAACTTGTTCGCGAGGACCCTCACGAGCGATTCCTTGAATTCTGCCGAGGTATAATGATTCTTTGCCAAAGTAATCTCTCCTTCGCAAGAAAATTTTTGCAGTAGTACCTTATTATATAGTATATGGGCGAAGATGTCAAGACGCCCGAGAAATTTCGGAAAACTGAACAAAAATTCTGCCGCCTGCCTTGTTAATTCGGCAAGCGGCGGAAATTTAAGTAAATTATTCGTTCTTGATGGCCTCAAGAGCCGAGAGCCTTGTCGCCCTGATTGCGGGGTAAAGGCCCGAAATTACGCCGACGACGGTCGCAAGGATTATCGCGACAATGTCGAGCCAGAACGGGATTATCGATATCGCCGATTCTGAGGAATAGATGCCGAACATCTCCATCGCGCCGCCGCTCGCAAGCTTATTCACGAGCATTGACATCAGATAGCTCAGCCCGACGCCCAAAACGCCGCCCGTGACGCCGATTATCGCGGCCTCGACAAGGAACATTCCCCTGATGTCGCCAAGCTTACAGCCGATGACCTTCATTATTCCGATCTCTCTCGTGCGCTCGTAAATCGACATGACCATCGTGTTCGCGATGGATATCGCCGCGACGAAGAACGCAACCGCACCTATCGCGCCGAGGATCGTTCTTAAGAACTTTGTCTGCTCCTGCACCTGCTCGAGGGTGTCCATCTGAGAGCTTGCCTCAAGCCCGAGGTCCATGATCTCTTTTGAAACTTCGATGACCTCGTCGGTGTCGTCGACCAAAACGGTGAGATAGTCATAGACAGTCTCTCTTCCTTCGACGGTGTTGTCGGCAACGTTCACGCCGTTGACAAAATAAACCGTGCCTGTCGAGGCTTCGTCCTCGGGGATACCGTAATACTTATTCCGATTTTTCTGAAGCCGATCGTTCATATCACGATAGCCCTTGCCGTCCATGTAGATTGAGAAATCGTAGTCCTGATTATAGTTTTCGACCGAGGCCTTGTCCTGAACCAGAACGCCGACGCACTTTGCGTCCTCAAGAACTATTCTCGGGCGGGAGAAATCCATCGGCTGCTCGCCGTAGCCGTACCACCATGTGAACTGGTACTTTATATTCTCGTCGAGCGGGTCGAAGGGAAGCTCGGTGTCGTTTTTGCCCGTATATACGGGGGCGAACCATTCGTTCTCGCCGAGCTCCCTCGGGTTATAGAAGTTGAACGGAATATTGTAGGACATGACAAAGTTTGTCGTGCCGACGTCGTCCTCATTCAAAAGCCTTCCGATGAGTATTTCATATTCAAAGTCGGCCATCGTCGCCGCGTCGACCGTTTCAATTCCGCCCTGAGAGCACTTTTCCTTGCCGTCCTTGATGAGATATGCGCCGTAGCCGTATATACCGGGCTTTACCGCCTGAACATGGTCGAGCGCCTTGATATCGTCAAGGGTGATGTCGTCGAGCGGGACCCTTGAGGTGTTCTCTTCATATTCATCGGTCTCTTCGTTATAGGTGCCGTATTTCTCGCTCACGCTGATCTCTTTGAGGCTGCCCCATGAGCTTAACTGGTCTTCAAAGCCCTTGTTCATTCCGATGCCTATCGAGAGCATTATGACGACCGCAGCAGTGCCGATTATTACGCCGAGGACCGTGAGCGCGCTTCGCGCCTTTCTTCTTAAAAAGTTTGAGAGCGCAAAGCCGATAACATCAAAAATTTTCATCTGCAACACACTCCTTTTTGCCGAGGCCGTTTATTCGTCGTCGTCATCGTCCTCCGAGGCTTTCTTGGCCTTTACCTTTTTAACGACAACAACGATTACAACGATCAGCAAAACTCCTGCTGCCGAGGGTATCGCTATCTTCGCCCAGAGCGGAAGCCCGCCCGATTCCTCAACGCTGTCGCCGCTTATGGGCATTCCGTTTTCGTCATATTCAATGCTCGGGTCCATGACTCCGAAGTCGCCGAAATCGCCGAAATTGCCCATATCACCGCCCATGCCGCCCATGCCGCCTGCGGCTTCGGTGACAGTGACCTCAAAGGTCTCTTCCTTGCGCTTTTCTTCGCCTGCGGCATCTTCAAACGTGAACACTAAAACCGCGGTGAGAACATCGCCGACCTGAGCGTCAGCCTTCGGGGTGATGGTGCCGTTGAAGTAGTCGGCCATCGAGGCGTTGAGGGTTCCGACGTACTGGGTGGGCATTTCAAAGTCGCCCTCCATGCCTATTGAGAGGCTTGTCATCGGGTTGCGGGATTTGTTGTAATACTGGAACGAGATCACCGTGCCGTCGAGCGGGCACTCGGTCGGCGGGGTCCACTCCAAGAGGTCGAACTTGATGGGTTCTTCGACGGGGATATTGAGGTCCATGTCGTCGCCCATCGGCGAGGAATACGCGCCCTTGTCCATGTACTGGTAGTTATAGCTTATCTTGATGGGATAGCTTCCCGCGCCCGCAGAGGCCGAGCATTTCAGCCTGATGGAATATTCAAGCTCGCCGTTCTTTTCGAGGACATCGGTATAGAATGAGCTTGTGCCGTCGATGAATGTGAACACGGGGCCGCTTGAAGTAGTGCCGCTTGTGAAGCCCTGCGGCTCAACGTTTACAGCCATGTTGTAGAGGTCTTTTGCCGACGAGGTGTTCTTAAGCGTGAACGTGAGGGTGAACTGCTCGCCCGAGGCGACCTTCTCAACGTCGGTGGTATACTGAGAAACGATTACCTTCGGGATAAGAGTAGCTTCCTCGGGGGCCTGCTCCTCTTCCTTGGTCACGCGCTGCTGAAGATATACGTTGAAGTTTTCGGTGACAGGCTCGGCCGCGCCGTCGACAAGATAAGTGGCGGTCGCGACAAGCGTAGTCTGGGGCGAGGTGATTACCTCGGGGAACTTGATCGGGAACGAGGCGTTCACGGTCTGCCCCGCGTTGAGGTCGCCCGCTTCAAGAACATCGGTATAGGTGTCGAGAATAATATCGCCGAGGTTTGAAAGGGTGATCTTAACGTCCCTCGCGACGGTATCGGAATCGTTCTTGAGGCTTATTTTGAGGGTGGTCGAGAGGTTCGCCTTGCCCTTGCTCTCGGGAATAGCCGCGGCGGTGAGCCTGAACTTTGAACCCGAGGGCTCGATGATCTCCTCGGTGTCGTTCTCAACGTCGATATTGAGGGTTCGCGAGGCGGTGAAGCTTTCGCCGTTGACGTCGAAGGTTACGGTGAGAACAACGGGGTAGCGGCCTGTTTCAACCGACTTGTCGACAAGGACGGTGACGGTGTTTGAGCCGCTTGAAATATTCTGCTCGGCAAGCGCGCCCGCAAGGGTGAAGCCTGTTCCCGAGACCGAAACGGTGCCCCTGCCGTAGCTGTAAGCATAGCCGAAGATTCCGTTTGTATAGACGTTATTGAGGTAGGCGCTGAACGTCACGTCAAAGGTATCGCCCGCGGCTACGGTGTAATTCGGGGCAGAGGTAATGTCGAGGCTCACGCTGCCGTCAGATTCGGGGATAGTGGGCTCGGTATAGCCCGTGACGTTTATATTGAGCACCTGAGTGAGGGTGACGGTCTTGCCGCCCTCGGTATAGTCAACGGTGAGGGTTACGGGGTATCTTCCCGTTGCGGTATCTGCCGCGCAGAAGACGGGCACGGCATAATTCGAGCCCTTTGTGACCGTTCCGATATTATAGATCGCGCGGAAGCCGTCGACGGTAAAGCCGCTGCCCGAAATCGAGGCGACAGCCGTTCCGCCATAATATTCATCGGCAGT
The DNA here is from genome assembly GCA_947627455.1 of uncultured Clostridia bacterium. Taxonomy (GTDB): domain Bacteria; phylum Bacillota; class Clostridia; order Oscillospirales; family Ruminococcaceae; genus Faeciplasma. Next base: position 7,192 of record CANQWC010000023.1, on the reverse strand, counting down.
GTCGATGCTGAAATAGACGGTAAAGCTTCTGCCTGCCGAAACGCTGCCGTTGCCGCTTACGCTTTCAATAACAAGCCCTGCGGGGAAAGCGGGCGCTGTCGGCGCACTTTCATCGGCAAAAGCGGGAACGCACAAGCTCATCATCAGGACAAGACTGACAACAAAAACAATTAACTTTTTCATTCTATTCTTCCTCCGTATTATTCTCCGATTTGTCTTCGGTTTCAATCGAAAAGTTTTCAAGAATTCCCGAAATCTCGTCGTCTGCCGAGCGGATACTCGGCTTGTCATCTTCATTTTTCTGCTGTTCGGCTTCGGGCTCGGCGCTCGTCGAAGAGGCGGGGATAATCTGTTTATCCCTGTTGTCCTCGACCGCGCTGATTCTTCCGTCGATGATGTGATAGATTTTGTCGGCATAGGCCGCGATCTCGATATCATGGGTGACGATGACAAGGGTCTGTTTGTTCTCCCTCGCCATTCTGACCATCATCTCCATAATCTCGATGGTCGTGTGGGTATCAAGGTTTCCCGTCGGCTCGTCGGCAAAAACTATCTTCGGCGTTGCGACAAAAGCCCTTGCGATGCCGACCCTCTGCTGTTGGCCGCCCGACATCTGGGTCGGCTTATGCTTCATCCTCTTGCCGAGGCCGCAGAGCTTAAGCATCTGTTTTGCGCGTTTTGTTCTCACCTTTCGGCGAACCCCCGCAAAGGCGAGGGGCAGGCTTACGTTATCGATCGCGGTGAGGTTCGGCAGAAGGTTATATGACTGGAACACAAAGCCCATGTTCTTCTGCCTGAACAAGGCAAGCTTTCGCTCGCTCATCTTGTCGATCCTCTCGCCGTAGATCGTAACGCTTCCCTTGGTCGGCTTTTCAAGCCCCGCCATCATGTTCAGCAGGGTCGATTTTCCCGAGCCCGAGGTGCCCAGAAGGCAGATTATCTCGGTCGGAAAGATTTCAAGGTCGATTCCGTTCAGCGCCGCGACCTTTTCCTTGCCGAGGGTAAAGATCTTGGTAAGGCCCTTGATGACAATTACGGGCTTCGCCGTGGGCACGACTTTTTCCGCCATTAAAGCGCCACTCCTTTCGCTTCAAATTTTGACTATAAACCACCGATTGTGCTTTACCTCAGCATTATAACACCATTTATTGATATTTTCAATAGCTTTCGGCAAATGTAATCAAATTTTAATATTTTATGCGGTTTACGATGTTTTTCCGACGCATGTCCGCGCCCCCTATATATGTAATACGCTTTTGCGGGCGGAAATATTGCATCGGCAAAGAAAAATTTTTTGGAATTCGGAAAGTGCGGAAAGTTCAGAAAATCCATAAAAGTATAAATCTGATTTCTGACCGTCTGACCATCTGACCTCTGCATGGATTTTAAGCATTTTAAGCACAATAGACCCTAAAATGTCTAAAATGTCTATAATCCATAAAAATGAGGGCAGAGAATTTCTATCCCCTACCCTCTGTTCATCTGAATTCTATCTTCTAACCCTCTAATTGTCTACATCAAAATTCTCGATGAGCGATTTCTTCTTTTCGGGCTTTGAATCGCCGTGGGCGACAAAGAGCATCGTCACAAACGACAGCGCCGAGAACACCGCCGCATATGGCAGAAGAATGTTATACCCGAGCTTTGTTATCAATACCCCCGAGAAGAGCGGCGTGAATATCTGGGCAGCCATTGAAAACGCATAATAATAGCCCGTATACTTGCCGACGTCTGAGCTATGGCACATTTCAACCACCATCGGGAAGGAGTTTACGTTTATTCCCGCCCAGCCTATTCCTATCAGCGCAAACACCGCGTACATCGCTATGCCCGCGCTCGGCATCGCGAAAATGCCGAGGTAACAGACCGTCATCAGGATTATGCCGAGTAAAATTGTCTTTTTTCTGCCGAGTTTTGAGGATATCACCCCGAGGGGCACAAACGAGGCTATCGCGGCAACCGTCGCGACGGTGAGATACATCGACGAGCCGCCCGCGTCTATTCCGTAGCGGTTTTCAAAATATCTCGAAAACGACGTTGTAACGCCGTTGTAGGCCGTGAACCAGAGGAACACCGAGGCAAGTATGAACAAAAGACTGCGCATTACGGGCTTCGGAAGCTTCTCGCCCGAGCTCGCCCTCTCCTCGGCTGTTTCGCCGATCTTCGCCTCTCTGACTATCTTGTTTTCGTTGAGGGTGAACACCATTATAAGTACCGTGATGAGCATGAACACCGCTATCGTCATGAAGATGGGTATAAAGCTGTTGTATTCAATGCTTCCGTCGCCGAGGGTGGTCGACTTTACCTCAAGGGTCATCGCGACGGTCGCGAATATTCCGCCGATATAGCCGACAAGGTTTATCACCGCGTTGCCCTTTGAGCGCAGAGGCTTCGGGGTTACATCGGGCATATAGGCCACCGCGGGCGAGCGGTAAACGCTCATCACGACAAGAAGAATCATCAGGCAGACAAAGAAGCCCGCAAAGCTTTCATATTCGGTCAGAAGCGCAAGAATAACCATCATCGCGACGGCGGCAACGGTGCCGAAGAGAATAAAGGGCGTCCTCTTGCCGAATCTCGTCCGCGTCCTGTCCGACAGCGTGCCGAACAGCGGAAGAAGAAATACCGCCAGAACGTTGTCAATCGACATTATTGCGTTGGTCACTATCGTCGAGCGGCCGAAGTGGTTTTCCAGAATTACGGGTATCACCTGATCGTAAAACTGCCAAAAAGCAAGTATCGACGCAAACGATAAGCCTATCAGAACGGTTTGCTTTGTGTTGAGCTTCATTTTATCTCCTCTTTTCCTCGGGATTTACCCTTATTTTACCATCATGATGTTGTTTTGTCAACTTAGAAGATAGAAGTTAGAACGTTAGAAGATAGAAACGCTTTTACCGATTTTTGTGAATAATCGACATTTTCGACATTTTCGGGCCGATTATGCTGATTATGTCGATTATGCGTGTCAGTATAAATACCAAAAATTACTTTAATACATTATATCGCAAAAGTAATCTTGCAATTTTATTTTTCAGTTGCGTGAATAATCGACATTTTCGACATTTTCGGGTCGATTATGCTGAAAATGCGGAAAATGCATACAGACTGTCAGAGGGCAGAGGGGCAGAAATCAGATTGACACTTTTATGAATAATTCGCATTTTAAGCATTTTTGCCCCAATTATGCGTATTATGTTTATTATTCATACAGACTGTCAGAGGGCAGAGGGGCAGAAAACAGATTGACACTTTTACGAACTTTGCACATTTTGCGCACGCTGAGCGACAAAATGTTCAAAATGTGCAAAATCCACGCAAGTCGGGAAAAGCTTTTCTATCTTCTACCCTCTAATCATCTATCCTCTAAAAGCTCCAGCGCTTCGGGAAGCTCTTTTATCGAGCTTATCGCGGGCGTGCCCTCGGGAACGCTTCCGAAGCCGTATGCCGCGTGGATAAACTTCTGCCCTGCCGCCATTGTGGCGTTATAGTCGCCGAGGGTGTCGCCGACATAAACAGCGGATTCAAGGCCGTTTCTCTCGACCACAAGGCGGATATTCCCCGCCTTTTCAAGGCCTGTTCCGCCCCAGCATTCCTTATCTTTGAAATATTTCCCGAGGCCGGTGGCGGCATAGAAAGCCTCGATATAACCCGACTGGCAATTCGACACGCAGGCAAGGAAATAGCCCCGCCGCCCGAGCTCACGAAGGGTATCTTCGAGGCCGTCATAGACCTCTCCGCAGTGGGTTTTGAGGTATTCGTTCTCCTCTTCAATGCAGTCGAGCATAATGTCCTCGGCGCGGTTCGGGTCGATGGCGTCGAAATAAATATGCGCTATCTCGGTCATTGTCTTGCCCATCACCGCCATAACGTCGCTTCGGCTGAGGCGAATATCAAGGCCGACGCGCTCAAGGCTTCGGTTATAGGCTGCCGTCACCGCCTCGGATGAATCCCACATCGTGCCGTCAAGGTCGAAGATTACTCCCCTCTTAAGGTTGAATTTTTCTTCCATAAAAGCTCCCCCAAAAGTTTTGTCAGTGATATTGTAATACATTTTCGGGCAAAAAGCAAGCGATTAGATGATTAGAAGTTAGAGAGTTAGAAGATAGAATTTAGATTTGTGGATTTTCAGGATTTTCAGCACTTTCAAACTTGACTAAATATGCTTCAAGCTGTACAATATAATCAACCGAAAAATCACAATGCGGAGGTATACATATGAAAGAAAAAATCAAATCAGCAAACCCCTATCTCCCTCTCTGGGAGCACGTTCCCGACGGCGAGCCGCGAGTTTTTGAATATAACGGCGAGAAGCGGCTTTATGTCTACGGCTCGCACGACACCGAAAAAACCGCCTACTGCGGCCGCGACCAAGTCGTCTGGAGCGCACCCCTCACCGACCTCACCGACTGGACCTGCCACGGCGTATGCTATACCGCGACAAACGGCTCGATTCTCTATGCGCCCGACGTCGTTCAGAAGGGCGATACCTTCTATCTCTATGCCGCTGAGAATCAGGGCGGAAGAATCGTTGTGGCCTCATCGAAGAACCCCGCGGGGCCGTTCGAGAACCCCGTTCTGACGAAGCTCGGCTTTGACCCCGGTATTTTGGTCGATGACGACGGCAGGGTCTATGCCTACTGGGGGTTCTGCTCATGCTTCTGCGCTGAGCTTGAGGACGACATGGCGACAATCAAAGAGGGCACGCTTCACAAGCACCCGATTGGCCACACCTTTGACCCTTGGAACGCCGAGAACAACAAGTTCGGAATCAACAGCCGCGACGCTTTCTTCGAGGCCTCGAGCCCGAGAAAAATATGCGGAAAATATGTATATGTATACTCAAAAAGGTATACCACACCCGTGCCCGAGCTGGGCGTCTATGAGCCCTGCAACGGTTTTCTCTCTTATAAATGGTCAGACAGCCCGCTCGAGGGCTATCAGGACGGCGGAGATATCTCGTTCAACGGCGGCGAAATTCTCAGGCTTCCCGACGGCACGGGTCAGCAGACCTACCGTTGGGGCAACAACCACGGCGGCCTCGTTGAGATAAACGGGCAGTGGTACATCTTCTATCACCGCCAGACGGGCACCGATGAATTCTCGCGTCAGGGCATGATCGAGCCTATCGACATCGCCCTCGCGAGGGACGGAAAAATCTACATCGGCGATATAACTTATGTGAACGGCGAGCCTGTCTCCTCAAAGCCTGTCGAGATGACGTCATCGGGCGCAAGCGTGAACGGAATCGACGCGCACAAGATAATCTCCGCGGGCTATGCCTGCCACATCAGCCCGCTTCATCAGGGCTATATCAAGGCGGTCTATGAGCAGGTCGAGGGGGTCTCAGCGCCTATTGTGAACATCAAAGACGGCACGACCGTCGGGTTCAGATATCTTCAGTTCGGCACAAATTCGCCGAGCAGCGTTACCCTCAGCGCAAAGGCCGACAAGCCGATGAACGTTCGGGTGCGCCTCGACAGCTGGCGCGGCAGGGTTATCGCCGAGCTTGAAATCAATTCGGGCGAGGTGACGGCGCCCCTCACGGCGGGAATCATCGGCAAGAGGGCGGTATACTTTGAATTTTCGGGCGAGGGCGAGGCCGAGTTCGACTGGTTCACTTTCGACTGATTTCGAGAGATTTCGACAAATTTCGACAGCAGAAAATTTTTGAAATGATTTTCAAGAATCGAAGAAAAATCAAGAGAAATCAAGAGAAATCGAAAGAAATTCAAATATATTTTAAAAAAGTTCTGAAAACCCCTTGACAAATCGGCGGGGCGGTAATATAATATCGACTGTTGTCCGATAAAACTCGGAATAAGGCGGTGTTCGGCCCGTTAAGAACCTCCCGCCCGTGACTAAATTATCAGGAGGAAACTATAATGTCAACATTCATGGCAAATCCGCAGAATATTGAGCGCAAGTGGTATCTTATCGACGCCGCGGGCAAGCCCCTCGGAAGAGTTGCCGCCGCTGCCGCGACTATTCTCAACGGAAAGAACAAGCCGACCTATACCCCGCATGAAGACTGCGGCGACCACGTTATCATCATCAACTGCGATAAGGCGGTTTTGACAGGGAACAAGATCAACACCAAGGTCAGAAGATGGCACACGGGTTGGATAGGCCACCTCAAGGAATACAAATATTCCGATATGATGGCAAAAGAGCCCGAGAAGGCGATGACCTTTGCGATTCAGGGAATGCTCCCGAAGAACAGCATCGGCGCAAATTCGCTCACAAGACTCAGAGCCTATAAGGGCAGCGAGCACCCCCATGCGGCGCAGAAGCCCGAGACAATCGAGCTTTAATTGAGGAGGTTTGAATAATGTACGAATCCAAGAATCCTTATTTCTACGGCACGGGCCGCAAAAAGCATTCAGTAGCAAGAGTGAGAATATATCAGGGCAGCGGCAAGGTCACTGTCAACGGAAGAGATATCGACGATTATTTCGGGCTTGAGACATTGAAGCTCATCGTCCGTCAGCCGCTTAACCTCTGCGGCGTCGCCGAACAGTTCGACATCGTATGCACCGTTGCGGGCGGCGGCGTTTCCGGTCAGGCGGGAGCTATCCGCCACGGCATTTCGAGAGCGCTTTTACAGTATAACGCCGACCTCAGACCTCAGCTCAAGTCAGCGGGCTTCCTCACTCGCGACCCGAGAATGAAGGAAAGAAAGAAATACGGCCTCAAAGCCGCAAGAAGAGCGCCGCAGTTCTCGAAGCGTTAAAAAATTTACCCTTTGCGAACAATTTCACAAAATATCAAAATCCCCGAAAACCGCGTATTTTCGGGGATTTGTCATATATAATTCAGGATTCAAAGCTATCTGCGACCCATGCGCGACCGTGTGCGGAAATACACCGGTTGCTTACAAATTGCTTTAACAAATTAAGCAAAGAAGAAATGTCTTGCGTAAGACAGCTAAAGCAGTTCATGTTGCCGTTTTAGGGGGATGGGTCAGACCTTCGGCGGCAACTCGTGAGAGTATTTCATGACCGTGCGGAAATAGTGTCGCCTTGTGTATATGTTTTTGTAGTCGGTTCGGTTTATTCGGCGCTTCATGTGCAGCCGCCTTTCATATCAGGTCAATCGCGCTCAGAAGCTGGTTAATGTCATAATGCGTGTAAACCGCTTCTGTTACGCCGTGACCCTTATGACCGACAATTCTTTTTATTATTCTTTCATC
>CANQWC010000022.1 GCA_947627455.1 uncultured Clostridia bacterium | reverse complement strand
TTATTTGTTTGTTCATACACATATTATAGCACATTTATACTCATTTTGGAATACTTTTTTGTGCGGTGTTGCCTTAAAAACCCAAAAGCCCGACAAAAATTTCCACGGCTTCGGCATAAGTATTATTGAAGATATTGCCAAAAAGTATAACGGGACGTTTAGCCATAAAATAAGCGGCGGGGTGTTTACGGCAAATGTGATGGTGAGGTGCTGAATTGTATGCAATTCGGTATGCATTTTTTGCAACTCAGTTGCTTTTTATTGAATTAAAGTAATGAGTATTGTAATATTTGCTTGAGGAGATGCAAATATGCTTGAAAAATTATCCGGCTTTATTGTTAGCAGATTGTCAAATGACAATGTAGTTGACGTTAAAGACTTAGATTGCTATAAATATGGAATAATCCTCTTACTGTCAAAGGTATTCATAACAGCTATAATTGCTTTAATCTCTTTGATTACTCATACTTTTTTTGAAAGTATGTTATTTGTTATTTCCTTTACATTTCTAAGGCGTTACTCAGGAGGTTATCACTGTGAGAGCGCAGATTCCTGTGCTGCCGTATCAGTAATAATTTACATTATGTTTCTTATATTATACAAATTAAATGTTCCCGTAATTTTATCTGTGCTATTAATCATTGCTGCTATTTCATTCCCAATCATATTATTCGTTTCACCATTAGGCAGTGATAATAAACCGCTGACTATAAGCGAAAAAATAAAATATTCAAAGTCAGCAAGGATGATAGCCGCTTTATTTGCGTTATTAACATTTGTATTTCTTTTTTCGGGTTATTCAGCAGGATTGTATATTACAGGCTATACACTATCAGCAGACGGCCTTTTATTGCTATTAGGATTATTTAAAGAAAGGAGAAAAGGCGATGCTTAGCAAAATAATAAAAACCTTGGCGGAAATTACGATAAGAAATTCGCTGAAAACTACTTGCTATGGTTGGAGCTATCAGCCTAAGATTCCTAAAAACATCTCTAAATTTAAAAAGTAGAAAGATTGCCCCCGGGGAATTTAACTCTCTGGGGGCAATCTTTATTTGTACATTATTCAAATTACCACTGTGTTAATAGTCAAACAGCAACATATAAGTCTTTGCATTTAAATATGAATAATGAATAAAGCGTCTTCCTGTAAAAATGTTTAGCTACTATTTTAATTTGCATTCTACCCCTTGACAAAAGCGGTCTGAGGACTGGTCGAGCGGGCATATTACGGAGTATAACTTTAAAATGCTGTCGCAGAAGTATCAGGCTGAGCAGCAAGAATTGGTTGAAAAGATTGACAAGCTCAAGTCCGAACTTGCGACCGAAAGCAAACAACCGCCGATGCTGAAAAGTGGATTGCTTTAATCAAGCAATACGCTAACCCGACTGAACTGACTGCCGAAATGCTCAACACACTGATTGAAAAGATTGTCGTACACTAAGCAACAAAAGAGCCTGACGGTACCAGAACTCAAGAAATAGAGGTATTTTACCGATTCGTAGGTAAAATTGATTAAAACCCATACGCACGTCTTTAAGTTTGTTAAACGGGGTTCGGGGGAACCCGCAGGGTGCTCCCGATTTACATATTATAATGGGTGATTGCCCGCAGATCCCCCCTTTTAAATTCCCTTCAGAAATACACCGTGGTTCACGTCCCCACCCCATACTCCACATAATTCAAATCGTCCGCGAGGCGCTCGACGGTGAAGCTCACCCCGAAATCGGTCACAAAAGTCAGCTTCCCGTCGCTGCTCTCGGCCCCGTAAAGCCCCCTGTAAAAATTCTCAACGTCGGTGAGCCTGCCCCGCGAAACAAGCACATACGAGCTGTCCGAGGTCTTATACCTCACCGAGGTGTGCGCGATAAGCGGCAGCTCATAATTCCTGTCGCCGATGGTTATCGTCACCGATTCCGCGGCCATGAAAGTTGTGTCGAGCCACGCCTTTGAGACAAACTGCGCGCCTATCGATATCGCGAGGGCGAGCGCCAACGCCGCGCAGAGAATCGCTGATTTTTTCATGCCGTCACTCCTTTTCAATGTTAATCGTGTTAATGATATTATAGACCATTCCGAGGCCGTCGCTGTCGGTGCCGAAGAATATGCACATCTCGGGCAGGTCCTCGAAAACCGCGTATTCGGGCAGGCCGTCGGCGCTGATTATTCTGAGGTTATATCCCTTTGAGGTCACGAGTTTTTCCTCGGTGAGCTCTTTTTCCGATGCTTCCCCGAGGCTCTCGATATAGCTTTCGGCGTGGCCGTTTGCGGCGACGGCTACAAAAAGCCTGCCGTCATACATTTCTTTCTGCTCTGGGATATCCCCGTCGAAAAGCTGTATGCCCTGATGCTGAAGCTCAAAAACCTCGTCAGAGCGCACCGCTCGGTAATTCCAGCCCTCGGGCATATGCAGGCTGATTTTAATTCCGTCGAATTCCTCGGCGATGTCTGTTCCCGCGTAAACCTTTTCGCCGCATGCGGTGAGCAAGAGCATCGCGAAAATTATCATCGCGATAATTTTTTTCATGATTTTCCCTCCAAACCGAACTGCCCCCGCCCCGAAATTCATCGGGGGGGGGTAGTTTTAATCGGTATCAAATTTTATTTGCTGAACGGGTTCTCGCCCTTATAGAGGACACCCGCGGGGTGGTTGTAGGCGATGTCCTTTACGCCGAGATACTTAAACACCTCAAACATTGCCTTGCCGCAGTGAGCGAACGCGACTGCGCCGTGGTGAGGATATCTCTTCTTGATGAGAACATGGCGATAGAACCTGCCCATCTCGGGAATAGCGAAGATTCCGATGCCGCCGAACGAGCGGGTCGCAACGGGAAGAACCTCGCCCTCGGCGATGTAGGAGCGGAGGTTGCCCTCAGAGTCGCACTGGAGCCTGTAGAAGGTGATCTCGGAGGCAGCGATGTCGCCCTCAAGAGTACCTCTTGTGAAATCGGGCTCAGAGCCTGCGGGCTCAAGAAGCCTATGCTGAATGAGCTGATACTTGACCGCTCTTGTGTCGCACATCTTGCATTCGGGGGTATTTCCGCAGTGGAAGCCCATGAACGTGTCGGTGATCTTGTAGTCGAACTTGCCCTTGATATCTTCGTCATAGATATACTTCGGAACGGAGTTGTTGATATCAAGAAGCGTTACGGCGTCGGCAGTGACGCAAGCGCCGATATATTCGGAAAGAGCGCCGTAGATATCGACCTCGCAGGAGACGGGAATACCGCGGCTTGCAAGGCGGGAGTTTACATAGCAGGGCTCAAAGCCGAACTGCTCGGGGAATGCGGGCCAGCACTTGTCGGCGAAAGCGACGTATTTGCGAGCGCCCTTGTGAGCCTCGGCCCAGTCAAGAAGAGTGAGCTCGAACTGAGCCATTCTCTCCAAAAGCTCGGGATAATATCTTCCCTCGCCCATTTCCTTAGCCATGTCTGCGCAGACTTCCTTGATCCTCGGGTCGCCCGCGTGGGCCTTGTAGGAGACAAGAAGGTCAAGCTCAGAGTTTTCCTCAATCTCGACGCCTAACTCATAGAGGCCCTTGATGGGCGCGTTGCAGGCGAAGAAGTCCTGAGGTCTCGGGCCGAAGGTGATGATCTTGAGGTTCTTTACGCCGATGACAGCTCTTGCGATCGGCACGAACTCTCTGATCATGTCGGCGCACTCCTCGGCGGTGCCGACGGGGTAATCGGGTATGTAGGCGTTGAGGTGGCGCATACCGAGGTTGTAAGAGCAGTTGAGCATACCGCAGTAGGCGTCGCCGCGGCCGTTGATCATATCGCCGTCGCCCTCAGCGGCAGCGACATACATAACAGGGCCGTCAAAGTGTTTGCAGATAAGGGTCTCGGGGGTCTCGGGGCCGAAGTTTCCGAGGAAAACGACAAGTGCGTTGCAGCCGTGCTCGGTAACGTCGGCGACAGCCTTGAGCGCGTCCTTTTCATTTTCAACGGTGGTCTTGCAGTTGTAGATGCCCTCGCCGTAAGCCTTGACGATTGCTTCGCGGCGGGCGGTCGAGAGGGCGATGGGGAAGCAGTCTCTCGAAACGGCGATAATGCCGAGCTTCACTTCGGGAATGTTTACCATTTTAAATACCTCCAATATAATATTTGATGGGTAGTAATCGGCAATTCACCGCAAAAAATTGACTTATCGGCATATCTGCCCCAAAAAAGCGGTCAACAGCCTCTACTATATTGATATTATACATGATTTGTCCATGTATTTCAATAGGTTTTGTGAAATTTTTTCTCAGACTTCCGAAAATTCATCGGCGGCCGCTGTCAAACCCCGAGCGCGGCTCATATTATGTAAAGCAGAATACCGATTTTAACGGGGTGATTGCTTTGACATATACGCTTATAAGCGTTTCATCAATAACCTATGCGATGAAAGCCAAGAACCTTCTCAACAACATGGGCTATTATTGCGAGATCGAGCGCGAAGACCGAAACACGCGCGTCGGGTGCGGATATTCGCTGAGGGTTCGAGACGACCCTCGCGTCATTTCCGATATCCTTGCGAAGCGCGGCATCGCCGCAAAGAATCGCAGGACAGTCGAAAGAAAGACATGACGGAGGACGGTATGAGAAACATTTATTTTGACAACGCCGCGACAACCTTCCCGAAGCCGCCGTCGGTCGCCGAGGCCGTAAAAACGGCAATCGAGCGCTTTGGCGGCAACCCGGGCAGGGGAGGCCACGCCTTTTCTCAGAACGCCGCGGCCAAGGTTTTTGAAGTCCGCGAGCAGGCGGCAAAGCTCTTCGGGGCCGAGGTCGAAAACGTGGTATTCACCCAGAACTGCACTCACGCGTTAAACCTTGCGATAAAGGGGCTTCTGCGCTCGGGCGACAGGGCGGTGATATCCTCAATGGAGCACAACTCGGTCGCAAGGCCGATCTATGCCCTAACAAAACAGGGCGTCAGGGCCGACGTCGCGATGGTCGGGCGCTCAGACGAAGAGACTCTGAAAAATTTCCGCGATGCGATAAAGTCTGGCCCGAAGTGCGTGATCTGCACCGCCGCGTCAAACGTCACGGGGCGGGTTATGCCCATTCGCGAAATCGCAAAGCTCTGCCGAGAAAACGGCGTATGCTTCATCGTCGACGGCGCTCAGGCCTGCGGCGTTCTTCCGATAAGCCTTCGCGACGGCATGAATTTCATCTGCACCGCGGGGCACAAGGGGCTCTACGGCCCGACAGGCACGGGGCTTTTGGTTTCCGACGGCAAATTCACGCCGAAAACAATAATCGAGGGCGGAACGGGCGCCACCTCGGGCGAGCTTGAACAGACGGGCTTCATGCCCGAGCTTTTGGAGAGCGGAACGCTCAACACCGCGGGCATAGCGGGGCTCGGCGCGGGAATGAAATATCTTGAAACGCTCGGAATGGCGAAGATACGCGCCTATGAAGACGAGCTCTGCGAAATTTTCATCGACGGTCTAAAAAACGCCGACGGCTTTAAGCTCTACCGCAGGGGCGAGCGCTTTGTGCCGATAGTCTCGTTCAACGTCGAGGGCATACCCGCGCCGAGGCTTGCGACCCTTCTTTCCGATGCGGGCTTTTCGCTCAGGGGAGGGCTTCACTGCGCGTTTTTGGCCCATAAAACCCTCGGCACGCTGCCCGACGGCACGGTAAGATTTTCGCCGTCGGTGTTCAGCTCCGAAAAGGACGTAGTTTTACTGGTAAATAATTTGAAAAAAATTTGCAAAACAGGCTCTCAGGCTATTGAAATTTCGGAAGAAAGCTGTTAAAATATTATAGATTGGAAAACAGCGCTCGGCGCGGAAGGGGAAATGCAATTTGGAAACCGCTTTGGGATTCCTGCGGGATATGATTTTGCGAATCGCAAGCGTTATATCTTCGATTCGCATAAAGGATATCATCGATATACTCCTGATGACCTACATCATATATAAAGGCTTCAAGCTTGTGAGGGAGACAAAGGCCCAGCAGCTCATCACGGGCATATTCATTATTTTGGTGATCTACTTCATCGCCTCGCCGAGCGTTCTTGACCTTCGCATGATGTCCTATCTTCTTGACAACTTCTTCCAAGTCGGCTTGATAGCGCTCGTTGTAGTTTTTCAGCCCGAGCTCCGAAGAATTCTCGAGAGGGTCGGGCGAACGAACGTCAAAACGGTTTTCAACTCGGGCTATCGCGCCGATAACGTCACCCAGAACTGGGCCGACGCAATCGAGGTCATCGGCAAGGCTGTCGAGCAGCTTTCCGAGACGGCTACGGGCGCGCTAATAGTTATCGAGAGGACCAACCGCCTCGGCGAACAGATCGAGAACGGAACGGTGCTCGACTGCATACCGAGCGTGCAGATCCTCGGCAACATATTCATAAAGAACACTCCTTTGCACGACGGCGCGGTGATAATAAGAAACGCGCGAATAATCGCGGCGGGCTGCTTCCTTCCGACCCCTCAGAAGGAGGAGAGGATAAACAAACAGCTCGGCTCGCGCCACCGTGCGGCCATCGGAATGAGTGAAAATTCCGACGCCATAATCATCGTCGTATCCGAGGAAACGGGAACCGTCTCGGTTGCCGAGAACGGCGAGCTCACAAGGGGATATAACAAGGAAAGCCTCACGACATATCTTCGCTCGAAGCTTATTCCCGATACAAACCGCGACGTGAATATCATCAGCATACTCAAGTCGGGAAAGGAGCATATCAATGGCAGAAAAAAACATTAAGAAAAGACTTTTCCACGGAAATTTCTTTCTGCTGATAGTCTCCCTCGTCATCGCCGTCGTCCTTTGGCTGATACTCTCGATAACCGCTTTTCCCGAGGTTGACATGACCCTTAAAGACGTGAATATCGACTTCTCGCTCGAGGGTTCATACGCCGACCTGCTCGGCCTTTCGGTGATAACATCCGACATAAACACCGCGAGCGTTTCATTCTCGGGAAGGCGTGAGGACATCGGCAAATACACCGCCGACGACGTTCATATTTCCCTCGGGCTTGAAAACGTCCGCGGCTCGGGAACATATAACATTCCGCTCACGGTCACAAGCGTCAACGGCGATCAGCTCAACGACGTCGAGATCGCGCCGCAGTATGTTCACATTGTCTTTGATAAGCTTGCGACGAAAATTCTCTCGGTCGATGACGGCTCCCTCACCGCCGATCTTTCAAACGTTATTCCCGCCTCAAACTATGTCATCGACCCCGAAGAGGTCAGGATCACGCCCTCTCAGGTTGAAATTTCCGGCCCGAAGGATTACATCGATCAGGTGACCTCCTGCGTTCTCACGGTCAGCGGGTCCGAGAACGTCAAGGGCTCGTATAACGTCTCGGACAGCAAGGTAACGCTCTACAACGGCAACGCCGAGTTTTCAAACGACCTTGTCTCAATGAAGACGAGCAACTTCATGGTCTATATCCCCGTCTATTACACAAGGTCGATACCCCTCACCGTCACCCTCACGACAAACAACCCCGCTGTCGACATCAACACGATCCCCTATACCCTCTCGCTCGACAGCATGCTCGTCCGAGGGCAGGACAGCGACCTTGAACTTCTTGACGAGATAAACATCGGCTATATCGACGTCACCGAGATAAATATCGGAAAGCTTTTCACCTTCCCGCTGAGCGACACGAGCAGCTATACAAACATTTCGGGCGTCGATTCGGTACAGGTGAGCTTTGATCTTGAGGGATACACGACAAAGCGAATATCGATACCCAATTCGAGGATTTATACGATAAACGGGCAGTCGAATTTCACCGCGACTGTCGAGCAGGACAGGGTGAACGTCACCGTTGTCGGGCCCGAGGACGAGCTCAACGAGCTTGACTCCTCAAACTTCATCGCCCAGATAAACCTCATGGACTATGAGCTTTCAACAGGGCCGAGGATACTCACCTGCACGGTCTGCGCGCCCAACCACCCGAAGATTTGGGCGACGGGCCTGACCCAAGCGCTTGTAAGCTTTGAGGTTGCCAATGAAGAAGCGCCCGAGCCTGCCGATGATATCGTCGTCGACGGCGAAGAATAATTCATGCGGGACGGGGAAAACCACGTCCCGCTTTTAAGGAGCTTTTATGCCGATAATTCTCTCTGACATCAGATGTCCCGTCGACGGCCTCGGGCTTGCCGTTCCGAAGGCGCTGAAAATTTTGGGTCTTCGCGATGCCGACATCACGGGCGCGGGAATATATAAGTCCTCCCTCGACGCAAGAAAACGCGCCGACATTCACTTTGTATGCTCGGTCATGGTTTATCTTCGCGACCCCCGCAGGGAAAAGCGCCTTGCCGAGAGGGTCGGCGGGGCGAAATATTTTGAAGAGCCCGAGCCGAAGCCGAAAGTATCCTCCGAAAAGCGAAGCGGGCGAACGGTGATCGCGGGTTTCGGCCCTGCGGGAATGTTCTGCGGGCTTCTTCTTGCCGAGTGCGGCTATCGGCCGATAATTTTAGAGCGCGGCGCCGATGCCGATTCACGCGCTTTGGCTGTCGAAAAATTCTGGTGCGGCGGGCCCCTTGATGAAAAAACCAACGTCCAGTTCGGCGAGGGCGGCGCGGGCACATTCTCCGACGGAAAGCTCACGACGAGAATAGGCGACCCGCTCTGCAGATATGTTCTTCGGCGGCTTCGCGAATTCGGCGCGCCCGAGGACATAATGTATCTCTCGAAGCCACACATCGGAACGGACAACCTTCGCGAGATAGTCAAGAACATCAGAAAGAGGATAACCGAAAAGGGCGGCGAGGTTCGGTTTTTAAATCAGCTTGAAGATTTCTCACTTGAAAGCGGCCGAGTGACCGCCGTCAGAACCCCATCTGGCGAGATCGAGGCGGCTTCGCTCGTCCTTGCGATAGGCCATTCTGCAAGGGACACCTTTGAGCTTCTGAACAGGCGGGGAATTTTTCTTGAACCCAAGGCATTTTCTGTCGGCGCGAGGATAGAGCATCTTCAGCGCGACGTCGACATAAGCCTCTACGGCGGCGAATCGGGCGAGCTCGGCCTGCCGAAGGGCGAATATCAGCTTTCATACCGAAAGGGCGGCAGGGGAGTTTACACCTTCTGCATGTGCCCCGGGGGCGAGGTCGTCGCGGCTTCAAGCGAGAGCGGCGGCATCGTCACCAACGGAATGAGCAGATATCTTCGCGACGGCAAAAACGCTAACTCCGCGCTCGTCGTCTCGGTCGATAAGGGCGATTTCCCGAGCGGGGCGCTCGGCGGGGTCGAATTCGCAAGGTCGATTGAAAGGCGCGCCTACGGGCTTACAAATGGTTATTCCGCACCCGCGATGTCCGTCGGCGAGCTTATGGGATTTGATGACACCCATAGCGTTTTCCCGAGCTACCGCCCGAGCGTCACAAGGTGCAGCCTCGAAAAAATTCTGCCAACCTTTGTCACCGACATGATGAAGGAGGGCCTCGCGAAATTTTCAAAAGAGATGAAATGCTTCGGCGACGGCGGGGCGATCCTCACCGCCCCCGAAACAAGGACGTCCTCGCCCGTGCGCATCACCCGAAGCGAGAGCGGCGCCGCCCTCGGAACGTCTAACCTTTACCCCTGCGGCGAGGGTGCGGGCTATGCGGGCGGAATAATGTCGTCGGCGGTCGACGGCCTTAAAACCGCGATGAAAATTGCCGAGGCATATGCCCCCGAGGAGGAATAGAATGAAGCCGAAAATCACCGAGTTTTTAAAAAGCTACGGGCTTAAGAATTTCATGGCCCGACTTTTGGCGGCATATTTTTTCGTGTCGTCGGTCGGTATATTCATATCGCAGAAAAACGGTGTAAGCCCAATCGGCAGCTGGAAGGATTTTGTCGGCACTCAGGGCCTTTTGGCGACTCTTTTGTGGAGCTTAGCGGCATTTTTGGCACTGTCGTTGCTCTATCGGCTGATATCGCCAAAAACCGACGCAATCGCCCTAATGGCGGGCGCGATACTTTTCTGCGCGAGCGCGGTCTTCGGCAGCGGAAGCTTTTATCTCGGCGCTGCGGCGGGAATCATCGCGGCGATTTTCACCGCATATTCTGCTGAAAAGTTAGGCGAGTGTGTGAGTTCTAAAACCGCCGCCGTGATAACCGCGGTTTCGGCGGTCACGGTTTTTCTGTTTGTCGCGATGACTACGGTCGCTCATCACCGAAATTTCGGCACGCCTTGTTTTGACATGGGCATTTTTGTGCAGACGTTTCACTCGCTCAAAGAGCACTTCAACGCGGTGATAACCTGCGAGCGCGGTCAGTTCATGTCGCATTTTCGGGTGCATACCTCGTTTATATTCTATCTGTTTCTGCCGATCTACGCCCTCTTCCCGAAGCCCGAGACGCTTTTGGTCGGTCAGGCGTTTTTCGCGATGTCGGGTGTTCTGCCGCTTTATTTCATCGCAAAAAAGCGCGGCTTCAAGGGCATGAGCCTTGCCGCGGTCTGCTCGGTATATATTTTTTACGGCGGGCTGATACTGCCGTGCTATTATTCGTTTCACGAGAACGCCTTTCTGCCGACGCTTCTGATGTGGCTTTTCTTCGCGATGGAGCGAAAGAATATCCCGCTGTTTTATGTGATGTCGGCGCTGGTCTGCTCGGTAAAAGAGGACGCCCCGCTTTATGTCTTTTGCGCGGCGGTTTTCTTCGCCATCGCCGAAAAGAGCAAAAAGCGGCTTCACGGTGTTATCGCGGCGGGGCTTTCGGCGGTTTACTTCGCGATAGTGATGAAATTTCTTGCCTCGGGCGGCGATGGGCAGTATATGACCGCGTCGCGTTTCGGCGAGCTCATGGTGACAAACAGCGAGGGCATAATCGGTGTGATCAGAAACTCGCTCACCGATCCCGCCTATCTTGTGAGCCTGCTCCTCACCGAAAAAACGCTGCTGTTCTTTGTCGAGACGATGCTGCCGCTGGCGTTTCTGCCGTTCATGACCCTAAAGCTTGAGCGGTATCTTCTGTTCGTGCCCTACGCGGTGATGAACCTCATAATCGGCGCGGGGTACGCCTATGCGGGCGACATCGGGTTCCAGTACATCTTCGGGCCCGGCTGCTTTTTGATTTATCTTTCGGTGCTGAACCTTGGCGACCTCGGCCCGAAGTTCTCGCGAAGAATTCTCCCCGCGATGGCGGTCTTCGGGTTTATTCTTGCCGTCGCGACGGTTTCGCCGAAGCTTTCGTACATCAACGAGAGTATCGAAAAGGCTGATTATTACGCCTCAGCCGAGGAATGCATTGAATCGGTGCCGAGCGACGCCTCGGTTCTGGCGAACGCGTTTATTCTGCCTCACGCCGCGAATCGCGACGAAATTTACGAGCTCCTGAGCGACACGCTTATCCGCGATGCTTGGGGCAACGTGAGCGGCCTCAAGGGCGAGGAGAAGTACGATTATTGTATTCTGAGCAGGCTCGACCCGCTCACCGACGAGCTCATGCCGCTGCTTGAAAAGCTCGGCTGGCGGCTCTGCGCCGACTCCGACAGCTTTGTCTTTGTGATGGGCAGAGGAGAGAATTAAAGTTTAGGATAAAGCCCTTTACAAAAAGATAAGCGTTATTTCTATCCGTTCGCACTTCGCAGGCAAAAACGATCGCCTGCTCGTGCTCACGGAGAAATAATCGCGTATCTCGGCTTGCGGGAGTAATGAAAATTACATATCCTGTCAAAATTAAGAAGTTTTCGCTTGAGCCTTTCCTAAAAGGCTCACGGGTTTCCAAAGGGCAGTGCCCTTTGGTCGCGCTCCGCAGAGCGCGAAATCCCCAAAAAAGAGCACGCGGCCGAGCGTGCTCTTTTTAAAAGCGTAAGCGAAACGCAGGAAGGGGAGGAGCAATCCGTTCAGTGAACGGTTGCGACGCGGGGGAACCCTCGTCGGAGGTTCCCCCGATTTTCGAGCGCCAGCGAGAAAATTTCCCGCCGCCGAGCTTCGCTCGGCGGCCAGTGCGGAGGGGGTTCGGGGGAACCCGCAGGGTGCCCCCGATTTATCTAATTTGTCGGTGCTCTTGGTCCGTCTTTCACGATTGCTAAGCCCGATTGGTTGCAAAAACCATGTTCATGCCCCCTCCCCTTGAGGGGAGGGGGTGCTACTATTTTATAGCTTGCGCGAAACCCAGATGGGGGAAGGGTGGCTAAAAATAGTATGAGCAAAGCAAATACCTTTTATTCAACCACCTTCGCATACGTCAGCTTCGGCTCTTCGGCGAACGTCCTGAACACGAACCTGCCAAGGTAAAGGTTCCCGCTTTCGATGAGCTCGTCGCTCGCGTAGAGGCCCACCTTAAAGCTCAGCGAGGAGCCGTCGGAAATCGGTGTTCTGAAGTGAGCCCCGTCTTTTCCGACGGTAAACGGCTCGCCCGTTGCGATGTTTATGTCGCCCTCGCGAGGGGCTTCGCTGAGATAGGCGATTTCCGTTGAGAAATTCGGGCCTGCACCCTCGCTCAGCTTGCTCTGCATAACCATCGGGCTCCAAGTGAAGTACGGCTGAACGGCCTCGGGCGCTGAGGAGTCGGGCCTGTTATAGGTCGCGGTCATGTCGAGAACGATGAATTTGCATCCCGCGTATGCGTCGGTAAACTTCACGCCTTCAAGCCCGCTCTCGCCGACCGAATCATATACGGTCGCACTGTCGATTTTGTAATCAAGCCCCTTGATGCCGTCGACGTGGTTAAAGCGCCCGTCTGCGCTGATGAATTCGTAGTAGTCGCTGAACGTGTCGCCGAATTCGACATAATTTACGTCGTCATCAATAGCTTCTGTTCTGTTGAGCGGTGTCAGCGGCGATGTAAACTCGGGGTATCCGCCGTAGAGCGTCTCTACAAGCGCGTCGATATTCTCCTGAGTGACCTCTTGGCATACGCCGTTGAACACATCGTCTTTAAGAGTGAATTCGCCGAATTTTCCCTTTTCGGCTGCCGATTCCTTCTCGACATAATAATCGTCGGCATAAAGCCACTCGTCATTGAAATTGCTGCCTGTAAAGATATAATCTGCGTTATACGGCGCCTCGAACATGAAGATAACCGCGGTATCGGTCTCAACGACGTTGGTGACAAAAAGATCCTTGTTATTGGCGGGGTTAGTGTCGAGGAAGTCTGGGCTCGAATCGTTTGCGTAAACGCCCGCTGTAACCGCGAGCTTCCGCTCCTTGTCGGTGAGCGTATACCCGAAGTCATAGACGATTATCGCCCTTTCGCCCTCGTTGAACCTGATTATCGCCGAGTTTCGGGTGCCCTTGACTTTTTCGCCGTCCTGTCGGCAGTCGGTGATGACAACGTTGCTGTTATAGACCGCCTTTTTGCTCTCATTATTTTCGGGAGCGGCCTCGGGCGCGGCAGCTTCGGGCGCCTCGGTTACAGCCTCGGTCACGGCAGGGGAGTCGTCGGTGTTCGGTGTGATTTCGTCGCTGAGAGGAGCGGCCTCGGCCTCTTTGTGAACGGGTTTTAATGATGTGGCCGCAACGCCGACGGTAATAACTGCGACGAGAACTATCGCGGCGATAACCGATATAAACGTAGCCTTTTTGTATTTCATAATTGCAACTATCCTTTCTTCAACAGAATTTTTTCTGATGGCGCTCACAAGGGCAGTGTTTCCCCGAAGCTCTTCCATCGAGATAAGCATTCGCGCATAATCTGCGCGTGATTTTTCTCCGTACCTTCTGACGACGCACTCATCGCACCAAAGCTCCATATCGCGGTTGAAGAGGAAATACATGACCCAGACCGCGGGGTTGAACCAATGAATGCATAGCGCCGCCGTTGCGACGACTTTTTTGAGCGAGTCGTGGTGACGGATATGGGAATATTCGTGCTCAAGAATATAGCCTGTTTTCTTCTGCTCGTTTAGGTCCGAATCAGCGGGGAACAAAACCGTCGGTCGAAAGATTCCGTAGGTCATCGGCGAGCTTATCCCGTCGCATATTCTTATCCTGATCCTTTTCCCGACGCCGCGCACAAACCGCCAGTCTGAGATATACTCGGAATCCGCCTCAAACGACCGCGAGAACCTCTTTATCGCGACGAGGTACGACGCCAAAAACGCCAGCCCCGAAAGCGCCGCTCCCGCCGCCCATACCGCTTTGAGCGATATCTTAAAATGCGGCTTTTCGGGCTCGGCCTGCTCGGTCATCGGGTTTTCGGCCTCGACCCCTTGCGCCTCGAAATCGTCCTTATAAGATGGGAGCATCGGGTAAACCGTTTGGGCCTGAGCATCGGCAGAAAAAGCCCCGACAGTCGGCTGCTCAATCGGCGGCAGAACCGCAATCGGCAGAGATATCGGCAGCAGAAGCCGAACAAGGGCTATCTCCCAGAGTATCACGAATACCTTTTTGGGGAGACGTCGCGCAAAAATCAGGTGAAGAACAGCGATCAGAATTATCATGATTCCGCCGCTGACGGTTGTCTGAATAAGCGCCATTTTAATCACTCCAGTTCGTCAACAAGCTTTTTGAGCCGTTCCGTCTCTTCCCTTGAAAGCTTCTTCGAGCCGATGAGCGCAGCGAAAAGCTTGTCCGCCGAGCCGTCGAAGATCTTGTCGACAAGCTCGATGGCCTCAGCCTGCTGAACCTCGTCCTTCGCGATAAGCGCGTGGCAGGTGAAATTCGGCTCGGTGCGCTCGATTGCGCCCTTTGCGATGCACTTCTTGATAACGGTGTAGGTCGTATTGACGTTCCAGCCGATCTTTTTCCCGAGGGTCTCCGAAATCTGCTTTGCGGTGCGGTCGCCCTCTTCCCACAAGACGTTCATCACTTTGAGCTCTGAGTCAAAGAATTTGACTGTCATATAAAAACACTCCTTTTTTCTGAAACTATTGCAATAGTTTGTACCTACATACTACCACAATAGTATGACTTTGTCAATACTATTGCAGTAGTTTTTTAAAATTTTTTTCCGATCCGTCATTTTCCCCGTTCGCACAACAAAAAAGGAGCTCTCCCGAGCTCCCTTTTTATCCTTTTAATCAGTCATTGATCGGTTCGACTTCGATATAGCAGTTGCCTGCGGCCTTGTTCGGAACGTCAAAGGTGAATGTCGACACGCCCGTAAATCCCGGAGGGTACTTGCCGTAGCCCTTGATTCGGTAGAACGCGCCCTCGAACTCGGTGCCGTTGTCGGGCTCAGTCTTATAAACGTCTATCGAGATCTTATTGCCGTTCGCGGCGTCATAGATGTGATAGCCGCCGTTTCTGCGAACATCGTTGCTGATGTCAAGCTCGCCGACAAGGTTTCCGCACTGATAGTAGAGCATGAGCATGCCGTCGACAACGCAAATCTCCGCGCCGTCGGTCTGCGTCGGCGCCAAAACCGTCGTGCCCTCTTGGTCGACGAGAACCCTCGATGCGCCGCTCTCAAGGTTCTTTGCGATGCTGTTGCCGTAATAGTCCAAGCCGTTCTTGTCAAATACGATTCCGTAGGCAAATCTTCCGAGAATTGCCTGACCGTGTTCGACCTCAAACCTGACTATCCCCGAGGCATAGGCGGTAACGGTCAGAATCGCGCATAGCGCCGCCGCGATGAGCGCATACCTGAGTATGCTTATAACGCGCGGTTTTCTCTCGGCGTCAAGTGTGCCGAGCTCTTCCGAAAGCCTTTTTTCAAAGCCCTCGGGCAGAGTGCAGTCCTCAACTTCGGCTCTTTTTCTGATTCTTTCATCAAAGTTATCCATTTCTGTCCTCCTTCAACATTTCGCGAAGCTGATCTCGGGCCCTGCTGAGGCGGGATTTAACCGTCCCCTCGGGCAGGGAAAGAACCCCCGCGATCTCTTCGATGCTCAGCCCGTCGTAATAATAGAGCACTACCGCGGTTCGTCGGTCATCGGGAAGGGCGCTTACCGCCTCCCAGAGGTCGTCATAGCGGTGCTCATCGGGCAAAGAAACGTCGGGAATTTCGTCAAAGTATGTAATTTTTGCGCCCCTGCGGCGAATTTCATAGGCGCTGTTCACCGTGATTTTAATAAGCCACGGCTTTATTCTTGAGCTGTCGCGAAGCTTTGAGACGTTCTGCCAGGCGTTTAAAACCGCCTTGCTTACTGCGTCCTCGGCGTCGGCGTCGCAGTCAAGAAGCGAGCGTGCTGCGCGGAACATCGACCTTGAATTCTCCGTCACCGCAAGAGCAAATTCATCTTTTGAAATCTTCAGCTCAATCACCACTCCTTCATTCCCGACACCCTTAAGATGCGCGGGCTATCAAAAAAGTTCCCGAAAATTCAAAACCGACCTTCTTTTTTCCGAAAGTCGGTTTTTAAAGCCGTTCAGCTGAGCCCGAAGCTTATGGACAGCGCGTTGTTGATTTTGTCCATCGCGGTGCTGTCAAGGGTTCCCATTCTCTCCTTGAGGCGTCTTTTGTCGATGGTTCTGATCTGTTCCAGAAGAACAACGCTGTCCTTTGCGAGTCCGCAGCTCTGCGAGTCGATCTCGATGTGGGTCGGAAGTCGGGTCTTTTCCTGTCTGCTTGTGATTGCCGCAGCGATCACGGTCGGGCTATGCTTGTTGCCGACGTCGTTCTGTACGATAAGTACAGGTCTTATTCCCCCCTGCTCCGAGCCGACGACAGGGCTCAGATCGGCGTAATAAATTTCTCCTCTGTATACTGATGACATGAATTTCACGCTCCTTCTTTCTGTCGGGAGATAATCCCTTTGACGATAGTTTTGACAGATAATTCATTTTTATACAGACGGTAAAAGGTCGGAGGAGCATCGGCCTATTCGTATTATATGTACGAGCCCCGAGTTGGGTTCAACCATGGAAAAAGCCGAGGTCATCGGCTTTCTCACTGCTTATATCGGCTCAGATTTCGTTCTTTCTGACGGCGCGGTCATAGTCAAAGCCACGGTCGGGCGTGAGCGGCGCGGGCCTGAGTTCAAAGTATTCCACCCCGAATTCGGGTATCTCAAACTTAAGCTCCGCCTTCCCGTCGGCCGAGATCCTCTCGGTCGAAACAGCGGGGTATGCCGACATCTTTATAAGCTCAAGCTGTTCTTCGCTGAGGCTCTGCGGCTCGCCTAAGTCGTGCCAGACCTTGAGCGGGTTACATGTCTTTTCGTTGACGGTCTTTCTCATCAGGCAAAGCTCGCCCGAAGCTGGGATCTCAAAGGTCAGCGAGAGCTCTCTTCCCTCTCTTCTGCGGTTCGGGTTGAACAGCACGCCCTTATATATCTCGCTGTCCTTGACGATAACCGCCTCGTCCGAGCGGTGCACGCAAACCCCGCCGAGGAGGCTCTTGAAGAAAACAAAGCTCCAGAACGTCGGCTTGGGTATGCTCCCGTTCGCGACGAGCCCGAACCCCCCGTGGAAGGGCGCAAAGGGCACGCCGACCTCTTCAAAGACGTCGCCGAAGGTCCAGTACGAATAGCTCTCGTTGGTGTCCCCGAGCCTTGAAAGCTGGTGGCAGAGGAACGCGGCGTTCTGATTGGTGTCGTGAATCGGGTTGTCGGGGCTGTACGAGGTGTTGAACTCGGTTATATGTATCGGCAGGCCCTTATATTCGGGGTGGCTGTCGATGATATCTCTTGTGGTTCTTAGGTTCGCGAACCCCTCCTCGGGGTCCATAAGCTCCTGATAGACATAGTGCCCCTTGCGGTCGGGCGATTCGGTGGTATAGTGGTGCCTTGTCACAAAGTCTATCGCCAAATTTTTCTCTGCGCAGTGGTTCATAAACGCGGTGATCCACACCTCGTCCGAGCCTCCGCATACAGCGGGCCCGCCCACTTTAAACCTCGGGTCAACCTCCTTGACCGCCGCAAAGGTCTCATCGAAGAGCCTGAAATAGGCCTGCATATCCGCGTTCTCCCAGAACCCGGGGAGGTTCGGCTCGTTCCATACCTCAACGGGATATTCGACCGCTTCATCGCCGTAGCGCGAAATAAGGTGCCGAAGCGTCGCCTTTACAAGGTCTGTCCAGAGTTTATAATCCCTCGGCGGCGAGGTATGCCCGCCCCAGACGAACACCCGATTTCCGCTTGATGCGAGCTTTTCGGGCATAAATCCGAGCTCTAAAAACGGGCGCAGCCCCAGCTTGTGATAGCTGTCCATCACCCTGTCAAGATAGGTGAAGTTGTATTCAATGTGAACGGGGCTGTTTTTGTCCCACGGGTTATCGCGGCGCTCCTGATAGATCGCCATGTCGTCATGAAAAAGCCCGTGCCCGCGAATGTGCTTGAAGCCGATGAATTTCTGCACAAAGGCGAGCTGATCGTAATACTCTTTCTGAAGAGCAAGCCCCATTCTTCCCGTCCCGACGCAAAAATCGACCTTATTTGAAAACGGCTGAGCCTTGCTCGGGTCGACGGCGAATTTTCTTTCGATTTTCATTTAAGTCACCTCATATTCAAAAATTTTTGTTTATTTTGCTTAACGACAGTTCTATTCTACCCCAATAATGAGAATTTGTCAACATGCTTCCGAAGCCGAACATTTCCGTTCCGCATACATTATGATTCTATCCTCTAACTTCTAATTTCTAATTTCTATCTTCTAATATCTAAGCCCATAATTTGTCCGAGATGTGGCCGAAGCGGCCACATCACGGACAAATTACGGGCTTGACATGCCCGCCGCTTTAGTGTATAATCAAATAGCCTGAATATTTATCGGGCATCAGTAATGAATCAGGAGGAATCATCAAAGTGAAAAAAAGAATACTTGTCTTTATTCTTGCGTTTTGTATGATAGCGACCCTCATTCCGACGGAGATCTTTGCCGTGCCGAGCACCTCGAACGCGGCAGCTCACTACTTTTACAACCAGCTCGACCCTTACGCGAAGATTTTTTACAACGGAATGGTCGAGATGTACACTTCGGGCATGTTCCAGACGGGAACCGAAGCGCTCGATCTTGTTGAAGAAAACCCCGAGATCGAAACGCTCGTCGCCGCCCACATGTCTGGCTCGGCCAATCTTCTGAGCGAGTTCGGCGCGGCAAGAGACGCTTTCTGCGCCGACTATCCCGACGTTTTCTACGTCGATTTTTCCGCTCTTTCGGTCAGGGTGACTCAGGAATCAAGCGGAAAATACCATCTTTATATGGGCCCGGGGCGATATGAGACCTACTACACCGAGGGCTTCACAAGCAAACAGCAGGTCGAAGAGGCTATCAGGGAATATGAAGTCGAGATATCCAAGGTTGTTGCCGAGGGCGCGAAATATTCCGATGTCTCCGAAAAGATCACCGCTGTCCACGACTATATCGCGAAGCATGTGACCTATCGCGACGAGACAAAGGTGAACCCCGCCGACATGGGCTATGTGAGAACGTCATACGGCGCCATGGTCAAGCACGAGGGCGTCTGCGAGGCATATACCCGCGCATTCAAGTCCGCGATGGACAGGCTCGGTATCCCCTGCGTGATGGTCTACGGCGTCTATCGCCACGACGGCAACATCAAGGAATTCCACATCTGGAACGAAGTCATGATCGACGGCCTCTGGTACGGCGTCGACGTCACGATGGACGACCCGATCAACAAGAATACCCAGATGACAAGCGACGGCCTTGACGGCTTCGAGAGCCACGAATATCTTCTTGTCGGCAGCGAGATAATGAATGTTCACCACATTGAGATGGGCGTTTTCTCCGAGAGCGGTTTTGAATTCGGCTACCCCGCGCTCGGCGGCAGCTTTGAGGACATCACCGACGAAAACAACCCCCTCAAGGTCAGGTACAGAAGCGAAAAATACGACAGCGAGATAACCGAATCGGGCACATATTATGTCAGCTATCTCGGCATGAACACCACCGAGATGAAGCAGAACGGCTATTATCTCATTCTCAGGAACAAAGTTTACGACGTCAACGACGGCTGGCAGGAAACCGACTGGTATTACAGCACCCCCGAGCTCTACAACACTCAGGGCGATATTCAGGACATCGGCCACGAAACAAGGTTCGCGATGCCCCATGTCGAATATGTCGAGTTCGGCGTCACCACGATACCCTATCCCGAAATTCAGGCCAACGTCCTTCCCGACCTCTACTTCCACGGCGATATAACCCTTATTCTCGCGAGATCGGGCCTTTTGCACAACGAGGACGGCACCTACCGCGCCGCTCCCGCGTCTTTACACGGCATTCCGAGCTATAACCACGACCACCTCGAGCCCGGAAAGACCTATCACCTCACCGCCTATTACAACGATATCCTCGTCACCCCCGAGGTCTATGAGGAGTGGTGCAAAACCGAGCGCTTCGACGATCCCGCCTATCACGACGCTATCCGCTCGGCGACCTCAAAAGATTTCTCGCTTTCTGTCCGCGTTGAAGATACCTTCATCAACAGGGTCGACACGAGCGAGAAATATCAGACCCCGATAAAGAACGTTTCGATCTCGTTCACCGAGACCGAGACCCTCATCGAGCTCGATTATACCGCGAGCTCTCTCTGGATCGACGACAACATCGCCTATGTATTCAACATAAGCGGCCTTGTCGGCGCATACAGCGGCAAGACCCCCGACAACTTCGGCTGGGTCGCGGCGGCGCCCTGCGCGGTATGCGCTTACCGCAGCAGGGGAATCGACTACAACTGCTTTGCCAAGCCCGTTTTGGTCGATGACAGCGACCTCTCGATGGAGGGCTGGGTCGACAGCGAGGGCAACCCGTGGGAGGGCACCCCTTGGGACGAAGCCTATAAGTCAAGGCTTATGCTCGTCGTCGAGGAGACAGGCCCGAGGGACAGCCACGAGATGGAGGAAGAGGTCGAGGGCGAGGGCGAAGATGTCCTCTCGGCGCTCACCTATAACATCAACCTCACGCTCTGCAAGCTCCAGTGGGCCAATCTTCAGGACGGCATGTCGGTGAGAATCCAGCTCGGCTTCCCCGAGGGCTTCGGCCCCGAGGACGAGGGCGTCACCTTCAAGGCCTACCACTTCAACAAAGACCCCGAGACGGGCGAAATAATCAGCATCAACGAGATACCCTGCTACATCACCCAATACGGCCTTTTGATCGAGGTTTCAAGCTTCTCGCCTTTCGCGATAGTCGCTGTTGCCGATGACGGCAGCGAGCCCGAGGAAAAGGCGGTCGTCCTCACAAGCAGGCAGGGCGGCAAGGTAACTTCAAAAGACGCCGAAAACGGCACTGTTATTCTCAAAAAGGGCGAGAGCACCACTGTAACGGTAACCCCCGATGAGGGCTATGAGACCGACATGGTTCTTGCCTCCGAGACCGAAAAGGCGATATTCAGCCACGAGAAAACCGAGTATTCATTCGAGCTTTCGTTTGACGACATCATCGGCGAGACCTCGGTGATAAGCGCCGAATTCATCGCAAAGACCGTCGCCGAGAAAGAGGTCGGCGAACAGGTCATTCCCGAGGCAGTCGCCCCCGAGAGCTTTACGCTCAACCTCGGAAGCGTTTCCGCGGCTGAGGGCGAACCCTTTGAAGTAAGCGTCAAGAACGCCAACAGCGCCTACACATATTATTGGTACAAAATCGACGGCAACGGCGCGGGCCATGATTCCCTCGTCGGCGTCGGCTCTACCCTCAGAATCGACGGGATAGACAGCACTTACAGCGGCGTTTACTACGTCATCGCCGTCGCGACGGCGGGCGCGACCTCGGCCTCGACCCGAAGCACCGACACCTTTGTGCTTAACGTCGGCGCGTCAACTCACACCCACACATTCAACGGCGACCCCGTGCCCTTCGGCACTGACGGCCACCGCCGCAGCTGCGTATGCGGTGAATACGGCCCCGTCGAGCCTCACACCTATAACGCGCTCGGCATCTGCACCGTCTGCGACTTCGAGAACAAAGATGCGCACACCCACACGTTCGGCGCCTGCACCCCGACCGACGAAAACATGCACACCCAAAGGTGCACCGTCGTATTCAGAGACGGCACTCAGTGCACCGAAACCGTCTCCGCGCCCCACGTCTTTGAAGACGGCAAGTGCATCCTCTGCGGGTATGTCGGCCAAGCCGTCACCCCGCCGATAACGGGCTGCACCCACAACTTCGCGGGCTGGAGTGCCTCACCCGATTGGCATTACAGGCAGTGCCTGATCTGCGGCGCGGTCATGGGAAGCTCGCCTCACACCTTTGTCGGCGGGTTATGCCAAGTCTGCGGATACCCCGCGCCTGTTGTCAGCGACAGCTACGGCGACGACCTTTATGTCAGCGATGACGACGACGAGCTTATCGTTGTCGATGTCGCCACCGAAGCGGGCGTCGGCGAGGGCGACTGATAGATATAAAAAATACCGCGGTTCAAAAGCGAACCGCGGTTTTTTAATGCTCGGTTTACAGCGCCGCAAGCTTCTTGAAGCTCTCCTTGAGGGCGGGGTAGATCTCGGTGTAAAGGCGGTACGAGTCCTCATACGGCTTGATATTTTCCGCAATGGGCTCCTGAATCTTGTCGGTCTTGACCACCTCGCGGCAGGCCTCGGGAACGCTCGAATAGAGGCCCGTTCCGACGGCCGCCAAAAGCGCTACGCCGAGGGCGGGGCCCTCTTTAGAAGAAGCGGTCTTAACGGGGCATGCATACAGGTCGGCGAGCATCTGTCTCCAGAGCGGAGAGCTTCCTCCGCCGCCGCAGGCCATCATATCGCTGACGTTAATATCCATCTGCTTAAAGACCTCAACGCAGTCGCGGAGGCTGTACGAAACGCCCTCCATCACCGCGCGAAGAAGGTCTTTTTTCTGGTGCATCGCCGAGAGCCCGAAGAACACGCCTCTTGCGTCGGGGTCAAGGTGAGGGGTGCGCTCGCCCATGAGGTAAGGCAGATAGAGCAGCCTGTTCGAGCCGATCGGCACCGAGGCGGCCTCTTTGTCCATCAGGTAATAGGGGTCAACGCCCATCTGCGCCGAGGTCTCCTTTTCGGCGTTGCAGAAGTTATCGCGGAACCATTTGAGCGAAAGCCCTGCGCCTTGGGTGACGCCCATGACGTGCCACGCCCCGGGGACTGCCGCGCAGCAGGTATGTACTCTTCCGAGTTTGTCTATCGAAATTTTTGATGTGTGAGCGAACACAACGCCCGAGGTGCCTATCGTCGTGAAGGCTTTTCCGTCCTCAACAACTCCTGTTCCGACAGCTGCTGCGGCATTGTCGCCCGCACCGCCGACGACGGGTGTTCCCTCGCAGAGGCCGACGGCATCGGCAATTTCAGAGGTAAGCCCGCCCGTCACCTCGCAGGATTCATAAACCCTGCCGAGCATCGAGCGGTCAAGCCCGAGCCCGTCGATTATTTCATCCGACCAGTCGCGCTTCGGAACATTCAAAAGCTGCATACCCGAAGCGTCCGAGACCTCGGTCGCGTACTCATGGGTCAGAACAAAGCGGATATAGTCCTTCGGCAGGAGGATATGGCGGCAGCGCTCATAGTTCTCGGGCTCGTTGTTTTTGACCCAGAGAATTTTCGCGGCTGTCCAGCCCGTCAAAGCGGGGTTCGCGGTTATCTCGATGAGCTTTTCGCGGCCGAGCTTGCGGTTCATCTCGTCGACCTCGTTGGCGGTGCGCTGATCGCACCAGATTATCGAGCGGCGAATGACCTCGTTGTCCTTGTCGAGCATCACAAGGCCGTGCATCTGCCCCGAAAGGCCGATGCCCTTGACGTCCTCTTTCTTGACGCCGCTCTTCGCGACGACCGCCTTGATGGTCTGTATCGCGGCGTTTGCCCAGTCAGAAGGCTCCTGCTCGGCATAGCCGTTCTTCGGCTGATACATCGGGTATTCTATCGTCTTTGAGGCGATAACGCTGCCCTTTTCGTCGAACAGAACGGTTTTTGTGCCGCTCGTTCCGATATCAACTCCGATCACATAGTTCATAAATTTTCCTCGCTTTCGTTTTTTATATTATCGGGAGATCCCCGAAATCTACTTATTCCGCCGCATACATTCCCACGTCGATGAGGTTGTTTATCATCTCGGGGTAGCCCTCGTCGTCTGCCTCAACGTTCACGCATTCGCCAGCGTTTTTCTCGCTGATAATGTCCCATGTCAGCAGCGCCTTGTCGTTTCTTGAATACCCGAGGCGCTCGAGCACCCGCTCATATTCGCCGATGTTCTTTGAATAAACTGTGAGGGTTTGATATTCGCGCATATAAATTTCGTCGTCTGTCGAGTGCGAGCCGAAGCCGAACCTGATCACCCCGTCGGCAAAAAGAATGTTCTCATACCGCTTTAAAATCGCCTTAGCGACGGGCATCGTGCAGTTGTCGAGGTAGTATGTGCGCATCGCGTCGTTGTCCGCGGGAATCTCGGCGAAGAAGAACACGGGCTCTTTGAGAAGCGAGACGGCGTCGGCAAAAAACGGCTTATAATCCTCGGCCGAAAGGCTGAGCGTCAGGTCGGTTTTTTTAACGCGGTATTCTTTTTTAAGCGCGCTGACGTCGGGGATATACACCCCCGCGATAAGCCCAAAATCTGAAATTTTCGCCGCCTCCCCTCATGAAGTCCGAAAAAACGGACTCATTTGACATGATTTTCGTTCAACTGTCCGTATTTTCGGACAGAAGGCATAATATAATAGACTTAGAAGAAAAAACTTCGACCGAAAAAAGGAGAAATCAAAAATGATGACTTATTTAATAGTTTTAGCGCTCGGACTTTATTTTGTCTACGCCGTGAGGGACATGCTGCTCGTTTTACAGAACCGCCGTGACGAAAAGTTTGCCAAGCAGCAGGCCGAACAGGCATACTCCACTATCAGTATACAACAGAATTCCGAACAATGCAAGAGATTTGAGCGCGCAAGCTGAAATTTTTGTATGTTTTTTGACAGATTCATCTCAGAGGCAAGCCTAAAGTCCGCGCTCCCAAGCGCTCTTACATGAATATTCTAACTTCTAATTTCTATCTTCTAACTTCTAACCTGCTTCTGACGACGATTTGATCTCTATATCCGAAAAATATTTCAGCAGAATTTCCTTATAGTTAAATCCCTGCTTTGCGAGGGCGTTGCCGCCCCTCTGAGACAGCCCGACAAGGCTTCCGCTGCCCGAGACCGTGAAGGTGAAGCGGTCGGTCGCGGGGCTGTATCGGTAGGTAAACCTTGCCGACGGAAGATTTAAAAGCGAGGCTATCTCAGCGCCGCTCACGACAAACCGCGAGTCGAGATAAACGCTTTTTACATAGCCGCTCGGGGCGGTTTCTTTCGGCGTGATCCAGCCCTCTGCCCCGCCGAGAAGAACATAGCCGCTGTCCGTCGTCGTGAGCCGCGCGAAAACCTCGTCGGAGGTGTAAGAGACGGTGGTGTAGTAGGCGTCGGGCTCGGCCGAGGGCACCGATTGCAGGTAAGGCACATCAATGCCGAGAACCGTTTCGGCGCTCTCGGTGGCGGTTCCCGCCGAGTAGCAGTACGCCACGCTTATCGGCTCATCGAGATATGCGCAGTATTCCCCGAGAACCGCGTTTGCCGCATCGCGATAAACCGAAAGGTCGAGGGCCTCGTCATCGCCCAAATAAAGCCGAGGATATTTCGAGCTGTCCGTCGAAATGTCGCAGCCGAAAAGCTCTGCGGTGGGGGCTTCAGCCTCGTCGAGTCGTCGCTTGAGTATGTATGTGTACATCAGTACCGCCTGAGCCTTTAAAAGCTCGGGCTCGGCCTCGGGCGAAAGCTGGGCCGCAAGCGCCGCGGCAAGGTATTCCTCGGCGGTCAGGACAAGTGCCCTTTGCTTTACGGTGTCGTATACGCGAACCTCGCTGATGAATTCCGCGGCCTCGGGCGCTTCAAAAACCGCTTCCGCAGAGGCTTCAACGGCTTCGGGCTCAGGCGGCGCAAAAACGCCTATCAAATAGGGCACCGCGGGAAAAATCAGAAGCGTCGCGGTTATCATCGCGAGCCCCCTGAAAAAATCTTTCATACTGTCCTCCTTGCTTTTTGGATAATTATACCATCGCCATGAGGACAAAGTTGTCGAAAGGGGGTGTTCGCATAAAGCGAAAAGCCGTAAACCCGACGCTTTGTCAGCAAAATTTAAAGTTTTCGCTTGAGCCTTTTCCAAAAAGATAAACGTTATTTCTATCCGTTCACTCTCACTCGCCAAACAAAGCGTTAAAACTATCTTTTCGCCTGCCCTTGGTGAGAATGGTTGCCTTGGTTGGCTCAAAGAGTTTTAATCGCGTTGTTAATCGGCTTGGCTCGTGGAGCTCACAGAGAAATAATTGCGTATCTCGGCTTGCGGGAGTCAATGAAAGCCGGTTTTGTTGCTGCTCACGCTTCGTGTCCGTTTGGTATTGGACACTCGTGCTTGCAGACAAAGCCCTGCGTTCATGGGGGCAGAGCCCCTCGTCGCGCTCCGCAGAGCGCGAAACACTCAAAAAGAGCACGCGACCGAGCGTGCTCTTTTAAATAAATAAAACGCAGGAAGGGGAGGAGCAATCATCCCAGTGGGCTGTTGCGACGTGGGGGAACCCTCGTCGGGGGCTGGGGTGGGGTGCAAGCGACGCCCAAGACTTTGAAATAAAGGTCACATTTGTCAGCGTCGCTCTGCAAAGGCTTGCGCCTTTGCCCATCAGTGTTTCTGAAACAACAAGGGTGCCCCGACTTTAATTATCAAACGATTGTTTCCAATCGATTCCAAAACCACGTTCATGCCCCCGTTTAACAAACTTAAAGACGTGCGGATGCGTTTTAATCAATTTTACCTACGAATCGGTAAAATATCTCAATTTTTTGAGTTCTGGTGCCGGCGGAATCTTTGACTGCCTCATGGACAACAATCTTTTCAATCAGTGTGTTGAGCATTTCGGCAGTCAGCTCCGTGGGGTCGGAGTATTGCTTGATTAGGGCAATCCACTTTTCAGCATCGGTAGTAGTCTGCTTTTCATTCGCAAACTCCGTTTTAAACCTGTCAATCTTCTCAATCAATTCTTGCTGCTTTGCCTGATACTTCTGCGACAGCATTTTAAAGTTATACTCCGTAATGTGTCCGCTTGACCAGTCCTCAGACAACTTTTGTCAAGGGGTAGAATACATTTTTTAAAGGCATCTGAATTTTTTAATTTTGCATGGAGCCTTTTAATTATTATTACCTCGAAACATATTACTCATATTATTCTTCAGAAAAGCATGAAAGCTCATTACTCAATGCTATCCTCTCATCGTACTCTTCCTTTCAGGACAAGCTTTGTTACATTTTTGGGCGCAGAGCGTTATCTGTCCAAAACAGGGTTCATGAATTCAGTTGAAAAAAAGGAGGTTCCATGATATAATAAATTTGAATAAGGGAGCAGTCGGCACTTGTGTGCGGTGATTCCAACACATCGGAGTCTTTCCCGGTATCATCTGAAACGACGAGACTTATCTGTTGCGGTGGGTTAGTCTCGCCGTTTTTTACCCGCCGTAAAAATACTTGTGAGGTGATTCTGATTGTTGTATGTCTTTCTATGGGCGCTTTTGCCATCGCCACTTGCAAAGGCATTGTATGTTTTGCACGCTCATGGGCAATTTTGACAAATAAAAAAGCCTGCCGACGCACTCAAAAAACGACGTGTCCGTTTAGTTTCAGTTTAGAATAATGCTATTTTTATTTAAGAGGTGTAAACTATGTTCCGAATTCTTGTTGTAGATGATGATAAAAACACACGCCGACTGCTCAAAGCCGTGCTTGAAACGGAACACTATTCCGTATTTACTGCTGCAAACGGTGAAGAAGCCCTCGATGTGCTGGATAAAGAGTATATTGATCTTGTGATTCTCGATATCATGATGCCGAAAATGGACGGATATGAATTTACAAAGATTCTCCGTGAGAGCAAAAATAATCTTCCAATTCTTATGGTTTCGGCAAAACAGCTTTCCGAAGATAAGCGCAAAGGTTTTTCGTTGGGGATAGATGACTACATGACAAAACCGATTGATGAAGAAGAAATGCTCTGGCGAATCAAAGCCCTTCTGCGCCGCGCTCAGATTGCAAGCGAACACAAAATGACGATCGGAAACGTAGTTTTGGATTACGATTCCTTTACCGTAACAAAAAACGGCGAAACGCAGGAACTCCCGCAAAAGGAATTTTTGCTGCTTTATAAGCTGCTGTCATACCCCGGAAAGATATTTACACGGATCCAACTGTTGGACGAAATATGGGGCGCAGACAGCGACACCGGCTGGGAAACCGTGACTGTTCACATCGGGCGGCTTCGCAAACGGTTCGAGGGTTGGGAAGAATTTGATATTGAATCCGTGCGCGGACTTGGATATAAGGCGGTGAAAAAAGTATGAACAGGCAAAATCGAAAACATTATTTCGCACTCACGGTTTTAATTTCAATACTCTTTTTCTTGATTCAATTTATTATTACTTCAATAACAGCTGCCATTATTTATTTGCTGGTACATTTTCAGGTTATCACGCTTGATACCGATATTCGCCCGAACATCGGCATTATTATCCTCTATATGGTTGTCATCAGTAATATTGTCGGTGCCATTGTTGCTTATTTCACCAGCAAAATATCCGTCCGTCCTCTGCGGAATGTTATCTATCAAATTGATCGGCTGGCTTCCGGTGATTTCAACGCCCGACTGGATTTTGGCTGGCCTATCTCCAAACATACTACTTTTTCACAGCTCTCGCAAAGCTTTAATCGAATGGCTTCGGAATTAAAAAACACGGAGATGCTCCGCGGGGATTTTGTCAATAATTTTTCGCATGAATTTAAAACGCCTATCGTATCTATTGCGGGCTTTGCAAAGCTGCTTCGACGCGGAAACCTGACAGAAGAACAAAAAGAGGAATATCTGGCGGTCATTGAAGAAGAATCCCTGCGGCTTTCCGATATGGCGACAAATGTGCTGAACCTGACGCGGGTAGAAAATCAAACGATTCTGACCGATGTTGTAAAATTTAATCTTTCGGAACAGATCAGGTCATCAATTCTGCTCCTTGCCGACAAGTGGGAAAAGAAGCAGCTGAATTTCAAGGTGGATTTCGGAGAATACAGAATTTCCGCCAACGAGGAGCTATTGAAACAGGTATGGATCAATCTTTTGGATAATGCGATAAAGTTTTCTCCGGCCGGCGGAGTCATTGAAGTCAATATCAAAAATCAGCCGGATTCCCTGACCGTGGATATTATCAATTCGGGAGAGGAAATCCCGGCGGAAAGCATATCAAGGATATTTCAGAAATTTTATCAGGCAGACAGCTCGCACTCCGGCGAAGGAAACGGAGTCGGACTTGCAATCGTCAAAAAAGTGGTGGAATTACACAGCGGAACTGTTTCGGCTCAAAGCGAAAACAATCTTACCATGTTTACGGTAACGCTACCGAAATCGCAGACAAACGCTGGAGCATAACAAAAAGGCTGCGGAAGTTTCGGTCCGGCACGACGAGGCCCTGAAGATATATGGAGGAAAGCACAAAATGAATCTGTGGGTAACGGTTTTAATGCGGGGCTTTTAATAAGCATAAGGAGAGCAAAACGGCAGCATGTTGTAGCTTACTGCCGTTTTCAATATATGATGGCCTTCGCTTGGGAGGTTCTTTTTTGTAGGTTTATACCCTCTGCGGTGTTTCATAAGACTCATCAGAGATAAACTTGCAAAAATAAGCAGACCGAAAGAAAAGTCTTCCGCGGTTTCGTTTCAGTTTAGATTTCTCTGCTATCATCACTCAATGGAAACGGCAGTGCCGTTATTGACTTTTGGAAAGGAAGCCCCATAATGTCTGAATGGAATCAAGAGGATGAAAATGCAGCACAAAAAAAGAAGATGGATTTCTTACTTGCCTAAGACGGTCGGCGTCGCGCTGTGGGTGTGTTTGATTATTCTTTGCCTGATCCTGAGAAATGAAATCACGTTGGAAAATATTGTGAATTTTACTCCGAAAAATCCCGCCTTGGCGGTTCTGATAATGCTTTTGCTGTATGCCTTAAAAGGCATATCAATGCCAATCTACGGCGGAATTCTGTATGCCGCAAGCGGAATTATTTTCCCTCTGCCGACCGCCATAGCCGTGAATACCGCGGGCAGCGTAATTATGACTACCATGCCGTTTTTGATCGGCAAACATCTTGGCGCAAAGCTGCTCGACCGATTAGTTCAAAAAAATCCGAAGCTGGAGCTTTTGCGCTCGTTCCCGAAGCAAAACGACCTGCTGATTTCGTTCCTCGTCAGGCTGGTGGGCGTGCTGCCCGCCGATTTGGTCAGTATGTACCTCGGCGCGAGCGGGCTTGACTATGTCCGCTACATAATCGGCACTACCTTGGGGCTTTTGCCGTCGATAATCAATTTTTCGGTGATGGGAATGAGCATAAACGACGTTTCCTCGCCTGCGTTTTGGCTTTCGCTGATATGCGAAATATGCCTTAGCGTTTTCTCGGTGATAATTTTCTATGTGTTAAAAAAGAAAAAGGAGTTTAAATCATGAGCGAGCAGAAAAATCAGGTCAACATTTTAGTCACCCTCGACGAAAACTATATTCCGCAGTTGAATGTCATGCTCTCGACGCTTTTGCGCTTCAATCCAGACTGCGATTTTGACGTGTATCTTTTGCATACATCTATAAGAAAAGAGGCTTTGACGTCTACCGAAAACCTGCTCGGCAGTCGCGGTCGGCTGATACCTATTGATGCAAGCGATATGCCGCTTGCCGACGCTCCGACCACCTCGCGATATCCGAAAGAGATTTACTACCGCATTTTTGCCGCAAAATATCTGCCCGAAACGGTCAATAGGGTGCTGTATCTCGACCCTGATCTTGTTATAAACGGCTCGATCCTGCCGCTTTACAACTTGCCGATGGAGGATTATTTTTATGCGGCGGCGTCGCATATAGGCAGTATAGGGCTGCTTCATAAATTCAACGAGCTGCGCCTCGACATGGACGACGACAGCCCGTATATCAACTCGGGCGTACTTTTAATGAATCTTGAACTGCTGCGAAAGGAGCAGGACTGCGACGAGGTCGTCAAGTTTATCGAGAAACACAAGTCTCTTCTGATGCTGCCCGATCAGGACATAATCAGCAGCCTTTACGGCAGCCGAATTTACGCGCTTGACCCGTTTCGGTATAATATGACCGAGCGGCTGTTTATCATGCATAGCGCGTTTGAAAAGGGGCTTGACCTCGACTGGGTGCGCTCGCATTCGGTCGTGATCCACTACTGCGGGAGGAACAAGCCGTGGAAAGAGAATTATTTCGGGTCGCTGAATGTGTTTTACAGCGAAGCTGTCGAAAAGATGACTGGAAATAAAGATTTGAATAAATAATTTGATTTATTATATTAAAGGAGTGCTTACTATGCTTGAACTTCAAAACATCAAAAAGGACTATCCCGCGGGCGACGGCGTTGTTCACGCGCTGAAGGGCATCTCCCTGAAATTTCGGGACAACGATTTTGTCTCGATTTTAGGCCCGTCGGGCTGCGGAAAGACGACAATGCTCAACATCATCGGCGGTCTCGACCAGTACACCGAGGGCGACCTCATCATCAACGGGCGCTCGACTAAGGACTTCAAAGACCGCGACTGGGACGCCTATCGCAACCATTCGATCGGTTTTGTTTTTCAGAGCTACAACCTCATTCCGCACCAGTCGGTCTTGCGAAACGTCGAGCTTGCCTTGACCCTCTCGGGAGTATCAAAATCCGAGCGCAGAAAGCGCGCTAAGGAGGCTTTGGAGCGGGTCGGGCTTGGCTCGCAGCTCAACAAGCGCCCTGCCGAGATGTCGGGCGGGCAGATGCAGAGGGTCGCAATTGCCCGAGCTATCGTCAACAACCCCGATATAATCCTCGCCGACGAGCCCACGGGTGCGCTTGACACCGAGACGAGCATTCAGGTCATGGATATTCTCAAAGAGATAGCCAAGGATAGGCTTGTCGTGATGGTGACGCACAACCCCGACCTTGCGGAGAAGTATTCGACCCGCATTATCCGTATGCTCGATGGCGAAATTACCGACGATTCCGCGCCTTTGAGCGACGAAGAAATTGAAAGCGAGCGTGAAAAGGACAAGGCGAAAACCGTCAGCAAAAAGCTACCGTCGATGTCCTTTGCAACGTCGTTTGGGCTGTCGCTCAAAAACCTGTTCACGAAAAAGGGACGCACTGCGCTGACATCTTTTGCAGGCAGCATCGGCATTATCGGCATAGCCCTTATTTTCGCGGTTTCGCAGGGCATGACCACATACATCAACACCGTGGAAGAGGACACCCTGTCGTCCTATCCGCTGACACT
This sequence comes from uncultured Clostridia bacterium, assembly GCA_947627455.1. Classification (GTDB taxonomy): domain Bacteria; phylum Bacillota; class Clostridia; order Oscillospirales; family Ruminococcaceae; genus Faeciplasma. Next base: position 7,110 of record CANQWC010000022.1, on the reverse strand, counting down.
TGAAGCCCAGAATATGGACATCTCCGCGCTTATGGAGACCTTTATCGGCGCAGCGCGTTCAACCAATGCCCATGAAAAGGACGCGGTCTATGCCAAGGGCATGATTTACGATATGGTCAACTCGCTCAGCGAAATGGATGCGAACGAAAACGACCTCGCCGCATTCAAGAAATATCTTGAACAAAAACGGGTCGACGACCCTGCGCTTGGCGAAGCTATAAGCGGCATTCAGTACACCTATGACCTCGAACTTTTGGTCTATACGAAAAACATCGACGGCGACATTATCCGCTCCGACATGGAGGAGCTGATGAAGGACTTTTTGGTGGAATATCTCAATACCGACATCACCTCGCTTTTGTCCCTCGGCGAGCAGTACGGAATAACAGATTCGCCCGCGCAGACGATGATGATGCCGGGCGGAATGTCGTCGCAGCTCTGGCAGGAAATGCTCCCGGGCGACAACGGCAAGCTCATCAGCCCACTTTTAGAGAAGCAGTACGACGTCGTCTACGGCTCATGGCCGACCGAATATAACGAGATAGTTTTGGTGCTCGATGAAAATAACGAGCTTAACGATCTGTCGCTCTACGCCTTGGGGCTTTCTCCGAAAGAGAACGTTGACAAGGCAATGAACGCGGCGATCAATAAGACGGAGCTTCCCCCGACCGAGAGGAAGTGGACTTATGAGGAGATCTGCGATATGGAATACCGCACTATCCTCAACTCCGACTGCTACACTTTTGACAGTGCGACGGGGACATACCGCGACCTCCGCACAACCGACGCGGGGCTTCAGTATCTCTATGACAACGCAATTCCGCTCAAAGTTTCGGGAATTATCCGCCCGAAGGAAAACGCTGTTTCGACCATGCTTTCGGGCTCGATTGGCTACACAAGCGAGCTGACGGAATATGTTATCGAGCATTCCAAAGAATCCGCCGCGATTAAGGCTCAGCAGGCCGACCCCGAAACAGATATTTTCACGGGTCTGCCGTTCAACGAGAACACGGGGAGCCTCTCAGACGAAGAAAAAGAGGCGGCTTTCAGGGAGTATATTGCGGGGCTCAATGAATCCGAAAAAGCCGCGGCATATATCGACATAATGAGCATTCCGAGCGATGAGCAGCTTGAACAAACCGTCGCGCAGACAATGGCTTCGATGACCCGCGAGGACATGGAAACCGCGATGATTACGGGGCTTGTCGAGCAGATGGGAATGGACGAGGCGAGAATAACCGAATATGTAAGCAATATGAGCGACGAGGAAATGACCGAGCTGTTTTCGCAGATGGCGGCAGAGCAGGTCAAAGCGCAGTACGCCGCGCAGGTTCAGCAGCAGATGGTGGGAATGGAGCCCGCGCAGCTTGCCGCCGCCCTCGATATGGCAATGCAAACCTACACCGCCGAGCAGTGCGCGGTCTACTATGACGAGATTACAGAATTTTCCGATTCGACCTACGACGACAACCTTTCCGCGCTCGGCTGCGTGGACATTGACAGCCCCGCGAGCATAAACATTTTTGCCTCGACCTTTGAGAACAAAGAGGTCATCGAGGACGCGATCACGGCCTACAACGATACCGTCGAGGAGCTTTCGCAGATACATTACACCGACTACGTCGGCATCATGATGGCCTCGGTCAACACGATAATCAATGCAATTACCTATGTGCTGATTGCTTTCGTCGCGATATCGCTGGTCGTTTCGTCGATAATGATCGGCGTGATTACGCTGATCTCGGTTCAGGAGCGCACGAAAGAGATCGGGATCCTGCGCGCGATTGGCGCATCAAAGCGCAACGTCTCGGGAATGTTCAACGCAGAAACGGTGATAATCGGCTTCGCCTCAGGGCTGCTGGGCGTGCTGATGACCTATCTCCTTTGCATACCGATAAATCTCATTCTGCACCGCCTGACAGGTATCAAAACCTTGAGCGCATTCCTGCCGATACCCGCCGCGCTGATTCTGATTGCAATAAGCATGGTTTTAACGCTGATCGCGGGAATTATCCCCTCAAGAAGTGCGGCAAAGAAAGACCCGGTGGTGGCGTTGAGGACGGAATAAAATTCTATTGCCGCTTAATTCAAAGCCTTCTGCTCCATAGCTTTTGCTTTCCCCTGCGTTTCCTCCTTTTCTTTTTCCTGATAGTATCGCATCTTTTCCGTAATAGAGTGATTCGGCTCAGGTTTGCTCTCAATCTCTGCCTGTTCCGACGAGATAACCTTGCCTGCCCAACGGCGTATATCTTTCATCGGCTTAAGCTCCTCATTTATGGCGGCAAGCTGACGTGAAAGCTCGGCGTGGGAAGATTTTAGTTTGTCGTATTCCGCTTGCAAAGCGTCAAGACTCACATTAGTTGCTTTAGTTTTGTTGCAGTCTGACATCGCCTTTTGAATCTCGGAGATAACCTGCATACGCCGCTCGGCTTTCTTCATCTCTGCACTGATCGGTATCGCTTTTTCATTCAAGCCATGCAAGGCATTATCCAAATCGTCAAGTGTGACAAGTTCCCTGGAATTCAAGTAAATAATCGCTTGAGAAACGGCTTTCAGGTCGTCCGTCGAGCCTTTTTGTTTGCCGAAGCTCGACCAATTTCCGCGTTCATTTGACCGTAAAGAAAGATATTTATTGAGCAAACCGCTAAGAAACGGAGATGATATTTCTGCAGACTTATTTGACTTGCGAGCTTCCGCAATCCACAAGAGCAGGTCGCGGATAGTCTTGCGTACATTTTTCAAAAGATTGTTTGCAGCTTTCTTGGCTGTGGATAAATAAAAAGAGCAGATAATCTAATGACTATCTGCTCGGCGGCGAATATTGAATTAATCGCTTATTCTCATCTTAGGGGGTACTAAAAAAATAATCCCTATGTGTATGATTTTAGGATTGCACTACAAACAAAAGAGATAGTTGGCGAACGTCAACGCAAGGGGCGCGGGTCTCCAGTGGAGACCTCTGCGAAGCAGAAGCGCCGACCGAGGCGACAGCCGAGAAGCGGGTGTCCGGTGGACACCTCTGCCGAAGGCAGAAGCGCCGACCGAGCCGACAGGCGAGACATTCCCTTGGCTGATTGTAGCAAACCCTTTTGCGGAAATCATCGGCTCTCTGCAAGGAGCTTCCGGCAGGACGCAATTCACCGCAAAGGGGTCCCCGAAACGCCTGCGTTTTAGGGTGACGCCGAGCGGTGTATAATTGCGCACTTGTCTTACGTCAAGCGTTTTCGGCGGCTTCTGCCGCCCATTCTTTCTGCCGCTTTTTTATCATCGCGTTCAGCTTGTTCTGAACGCTTTCCTTGCTGAAAATAAACGTCAAAAGCTCCATAACGTCATCATCTGTTAGAAGCGTCGGTTCTCGCAAAAAGGTTTCCAACATTCCGGCACGCGTGCAAAGGCGGTGCGTTCTCTCGTTTCGGGTCAGCAGCTTCAACTCTTTTTTCAGCCGCTTTTCTTTGTGTTGAGCGGCGGTCAGTTTCTTCTCCAAGACGTATTCCTCTTTTGCTATTTTTTCAAGTTTTTCATTTGGCATAATTCATTCTCCTCAAAATAAAAAAGGAGGCCTGCGCTCGGCAAGCCTCCTGATTTATTATTCACTTTTCTGCTCTTGCAGACGTTTTTCTTTTTCTTTTGCTCTCCATCGCCTTCCGCGTTCGCGATAATAAGCTCTTCGCTTTTTTGCTTTTTCCTGCTGCTTGATTTCTTCCTCGGTAAGCTCCGGCATAGGCGGGTCGAATTTTCCGATGAATTTCAGATAAACGTCAACCTGCTGTTCGCGCTCGCCATCAACCTTAATTGGAGAATGTACTACAATTTTATCCACAAACTCATAAATCATCTGAGGTGTGAGTACGGTAAAATCAAGGTATTTTCTTGCAAGCTCAATAAACTTTGCGACATTCTCGGAATCGTCCTCGTATTCGCTGATGCGAGTTTGATCGGACTGCACTTCGTCTTTCAGATTTCGCTGCTCGGCTTCATATTCCTCGGAAAGCATCACATATCTTTCCTCCGGCATTTTTCCGGTCGCGTAAGATTCATACAGCTTTTTTATAAGCACGTCAAGCTCGCCGATTCGCTTTGTGTTCTTCTGTATTCGCTTTTTCAGAGCCTTTGCTTCATCGGCTTTCTGAACCTCCGACGCAGTGCGGATTTTTCGGACAAATTCCTCCTCATTGTCGATTGCATATTTGCTGACCAACCTGATCGTTTCGCTGACAATAATCATCAGATTTTTTGTGCTGATGTGATGGCACTGACAGTCCATATCGCTGCGCGATCGGGCGTGAGCATAAGTGGAGCACTCGTAGCAGTCATAAGGATAAAGTCCTGTAACCGGGTCCTTAGAAAGGCCCTCTTTTTCCGAAAACGCTTTCCTTTTGTGATTATACATTTTCTGCCCACAGTCGGAGCAGTACACCAATCCCGTAAACGGATTGGCGATTCCGGTCGAATCGGTTCTTTTTACAGTCTGTCTGACCCTTTGAGCGAGCCGCCAAGTCTCGGGGTCAACGATGGCTTCGTGGGTGTTTTCAAATATAGTCCATTCCTCGGGTTTTCTGAAGATAACTTTTTGGATTCCTTATAAGTGCGGAAATTTACGGTATGCCCCAAGTACTCCGGCTTTTCGATTATATACGAAACCGTGGACGAGCACCAGTCGTAAGGTCTTGTCATATCGGCGCAGTTTTTTGCAAGACCGCAACCCCGTTTTGCGAGATAGTATGACGGTCTTTCAACTTTTTCGTTTCGCAAAATATCTGCAATCTGACATGGACCTTTGCCGCTTATGCTCAAATCATAGATTCTTCTGACGACTGCCGCTGCCTCCTCATCAATAAGCCAGTGGTGCTTATCATTCGGGTCTTTTTTGTAGCCATATATGGCGTGATTTGTAGTAGGTTTTCCCGACCTTCCGCGAACCTGATATGCCGCGCATTGCTTGCGGCTGCAATCTCTGAGATACCACTCGTTAGTCACCCTTGCATAAAGCATGACGGCTTATAATTCTACAAAACCCACGAAATTGTAGTAGATATTGATGTCGCGCTCGATGTGTCCATCGGCCTCGCGTTTTTCACCAATTTCAATCTTCTGAATCAACCTCCCAAGCGTCGCGCGGTCAAGTTCCTCAAGTTGAGCATAATCCTGAATCATATCGAGCCAGTCATCGACGGACTTTTCGTTCGCCTCACTTGCCGCCAACTTCGCAGAAAGCTCCTTTTTGCATTCAAGCTTCTCTGAACGCTCGGATTCATATTTGTTAAGCAAGTTAACACAAATGCCCTCGGGTATACGACCCATAACTTTGTCCTCATATGCGGCTTGAATCAGCTTTTCAAGCTCGGCAAGCCGCTTTTCAATCGCTGTCAACTCGGTTTTAAGCAAGCTCGTCTTTTCCTCATTCGAGGTCTTTTTCATGGCGAGAATCCGCTCTTTCAGTGCTTCACGATTTCTTTTCGCGAGGATTGCTTTACTGCGAATGTCGGTCAGAACGACGGCAATCAATGCTTTCCGGTTTATAACGTGCGCGGTGCAAGCGCCCTTGCCGCCTGACATATAGCGATTGCAAGCGTACGCCTTGTAACTTGACGGCTTTCGCTTGGTTCGGTAGTCGCGAATGAAACGGAAACTTGCTCCGCAGTCCATGCACCTAAGCATGCCGCTGAACAAAGGAATCTCACCGCATTTTGCAGTCCTGCCGCGTGAGGGGTGGTTGTCCATTTTCTGAACCGCATCCCAGACATCTTGAGATATAATCGGTTCGTGGGTGTTCTCAACCTTAATCCACTCGCTTTGCGGCTTGGTGATTTGCTTATGGTTTTTGTAGGACACCGTTCCCGTTTTGTTCTGAACCATGTGACCGAGGTAAACCTCGTTTCTCAAAATCAGCCTGACGGCTTCAGCACCCCACGCTTTGCTGCGATTCGCAGACTTCGGAGTGCCCTTTGCCATATAATAGAAGTCCATAGGCGTTGGCACGTTTTCGGCATTTAGTTGGGCAGCAATTTTGCGGAAACTGTCACCCTGCAAGCGCATATCAAAAATATGTCTGACGACAGGCGCGGTCACAGGGTCGATTTCCAAAATGTGCTTGTCGGCTTCGCTTTTCGATATCCGAGCGGGGCATAGCAGTCTACAAATTTTCCCGACTTAAACGTAGATTGCTTAACTGCCTTGATTTTGGAGCTTGTGTCGCGAGCGTAGAGATCGTTCATAACGTTCTTGATAATTACAAGCATTTCGTTATTCTTCTGCAAGGTATCAACGCCGTCGTTAAGGGCTATGAATCGGCAGCCGAGCGATGGGAACACGAAATCCGTGTATCTGCCAGCTTCGATATAATCCCTGCCGAGGCGGGAAAGATCTTTACAAAGAACCAAGTTTATCTTCTTGTCCGTCGCGTCCTGCACAAGCCGATTGAATTCGGGGCGGTCAAATGTTGTGCCGCTCACGCCGTCGTCACAATAATAGTCGTAAATCGTCCAACCTTGCTCTCGGGCATATCTGCCGAGCAGCTCCTTTTGATTCTCAATTGAAACCGATTCACCGATTCGCTCATCATCTCGGCTCAAACGAGCATAGATTCCAACATTATAATTTTCCTGATTATTTATCTGCATAGCCATATTTTACCTCCTGTTATGCAGCACATTTTCAATCAGAAATCCGCTGCCATTATACCACACCGCCGCCCGCATTTCAAGCCACCTCGCGGTTAATTTTTTCGATTGTGAGCGCGTCGAGCATATCTCCCATTTCCGTTTTGCCGACAAACATACTGCTCACGCGGTAAACCGTGCCGTCGGGGAAAGTCATTTCCGCCAGATTCGGTAGGCAGATAAACTTCCTGCCGTTGTAGTCGATAATTGGTAACATCTTTTCGTATTCTAAGCTGTTTTCGTTCATTAAATTCCTCCTATATTTTATAATTTCCTGCGTTGTAACACATTTCCGGGCTTTTTAACTAAGTATATGACCCACACCTCTTCCGTCGATTATAGGGCAAATTTTTGCTGATTTCCGACACTTTTTCATACAGTATTTTGCGGCTCGATCAGCTTTGCGCTCTCGGGGTAATTCAGCGTAATGACCGCGGGTCTGCCAAGTCCT
>CANQWC010000021.1 GCA_947627455.1 uncultured Clostridia bacterium | reverse complement strand
CCTGTTGACCTAAATCCAAGTGTGCTATGCAGATGCACTTAAAACTTTCTGCAAATCTTATTATACGAGGAGAAACATAATGGCAAAGAAGAAAAACTCGCTTTTAATGCGCGTCATTCTGACAGTAATAAGCATTGTCGTAACTCTTAGCCTGAGCATGTCTGTATATGCTGCCGACGACGGAGCTATCAAGGAACTTGAGGGCGTCCCCAAATACCGAATCTCCGAGCTTTCGCAGATGTCTGCGGTTGCAGGTTCTCAGATTTGCGTGGTAATCTCTGGTTCAGAGCTTGGCCGCACCGGTACTGAGTTTACACTGGGCGCTGCCGCAAAAACTCCTGACAGCACTCTCAGAGACAGAATCTGCCCAATATGCAAGGAAGGCATCATGCATCATGTGAAAAAAAGTCAGCTGAAAGCTGAATATGAAGCAACTTGCTTCCATGCGGGCAGTTCAGTTTATGGTCATCCCGACGGCGATATTGTCAGACAGTGGGAGTATACCGAGTATGACAAGTGCACCATATGCGATCACTATGAAAATGTTGAAGTAACCTACCACACTGCAGTTCAGTGCAAAGGTTGACGCAAACAATCAAGAAGTGAGTCCTTAAAGAGGGGGCGGACGCGCCCTCTCTTTTTTAATTATTAAATTTCAGATTTTTTGGCGCAATATCTTGTAATCCGAAAAAATATGGTGTATAATAAAATAGCATATTGCCCCCTGAGCGGAATATGTCCGACGGTAATAATTTCCAACGAATTTACAAAAAATTATTTTTCAGGGGTGCAACAAAAACGATTATTTTTGACACTTACTATACAGAAGCCTTGATGAGCGCTCTGGAAGTAAGGGCGAATCGAGGTGAGGATGTTGAAATCGGGTTTCAACGAGCTTGTAAAACGGGCGCAAAAGGGCGATTCCGCCGCATTTGCCGAGCTTTACTCTTCGGTATATAAAGAGCTCTATTACTACGCTCTGACAAACCTGAATAACCCCGACGACGCGGCCGATGCCGTTCAGGACGCAGTGCTTGACGCATTTGTCGGCCTGAAGAATCTTCGGAATGAAGAGGCGTTCAAGGGCTGGATGATAAGGATCCTCACCGCGAAGATCAAACGAAAGCAGGCCGAATATATCGCCGATCGCGAGAATCTGAGTTATATCTCCGCGGGGTATGACAGCGACGACGATGATTCCGAACTCGATATTCCGTATAAGGAATCGAAGTATGAGGGAATCGAGCTTTTGGATCACATCGAGAGCCTCAGTGAAAATGAAAAGCTCTGTTTCTCGCTCAACGCCATCTACGGCTATACGAGCGATGAAATTCAGAAGATAACAGGAATAAACGCCGCGACGGTGAGAACATATCTCGCCCGCGGGAAAACAAAGCTGCGAAAGCTTTTGGACGATACTTAAGTCTACTTTTCGGAAGGAGGAATTAACGTGGCGGATAAGGTTCAGAACCCTTATATCGAGCTGTATGACCAGCTTCATATTCCCGAGCGTCTCGAGCCGAAGAATATCGCCGCGATGCTTGACCGCCGTATGGCCGAAATGGCCGCAGGTTCCGAAAAACCCTCCTTTGCGAAGCCCGAAAGGGCTGCCGAACTCGGCATTGAAACACAAGATAAAAATGAATATACAAGGAATATAACCGTAACGAGCAGCAAGAAGAGGACCGCAGCATTCCGCTCGATTGCCTCCGTGGCGGCGTGCGCGGCTCTTGCTCTCGGGGTTGCGGGCTATATGAACGCGGGAAGGACCGAACTCCCCGACGACCGGCAGCCCGCCGACGGCGGCGCTTACGCCTCCGACTACGACGATGTCCACAAGACATTCCAGAAATATTATGTCGATGACAGCGATAAAATGTCGCTCGACTCCGCGATTCAGGATATTGAACATTCATACGACGAGTCGGTCGACCAGTCGGGCTCGGGAACGGTAGTCACCGCCCCCGCAACGCCCGAGACCGAGGCCCCGACCACATCGGCCGAACCCCCGATCGGCGAGCCTGTCGGAACAACGGCAGCACCCGAGACCGAGGTTATTCCCGATGAGCCCGCCGCCCCTCCCGTTGAAGAAGACCCTGTCGAGATCATCGACAGCGAGCTTCCTCTTCCCGAGAACGCCGTGGTGATCGACAACTCAGACATCGCTTTCGGCAACGGCTTCATTCTCAAGAAGGACAGCAACACCCTCAGAATAATCGACACAAGCCTCGGCTCTGCGACCTATGCGGGCAATATCTTCCCGCTCTATGAGCAGGGCGCGGCTAAAACTCTTGAGGGCTTCTATACATCGGGCACCCGCGTTGTAGCGGTATACTCGGTGGTAAAGGGCAGCGTTCAGAGCGCTCAGAACCCCGACGGGACCTTCGTCGGAAGTATTCTTGACAGCCTCTACGGCCCCGAACAGGTCATCACCGAGGAGCAGAGCTCGGTCGAGGTCTGCATCTATGACCTCGCAGGGGGCACACCCGCCTTTGTATCAACGACAGTTCAGGACGGAAGCCTCATCGACATGAACTTCACGAACGGCTCGCTCTACTTGGTGACGGCATACAGCGACTATCGCAACACGCCTATAATCGACGTCAACGACTATGAGAGCTATCTCCCGAGCTATACCGTAAACGGCCTCAAGTGCTATGTTTCGGCGTCCGACATCATGATACCCGACTACCTCTCGAACACCGATTACACCGTCATCTCGGGCATAAATTCCGAGGGCAGCGTCTCGATAAAGGCTGTTCTCGGCTATGAGGGCAGGGTGATTCTTAAGAACGGCGCTGTTTACCTCCTCGGCTATGACAACTCGATGGGCATCGACCTCACCTCGGTCAAGGTGTTCAGCCTTGCGGGCGGAAACGTGATCTATTCGGGCTTTGTCGATATCGACGGCGTGGCCCTCAGCGGCGACGGAATATCCGCCTTTGGCGACGCAATAGCCATCGCCTCGGTGAAGAAGAGCGAAAACGGCTATACCACTACGCTCGGCGTTTACGACGGCACGATGAACCTTATCTCGCGAGTTCCGAACATCGACGGGGCGCTGACCAAGGCAAAGCGCATCGGCAACACGATTTACCTCAGCGGCTCGAAGGGCTCCTGCGGAATCGACCTCACCAACCCCGCGCTGCCTGTAATGCTTGACAGCGGCACCCCGAAGGAAGACAAGGCAAGCGGCCTTGTACAGCTCGGCAGCGGCTATGTCACCCTCACAAAATCAACAGACGGAAGCCTTGTCCTCGCGAAGCTCTCGAAGAACGCGGCGGGTGAGCTGAGCCTCGACTATAAAGCCACGGTCTCTGACGAGGCTGACGTGACCTCAAAGGCGCTCGAAAACAACGGAATACTCTTTATCAGCGGCGATATCGTCGGCCTGCCCTACGGCTACTTCGACGGCCTTGATTACTGCTACTGTTACGCGCTTTATCGCGACAGCGGCGTCGGCTTTGAGCTCATGGGCACCGTCAGCAATCACGAGACAGACGAGGCCTTTGAATACGGCAAGGCGGTTTACAACGACGGGGTCCTCTACCTCTTCGCCGACGGCAGAGTCAGCTCGGCCGTGATAAGCGACAGCTTCGCGATCGTCTCGAACGCCGATATCATCGAGAGCAGCCACGGCGTTCACTGAAAATAAAACATCAGCGGCATGGGTTTTCGTGCCGCTTTTTTCATCAATTCGCGAGGACAAAATATAAAGAAATTTTTTTGAAAAAAGCCTTGACATTTCAGTCCCGTTGTGGTAATATAGCACTGTTGCGGCAAGCACCATGCGCCGGTGTAGCTCAGTTGGTAGAGCAGCTGATTTGTAATCAGCAGGTCGGGGGTTCGAGTCCGTCCACCGGCTCCACCAAACAATTTAATATGGGAGAGTTCCCGAGTGGCCAAAGGGGGCAGACTGTAAATCTGTTGCGTTTCGCTTCAATGGTTCAAATCCATTCTCTCCCACCAGCAAGAAAGACGTCCGAAGGGCGTCTTTTTTGCTGATGGCGGGGGTTTGGTGAGAAGTATTGCTCAAAGCGCCTGAATAGTTATCCGGGCGCTCAAAAGCGCAGTGATTGCGATGTGAGGAGATGACGGAAAGTACGAGCGCTTTGATGCGCAGACGCGATTAAAACTCTTTGAGGGCGAGCAATCAATCGTTCACGATTGCGAAGCCCGAAAAGTAAGTTTTAACGCTTCTGCCAGGGTTACAAATCCATTCTCTCCCACCAGCAAGAATGACGTCCGAAGGGCGTCTTTTTTGTAGCGGTGGGTGTAACTCGCCCCCTCCCCTTGAGGGGAGGGGGCGTTGCTGTCTATCCTTTAGCGCTACGCTCCAACGGGGGAGAGGTGCAAGCGACGCCCATAACCTTGGAATAAAGGTCACATTCGTCAGTGTCGCTGCGAGCCCGCCTGCGGCGGTCTCCCAAAATGGGCGGAGCGGTATAAATAGCATGAGCGAAGCGAATACCTTATAATGGGGGGTAACAGGGTCATTTGGGCGGGCATTTTATTGTCGCCCTTGCTTGTTTCACCGAGGTGCCTCACGGAGACCGCGTAAGCGGGCTCCCATGAACGCGGTTTTTGCCCAAGAGCGCGAGCCGCCGAGCCTGCGAGGCGGCAAGCTCGGAAAGGGTGTGGGGGAACAAACGACGCCCATTCCAGCGCTAAAAAGGTCTCATTTGTCAGCGTCGTTCTGCAAAGGCTTTCGCCTTTGCCCGACAATCTTTCTGAAACTACAAGGGTGTCCCCGCTTTATTTATCAAGTGATTATTGCCGTCGCCCAAGCCCATGCCATCAACTCCAAGTTCCCCACCTCTGCGGAGCCCGCCCCCAGCGGGCTCCCATGAACGCCGGGCTTTGTCTGCAAGCACGAGTGCCCAATACCAAACGGGCACGAAGTGCGAGCAGCAACAAAACCGGCTTTCATTACTTGCACCCTCCCCTATTTTATGCTATAATACATTCGGAGGTGCTCAGCATGAAAATACAGTTTATCGGCGCGACGCACGAGGTCACGGGGAGCTGCACGCTTCTGGAGGTCGGGAAGAAATACTATCTTGTCGACTGCGGAATGGAGCAGGGCCGCGATGTTTTTCAGAATATTGCCCTGCCGATCCCGCCGACCGAGATCGAGGCGCTGTTTCTCACCCACGCGCACATCGACCACTCGGGAATGATCCCGAAGCTCTATAAAGACGGCTTTCGCGGCAAGGTCTATGCCACCGATGTCACCTGCGACCTTTGCGAGATAATGCTCCGCGACTCTGCGGGGATTCAGGAATCGGAAGCCAAGTGGCGCACTCGAAAGGCCGAGCGCGCAGGCCAACCCGCCGTCGAGCCCGTTTATGATCTTGACGACGCCGTCGGCGCACTGTCGCTGTTTTACAGGTGCAGCTACGGAGATATAATCCGTCCTGCCGAGGGCATCGAGCTTCGGTTCACCGATATCGGCCATCTGCTCGGCTCGGCGTGTATCGAACTTTGGCTTACCGAGGGCGATGTTCACAAGAAGATTGTTTTCAGCGGCGATGTCGGCAACACCAATCAGCGGATAATCCGCGACCCGAAGCATGTCGAGGAGACCGACTATCTTGTGATAGAATCGACCTACGGAAACCGATTGCACGCAAAGGGGCGTTCCGATGTTGTCACCGAACTCGCGAATATAATACAGCGTGCTCTTGACCGCGGCGGAAACGTTGTTATTCCGTCGTTTGCGGTCGGCCGAACTCAGGAGATGCTCTATGCCGTCCGCGAAATAAAACAGAAGGGCCTCGTAAAGGGCCATGACGGCTTTCCCGTCTATGTCGACAGCCCGCTCGCGGCCGAGGCGACCTCGATATTCATGCAGTGCAACCCCATCTGCTTTGACGACGAGACCCTCGCGATAATAAAGCAGGGCATCAACCCGATCTGGTTCGACGGCATCAGGATCACCGTGACTTCGGAGGAATCGAAGCAGATAAACTTCGACACCGAGCCGAAGATAATCATTTCTGCGAGCGGAATGTGCGAAGCGGGCCGAATCCGCCACCACCTCAAACACAACCTCTGGCGCGAGAACAACATAATACTTTTTGTCGGCTACCAGGCCGAGGGCTCGCTCGGCAGCAGGCTTTTGAACGGCGAAAAAAGCGTCAGTCTTTTCGGCGAGGAGATAAGCGTCAACGCCGAGATCTGCTCTTTGCACGGCACAAGCGGCCATGCCGACCGCGACGGGCTTCTTGCGTGGCTCTCGGGCTTCAGAAAAAAGCCGAGCTTTATATTCGTGAACCACGGCGAAGATTCCTCATGTGAAGATTTCAAGAACCTGCTTATTGACAGGGGCTACTCTGCCGATGCCCCTTACAGCGGTGCCGAATATGACCTCGCGAGCGGCCGAATGACCGTCTTTGCCGACGGCGTCGCCATCGCCCAAAAACAAAAGGGCAGCTCCCGCGCCGAGGCCGTCTATTCAAGCCTTGTCGCCGAGGCTGAAAAGCTCTTATCCCTCGCGAAGAGCCGCCGCGGCATGGCCAACAAGGACAACGCCAAGCTCGCCTCGCAGATTCGGGAGATTTACAATAAGTGGCGGGAATGAACGCGGTTTTTGTAGCCAATCGGACTTCGCGGGCATAAACGCCCGCCCGCTCGTCCTCTTGGACAAAAACCGCGTTCATGGGAGCCCGCTGAGGCGGGCTCCGTGAGGCGCCTTGATGGAATAAGTCAGGGCGACAAATAAATGCTCGCCCGAGCGGCCTGATATCGCCTATTTATAGGTATACCCCTTTGTTCTCCTCTGCAAAATCAAAGGGAGTGTCCATTCCGCACACATTATCCTCAGTATTTGAAAACGTCGCCGCAGGTGACACCTTGAAACTCTGACATCTAATTTCTAACTTCTATCTTCTTGATGTGGCCGCTTCGGCCACATCTAAATCAAACTCCCCCTTGAAATTTTCCCTGCAATATGGTAGAATGAATCATCGCGATGAGAGGAGGGGGACAGTGGCGAAGAAGACTCCGAGGGAGGAATACCTCAGGAAGAGGTTTGCGAAGGTCGGCGCAAACGGGTTCATGCCGCGCGACGGGCTTGAGCTCATTCTCGGGTACTGCCTGAGCGGGCCCGCGCTTTTCAACCTCATCAACGCGCTTTTTGACAGATATCAAGACCCGTCGAATATCTTTGAAGCCTCATATGAAGAGCTCATGAGGGTCAGGGGGATGACCTCGAACATCGCCGTGCTGCTCAGCATCATTCGGCCGATCTCCGAAATCATGAATTCCATGGTCTCCTCCGACGACAAGATCGCCACGCCTCGGGTCGCCTTTGACTTTTTTCGGAGAATGTACAGCGGCGTGAAGGTCGAGCAGTTTAAAATAGTATGCATCGACAAAAAGCTTATGCCATACAGCTGTTTCACCGCCGCAAGGGGTACTACCTTCGGAGTAGACATCAACACCGACCGCATTATAGATATGCTTCGGCAAAGGAATTGCACAAGGTGCATCGCCGCGCACAACCACCCCGGCGGAAGCTGTATGCCGACCAAGCTTGACGCGGAATCGACAAGATGCCTCGCGGAGGCATTCGCGAGACGCGGAATCGAGCTTTTGGACCACATTATCATCGGCACGGACGGGGAATTCTCAATGGCGCGGCAGCCTGACGAGCCCTACCCCAAGCCGAGAAAAACATAACCGCAGAAAAACAGCGCCTTTTTCAGACGCTGTTTTCCTTTTTGCGGATTTATTGTCATGGATTATTGCTTAGGTTCGGGGTCTCTCGGCTGTTCATTTCGGCGGGCGAATTCCTCGGCGCGCTTTTTCTGTCTGCGGTTGCTCGCCTTGACTATCACGACGACGATAAAGACGATAATGAGTATCACGAAGCCGTAGATCACAAGATAGGGCGCTGAGCTTACCGCTCCGACAAAGAAATCCTTGAAGCCCTCGGAGATGTTGTACATGTTCTCGCTGAGGTTGGTCGAGATGCGCTCCCAGACCGTCTTCGGCTCGGTCGGGGTGATCCTCTGAACCTCGCTGACGTTTATTCTCACGGTGCTGTATGAGACCTGATTCTTCATCGTGTTGAGCTGAGAGGTGTAGGACTCGATCTGATAGTTCACGTCGGTGAGGTATTCCTGAATCCTGAGTATATCCTCGACCGTCTCGGCCTTTTCCATGAGCTCCATGAAGCTGTCTCTCTCGGCGGTGAGGGCGGCAAGTCGGGCCTCAACATCGACATATCTCAAGGTGACGTCTTCGGTCGAGTGGTTTGAATTGGTGACGGTGCCGAGCTCGCCGACGGTGTTGATGAACCCGTCGTATTTTTCGGCGGGCACCCTAACGGTGTATGACGCCGAACGGTAGCTTGTCGAGTTATAGATGGAATTGCCGTACTCCGAGAAGTTTTCTATGTACCCCCCGACGGCTATGACGCTTGACTCAAGCTCGCGGATAAAGCGGTCATATTCAAGGGTCTCGATGTCGAGCGAGCCGTTCTTGATTATCTTTCGCGAGGTGCTCTCGATCTCTGATTGGCTCGGCGATTTTGACGAGGTGTTCGGCACTTCGGCGGGAACGTCGATGCTGTCAAAAGAGCTTTCGGCTTCGACCGATTCTTCCCACGCGACGTCGTCGTCCCAGCCGTAGTAGCCGCCCTCAGCCATGGCGGCGTTATCCGCCGCCGCAAATGATTTATCTGCCGCGCCGCAGGCGGTCATCGAGAACGCGGTTATAATTGCCGCAAGAATCAGTGCGAGTGATTTTTTCATTGTTTTCATTCCTTTCACGGTTTTTGCACAAGGTTGATGATACTATTTTATCACCCGCCGCGCGCAAATCAAGAACAATACGGTAACAAATTGTTGACAATTCGGTTACGAAAGGTTCTTACACTCTTAATACGATTTAAACGGGCGAAATATTGCGCGGGCGGCAAAAAATTTTCCGCGGCGGTGTATTTTTGGCTATTTTGACCAAAAATCAGGGTGTAAAGGCGTTTTACTTGCGCGGTGCGACGAAATTGCTTTTTCGGCAAAGTTTTTCTTGACATCGGAGGGCACTTGTGATATAGTCGATTATGTATCATAGTCAAAATGGATAATAAGCGCTCTGAAGACAAAGGCTGTATTTTTAGTGAGAAATTTCTCAACAAAAATTCGGGCGAGTTGTGAAAAGCGCATGAATTTTACCGTTTTGAAGCAAAGCGTATCTATCTCAATCTCATATCAAGGAGTGATAAGCCAATGAATGTTAGGGACGTACAGCTCGGCAAAAACGTCCGAAAGAGCTTCGCGAAGATCAACGAGGTTCTTGAGATGCCGAACCTTATCGAGGTTCAGAAGAAATCTTATCAGTGGTTTCTCGACGAGGGGCTCCGCGAGGTGTTCCACGACGTCGCCTCGATCAAGGACTATAACGAGACCCTTGAGCTGAGCTTTATCGACTATCGGCTTGATTCCGAGCCGAAGTATTCCATCGCGGAATGCAAGGAGAGGGACACGACCTATGCCGCTCCGCTCCGAGTCACCGCAAGGCTCAACAACCTCGAAACAGGCGAGATCAAGGACTCCGAGGTCTATATGGGCGATTTTCCGCTGATGACCCCTTCGGGAACCTTTGTCATCAACGGGGCGGAGAGAGTTATTGTATCTCAGCTGGTTCGCTCGCCCGGCGTTTATTATGCCGTCGAGAGGGACAAGACGGGTAAAGAGCTCTTTAAGGCGACGGTGATTCCGAACCGCGGCGCTTGGCTTGAATACGAGATGGATTCAAACGACGTCGTTTACGTCAGGATCGACAAGAACAGAAAAATCCCGATCACGACCTTTATCCGCGCGATAGGCGTCGGCACCAACGACGAGATCGACGCGATGTTCAACAACGACCCGAGGCTTAAGGCCACCATAATGCAGAAGGATTCCTCGACCACCGCAGAAGAGGGCCTCATCGAGGTTTATAAAAAGCTTCGCCCGGGCGAGCCGCCGACGGTCGATTCCGCCATCACACATTTAAATAACCTCTTCTTCGACGCGGCAAGGTATGACCTCTGCCGTTTCGGAAGATATAAATACAACAAGAAGCTCGGCCTCGCGAGCAGAATTTCGGGCAGGCTTCTTGCAAGGCCCATCGCCGACCCCCTCACGGGAGAGATCATCGCCGAGGCGGGCGAGACCCTCACCGCCGAAAGAGCAAACGAAATTGAGGCGGCGGGCGTCAAAGAGGCTTATATCACCGTTGAAAAGCGCGAGACCCTCACCAGCCCGACGGGCGAAGTCACCCACAAGGTCGACATCGACGAGGTAAAGGTCATCGGCTCGGGAATGGTCGACATCGGCCGCTTCATAAACTTCGACGCAAAGCCCCTCGGCATCAACGAGAAGGTCTCGTTCAGGGTTCTGAGAGAAATTCTTGAAAGCGCCAACGGCGACGACGAGATCGCCGAGCAGATCAGGCTTCGCAGAGACGAGCTTATTCCTAAGCACATCGTCATCGACGACATCATTGCGACGATAAGCTACTTCCTCAACCTCTGCGAGGGCGTCGGAAACGTCGACGACATCGACCACCTCGGAAACAGAAGAATCCGCTGCGTGGGCGAGCTTTTGCAGAACCAGTTCAGAATCGGCTTCTCGAGAATGGAGCGCGTTATCCGCGAGAGAATGAACATTCAGTCGCAGGACCTTGAGGTCGTCACCCCGACCGCGCTCATAAACATCAGACCTGTAACCGCGGCGCTCAAGGAGTTCTTCGGAAGCTCTCCGCTGTCGCAGTTCATGGATCAGGTCAACCCGCTTTCCGAGCTCAGGCATAAGAGAAGAATCTCAGCCCTCGGCCCGGGCGGTCTTTCAAGAGACAGAGCGGGTTTCGAGGTTCGAGACGTTCACTATTCGCACTACGGAAGAATGTGCCCCGTTGAGACCCCTGAAGGCCCGAACATCGGCCTTATCTCCTATCTTGCGACGTTCGCGAGGATAAACGAGTACGGCTTTATCGAGGCCCCTTACCGCAGGGTCGACAAGGCGACGGGCGTAGTCACCGACGAGGTGGTATATATGACCGCCGACGTTGAGGATAACTACATGGTCGCTCAGGCGAACGAGCCCCTCACCGAGGACAACAAGTTCGCGAGGGCAAAGGTAAACGGCCGTTACCGCGATCAGATCATGGAGATCGACCGCGAGAACATCGACTTCATGGACGTTTCGCCGAAGATGGTCGTTTCGGTCGCGACGGCGATGATACCCTTCCTCGAAAACGACGACGCGAACCGTGCCCTCATGGGCGCGAACATGCAGTGCCAGGCGGTTCCTCTTCTTGTAACCGAGAGCCCGATAGTCGGCACGGGCATGGAATACAAGGCATGTCTTGACTCGGGCGTCGCGGTGGTTTCGGAGAGCGCGGGCGTTGTCGAAAAGGTCGACGCCGCAACCATCGTTATCCGCGAGGATTCGGGCGAGCTTAAAACCTATAACCTCACTAAATTCAAGCGTTCAAACTCGGGCACCTGCACCAACCAGCGCCCGATAGTCTCAAAGGGCGAGAGGGTCGAGGCACATCAGGTCATCGGCGACGGCCCCGCGACCTGCAACGGCGAGATCTCGCTCGGAAGAAACGCGCTCATAGGCTTCATGACTTGGGAAGGCTATAACTATGAGGACGCCGTTCTGCTCAACGAGAGGCTTGTAAGAGACGACATCTATACATCTATCCACATCGAGGAATACGAGATCGAGTGCCGCGACACCAAGCTCGGCCCCGAGGAAATCACAAAGGATATCCCGGGCGTCGGCGAGGACGCGCTTAAAGACCTCGACGAAAACGGCATAATCCGCATCGGCGCAGAGGTAAGAAGCGGCGATATTTTGGTCGGAAAGGTCACGCCGAAGGGCGAGACCGAGCTTACCGCCGAGGAACGCCTGCTTCGGGCGATATTCGGCGAAAAGGCAAGGGAAGTCCGCGACAATTCGCTGAGAGTACCTCACGGCGAGTCGGGCGTCATCATCGACGTAAAGATCTTCACACCCGACAACTGCGACGAACTGAGCCCCGGGGTCAATATGCTGGTGCGCTGCTATATCGCCCAGAAGAGAAAGATCTCGGTCGGCGATAAGATGGCGGGCCGCCACGGCAACAAGGGCGTTGTTTCGAGGATTCTTTCTCAGGAGGATATGCCTTTCCTCGAGGACGGCACACCGCTCGACATCGTTCTTAACCCGCTCGGTGTTCCGTCGCGTATGAATATCGGTCAGGTGCTTGAGGTCCACCTCGGAATGGCGGCCAAAAAGCTCGGCTGGAAGATAATGACCCCTGTCTTTGACGGCGCTCACGAGGAGGATATCCGCGAGTGCTTCAGGCTTGCGGGAATGGACGAGGACGGAAAAACCACCCTCTATGACGGCAGAACGGGCGAGCCCTTCGACAACCGCGTAACCGTCGGCATCATGTACTACCTCAAGCTCCATCACCTTGTTGACGATAAGATCCACGCGCGTTCGGTCGGCCCTTATGCGCTGGTCACTCAGCAGCCCCTCGGCGGTAAAGCGCAGTTCGGCGGCCAGAGGTTCGGCGAGATGGAAGTCTGGGCCCTCGAGGCCTACGGCGCGGCGTATACTCTTCAGGAGATACTCACCGTCAAGTCGGACGACACCACGGGCCGCGTAAAGACCTATGAGGCGATAGTCAAGGGTCAGAACGTTCCTCAGGCGGGTATTCCCGAGGCGTTTAAGGTCATGGTCAAGGAGCTTCAGTCGCTTGCTCTCGACGTCAGGGTTTTGGACGCCGACCAGAACGAGATAGACCTTACCCAGAGCTTTGACGACGACGCGGATATAATTCCCGCGCCGATAAGCGATTACGGAATGTCCTATGAATCCGAGCCTGTCGACGATTATTCGGGGGAGGAAACTCTTGACGACTATGACGACGACGCCGAGATAGACTTCGACGACGAGCCCGACAGCCTTGACGGCTATAACATCGTGGATTCGGACACCGATAACGCCGATATAATGTAAGAAAGTCAACGCCATTAAATAGTAAAGAGGGTTTGTATTTTGGATTTTAACGTATGTGATTCAATCAAAATCGGTCTGGCCTCTCCTGACCAGATAAGAAGCTGGTCTCACGGCGTTGTCGAAAAGCCTGAGACGATAAACTATCGCACCCAGAAGCCTGAGCGCGACGGCCTTTACTGCGAGCGCATCTTCGGCCCTACCAAGGACTGGGAGTGCCACTGCGGAAAGTATAAGAAGATACGCTTCAAGGGCAAGATCTGCGAGCGCTGCGGCGTTGAGGTCACAAGGGCAAAGGTAAGGCGCGAGAGAATGGGCCATATCGAGCTTGCCGCCCCTGTTTCGCACATCTGGTACTTCAAGGGCACGCCTTCAAGAATCGGCCAGATGCTCGACATCAGCCAGAAGAGACTTGAAGAGGTTCTTTACTTCACAAAGTATATCGTGATCGACCCGGGCGACACGGGCCTTGTCAAAAAGCAGATTCTCACCGAGCGCGAATATCAGGACGCGAGGGAGAGATATGAGGACGCCTTTGTCGCGGGAATGGGCGCAGAGTCCATCAAGAAGCTTTTGGAAGAGATCGACGTAGAGGCGCTCTCCGAGAGCCTTAAAGCCGAGCTCAAAGACCTCCCCTCGGGGCAGAAGAGAATAAAGCTCTTGAAGAGGCTTGAAATAGTCGAGGCGTTCAGAACCTCGGGCAACCGCCCCGAGTGGATGATTCTGGACGTTGTCCCCGTCATTCCGCCCGATCTCAGGCCGATGGTTCCGCTCGACGGCGGAAGATACGCGACCTCGGACCTCAACGACCTCTACCGCAGGGTCATCAACAGAAACAACAGATTAAAGAGAATGCTCGAGCTTGACGCGCCCGACATCATCGTCAGAAACGAAAAGAGAATGCTTCAGGAGGCCGTCGACGCGCTTATCGACAACGGCCGCCACGGCAGACCCGTCACGGGTCCGAACAACCGCGCATTCAAGTCGCTTTCGGATATGCTCAAGGGCAAGCAGGGAAGATTCCGTCAGAACCTTCTCGGCAAGCGCGTTGACTATTCGGGGCGTTCGGTCATCGTCGTCGGCCCTGAGCTTAAGATGTATCAGTGCGGCCTGCCGAAGGAGATGGCGCTTGAGCTCTTCAAGCCGTTTGTCATGAAGAGGCTGGTCGACACCAACCCGAATATAAACATCAAGTCGGCAAGAAAGATGGTTGAACGCGGCAAGGACGAGGTCTGGGACGCGCTTGAAAACGTCATTCAGGGGCACCCCGTGCTTTTAAACCGCGCGCCGACGCTTCACCGCCTCGGTATTCAGGCGTTCGAGCCTGTTCTCGTTGAGGGCAGGGCGCTTAAGCTTCACCCGCTGGCATGTACGGCCTATAACGCCGACTTCGACGGCGACCAGATGTCGGTTCACGTCCCGCTTTCGGTCGAGGCTCAGGCAGAGGCAAGGTTCTTGATGCTCGCCGCTAATAACCTTTTAAAGCCCGCCGACGGCAAGCCTGTCACCGTTCCTACTCAGGATATGGTTTTGGGCTCGTATTACCTCACGCTCGAGCGCGAGGGCGAAAAGGGCGAGGGAAAGATATTCCGCGACGTCAACGAGGCGATGATGGCCTATCAGAACGGCGATGTGACCCTTCAGGCAAAGATAAAGGTCAGGGTCACAAAGACCATAGGCGACAGGCAGGTCTCGAAGATAATCGATACCACCGTCGGGCGGCTCATCTTCAACGAAAATATTCCTCAGGACCTCGGCTATGTTGACAGAACCGATTCTTCAAAGCAGTTCGACCTTGAAATCGGCTTCCTTGTAAAGCATAAGCAGCTCGGCGAGATAATCGACCGCTGCATTCGCAAGCACGGCACCACCCGCACCTCTGAGGTTCTTGACTCGATAAAGGCGCTCGGATTCAAGTATTCGACCAAGGCGGCTATCACCGTCGCGGTCTGCGATGCGACCGTTCCGCCCGAGAAGAAGAGTATTCTTGCCGACGCCGACGCTCAGGTCGACAAGATCGACAAGCAGTATAAGAGAGGTATGATTTCAAGAGCGGAGCGCTCAAGAAAGTTCATAAGCATCTGGAACAAGGCGACCGACGACGTCACCGCCGCACTCCAGAAGGGCCTTGATAAATACAACCCGATTTACATGATGTCGGATTCGGGAGCGAGAGGCTCTATCGCCCAGATTCGTCAGCTCGCGGGAATGCGCGGACTTATCGCGAACACCTCGGGCGCGACGATTGAAATGCCTATCCGCGCCAATTACCGCGAGGGCCTTAACGTACTCGAATACTTCATCTCCTCACGCGGTGCGAGAAAGGGCCTTACCGATACCGCGCTCAAGACCGCCGACTCGGGTTATCTTACCCGCCGTCTGGTCGATGTCGCGCAGGACGTTATCATCACCGAGGACGACTGCGGCACCGACGAGGGCATCGACGTGTTCGAGATCAGAAACGGCAACGAGCTCATTGAGCCGTTCTCTGACAGACTTGTCGGAAGATTTTTGGTCAAAGACCTCAAAAACGCCAGCGGCGAAGTCGTTGTTTCGGCCTCGAAGTTCATGACCGCCGCCGACGCCAAGAAGGTAATCGAAACCCTTGAAGCCGAGGGCAAGGACAGAATCGCGATCCGCTCGGTTCTCTGCTGCAAGTCGCATAGAGGCGTCTGCGCGAAGTGCTACGGCATGGACCTTGCGCACTCTACCGTCGTTTCAACGGGCGAGGCGGTCGGAATCATCGCCGCCCAGTCGATAGGCGAACCGGGTACTCAGCTTACGATGCGTAACTTCCACACGGGCGGTGTTGCATCGGCAGAAGATATCACCCAGGGTCTTCCGAGAGTTGAAGAGCTCTTTGAAAGCCGCAAGCCCAAGGGCGCCGCTATTCTTGCGAGGATCGGCGGAACCGTCAAGATCGAAGAGATCAAGAAGTCGCGTGTGATAATCGTCACCGACGAGGAGAGCGGCAACATCGAGCAGTACCCTGTCCCGTGGGATTACAGAATCAGGGTGCACGACGGCGACGTCGTCAAGGCGGGCGATGAGCTCACCGCGGGCGCGAAGAACCCCTCTGACGTTCTGGCGATTCAGGGCATCGAGGCGGTAAGAAACTATATCATCACCGAAGTTCAGAAGGTTTATCGTCAGCAGGGCGTTGAACCCAACGATAAGCATATCGAGGTCATCACAAGGCAGATGCTCAGAAGAGTTAAGGTCGAAGACCCGGGCTCGAGCTATCTGCTCCCGGGCACGCTTGTTGACAAGAACGAGATCGCCGAGATGAACGCCCAGATTCAGGAAGAAATCGACGCGGGCGTTGAGGACGCGCGCCTCATCACCACCAGCGACGTTATTCAGGGCATCACGAAGGCGTCTTCGAGCTCGGAAAGCTTCCTTTCGGCGGCTTCATTCCAAGAGACCACGAGGGCGCTTACCGACGCCGCCATCAAGGGCAAGGTCGATCACCTTGTCGGCCTTAAGGAGAACGTCATCATCGGCAAGCTCCTCCCCGCGGGCACGGGCATGGAGGTTTATCACAACGTCGAGGTCGTCAAGAACGAGCCTTACGCTGCGGTCGCCTCGGCCTCGCACGAAGCTTCGGCGGAGAATGCGTAAACAAAAAAGCAAAGAGCGTCACTCGTGGCGCTCTTTTGTATGTAAACACAAATTTTTCATTTTCTCAATTTTTCAAAACTCACCATAATTTAAAAAAGAGCCGCCTGAATTTTCAGACGGCTTCTTTCAAAGACTATTAGTCGAGCTCACTTCGCGCTGAATTTGTAGACGGTCAGGTGATGATACCTCTCGCCCTTTTTCAGGATAGGCTTCTCAAAATTGTCAAATTTCAGAGAGTTGGGCCAGAACTGGGTCTCAAGGCAGAGGCCCTCGCGGCGGTTTATCGGCCTGTTGCCCTTGCCGAAGGGCTTGCCGCCGTTGAGGCCGTTGCCGCTGTAAAATTGTACCCCCGGGAGGTCGGAATATACCTCCATCACCCTGCCCGATTTTTCTGCGCGAAGCTCAGCCATTTTTCTGAAGCCCTCGCCGTCGGGGCAGAAGTTGTGGTCATAACCGTTGCCGAATTTTATCTGCTCGTGCTTTGAGCCGATTCTCTCGCCGACAGCATGGAAATCGGTGAAGTCGAGCGGCGTGCCCTCGACCTTCGCGACATAGCCCGTCGGCAGGCACTCGGAATTTCCGACGGTGAAATGCGTCGCGTTGATCTTCAGCGAATGTCCCGTGATAGGGCCCGAAGCCTCGCCGTCAAGGTTGAAGTAGCAGTGGTTTGTGAGGTTGCAGACGGTATCTTGGTCGCAGGTGGCCGAGTAGTCGATGCCGAGGGCGTTGTTTTCGTCGAAGGTGTAGCGGACAGTCACCGCAAGGTTCCCGGGGAAGCCCTCTTCGCCATCGGGGCTGAGGTATTTCAGAACAAGCGCTTCGCCGTCGATCTCAGCGCTCCAGAGCTTTTTGTCGAAGCCCTTTACGCCGCCGTGAAGGCTGTTTCTGCCGTCGTTTTTGGCGAGCGCGTAAACCCGCCTGCCGATGCGGAATTTGGCGTCCTCAATTCGGTTTCCGTGCCTTCCGATCAGCGCGCCGATGAATTTATCCTGAGTCTCATAGGCCTCCGCAGAGTCGTAGCCGAGGGCGACATCGCCAAAATTGCCGTCGCGATCGGGAACGACTATCGAGCGGATTGCGCCGCCGAAATCGATGATCTCGACATAGGCGCCCGATGAGTTCTCAAGCCTGAAAAGATTGACCTTTTCGCCTGTCGAGAGCCTGCCGAAAAGCTTCTTTGTAATATTTGTCATAATTTGAACCGCCTTTCCGTCATTTTTCACAAACTTTAAAATTTTCCAGAGCCAAACGCAATAAAACCGCGTTTAAATCTGTATTATGAGTGTAGCACCTTTGCGAGGAAAATTCAAGAGCAAAACAAAAAACGGATAAAAACCTGCCAAAAAATTCTTAATAAATGCTTAAATTTTCTAAATTTCGCAAAAAAACTATTTACAAATCCGAACAAGGGTGATATAATAAATCTAAACATTTTATAAAGGAGTGTTACTTTAATGACAAAAAGAATTTTAGCAATCGTCATGGCGCTCGTCCTGAGCTTGTCCGTGCTGTCGTTTGAAGCGTTTGCAGCGTTCACTGTAAATATTTCCAAGAACAGTGCGCAAAACGCGATCACGGTATCATGGGGAGCAGTTCAAGGAGCGGCAAGATACACCGTTACTCTCAATAAGTCTGGCGGAGCAAGTACTAATCAATCAACAACAAGTTTGAGTTGTACTTTCTCTGGGCTTACTGGCGGCACTTACACCGCCCGTGTAACCGCCTATACTTCCGCTAACGGCTTTATTGAAGAGGCAACTTCATCGTCCATCTCTCTTGATGTGACAGGCACTGGCGCAAGCAGAAAGATTACTGTTACTGGATCGGGTTCTACCACCACTGTTACCTGGCCCAAGCAGGACGGTGCTACCGGCTACTATATCGGTTGGACCGGCAGAGATTCTAAGAACTCCGGCGGTTACACCTATGCCAACCAGAACAGCACCACCAGCCACACCATCAACCTTGCAATAAGCGATATAGCTTCTATCTCGGTAAGCTATTACAACGCTTCTGGAGCTATGGTGCCGCTTGATACTTGGAACAACACTGGTTCAAGCACCACTCCCGGCAACACTGGCTCTTCAGGAAATGTTCGCATTTGGCAGACCACTCTTTCTTGGGGCAGCTATACCGGTGCAAGCGCTTACAGAGTCGTAATTTACGGCCAGAATCAGAATGTTATTTACAACAACACCTACAGCAACGCTACTACAAGCTTGAGTCTCAGCAATTTCATTCAGCAGGGTTACACCTACCTTTACTGCGAAGTTTATGCTATCGTCAACTCCAGCGCCGAGACACTCATAGGTTATGCAACCTATGGCTATTACAGTGGCTCAACAGGAACTGCTGTATCTGGCATTTATGTAAGAATCAACAACTATAACTCTGCAACTGTCACTTGGTATGATAATACCAACGGCTCTGGTCAGTACCTTGTTATGGTAAATGGCGTAAGCCAGTATGTCTATGGCAGCTCAGCCACCATCAACTACACCTATGGCGTTGTCACCAGCATCTATGTTTACCGCTATAATCAGGGCAACGTAAGCGGGGTCGGTCAGCTTGTCGGTTCGGCGGTAATCGGCGCTAACGGCTCGGTTTCAAATTCTGGCGGAACAGGCAGCAGTACAACTTACGGCAACACCGTTTCGGGTTATAACTGCACTCTTACCGTTGGATCTACTTCTTCGACAATCACATGGAACCCCACCAGCTATAACGGTTACTACACCAACTATACCGTTGTATACTCTGTAAACGGCGAAGATACGTCAAGATACTTCACCACAACCAACACCACCGCTAATATCCCTGTCGGCAGCAGCAAGAGCTTCAGCGTAAACATCACTGCTCCCAATTACGCCACTGGCAGAAACGAAGTTATCGCTTATGTTTCTTACACTGCTTCTGTTGCCAGCAACCCAACCACCTCTAAGGTTGACGGACTTACCCTCACCCTTAAGAATTCAAGCACCACCACTGTTTCTTGGGACGCTGTAAGCGGAGCTTCAACTTACCAGATAGAATATGCGCGTGCTGGTTACAGCGCTTCTGAAACTGTCTATACTTCTAAGACCAGTGTTGATATTCCTGTTGGTAAGAATGTCGGCTTCACTGTCAATGTTTATGCTATTATCGGGACAAGACTTCAGACCGTCGGTACCGCCACCCACAAGGCGGGCGACGATTATCCGTCGAGCTCGAGCAGCGGCAATAACAACAGCAGCACCGACAACACTCCTGCGTTCGTAACCAACCTCAAGGGCGTTGCGACCGACAAGCAGGTCTCGCTCTCATGGAATGCGGCTAAGGGCAACCCCGGCTACGACATCTACTGGAAGAGAGAGTCTGCCAACGAGTGGAAGAAGGCGGCAAGCAACTACTCCAAGCGCGCTGTAAACATCAAGGGCCTCATCAACGGCACTTCTTACCAGTTCAAGGTCGTCGCTAACGGCCGCGACTCGGGTATCCTCACCATCACTCCTCAGGCCTCGGGCAGCACCACCAGAACCGCTGCCGATCCTGACGGCGGAGCTTCGAGAGTTCCCGTTATCACCTCTGCGACAGGCGGAAGCGGAACTATCAGCGTCGAGTGGTCGGGCGTCACGGGCGGCAACCTTTACAAGGTTTACCTCTCCACTGACGGAAGATCCTACACCCGCTATGCTCAGGTAACAGGCACCTCTGCCACCATCAATAATCTTGATGCGGGCAAGTACTGGGTCAGAATCAAGGCTTCGACCAACAACGGTTCGACTTGGACTGAGCTCAAGGACTGCAAGGAAGCCACTGTTACTGTAAAATAATTAAGGCATAACAAAGAGCCGTCGGTTTTTGGCCGACGGCTTTTTTGCGAATGTGTAGAGGTTATTGTCAAAGATGAGCACCTTAAATCGCCGAGCGAAGCGAGGCGGCAGTGCGGAGGGGGTTCGGGGGAACCCGCAGGGTGCCCCTGACTTCCCTCTGATTTTTTTGCGGGGACATCCATATTGTTTTAGGAAGTCTGTTGGGCAAAGGCGCAAGCCTTTGCAGAACGACGCTGACGAATGCGACTTTTTGCACTCTGGAAAGGGCGTCGTTTGTTTTCCCGTGCCCACTATGCGTTTTTGTTGGCGGGGACACCCATGCCGGGTTTCCCCGAACCCTTTCCGTGCACAAGCCGCCTCGCTTCGCTCAGCGGGGCTACATTGCACCCTGAAAAATTTGCCTCGCTCATCGCTCGGCAAATCAGGAGACCCCTTGATAGGGTCCCCTGCGCCCGAACAGTCCACTGGACTGATTCGGGCTACCCTCCTGATCTTTTTTCATTTTTAAAAGAGCACGCTCGGTCGCGTGCTCTTTTTTGGGTGTTTCGCGCTCTGCGGAGCGCGACCAGAGGCTGCTCGCCTCTGGACTCTCGTGAGCCTTTTGTAAAAGGCTCAAGCGAAAACTTTTAGTTTTTAAGTCTTACAGCTTCCCTGCCTTAATCGCCCTTATTGACGATAATTCCGACGATCGCGCAGAGAATTCCGCAGATGGGGAAAATCGCCCATGAGGGATCCCATATGCCCCAGACAAAGCCGATCAAAAGGAAGATCGCCGTCGCCAAAAGCATTATCGTGCCGTTGATTTTTCCGACAAGGCTGCGGCGCTTTTTCCTCGCGACAGCCTCGGGCGAGTCGTTCGCACTGATTCCGTGTTCGTCGTCCCTCTCGCGGTTATAGCCCTTGATGTCGTATTTTCCGCGCTTTATACCCGCGTAAACAAACAGCCAGACCGCCGCCGCAATGAAAACAAGAAACATCGAATTGCTTCCTGCAAAGGCGTTTATAATCGTAAGTATCACGCCGATGAATATGAGCGCAAGCCCGCCCGCAATCAAATAGGGGAATACATTTGTGTTGAAGAGCTCGCGCTCCTCGGGCGTGTAAATTTCGGGCATAACAGGGTGCTCGTGTTTAAAGCCTTCGTTTTTTAGACCGAAAATCGTCATCAGCGCGACCCCTGCGGCGATAAAGATAAAAAGCAGAACGGTGCCGAGCGTATTCATGCTGCCGTCCTCGACCAGCTCAGAGCTCAGCGCCGACATCGCCACGCCGAAAATTATAAGGAATACGCCCGTCGCGATGCCCTTGGCAAAGGCGTTGTAGTGGCGGTCGTATTTTTCGCGAATGTCCGCCTTGTCGATCTTGCCCTTTAAAAGCTCGTCCATCGTCACCCCGAAGATGTCGCAAAGCTGCATTATTTTTTCGATTTCGGGGTATCCGCCGTCGGTCTCCCATTTGCTGACGGCCTGCCGCGAGACGTCGAGGCGCTCGGCGAGCTGTTCCTGAGAAATGCCCTTGGCCTTTCTCAGCGCCTGAAGATTTTCACTGAAATTCATTTTTGTTACCTCCGTGAGATATTTTTCGGTTGACCCGATGACACAATAATACCTCACTGCCGATTATATCACCACCAACCGACGTTTGCAACTTGAATTTTCTTTGCCACTTTGGGTTGCGAAGCCCGAAATTTGACATTTCCCCGCGGATATGGTACAATTACTCACCCGCGAGGGGGTCATCGCGGCGAGCTTCCGGCCTGCGTCGAGGTCTGCCCCGAGGAGTGGTCAAATCGGCTCATTGTGACGGAGCTATGGGTCGCGGAAGATCTTCGCGGGAAGGGCGTCGGCGGGCGGCTTATGGACCTTGCAAAGGACATCGCGAGAAAACAGAACCGCCGCGCGATAATTCTTGAGACGCAGTCCTGCAACACAAGCGCCATCGGGTTTTATCTTCACGAGGGGTTCGAGCTCATCGGCTTCGACACCTGCTGTTATACGAACGCGGACATCGAGCGCCATGAGGTCAGGCTCGACCTCGGGTATTTTTTAAACCGCGGCGCGAAAAGGTTTTAAAAAAAGCAGCGGAAAAAGCTCGCTGCTTTTTTATATATGCGGGGTTCATGAACCGTTATGCGTTGATTTTTATGACCTCTTCGGTCTTATCGACGGTGGTTCTGCCCGTGCGGCTGCCATAGCCGAAGCCGTCGCCCGAGCGGAAGTCGAATTTCAGGCTGCTTTCGTCGATGGTGACATCGCCCGAGCCGAACATATCGCCGACGCCCGAGACCGAGCCGCCCTCGCAGTAAAGCGTGATGTAAGACTTTCTGACGTGGCAGCCGATGCCGCCGCTTCTTGTGCCGACGCAGTTTACGGTGCGGCTCTTTATCACAAAGTCGACGACCGCCTCATAGAGCGCGATTGAGCCCGTTCCGTATTCTATCGAGCCGATGCCCGCGGTTCTGATTCCGCTGAGCACGCCCTTGACGCTGCTGTTTTTGAGCGAGATGTCCGCGTTGCCGCTTACCGAGCCGATTCCGACGATGTCGGGCGCGGTGATCTCAACGCTGTATTCGCAGTTTTCAAGGTCGACAATGCTGTTGCCGTCGAATATTCCGACGCCGATGCAGGAGCGGCCCGAGCAGTAGACCTCGACCTTTCCGCCGATGAGCCGAATCGCGGTAGAGCTTTCATTCTTGCCGCCGCCGATTCCGACCGATGTGTCGCCGTTTGCGCGGATAGTGAGTTTTCCGCCGATGTCGACAACGATATTGCCGGGCGAGTTGTTGGCGTCAACGCCAATGCCGAAGCAGCTCTCGCTGTTTGAAATGATTTCAAGGTTGCCGTTCCCCGTGAGGCTGAACTTCGCGGCCTTGGGAACGTATATGCCCTTGCCGTCGAGGTGATTCTCGCCGACGAGCTCGAATTCGCACTCGGCCATATCGCCGATAGAGACCGACGGAGAATCCTTCTCGCTTTTAAGCTTGACGTTTTCAAGAACTATCTTTGTGTGAAGCTCGTTCTTCACCATGATCTGGGTGTCGAGAAAAATATCCGTCCTTCCGACGAGGGTGACGTTTTCAACCTCGACAAAAACGGAGTTATAGCCGTCGCCTTTTATCATCACAAGGTCGACAGACTCGCCCTCTTCGGGGTGATAGGGCCGCGAGATGCTCACGGTGTTGAGGTAGTTTATCGTCTCGATGTCGCGGCATATGCTGTCCGAGACCTCATAGAGCATAATCGGCTTCGGCTTTGAGACGTAATAGCCCTGAATAAGGTCGCTGCCGAGCTGTATCATCGTCTGAAGCTCTTCATAGGTCTCAACGCCCTCGGCAAGGGCTTGGAAGCCGTTTTCGTGGATAAATTCGATTATGCCCGAGACAAGCTTTCTCACCGTCGGCTTGGTGTTTATGCCCTCGATGAGCGAGCGGTCAATCTTCACGACGTCGGGGCTGTATTTGATGAGGTTCGAGGTGTTTGAATAGCCCGTGCCGTAGTCGTCTATCGCCATTTTGATGTTCGAGCGGTTGAGCCTGCTGCGGAAGTGCTCGACCTCCTGATCGCTGATCTCGGTCTGCTCGGTGAATTCAATGACCATCTTCTCCATCAGCTCGCCATAGCGGCTTACAAGCGCGTTCCAGTCGTCGTCGGTGAGCATGTGCGCGGTTATCGCGTTGACAAAAAGCTTGCGGTTCTTGAAGACGTCCTGATTCTTCTCCATAATCGCGAGGGCGTTGCTTATCGTCGCCTTTTCGATGTCATAGAGGCGGTCGGCCTTGTCGGCGCAGTCAAGAATCTCAAGCGGGTACATTCCGATGCTCGGGTCGGTGCGCATCAAAAGCTCATAGGCGATTACCTCGCCGTCCTTGGCGCTGACTATCGGCTGGAAGTGGTATATGAAGAGGTTCTCGTTCACGAGCTTTGAGAACTTTGTCATCTTTTCATATTCGGCGCGGTTCTCGTCATACTGCTCTGAGGAGAAGCTTAAAATCGTGCTCGGGTCGATCTGTTTCGCCTGATAGAGGGCAAACTCGGCGGTGGCCATTCGGCGCTCGGGCTTGCTGTCGGGGGCCCCGATTCCCGCGGCAAAGGTTATGTATCTTTCAACGGTGTCCTCCGAGATTCCGACGCCCTGCCCGCTGTTCTTGACAAAGCTTTGCGCCTCGGCAAGGGCCTCTTCTTCAGTGCCGTTGAAATTCGGGGCATATACCCAGAATGAATCCTTGTGATCGGAGCAGAAGATCGCCCCCTCGGGAAGAACGCTTCCGACAGCCGCGAGCGCGCCGAAAATCAGAGAATCGGTCAGGGCGCTGCCGTCAGACATTGAAAATTCAAGCAGGGCGATGAGCGATTTTTTCTCGTGCGGGGCCATGTGAGAGATGAGCTGAGAGCGGTCGCACATCGGAACGACCCTCTTTGCCTGAGCCCCCGAAAAGTCGTAATGCCAGCGAAGAATGCCCGCGTCGATGTCGCCGTCGCTGTAAAAGATCTGAGGCATCAGGCGAGCGAAAGAATTCGACTCGTTGTAAAGGCGGTCGATGATTTCAATCATGGCGGAATAGCTCGGCGCCTCTTTTCTCTCAAGAAGAAGCAGCGAGTTGCCGTCGATATAAACGGTTTTTTCGCGGTGGTCAAGCATGAACCCGCCGATCTCAGGGCAGATTTTGAGGATCTCGTCCCATTTCGTTCCGAACAGCTCGCTCCATTTTGGATTATTTATTTTCAACATTCCGTCATCTCTTCTCACATATGTAGTCATTTAACGCTTTATAATGATGCATAATTACTAAAAGCCAAAGTAAATTATACCCGATTTTTGAGAAAATGTCAATACATTTTAATTAAAATATCGAATTTAAGGGCATGCATCAGTGCTTTAAAGGGACTTTTACCGCTAAAAGCCCATTTTTGGCGGCTTCTGAGATATTCTCAAAAAACAGGATCGGGAAACAAGATATATTTTATACCCCCCGAAAATGTCAAGCCCCGGTCTCAAAATAAATCAATTTTGTCACTTTGGAACGAGATTTCTCGCCGCCACTCATTTTTTTGCGTCAATAAGAACAAATATTGAAAAAACGACCTTTCGGTGTTGATTTTCCGAATCAAAAGTAGTACAATAACGGTGTTTTGAGAAATAAATCAAGAGGGTATAATAAATGAAGGCTGTATCGGAATCGGTCATAAATTTTATTAAGATCAACAAGGTGATGTTTATTGCGCTTCTCGCGGCGGCAGTGACCTCGGTGATAGTTCCGCCCGACCGCGAATATCTCGGCTATTTCGACTTCAAGACGCTGACCTGTCTGTTCTGCGTTCTGGCGGTGGTGTGCGCGCTCAAAAACGTAAACTTCTTCTATGTCCTCGCCGAAAAAATCGTCGAATCCTTCAAGACCGCAAGAATGAGCATTCTGGCGCTTGTTTACATAACCTTTATCGGCTCGATGCTGATAGCGAACGACATGGCGCTTTTAACCTTTTTGCCGCTCGGCTACTTTGTGCTGTCTGCCTCAAAAAAGCGCAGATACATGGCGTTCACGTTTATAATGCAGAACATCGCGGCGAACCTCGGCGGAATGCTCACGCCGTTCGGAAACCCGCAGAACCTCTATCTCTACACAAAATTCAACATTCCCGTCGGCGAGTTCATGACGATAATGGCGCCGCCCTTTTGCCTCGCGATATCGCTGATAACGCTCTGCTGCTTTGTCTTTGTGAAGAATGAGCCGCTTAAATTCGAGGAGGAAAAGCTCAGCCTTGAGCCGAAGAAGACCGCGCTCTATCTTGTTCTGTTCGCGCTCGCGATAGTCATAGTCTTTCGCGGCATTCCCTATTGGATAGGGCTTATCGTGATACCCGCGGTGCTGTTTTTCGTCGACCGCAAGGCGCTTAAAATGGTCGACTACCCGCTTTTGCTGACCTTTGTTTTCTTCTTCATCTTCGCGGGCAACATGGCGAGAATCGGCGCGGTGAGAGAGTTCTTCTCGGCGCTTTTGGAGCAGAGCACGCTTTTATACAGCGTCATCTCCTGCCAGTTTATCTCCAACGTCCCCTCGGCGATTCTTCTTTCGCAGTTCACGACAAATTATCCCGACCTTCTTGTCGGCGTGAACATCGGCGGCATCGGCACGCTCATCGCCTCGCTTGCCTCGCTGATAACTTTCAGGGAGTACACCAAGCACCACCCGCACCACGCGATGTATTATGTAGAATATTTCTCGGCGTTCAACTTCGCCTTTTTGGCGATAATGCTTGCGTTTATGTTTTTTATCAAGGCACTGTAACAAAAAGATACCCCACCTCTAATGAGATGGGGTATATCTTTCCCTCAAATCTGCTCCCCGTCGTGCGGCTTATAGCCCTCGCCGAATACCTCGTTCGCGGTCGAAACGATCGCGAAGGAGCGCGGGTCTTCGCTCTTGATTATCTTGAGGGCGCGGCCCAGAAGCCATTTCTTCACGACGCACATGACCACCGATTTTTCGTTCCCAGAATAGGCGCCTTGGCCGTCGAGGAGCGTTGCGCCGACGTCGAGCTCGGAAAGAAGCCTGTCGGTGATCTCGCGGTGCTTGTCGCTGATGATTATGATAAGCTTTGCCTGATCGCGGCCGTAGAGCATCATGTCCATCAGGTAAGACGAAACAACGATGCAGATGGCGGCATAAAGGCCCGCGTCGATATTTTTAAAGACGAGCATCGAGCAGAAGACGACCAGCCCGTCGGTCATGATGAAGAACCTGCCCGCCGAGATCGTGCGGAATTTTTTTCTGAGCATTTTTACGATGACGTCGGTGCCGCCCGTTGTCGCGCCCTGAAGAAGCACAATCTCAAGGCCGACCGCCATAATCGCGCCGCCCGCCAAAGAGGCGAGCAAAAGGTTGTCGGTGAGCGGGCCGAAGGGCATCAGCAGGTTCATCATCAGCGAAGAAACCGCGACCGAAAAAATCGTGGTGCCGAGGAATTTAAACCCGAACACGAATATTCCCGCGATGAGAAGCGGAATATTCAGTATCAGGCTCAGGGTACCCGTTGGCAGGGGAATATAGTTTCCGAGTATCATCGCGATGCCCGTGAAGCCGCCCGGCACTATTCCGTTCGGGTCGAGAAAAAGGCTCACCGCCGCGGCATAGATCGTTGAACCTATCGCGCACAACAGAATTTGCCTGAAAATGTCAAAAGCTTTGCTCTTCATCAAAAAACCAATCCTTTCGGGCAGGCGCTGCCCCAAAATTTAATATTATTTCCGTCGATTTCTATTGAAAACAGCGGGACAATGTAGTATAATTCAAATGTATGTTAGCTCAAAGCAATCGCTTTGGAACCCCTGAGACAGGAGCATTTTATGGACAGCAAAAAGCTCAGCCCCATGACTCTTGCCGCCGTTATTCTTTCGGTGATGGCGGCCGCGGCGGTTATTATCGCGGCGATAACTATAATTCCGAAGCGTTTCGGCGAGCGCGCTGAAAAGCCTGTTGAAGCTGTCGGAGGGGCAGAATCGGAAGTGACAACTGCCGAGGCGAAAACCACGGCTCGTGAGAGCAGCGCCCCCGAAACTACGACCGTTTCAACGACTGCGGCAACAAGCGCCGCCACGGTGACGACTACCGCCGCTGAGGTCACGACAGTCACGACGACCGCCTCCGCGACGACCGAGCCCGTGACCACTACGGTCACAACTACCGAAGCGCCCGCCACCGAAGCAAAGCCTGTCACCCTCGGCGGGGCGGAGAAGGTCGTTATCAACGAGATCTGCGCGAAGAATAAAAAGGCCCTTGCCGATTCCGACGGCGATTCCTCCGATTGGGTCGAGCTTTACAACCCGACCGACAGCGAACTCAGCCTTGAGGGCGCGGGGCTTTCAGACGACCCGAACGAGCCGTTCAAGTGGGTCTTCCCGAGCGCCACGATACCGCCGAAGAGCTATCTCACGGTGTTCTGCTCCGACAAGGACAGGTCGGGCAAGGAGCTTCACACAAACTTTAAAATTTCCGAGGGCGAGACCGTCGCCCTGACCGCAAAGGGCGGAGAGACCGCCGACAGCGTCACCGTTCCGCTCTGCGGCGAGGACGAGACCTTCGGGCGAATTCCCGACGGCTCGCAGACGATGAAAATTCTTGAGCCCTCGGCGGGAAAGAGCAACGACTCATCTCAGAGCGCCGAGGTTCGCGTCGCGCCGCCGAAGATGAGCGCCGAAAGCGGGTTCTATTCAAGCGGGTTCGAGCTTTCGCTCACCGCCGAGCCCGACACCGTAATCTATTATACCACAAACGGAAGCTTCCCGACAATAGCTTCCGAAAAATATTCTTCGCCTATCGCGATAAGCGACCGCTCGAACGAAAAGGCCGTTCTGACCTATAAGCGCGGCACCACCGTCGATTCTTCGGCCGAGCAGTTCCCTCGCGAAGAGTTTGAAAAGGCCACGGTTATCCGCGCCATCGCGGTCGACAGCAGCGGGCGCAAAAGCGCGGTCTCGACCGCTACATACTTCGTCGGAAGCAAGATCGCGGAAAAATATAAGGACGTCACGGTCGTTTCGCTTGTCACCGACCCCGACGGGCTTTACAACGAAAAGAGCGGTATCTATGTCGCGGGCGATGTCTTCAAAGATTGGCGAAAGGCCAACCCCAACGGCGAGCTCGACGGAAACACCCCCGCAAACTTCAATCAGCGGGGCAGGGAGTGGGAGCGCGAGGCTCATGTCGATTTCTTCCGAAACGGCGCGCTTGAGTTTGCCGAGGACTGCGGCATCAGGGCGCACGGCGGCTGGTCAAGAAACAGCCAGCAGAAGTCCTTCAAGTTCTATATGAGAGAGGAATACGGCAGCTCGAAGCTTGAATACGAGCTCTTCGCGGGCAACAAGGCCTATGACAGCGGCAAGCTCATCGACGAATACAAGCGGTTCATGATTCGCAACGGCGGCAACGACAGCTTTGTGATGCTCTTCAAAGACCCGTGGATTCAGGCCTGCGCATCGGGCCTCGATGTCGCGACTCAGGATTCGGACCTATGTATCTGCTTCCTTGACGGCGAATACTGGGGTATCTATACCCTCAACGAAATCCTCGACAGCCACTACATCGAGGAAAACTTCGGCGTCAACGACAACAACGCAGTGATGATTAAGGCGGGAAGCCTTGAAGAGGGCGAGGACGGCGATATAAAGCTCTGGGACGAGGCGAGGCAGTTTGTCGAGAAGAACGACATGTCAAAGCGCGAAAACTATGAAAAGGCCTGCGAGTATTTCGATATGGAGAGCCTCTGCGACTATCTCGCGCTTGAAATCTACATCGGCAACCAAGACTGGATCTGGGGAAACTGGGCCTGCTGGCGCGCGAAGGAGACCTCGGATAAGCCCTATGAGGACGGCAGATGGCGTTTCATGGTCTATGACACCGAGTTCTCGATGGACCTTTATAACGGCGGAAGAGACTATAAATTCAACATCTTTTCAGAGCTTGCAAAGGGCGACGGCCACCTCGGCCCGATGCTGAAATCACTTCTCAAGAGCGAGGACTTCAAGAAGATGCTCGTCGTCGCGTTTGAGGACGTCATGAACGTCTCGTTCAACCCCTCCGGCGCCGCCGCGGTGATGGACACCTATTACAGCAAGTATTCGCCGTTCATCGGCCAGCATTTCAGAAGATGGATCTTTTGGCAGAGCGAGAACGGCATCAAGGAAAATGTCAAAAACTTCAAGCAGTGGCTTAAAAACCGCTATAACTATATGCCTGAGCAGATCTCGAGCGTGATGGGCCTCGGCTCGTCGGCGGTGAATAAGCTTCAGATATCTCTTGACCCGTCCTCGGGCGGCTATGTTAAGATAAACGGGCTTCAGTTAAAGTTTACAGGCGGTAAATGGGAGGGGCATTATTTCCCCAAGTATAATATTACTGTCGAGGCGGTGCCGCGAAAGGGCTATGAATTCGCGGGCTGGAGCGGCAGCGTTGAATCCTCGGAAGCGAAGATAACCCTCGACATGAGGAGCGCAACCGAGCTCACGGCAAATTTCAGAAAGAAGGCAAACTGATTTAAAATGATAGAGTTTCGCAGAGGAAAAAGCCTTTGGGCAGGGGTCGCCGTCATAATTCTGACGGCGCTCGTCGCCCTTTATAACGTTGAATCATTTTCACCCGACGGAATACCCGACACGTTCGCGATAATCCGCTTTTTGGCGCTTTTTACCGCGATGTCGGGTATTCTGACTGTCAGAATCAGGCTTCCGAAGGTTTACTCGGGGCTTGCTTCGGCGGCGATATTCCTGCTCTGCCCGTGGATATCGCTTGAAACGGTCATGCTCATCATCGGGGTTCAGAAATATGCGGACAGCATCTATCTTTACAACCTTTGTATCTACGCGTTTTTCCAGCTTTTGTTCTTTTTGGTCACTCAGTCGACAAGATTTTCTGTCTGCCTGACGGTCGGACTTGCGACGGTTTTAAATTTTGCGAACGAGATAGTTTTGTTGATTCGCGGAACGCCGATAGTGCCGACAGATCTTTACGCGATATCCACCGCGATGAAGGTCACGACCGCCTCAGACTGGCACTTCAACTCAGATATGCTGACGGGGCTTGTGACCTGTATATTCTTTGTCGCGCTCGCGATGAATTTCAGGCTTGAATACCCCAAAAAGTGGCTCAGGCCCTGCGTCGCGGCGGTCACGGCGGCAGTATTTGCGATTGCGGCGGTCGGGATTTACAACATCGACTATGAGAGCTTTTCGACCTCGACATTCGACACCGAGTCGACAAACAACGTAAACGGCACCGCGCTGAACTTTTACATCAACCTAAGAAAAATGAAATTCGAGCAGCCCGAGGGCTACTCTGCGCAAAAGCTTAACGACTATCTCTCGAAATACGACGAGCCGAGCGCGCCCGAAAACGCCGAATACCCGAACATCATCGTTATAATGAACGAGAGCTTCTCGGATCTTTCATACCTTGGGCGGCTTCGCACCACCGAGCCCTATATGAAATACTTCAACAGCCTTGCGTACGACTACCCGAGCGGAAGAAACCTTGTCTCGGTCCTCGGCGGCGGCACCTGCAATACCGAGTTTGAATTCCTCACGGGGCTCTCGATGATGTATATGCCGTCGGGCTGCTATGCCTATATGCAGCACATCACGGGGCCTGTCGATTCGATGGCGTCATACCTCAACAAATTCGGCTATAAAACCGTCGCGATGCACCCGTTTTACGAGATCTGTTGGAAGAGGAACTCGGTATATAAATTCATGGGCTTCGACGACTTCATCAGCGGCGAGGACATGGCCGCAGGCGAGGCGGGGCTTTATGTCAGCGCCGACAGATGGGAGAAGGGCTTCGGCGACAACGTTGAATACATCAGAACGCTCATCAGCGACAGCTTCTTCTATAAAGAGGTCATCAACCAGTTTGAAAACAAGGGCGACGACCCGCTCTTTGTCTTCGGTGTGACGGTTCAGAACCACTCTACCTATGAATATGACGGCGACGACTTTGTTGCCGATGTTCACATCAAAAGCCCCGAGGGGTATTATCCGCGTGCCGAGCAGTATCTCTCGCTGATAAAAGACTCGGACGAGGCGCTTGAAGAGCTCATCAGCTATTTTGAAAACGTCGACGAGAAGACGATAATCGTTTTCTTCGGCGACCATCAGCCGAACGTCGAGGCTGAGCTTATCGACGCGCTTGCACCCCAGAGAGAACTTTTTGTGAACTCATATCTCACGAGATTTGAAACGCCATATGTGATCTGGTCGAACTATGACACGGGGCTTGAAAGCAGCTATTACAACGTCACGAGCGCGAACTTCCTCGGGCTTAAAACCCTCGAAGCTGCGGGAATCCCGCTCTCGAAGGAGTATCAGCTTATCAAAGAGGCCGAGGGCATCGCCCCCGCGATGTCGACTTGGGGCTATTACGACAGGTTCAGCGTTTTCAACGAGCGCGAGGACGCCTACGCAGACGAAGTGCTCAATATTTATAACTATTATACATATTACCAGCTGAAAGGAAAGAGGGGGAGCGGGGGATAAAGAGGTAGGGTCTATGGTATGTTGAAGATTTCTCATATTGTTTGGCAAATTGGCGGGGACACCCTTGTTGTTTTAGCGTGATAGTCGGGCAAAGGCGCAAGCCTTTGCAGAACGACGCTGACAAAAGCGACCTTTTGAACTTTAGATAGTTTCCCTAAACCGGCTTAATTAAAATCGGTGGGGACACCCTTGCAGGGTTTCCCCGCACCCTTTCCGTGCTGGCCGCCTCGCAAGCTCGGCGGCTGGAAATTTTCTCGCTAACGCTCGAAAATCGGGGGCACCCCCTACGAGGGTTCCCCCGCGTCGCAACCGTTCACCGAACGGATTGCTCCTCCCCTTCCTGCGTTTCGCTTACGCTTTTAAAAAGAGCACGCTCGGCCGCGTGCTCTTTTTTAGATGTTTCGCGACTGCGGTCGCGACCAAAGGGCCTGCCCTCATGAACGCGGGGTTTTGTCTGCAAGCACGAGCAATCAATCGTTTACGATTGCGAAGTGCGAGCAGCAACAAAACCAGCTTTCATTGACCCCTGCAAGCCCTTTGTAAAGGGCTTGATCCTAAACTTATTTTTGCTAAAAAAGTAGGTTTCTTATAAAACCCTTCCTCACTCAAACTTTGAGAACAGCTCTTCAAAGCGCTCGCGGGTGCAGAACGAAGTGCCCTCGCATTCGACTGCGCCTGCGGCAGCGCAGGTGCCGAAGCGCAAAATATCTCTTACGCCGAGGCCCTTTGAAATCGCAAAGCAGGCGCCCGCAACCATCGCGTCGCCCGCGCCCGTAGAGCTTTTCTGGGCGACCTTGAGGGCCTTGGCGCGCACTGCGCCGTCCTTGGTGACGGCTATCGCACCGTCGCTGCCGAGCGAGACAAGCATTACGCCGAGCGAATATTTTTTTATCACCGATTCGGCGAGCGCGATTATATCGGCGTCGGAAGAAAGGCTTTTGCCAAAGGTTCGCTCAAGCTCTTCAAGATTCGGCTTGACAAGATATGGCGATGCCGAAAGCCCCTCAAGAAAAGGCTCGCCCTCGGAATCAAGGATAATTTTGATTCGCGGGTTGACGCTCTTCGCGGCAAGCGTGAGCTGTTTGTAAATATCGGTCGGAACGCCCGCGGGCACGCTTCCGCAGAGGGCGATGACCTTGCTGTCTTC
Organism: uncultured Clostridia bacterium; assembly: GCA_947627455.1. Taxonomy (GTDB): domain Bacteria; phylum Bacillota; class Clostridia; order Oscillospirales; family Ruminococcaceae; genus Faeciplasma. Next base: position 6,741 of record CANQWC010000021.1, on the reverse strand, counting down.
GGCGGCAAGCTTTATAAGCTCCATGAGTTTTTGAACCGATTTCAGGGTGACGGTCGGGTTCTGCTCGTTAAGCTCGATCGTCTTTTCGTTTGAGAGATCGCAGATTTTAAGGTTTGTCCTGATTCGGCCCGCGCATTTGACCTGTTCGGCCTCGGCGCCCGCCTTTTCAAGCGCCGATGTGATTATATCGCCGCCGTCGAAGTCGAAATAAAGCGCCCTGCTGTCAACATCAAGAGCAGAGAGCGCAAGGCAAACGTTTATACCCTTTCCGCCTGCGTCAAGCCGAGAGCTTTCAATGCGATTGGTCCTGTCAGTGTTGAACTGCTTCACCGTGACGGTTTTGTCGATGCACGGGCTCAGAGTTACTGTCGTAATCATCAAATCACCTCGGTTATAAAATACGGTCCTGTCCTTGAATGCTCCACTCGGGATAAATTCTGCAAAATAATTAAATCGGGTTAATCGCAATAAAATTATATATTATTTGCTAACGGCTGTCAAGACGCCCAGCCCGCGGCGGGCATTTTATTTTTTGTATGCGTTCGCCATCGCGGAAAATATTGACTTTTTTCGGGCGGCAACGTATAATACGGTCAGTGAGGTTAAATTATCAGCAAAACATGGGAAGCGGGTCGGATAACATCATAATGTACACCTACGCAAATGAAAAACGCGGAATTACCAAAACGAAAACCCACCGTCAGACTCTTGCCCGACGGCGGGTATTTTTCTATGAATAAGATATACTATCTGTATAATTAGTGACAAATTCGACAAATTATAATAGATTTTTCAGCCCTCAAGCTGTCTGCCGAGGAACATCGCGGCGGTCTGGGCGAGTGTGAGCTGGAGCTGAGAGCCCTTTGACGAGCTTTCGGCCGCAAGGAAGCAGACTGCGCCCGCGATATCGCCCATCGCGATAATAGGCGAAATCGCAACGGCGTGCTTTTGTACGCCCTCGACGGGCAGAATCGGCTTGTCGTCGCCCTCATAGACCCAGCCCTTGCGCGTTTCAAGGAGCTCTTCGAGCCCCTGAGAGAGCCGCCGCTCGCTGTATTCTTTTTTCTGAACCCCCGACACCGCGACGACATGGTCGCGGTCGAAGATCACGACGGGCGCCGCGCCGAGCTTGTGAATTACCTCTGCGGCCGACCCCGCGCTCTCCGACATCTCGCTGATGGGTGAATATTTTTTGAAAATGACCTCGCCCTCGCTGTTGGTGTATATCTCAAGCGGGTCGCCCTCTCGAATACGCATAGTCCTGCGGATTTCTTTGGGGATCACGACCCTTCCGAGGTCGTCTGATTATGTCAAGTAGGTGCAAAAAATTTTTTAATTTCAGATTTGCACCTAAACGGTCGCCGCTGATCCGACCGTCATATCGTGGAATTTCCAAATAATCTCTATGGACTTTGCATCGTAGAGGAGGACCTTTTCCACAGCGTCATATAAATGCTCTTTGAGCTGCTCGTCGGACAAGCCGCAGAAACGGTTTACTTCCTCCTGCCGCTCGGCTGTTGCGTTTGGGGTTTTCATCTGTTCAAGCTGACGCTCACACTCCGTAAGCTGTTCTTTTATGTCGGCTTGCTTTTTTGTCAGCGTTTCCTTGGCTGCAAGATATTCCTCCGCGGTCATGCTGCCCTCGCGGTACTGTCCATAGAGAATAAACTTCTCGCTGTCAATAACTTCTATCTGCTTTTTGAGTGCAGACAGCTTTGCAACCGTTTCACCGAGCTTTGACTGCTCCTTTTGAACTTTCCTTGTGCGTTCAATTCTGATGAGCTGAACCTGTTTTTTCAGCGCTTCAAGGATAACCTCCTCAAGCTCGGTCTTGCGCCAATGAACATTTTCACAAGGACTGCTGTCGTGGTATCTGTGAGAGGGGCAGGCAAAGACTGTTCCGTTTGCTTTTTCAAGCTTTGCCCCGCAGTGAGCGCAGAAGAATACCCTGTCAGTTAAGTCATGACTGTTGTATGTGCTTTTCTGACGTCTGCGAATCGCACCGAGAGCGGCGTCGTATTCCTCTTTAGAGATTATCGGCGGGTGGGCGTTTTCCTTGATGTACCACTCGCTTTTGTCGGTTTTTCGCTGACTTTTGTCGCGGATATGCCGACTTTCGCGGGTGTGATTCACCATCGTTCCTGTATACTTGATGTTCTCAATCATGCCGAGAATTAGCGTATGCGTCCACTGAGGAGCTTTGTTTCGCTGAATGGTAAGCTTTTTGTATTCCGAGGGCGTAGATATATGCTCCTCGTTCAAAGCCTTGGCGACTTCCGTGCTTGACTTTCCGTCAATTATGTCGCGGTAAATACGTCTTACCACCATAGCCGCAGGCTCGTCTATAACAAGGCGGTGCTTGTTTTCGGGAGATACCTTGTACCCATACGGAGGGCAGCTGACATATTCGCATTCTTTTTGCTTCATACGCATGGCACTTGTCACCTTTTTGGATAAGTCCTTGCTGTAATAGTCGTATATCAGATTGCGAAACGCCACGTCCATGCCGACCGTCCTGCCCCTGTGCTTTTCGCTGTCGTATCCGTCGTTGACCGATACAAAGCGTATGCCGAGGAAAGGAAAGATATGTTCAAGATAGTCGCCGACTTCAAGATAATCTCTGCCGAAGCGGGAGAGGTCCTTTACAGCGACACAGCCTATCTCTCCGCTTTTAGCGAGTTCCAACATTTTCGTGAAGCCGGGTCTTGAAAAGTTCGTGCCGGTGAATCCGTCATCGCAAAACTCTAATCTTTTCAGCTTAGACAACTCTGGATTGAGGTCGAGCCAGCGGTTTATAAGCAGCCTTTGAGATACTATGCTGTTGCTGTCGTCCTTGACGGAATCGGTGCGCTTGTCCACATCTTCCAAAGAAAGGCGAAGATATACAGCAATACATTTTTCTTTCATACCGCCACCTCCGCTGTCGGTTCTGCCTGCTCCATGAGAGCCTTAAGCTCGTCCATGTATTTCGGTCGGATTTTCAGACTGCCGTCTTTATAAATGGCGATCGAATCAATAAAAGCGTCGGCGATCTCTGCGCTCATTTCCTCGGCGGCAAAGTATTTTTCAATAAGCTGCCGCCATTTTGCTTCGCCTGTGATCTGAGTTTCAAGTTCGCTCTTTGCCGCTTCAAGCTCATCAAGACGTGCCTGCAAAGTTTCAATGTCCGACTGAATGACCGTTCTGTGGTGGAGGTATTCGTCCTGACTTAAAAATCCGTCCTTAAGGTCTACATAAAGCCCTTGAAGAAGTGTATTTTTGCTGTCGAGCTTTTGCTTTATGGCTTTTATTTCCTTTTCCGAGCCGTCTGCGGCTTCTTTTTTGGATAACAGCCTGCGGATAGAATCCTCGGCGTCAATAAAAACCGCCATCTGAGCCTTGATAAAGTTAAGCACAGCTTTGTCAAGTTCCGACTGTTTCATCTTCACATCAAAACAGCCGCGTGAGCCGTGTTCAGCGTATGTCGGGCATTTGAACATGAAATATGCCTTATCGCCATTTTTGGATATTGAGCGATGAAGCTTCATTATCTTCCCACATTCTCCGCAGACAAACTTTTTGCCGTAGATATTTACGGACTTCGGCAGATTGCTGTACTTGCCGATCGAAGCTTTTGAACGCTCCGCGGATTCTTTGTTTACGTTCTGAACCTTAAAGAACAGTTCATCGCTTATAATCGGCTCGTGGGTATTGTTGACAGTTATCTGTTCATCTTTGCCGGTGACGTGAAAGGGAATACCGCCGTAAAGACACTGACTGCCTTTTCTTTGAACGGTGTGACCGATATACACTTCATTTTGAAGTATCTCGGTTACCATGTGCTTGTTCCAAAGAACCGCCGACCGCTTTTTGTTATTGTTGGTTTCAATTCCGCAGATTGCTCTGTACTGCCCCGGTGAGGGAATTGCAAGGTCGTTTAACCGTCTGTTGATTCCCATATAGCTTACTCCTGCCGCGCGCCATTCAAAGATTTTTCTTATTACGGGCGACGTCACAGGGCAGATTATAAGCCTGTTTTTATTCTCGGGGTCTTTCTGATAGCCGTATGGAGCGTAGTTTCCGATATAATCTCCGCGTTCCATCTTTGCCCGAAGTGCAGACGTGACCTTTCTTGAAATGTCCTTTGCATAGTAATCGTTGACGATATTATGAAGCGATACGGTGAGCTGCGCTGCGTCTGCCGACTTTTCAGTATCAAAGCCGTCGTTTACCGAGATGAATCTTATCCCGAAGAACGGAACAATCTTCTCAATGAATTCCGAGGTTTCGATATAATTCCTGCCGAGGCGGGAGAGGTCTTTTACGACGATGCAGTCTATCTTTCCCGCTTGGACCTGCGACATCATTCGCTGAAATCCGGGACGGTCGAAGTTTGTGCCGGTATAGCCGTTGTCAGAAAACAGCCCGGCTCTTTTAAGCTCGGGACGGTCGGCGACATATCTTTCAAGAAGTGCCATCTGGTTTTCCAGTGAATCGGAATCCCTGCCGTTGTCCTCGACGGAAAGACGGATATACAGGGCGGTGTTCCATATACGCATCGCGGACTTTTCGGTACTTTTCACCGTATTTGCCTTGCGTGATACTCTTGCCATGCTATACCGCCTCCTTTCTTAAATCCAAAGCCGTTATAATATTTACCTGAGTTTGGCTGCTCTTAACGTATTCATAAATCGCTGCGAATATATCTGCGTGCTTAACGGTAACGTCTATATCGCCGTTATCATGAATTACAATTTTGTCAACAAAATTGACGACAACAGGTCTTGTTATCTCGGATATGTTCTCATACTTTTTGAAGCTGTCTATCCAACTCTGCTGAGAGGACAGTCCCTCTTTTATCAAGTTCCGCTCGCTTGTCAGCTCGGATATGATTTTCCGAGCCTCGGCTATATTGGCGTCAAACTTTTCACAAAAGGCTTTATAATCCTCTCTTGAGATAAACAGCGTTTTGAAGTCCTCATACGCTTCTGTCTTAAGACGGAGGTTCTTTGAGATTACTTCCTCTTGAAAATCAATCTTCGCGTTCAGCTTTTTAAGCTCTCGGTTTTCCCAAGAAAGACTGTCTATGCTGCCTAAAGCTTTGGAAATGTCAAGTGCCGCGCTGATATGCGCTTGAATTACCGCAAGAACCGTTTCATATACCTTTTGCTCCTTTACGGAGTGCGACGAGCAAAGGTTTTTATCTCCTTTATAGCCGCCGCAGATAAAATAAGCGTATTCCTTGCTGCCCGAGCGAGATACCTTTCGCACCATCGAGCTTTCGCAGTCTGCGCAGAAGATTTTTCCCGAAAAAGGGTGAACCGAGCTTTCTCCGACAGGACTTCTCGTATCTTCAAGCATAAGAGCGCGGACGGTATCAAACTGAGCGGCTGAAATAATAGCCTCATGAGCATTTTCAACTCTTGCCCATTCATCAGCTGATTTTACTACCGTTTTCTTGACCTTGTGATTCGGAGTAGTGGTCTTACCCTGCACAAGAGTGCCTGTATATATCTCATTATTTAATATGCGATATATAGCGACGGCACTCCATTCTGCCCTCGTCTTTGTCTGAAAGGGTGTTCGCTGCTTTGACCCGTTTGACTTTTTATATTCAATCGGGGAGGGGACGCCGCTTTCGTTAAGTCTTTGGGCAATCTTCGCAGGAGAAAGTCCCTCCAATTTCCAACGAAAAATGTCCTGTACGATCTGAGCCGCTTCTCTATCGACTACAAGTCTGTTCTTGTCGTCGGGGTCGCGCATATATCCGTATACCACGCGGCTGCCGACAAACTGTCCGCTTCTGCGCTTGACGTCAAGATTTGTGCGAATCTTAACAGAAATGTCGCGGCAGTAGGAATCGTTCATGAGGTTTTTGAACGGCAGGATAAGCTCGTTTTCCATAGCACCTGGCTGCGCATTGTCGTAGTTGTCGTTGATGGCGATAAAACGTATGCCGAGCATGGGAAAAATCTTCTGGAGATAGTTGCCGGAATCAATGTACTCACGTCCGAAGCGGGAGAGGTCTTTTACGACGATGCAGTCGATTTCTCCCGATTTTACCGCTTCCATCATCTTCTGAAACTGCGGCCTTTCAAAATTCGCGCCGGTATAGCCGTCGTCGCAGTATTCTCTCACTACCGTTATCTCCGGGCGGCTTTTAAGATAATCCATTATCAAAAGCCGTTGGTTTGAAATACTGTCGCTTTCCGACTTGTCTTTAGAGAAAGAAAAGTCGCCGTCCTCCTTTGAAAGTCTGAGGTAGACGGCGGCTTTATAATCTCTGTCGAGTGTTAATTTGAGCATAAAAATCACACCTCACCTATTTTTGTCAGATGACAACAGGAGATGTGTTTGACTGTTTTGACCATGCTCATTATAACATATCCGCTGCGGAAAATCAAGTTCTTTTTTCGGATAGCTCAATGAAACTTTTTCCTGCCGTTCCGACATAGTTACATACTTGCCAGAAGATTTGTAAAGTTGTCGTTTATCGTTGATTCGGTATCGGCGTATGAAACCCTGACGACCGTATCGCCGACCCTGAACATATAAGGATTTTTTATCTGTTCAACGTAGGATTTCAGCCTTTCGTCCAAAGGAGCCGAACGGTCGATTCTGACGCTTCGTATATCCACAAGCGAGTTCAAAAGCTCGCTTCTTAGCTGTGTATCAGCCATTTCATCACCGCCTCATCAATAGTTGTTTCCAAATTTTTCTTATTTATTCATAAGCGGCAGAAATGAATCTGCCGCTTGAGTT
>CANQWC010000020.1 GCA_947627455.1 uncultured Clostridia bacterium | reverse complement strand
AGTCGGCAGGGCTTTGGTTGGTGTACGCCTTTTTGCCCCCTTTGCCCGATTTTAGATGTCCATTGTTGAAAATTTCTAATCATCGCACTATTGACATCACACCATTAGACTTTCCGAGAGATAAGTATATTTTAGCACTAATCTGAGGGAAAGTCAATGCGGGGGAGGAATAGTGGGAATGAAAAATAGCGGATTGGAAAATTGGTTTGAGGGGGCGGCGAGGAGCTTACTTTTCAGTTTTTCGCACTGAAAAATATGAGCGGGGGATAAATACCCCGCAGCCCCCCTGAAAAGGTGCTCGCTAGGCGAGGTTTTTAATAATCGGGGGAACCCTGCGGGTTCCCCCGAACCCCCTCCGCACTGGCCGCCTCGCAAGCTCGGCGGCGGGGAGCCCCCCGACGAGGGTCTCCCCGCGCGAAAACTGTCCACCGGACAGATTTTCGCTCCCCTTCCTGCGTTTCGCTTACGCTTTTAAAAAGAGCACGCTCAACCGCGTGCTCTTTTTGGAGTGTTTCGCGCTCTGCGGAGCGCGACCAAAGGGCGCTGCCCTTTGGATTTCCGTGAGCCTTTTAGGAAAGGCTCAAGCGAAAACTTTTATTTTCCCGTCGCCCAAAATTACTCTTTCCTCTTCGGCCTGAACAGCGCCGACATCAGCAGGCCGAAGGTCATCGCGGCTGCGATGCCGCCCGCGCAGGCGCTCAGGCCGCCCGTGAACACGCCGAGGAAGCCCTTTTCATCGACTGCTTCGCGAACGCCCTTTGAAAGCAGATAGCCGAACCCAGTCAGCGGCACGCTTGCGCCCGCACCGCCGAGGTCGGCGATATACTCATAGACCCCGACCCCGCCGAGCACTACGCCCGCGACCACAAAGCTCACCAAAATTCTCGCAGGCGTGAGTTTGGTATAATCGATCAGCACCTGCCCAACCGCGCAGATGAGCCCGCCTATCAGAAACGCCCAAAGATAACTCATTTTACTCTCCCCTTTCGTTTGATATCCATGCAAGATGCGAGATCGCGGGTATCGACATGCCCTGTTGCGACGACGTCGGGCTCAGAAGGGCTCCCGTGGCCGCAAAGAGAATATTTTTGAGCCGCCCCGCCCTTATTTCGGGGAGAAAATACCCGCAGAGCATCGACGCCGCACACCCGCAGCCCGACCCGCCCGCGTGCACATCTTGGCCATTTTGGTCGAAGATCATTCGGCCGCAGTCGAGGTGTTTTTCGCGAATATTTACCCCGTCGCGATCGAAAAGCTCGCACAAAAGACGGGAACCGACATTCCCGAGATCGCCCGTGACGATGGCGTCAAAGTTCTCGGGAGAATACCCCATATCCGCAAAAAATCGCGATATAGTCGAGTATGCCGCGGGGGCCATCGCCGCGCCCATGTTGTTTGCGTCGGTGATGCCCTTGTCGACGATTGTGCCGACCGTCACCGCGCGGACAAATGGCGGCTCGCTGCCGAGTTCAACCGTCATCGCGCCCGAAGCTGTCGCCGTCCACTGCGAAGTAGGCGTTCGCTGGCCGCCGTATTCAAGCGGAAAGCGGTACTGCCTCTCGGCGGTGCAGAAATGCGACGATGTTATCGCCGCGCATATTTTTGACGCGCCCGAGTCGGTCAGCAGCGAGGCCATTGAAAGCCCCTCGGATATCGTCGAACACGCGCCGTATATCCCGAAAAACGGTATATTGAAATCCGAAATTCCGAAGCTTGTGCCGATGCACTGGTCGAGCAGATCGCCGCCGATTATCATTGAAAGCTCGGCGGGTTCGATTTTTCTCTTCTCGATCAGGTTCTGAAGCGCAAGGCCCTGCATCGCGCTTTCGGCAAGCTCGAAGCTCTTCTGGCCGAAATAGTCGTCGGTGTCGATGTAATCGAAGCGCGAGCCGTATGGACCCTCGCCCTCTTTTTTCCCGCCGACTGCCGCAAAGGCGCTCACCGTGACGGCATTTTCCATCGCGATTGTCGCCTTGCCGATTCTTAATGACATTATTTATCACTCCCTAAGATATTTTCCGACGGTAGTTTTTGCGAGAAATGCGCATTTATGCAAATTGAAAGAATAATTAACTGATTAAATGTGAGAGGAAAGTTTTAGAAGGTGTGCGGGTGAAGCTGGGATTTATGCCAAAAACCCACCCATAGCCATGCTCCCTCTTATTAAAAGGTACTCGCTGCGCGAGTGCTGTTTTTACCGCTCGAGTCAAGTAGAAAGGGTGAAAAGTTGCTGCCCGCCCGAAAAAGCCGCGGAGCCCCTTTTTAAAAGGTATTCGCTCCGCTCATACTATTTTTAGCCACCTCTCCCCCAGCCCCCTCCCCTCGAGGGGAGGGAAACCCCGATTTGCCGAGCGACGAGCGAGGCAAATTTTTCATGGCGCTATGTTATCCGCCGCCGAGTTTACGAGGCGGCCAGTAGCGGAGGGGGTTCGGGGAAACCCGCAGGGTTCCCCCGATTATTAAAAACCTCGCCCAGCGAGTAGCTTTTCAGGGGGTGCGGGGGATTTATCCCCCGCCCTACATGAGCAATTCAGACCTTCTCTCCGCTCGGGAGTATCCTTTCCGTACCCATTATCCACCATCTTGAAGCCCATCGCCGCAGTCGCCCCTTGAATTCCTGCCCCTCTGCCCTCTTAACGCGCCGCTCCACCCACCCCAAAACTTCTCCCCTGCCCTTGAAATCCTGCGAAAAGTGTGGTAGAATTGTTTTGAATTTATTTTAGGAAAGGAAAAAATCATGAACAAAACCGCATTAAAAATATTTTTCGCGAGCGCTGCCCTCGCGATGGCGCTTTCTCTCTGCGGCTGCGGGAATAAAAGCGAGCTTGTCGCGACCGAGCCGACCACTGAGCAGGAGACCGCTGCCAATGTGCCCGACAACGTCGTCGCGCCGATCGGCGGGGCAGTTACGACTGTTTCGGCTGAGAGCGAGGCGCCGCCCGAGAGCATCGGAACCGAAGCGCAGACTTCGGAGGCGGAAACCGAGGCTCAGCCCGATGAAACCGAAGAGCCCGACGACGAGCCCGAGACCGAAATCATCGAGGCAGAAACCGAGGCTTACAGATATCTCGACCTGTTGAATTCGCGAAAGGTTCACGCAAGCTTCACCCAGATTTATTCATACGACGGCGAGGAGCTCATGTCGCTTGAAATTGAATATTTTGTCAACGGCGATGAGCGAATCTACGTCAACGACGGCAACCGAACCCTGATTCGCGGCGGAGAGGTCACCTATATCGACATCGCCGCGGGAGAATACTATACCTATCCCGATGAGGGCGAATACGGCATCAACTTCGGGTTCGAGAGGGATCAATATAAGCTGATTTCTACCGAGGAATCGGACGACGGCTATACCGAGGTTTATTCGATCGGCACGGGCATTGTCACCTCGACATGGTTCTTCGGCAACGACGGAGCCGTTCGGGTATCGGACAGAAACCTTGAGGTCGGCTCGTTTGAGTATTACACATTCTCGGCGATCGAATCGGACGTCTCGGGCATGGATTTCACCATTCCCGACGGCTTTACCGAGGTCGACGCTTCGGAATACGGAATGTATACAGATTAAATTTTCAGGAGGCATTATCATGGTAACAATCGAAATGGAAAACGGCAAGAAAATCAAGTTAGAGCTTTATCCCGAGGTTGCGCCGATAACCGTCGCGAACTTTGAAAAGCTCGTGAGAGAGGGCTTTTACGACGGCCTGATCTTTCACCGCGTCATCAAGGGGTTCATGATTCAGGGCGGCGACCCCGAAGGCACGGGCATGGGCGGCGCTAAGGAAAAAATCAAGGGCGAATTTGCCGCAAACGGCGTCAGGAACGACCTTAAGCACACCCGCGGGGTGATATCCATGGCGAGGTCTCAGAACCCGAATTCCGCCTCGTCGCAGTTCTTTATCATGCACGCTGACGCCCCTCACCTTGACGGGCAGTATGCGGCTTTCGGCAAGGTCGTCGAGGGCATCGAGACGGTCGACGAGATCGCCGAGACAAAAACTGATTTCCGCGACAGGCCCGTAAAAGTGCAGAAGATCAAAAGGGTAACGATAGACTGAGCTGAGATCGGGGGCGGGGCTGCGGGCTTCCGCCCGCAGCGGCGATTTCGCAGAAAGCGGCTGCGCCGCTTTCTGCCCCGCGGGCTTCGCCCGCGGGGCTTGCTCCGAGGCCGCCTGCGGCGGCCTCGGAGCGGCGAAATCGCCGCGCGCAGCTTCGCTGCGCGCCCCGCCCCCCGATGTGTCCTAATCGGCCACATCAAGAGAACAGACGTCAGAGATCAGATCATCAGATTTTCAATGTGCCGCCCTCGGCGACGGTTTTTCAAATATTCAGAATCAGAGCATGCCCGCCGAAACGCCTAATTTCAGCAGTCAGCTTTGATTTTTCGGGCGGGCCGCTTTAACCCGCCGAAAGGAGCCTCCCTATGCGCGTAACAATTGAGGACAACCCGCGGCTGCCCTATCTCCGCGAAAAAACCGCAAAGCTCTCCCACCTCCCGGGGTGCTATATAATGCGCAACCGTGCGGGCAATATCATCTACATCGGCAAGGCGAAAAACCTTCACAACCGCGTCTCCTCCTATTTCCGCGACTCTGAGCACCTCACAAAGGTCGCGAAGATGGTCTCAAACGTCTACGACTACGACTTCATCGTCACCGACTCGGAATATGAAGCCCTCGTCCTCGAGAACTCGCTGATAAAACAGCACAAGCCGAAATATAACATTCTCCTGAAGGACGACAAGGGCTATTCATATATAAAAATTTCCGACGGCGATTTCCCGAGGATCACCCGCGAAATGCAGAAAAAAGGCGCGGGCACCTTCATCGGTCCCTACACCTCAAGCTTCACCTCAAAACAGACCGTCGAAGAGGTCAACCGCGCGTTCATGCTCCCCACCTGCCGACGCGTTTTTCCGCGCGATTTCGGCAAGGAGCGCCCCTGCCTCAACTACCAGATAAAGCGCTGCATCGGCCTTTGCCGAGGCTGTTTCTCAAAAGAAGATTACCGCGCAATCATCGACGAAGCGATAGAATATATCAAGTCGGGCAGCACCGCCTCGGTCGAGACCCTCACCGAGCAGATGAACGAGGCGGCCGAGAACCTCGATTTTGAAAAGGCCGCGATGCTCCGCGACCGAATCGCCGCGATTTCAAAGGCGGCCGAAACCCAGAAGGTCTACGAAAAAAATATCCCCGACTGCGACGTCATTGCCCTCGCGAGAAACGGCGGAATAAGCTGTATCTCGGTGATAAATTACCGCGACGGCAAGCTCACCGACAAGTCCGACTTTCTTCTCGGCGAGACCGAGGAAGACTCCGACACCCGCGAGGACTTCCTCACCCAATATTACGACGTCGGCGGGCGTATCCCCAAAGAAATTTATCTCGATGAAGAGATCGAAAACGCCGAGCTCTTCGAGCGCTATTTCCGCGAAAAATCGGGCCACGCGGTCCATATAAACGTGCCGAAGCGCGGCGAAATGCTCTCGCTGACAAGGCTTGCGCGTTCAAACGCCGCAGAAAAACTCTCGCTCTCTGTCGGAAGAAGCGGCAAGGAGATCGCCACCCTTGAAGAGTTGGCGAAGCTTCTTGCCCTGCCGAAGCCCCCGCTCTACATCGAGTGCTACGATATCTCAAACATCGGCTCGTCCGACATGGTCGGCGGAATGGTCGTTCTGGACAACGGCCGCCCCGCAAAGCGCTACTACAAGAAATTCAACATCAAGACCGTCTACGAGCAGAACGACTACGCCTCGATGCAGGAGGTCCTGCGCAGGCGGTTTGAGAACTACTTTGACCCCGACTGCAAGGACACGGGCTTCGCGACGATGCCCGACCTTATTTTCCTCGACGGCGGCAAGGGCCATGTCGCCGCGGTCGCGCCGATGCTCGCCGAAATGGGCGTCCCCTGCCCCGTTTTCGGCCTCGTGAAGGACGACAGGCACCGCACCCGCGCCGTTGTCTCATCAGACGGCGGTGAAATAGTCATCGCGAAAAACCGCGCGGTATTCAACCTTCTGACCCGACTTCAGGACGAGGTCCACCGCTATACGATAACCTTCCAGACGAAAAAGCACGCCAAAAAGCTTCTTGAGGGCGAGCTCACGAAGATCTCGGGCATCGGGCCGAAAAAGGCTCAGGCGCTCTTCACCGCGTTCAAAACCAAGCAGGAGCTCAAAGAAGCCTCTGCCGATGAGATCTCGGCGGTGATGAAGATAAGCCGCGAAAAGGCCGAAGAGGTCATCGGGAGCTTTATCGCGAACATAAAATGACATATTTCGGCGAAAATTTTGCAAAGCCTATGGACAAGCGGGCATTTTGAGGTTATAATATAATCAGGAGATATTTTTAAGGAGCTGTAAATATGCATGTGATAACAGGCGAAGCGCGCGGCAAAAGGCTTCGCACCCTCGAGGGGCTCGACGTTCGCCCGACCACCGATAAGGTTAAAGAGGCAATATTTTCCATAATTCAGTTTGACCTCGACGGCGCAAAGGTTTTAGACCTCTTTGCGGGCAGCGGCCAGCTCGGAATCGAGGCGCTTAGCCGAGGGGCGCAAAGCTGCGTTTTTGTCGATAAAAACCGAAGCTCTGTCGCCGTGATAAGGGAAAACGTTGAAAGCTGCGGCTTTTCCGAGCGCTCGCGAATTCTCAACATGAGCGCCGAGGATTACCTTCGGGCAGCGCCGAACGCGGACATCGCGCTTTTGGACCCGCCCTATTCAAACGGCCTTATTGAGCGGGTTCTGCCGCTTTTGGAGCCGAAGATGAACCCCGACGGAATCGTTGTTTGCGAGCACGAGGCGGGGCTCTCGCTTCCCGAGAGGGTCGGAAAACTTCTCAGAAAAAGGGAATATTCATACGGCAAAAACGTCGCGCTGACAACATATACTGTTTCGGAGGGATAAAAATGAGCGAAAGAATCGCAGTCTGCCCGGGAAGCTTCGACCCCGTGACCCTCGGGCATCTCGACATTATGACAAGGGCCTCAAAGCTTTTTGACAGGGTGATCGTCCTCGTCTCGTCGAACTATGAAAAAAAGCCCTGCTTCTCGGCCGAGGAGAGGATGGAGCTTATTCGTGAGGTTACAAAAAATCTGCCGAATATCGAGGTGAGAACTCACGACGGGCTTCTGGCAGATTATGTAAGAAATATTGGCGCATGCGCGATAGTAAAGGGTCTTCGCGCGATGACCGACTTTGAGTATGAGTTTCAGATGGCGCTCGCAAACCGCAAGCTTTACGCCGACGCCGAGACCGTTTTTATGGTCACAAAGTCGGAGAATATGTATGTGAGCTCGAGCGTTGTAAAGAACATCGCCTCTTACGGCGGCGATATTTCGGGGTTTGTGCCGCCCGAGATCGCGGGAAGAATCGCCGAAAGGCTCAAGCCGAAAGCATAAACAGGATAAATAATTTAAAGTGAGGTAAAAAAGATATGACTATTGACGAAATTCTTGAGATGATGGACGACCTTCTTGACAAATCGGTGACTGTCCCCTTTTCAAACAAAAAGAGCATGGTCGACACCGAAAAGCTTCGCGAATACATCGACAATATACGCTATAACCTTCCGACAGAGATAAAGCGCGCCAAGGAAATGGTCGCCGACCGCTCGGAAATTCTCACCGACGCAAATTCTCAGGCCGAGGGAATAATTAAACAGGCTGAGGAACGCGCAAAGGTTCTCGTCTCTCAGGACGAGATAGTCAAACAGGCTCAGGAGGCCGCGAACGACCTCACCGCGCAGGCAAAGGCGATGGACCAGAGCATCAGGAAAGCGATGACCGACAAGCTCAATTCTACTCTCGGCGAGGCTGAAAAATCTCTTCAGAAAGCCCTCAACGAGATCAAGGCGATGCATGAGGCGGTAAAAGCCGCTGAAAAGCAGTAAGACGGAAACGAGTTCAGGCGGGAATCGATCCCGCCTGTTTTCTTTTTTCTGCGATGTTTTTTTCAACGGCTGATTTGTTCTTGGCTAAAATACAATCGTTTTTCACAAAAATACACCTTTAGCTGCGCAATTTTTTCGTGGATATGAGGGGTTGACGTAAAGCCCGCTAAATAATATAATGTACTGAGACCCAGAAAAGGAGATATGTTTTGTGCTGACAAAAGTTGTAAAGTTCGGCGGAAGCTCGCTTGCCGACGCGAACCAGTTCATCAAGGTCGCCAATATTATAAAGGCCGACGAAAGCCGCAGGTTTGTTATTCCATCTGCCCCGGGCAAGCGCTGCCCGAAGGATACCAAGGTCACCGATATGCTTTATGCCTGCTATGACGTTGCCGCGAGGGGCGAGGACTTCTCGCCGATGTTTGAGGCTATCGTCGAGAGGTATCTTTCAATCGTGAGAGGGCTCGGGCTTAAAATCGAGGACAGACTTACCAGAGAATTCTCAACCATAAGAATGAGCTTTCTTGCGAGGGCGGGCCGCGACTATGCGGCTTCGCGAGGGGAATATCTCAACGGAATTATTCTTGCGGAATACCTCGGGTTTAATTTCATAGACGCCGCAGACGTTATTTTCTTCGGCGAGGACGGAAAGCTTAAGCTCAATGAGACCTGCCACGCCGTTAAAGAACGCCTCGATTCGGTGGGAAAGGCAGTAATCCCGGGGTTCTACGGCTCGATGCCGAACGACACCGTTAAGACCTTCTCACGCGGGGGGTCGGATATCACGGGGTCGATAGTCGCGGCGGCGGTGAACGCGGATCTCTATGAAAACTGGACAGATGTTTCGGGGTTCTTTGTAACCGACCCGAGAATCGTGCCTGACCCTGCGCCGATTCGCTCGATAACATATCAGGAGCTTCGAGAGCTTGCTTATATGGGCGCGGGAGTATTCCACGAGGACGCGATATTCCCCGCAAGACAGGCGGGTATTCCCATCAACATAAAAAACACAAACAGGCCCGAGGACGACGGCACTATGATTACCGAGTCGGCTCCGCTTGATTCGAGCCCTTATGTGATCACGGGAATCGCGGGGAAAAAGGGCTTCGTGACGGTGACCATCGAAAAAGATATGATGAACGCCGAGCTCGGCTTCGGAAGACGGGTTCTTGAGGTCTTCGAGAATAACGGGATATCCTTTGAACATATGCCGTCGGGCATCGACACGATGAGCATTATCGTTCACAAAAACGAGTTCGAGGCAAAGGAAGAGGAAATTATCCGCGGCCTTAAAACATCGGTAAAACCCGATAAAATCGACATCGACAGAGACGTGGCGCTTTTGGCGGTCGTCGGAAGAGGCATGAAGGCTCAGCGGGGAACCGCGGCAAGAATTTTCGCGGCGCTGGCTCACGCAAAGGTGAACGTCAAGATGATCGACCAAGGCTCGAGCGAGCTCAACGTTATCGTCGGGGTGACCGACGACGACTTCGAGACTTCGGTCAAGGCAGTGTACGACATCTTCATTACTCAACAATTATAAAAAATTTTTAAAAAACACTTGACAACTGCATTGTGATTTGATATAATCACAATGTTGTCACGAGGGTATAGCTCAGCTGGTAGAGCACCTGCTTGACGTGCAGGGGGTCATAGGTTCGAGTCCTATTATCCTCACCACGGCGTCGCAAGCTTCATATCGCTTGCGGCGCTTTTTTCATGCCTTGCATTCAAAATCGCCGCTTCACTCGTTCCGCTGCTCCGCCTTTTCCGCGAAAAGGCACGCTTGCTTCGCCTGTTCGCTTGCAAGCGCGCTCACGACGGCTTCGCTGCGCTACCACCTTTTCGCGGTTGCGTAAGGGCATTGCGAGATGCCCTTATTTTTTTGGTGAGGGCAGATAGATTGAGAAGCTATGATAAAGCTCTCACAAGGCGGTTAAAACGCAGGTAGTGCGATTATTTGCACGAGTTTTTAGCCCGACAAAAGTGCGGGCGCTTTGACGCAGACGCGATTAAAACTCTTTGAGCCAACCGAGGCGAGCGTTCACGCCGAGGGCAGGCGAAAAGATAGTTTTAACGCTTCTGCTATGGATGCGATTGCTTTTCCGCAAGACGACCGAGCCGATTCGGCATGGCGAGGGAAGTCGAGCGGCTGAAAGCAACGCTTCCATTGTATTCCTATTATCCGAAAAATTAACTCGAAACTATGACAAGGGGTATATTACCCGCCGCCGATTTTGGTGAACGATTCGGAACGGCGGCGCGTCCGATCGAAAAAAAGCGCTTTCACTAATACCCCCGAAAACGCCAAAAGTTGCACGCAAACGTGCAACTTTCAGAAAAAATTTACAGAAAATTTACAATTGATAGCTCAAAATCTCGCTAAATATCAATTTTGCCTTGCTTATTGTAAATCATAATCATGCTCGGCATTATTTTTTTCTTGTGTACCTCACATGGCGGTAGCGGGTGGCGCCGTCGGAATTTTCGGCGATGAGCTCGCTCGACCACTCGGAACGGTCGAAGTCGGGGAAGTAGACATCGGCTTCGGGATACTCGCTGTCGATCTCGGTCAGGAGCATTTCATCGCAAAACGGCAACGCTTGGGCGTAGACGCTCGCGCCGCCTATCACAAAGACATCGCCGTCGGCAAGGCGCAGCGCGGCCTCTAACGACTGCGCGGTCTCGACGCCTTCGGGACAAAAATCGGGGCTGCGCGTGATCACAATATTTCGGCGCTTCGGCAGCGGGCGGCCGATCGACTCGTAGGTGAGCCTGCCCATTATCACCGTGAAGCCGCGCGTGGTCTCTCGGAAAAATTTCATGTCCCCCGGCAGATTCCATAACAGGGCGTTTTTTGCGCCGAGCTCGCGGTTTTTGCCGATCGCGGCAATTATTTTTATCGACATTCTGCACCTCACTGAGCTATCGGGAAGGCGATTTTTCCCATGTGGCGATAGTTAATTAGTTTGACATCTTTGCACTCGGCGGAGTTGTCAAACTCGAAGAAATCTTTGACCTCGGGGTTGAGCCAAAGCTCGGGGGCATCATAGCCGCCGCTCTCGTCATATCGGCGGAGCTGCTCGTTTATGCCGTCGAGCTGGTTTACATAAATATGCGCGTCTTTCAGCGACCAGTCGAGCGTGCCGACCTTTAAACCCGTGACCTGAGCGAGCATCATCAGCAGAACCGCATATTGGGTGACGTTGAACGGCAGGCCGAGAGGGACATCGCAGGAACGCTGGTGAACCCATGCGCTGAGCTTGCCGTCGGTGACGTCCCACTCGCTCGACCAAACACAAGAGGGCAGAACCGCGGTATCAAGATAATCGTTCTGCCAGAGGGACATCACCATTCTGCGATCGCCGCGATTATTTCGCAGCGTTTCAATCAGCTTTTGTGTGAGCGAGAACTTTTTGACGATCCAGCCGTAGGCCGTGCCGATCGTGTGGGCCCATTCCTTCCCGAAAAACTTGTGGACCTCGGTCTTGACAAGCCTGCCGCTGCCGTCGGGCAGCATCTGAGTGGCGTTCCAGTAGCCGTTTTCGTCGATCTCCCATTCGTCCCAGATTCGGACGTTGCGCTCCTGAAGCCAGCGGACATCGTTGGACTGAGCTTGGTAAAACCAGAGCATTTCAAGAACCGCTTGGCGGATAAAGACCTGCTTTGTGGTAAGTATCGGGAACTCGGCGCCGACATCGAGCTGAAAATGATGGGACGGGATCTTCACCGTGTTGATGCCCGTGCGGTTCTCGACCTCGCGGCCATCGGCGAGAATTTTTTTCAGCAGGCCGCAGTATATATCGTCGAATTTTGACATGGTTTCATCTCCTTGATGGGGTTAAGGTGAGTATAACATAGTTTGGGGGAAAATGCAAGGGCGGGACGTTAAGAGGACAGAAATGAGAGAGCAGAGGGCAGAAGTTCAAGGGGCGGCTGCGGCGACGGTTTTAAAAAATAATGTGCGGGGGATAAATCACACGCGAGCCCCTGAAAGGGTATTCGCTCCTGCAAATCGTTTTGATACCCACCCATAGCGCCCTGATACCCCGTTTTAAAGGTATTCGCTTCGCTCATGCTATTTTTAGCCACCCTGCCCCCTGCCAAACCTTTGCTAAAAAGTAAAGTTTTGCTATGTCCCCCGCCCCTCAAGGGGCGGGGGCATGAACGCGGGCTTTACTGCCAATCAGTATTTGGCAATGTTACGATATACAAGTATAATTATTAAAAGCGGGGGATAAATCCCCCGCGGCCCCCTGAAAAGGTATTCGGCGATGCCGAATGATATTTTAAATATTTACTTACGCCAAAAAAACATCCATAGAGACCCCGCCCATAGCCACGCTTCCCTTATTAAAAGGTACTCGCTGCGCGAGTGCTATCTTTAGCCACCCCGCCCCCTGCTAAACTTTTGCTAAGAAATAAAGTTTTGCTATGTCCCCCGCCCCTCAAGGGGCGGGGGTATGAATGCAGATTTTACAGCCAATCGGTATTTGGCACTGTTACAATATACCACTATAATTATTAAAAGCGGGGGGATAAATCCCCTGCGGCCCCCTAAAAAGGTATTCGGCGATGCCGAATGCTATTTTTAGCCACCTCTCCCCCAGCCCCCTCCCCTTGAGGGGAGGGGGCGTTACCTTTTTTATAGTTTACGCGAAAGCTCGGCGGGGGTGGGGTGAGAGCGACGCACATGCGGGTGTGATAAAGAGCGGGTTTAACGGATACTTTGGAGAGGCTTTTTTGCTGCTGTCTTGCATGGGCGGAGCGGTGAGGATAGCATACCCCGAGCGAGCGGAGGCGAGGTCGCGGGTATACCTTTGGATTGAGCATCGATTGTAATTTTTCACTTAAAACTCTCGCTTAAATATTGCTGAATCATATGATTTTGCCTCGCTTTGTCGCCGTTTGACTTGTTAAAGTGCGAAAAAAATTATGTTGATATTAGTGCAAAAGTCACAAAAACGCGGCTGCTTAAATTGTGAACTCAACCAATATTTTTACAATTTGTAAAAAAAGGCTTTATTTTCTATTAAATATGTGCTATAATCAGTGTGGGTATTTAGAAATTAAGCGCCGTCGGGTGACGGCAGTGAGAAATCTGAGGTATTTTATGTTTAGTGTGAACGAATATGTTATCTACGGCAGCGAGGGAGTCTGCAAGGTAGAGAGCATAGGCCACCCCGACATCGCGGGGCTCGACAGGGAAAAGGAATATTATACCCTTTCGCCTGTCTATCGCTGCGGAAAAATTTACACTCCCGTCAACTCCCCTATCATCATGCGAAGGGTTATTTCGCGAAATCAGGCAGAAGAGCTTATCGGCGGAATCAAGGACATCAGCGGCGATCTCGACGTCCCGAAGGACGCAAAACTCGCAAACGTTTTTTATCGCGAGCTCGTCAGGACCTATGAATGCTCGAAGCTTATCAGCGTCATCAAGCACGTTTTCAACAAGCAGCGGGCTTTCGCGGAGATCAAGAAAAATGTGCCCGCCGTCGACATGAAATTCTTCAAGATGGCTGAGGATATGCTTTACGGCGAGTTCGGATTTGTCCTCGGTATTGACCCGAAAGAGGTCAAAAGCTATATTGCAAACTGCTGCGAAAGGGTATGAGTGTAACATCAGGAAAAAGAGCGAGTCAGGGACTCGCTCTTTTTTGTACTATGTGCATTTATTCCACCGCGAAGAGCATTCGGCCGTAGGTGGGGTAGGGCCAGTATTTTTCGCCGACAAGGGTCTCGATCTC
This sequence comes from uncultured Clostridia bacterium, assembly GCA_947627455.1. GTDB lineage: Bacteria > Bacillota > Clostridia > Oscillospirales > Ruminococcaceae > Faeciplasma. The sequence goes on along the minus strand of CANQWC010000020.1, from coordinate 27,213 downwards.
ATCGGCAACTCGGCGGAGAGCGGACATCGCGGGAATTATAACATCGCGGCAATAATTCGCGGTCTGCTGACCGTTGTCTTTGAGATTTTCGCTCAGCTCCTCGAGGCTCTGCATTTTGTGATACATCTCGGTGGAAAGCGAGGTCAGGCGCTTTATCATGTCGACCTCGAAGCCGCACTCGACATCGGCGATGCTTCTTGCGCCAGAGACGACCTCGGACATCTTTCTCACATAGGTCGACACCGCGGGAAGAATATCCTTCTTAGCCATCTCGATCATCGTGAGCGCTTCGATTCGTATCATCTTGCAGTAATTCTCGAGATAAATATAATACCGCGACTCGAGTTCGGTCTTTGAGAAAACGCCTTGGCGCTCGAAGAGGGCGACGTTCTCGGGGTCAAGAAGATGGGGAAGCGCGTCGGGGGTGGTGGGGAGATTGTGCAGACCCCTGCGCTTTGCCTCTTCGACCCATTCGGCGCTGTAGCCGTCGCCGTTGAAGAGTATTCTTCTGTTTTCGGTGATGGTTCTTCTGATAAGCTCGTCGAGGGCTTCGTTAAAGTTCTCTGCGCCGCTGAGCTCGTCATAGAACCTGTCAAGCTCATCGGCCAAAATCGTATTCAGCATTGTCGTCGGAATGGCGATGGACTGGCTTGAACCCGGGCTTCGGAATTCAAATTTGTTGCCCGTGAACGCAAACGGCGACGTGCGGTTGCGGTCGGTGGTGTCGCGGGGGAAGTGGGGAAGAACATCGACGCCGATTTCAATATCTGAGCGCTTTTTGCCTTCGTACTCGCTGCCCTCGACAATTGAATCGATGATGTCGGTGAGCTCATCGCCCAAAAACATCGAGATAATAGCGGGCGGGGCTTCGTTCGCGCCGAGGCGGTGGTCGTTGCCCGCAGACGCGACGGAGATCCTCAGAAGATCCTGATATTCGTTGACGCCCTTTATCACCGCGCAGAGCAGAAGCAGGAACTGGGCGTTTTCACGCGGGGTTTTCCCGGGCTCGAAGAGGTTCTGGCCCTCGACGGTAGACACCGACCAGTTGTCATGCTTGCCCGAGCCGTTTATGCCCTCGAAGGGTTTTTCGTGCAAAAGCGCCTTGAAGCCGTGGCGGTGCGCGACCTTTCTCAGAAGCTCCATCGTGAGCTGGTTGTGGTCGGAGGCGATGTTCGCGGTAGAATATATCGGCGCGAGCTCGTGCTGGGCAGGGGCGACCTCGTTATGCTCGGTCTTGACCGTTACGCCGAGTTTCCAGAGCTCTTCGTCAAGATCGCGCATAAACGCCTTGACTTTGAGCTTTATCATGCCGTAGTAGTGGTCGTCAAGCTCCTGTCCCTTGGGCGGCTTTGCGCCGTAGAGCGTTCTGCCCGTGTAGATAAGATCTTTGCGGCGGGCGTACATATCGCGGGAAATAAGAAAATACTCCTGCTCGGGCCCGCAGGTCGAGACGACGCCTTTGGTATCGCTCCCGAAGAGCTTTAAGACACGGACGGCGGCGCGGTTTAACGCCTCCATCGAGCGAAGAAGAGGGGTTTTTGTGTCGAGAGCATCGCCGCTGTATGAACAAAAAGCGGTGGGAATACAGAGGGTGTTTTCCTTGATGAATGCGTAGGAGGTCGGGTCCCAAGCGGTATAGCCGCGGGCCTCAAAGGTCGCCCTGAGACCGCCCGACGGGAAGCTTGAACCGTCGGTCTCGCCCTTGATGAGCTCTTTGCCGTTGAATTCCATTATCGGCTCGCCGCCGTCTGAGCCGTTCAAAAAGCTGTCGTGCTTTTCGGCGGTGATGCCCGTCAGCGGCTGGAACCAGTGGGTGAAGTGGGTCGCGCCCTTTTCAAGCGCCCATTCCTTCATCGCGGCGGCAACCTTGTTCGCGACGCCCGAATCAAGCGGACGGCCCGACTGAATCGTCTTTTTTAAAGCCTCGTAAGCGTCGACAGGCAGGCGCTCGCGCATTACCCTGTCGCTGAAAACCGCGCTTCCGAAGGTTTCGGAAATGATGTTTGACATAAGCTGTCTCCTTATGAAATAAAAAGTGATATATTGAGTATAGTACACTTTGGGGAGAATGTCAAATAAAAAAGCCCCCGCAAGGGGGACTGATTTATGTCAGGAGATTTTTTGTATGTCAATGGATTTGATATGGGCGTATTCAGTACCGTGATTTTCGATATAGAAATCGTATTCGTTCGTCATGGGTATCTCATAAGTAAATTCCAGAACTCCGTCGACGTAGTCGCGTTCTCTGAATACTTTCAAATCGTGAGGCTTGTCGTCTACCTTCCATATTCTTCCGAATTCAATTGTGTTGGTGCGGGTGAGACCCTTGGCTTTTAAGTCCACTTCTATTCTGACTTTGATTTTATCGCCCTTATTAAAGTAGAACATCTCGCCGTTGTTTCTCAGGCGGACTTCAAGAGCATGACCGATTGCAAAGTTTTTCTCTTTTTCAATCGAAATGGTTGCGTGCCCGCTTTCGTCATAAGTAAGTTTTGTATATCTTTTATCGGGCGGCGTTATTTGAAGATAGACATACTCTGTTTTCAGCGGGACAAAACGGGATATGCCGAGGCACTTCGATTCGATGCGGGGGAGAATATCGCCGTCGGCAACGACCGTCACCGCTGAGATCATCGCAATAGCCGCCGCGAGCGCTATCGAAAACAACTTCTTTTTGTTCATGGTGAATTTGCTCCTTTCGCTTTTTTTATAGTCAAACACTTCCTGAATGTATGCCTCGTCGATATTGCTTAACTCGTTTATGATTTTATTGCTCATTTTTAACACCCTCCTTAAGATATTTTCTGAGTTTTTCTCTTGTTCTGAAAAGCTGAGAGTTTACCCTGCTTTCTTTGACGCCCATGTCTTCGGCAATCTCGGGGACCGAATCGAAAAAGTAATACCTTTTGAGAAACATCACTCGCTCGTCTTTTTTCAGACCTCTCAAAAAGCCGTCAAGCAGAAGCTTAAGATCGACGCGCTCAAGAGCACGCTGAGCCGATTCGTCAAAGAGAAGCGCTTCAATCTCATCGATCGGCACGGAGGAATTCTTTGAACGCTTTTGCGCAAGGCTGTAGTCAAGCTTTCCGAGCGCGCAGTTTCGCGCTATCTTCGAGACAAAGGCGCATAGGTTGTCGGGCTTGGCGGGCGGAATTGAGTTCCAGAGCGCAAGAAGAGAATCGTTGAGACATTCCTCGGCGTCGGATTCAGAACCCGTTATTCTTCTTGAAAGCCCGAGAATCAATCGGCCGTATTTGCTCTCGGTCTCTTTGAGCGCGAGTTCGCTCCGCTCTTCAAACAGCTCTATGATGCTTCCGTCCTCCATTTTTTCACCTCCGATGCGTCCTCACTTATATAATGGGATTTTATCATAAATTCCTTTCGGGTTAAAGAAAAATTTCTCACGAAGTCGAAATTATGCTTCACCCGTCAAACTCGGGGCCTGTCCCCTTCTCGATCGTTCCTGCGGCGCTTGTTTGCGCGCTGCTGCTATCAACGATATTCAGCGCATGGGCGACTATGCAATCGATAAATGGAAGGAATAGCGGGGTGAAAGCGTGAAAAAGGTCGAGGTTTTTGAGGGCAGCAGTCTTCAGGATCTGCCGATCGGCCTTAAGGTCGGCGACCCGAGATGCGCGTTCATCGGAAGAACCCGCTCGGGAAAACAGATTCAGGTGCCGCCGGACGAAAACATTCTCAGCAGACACCTTATGCTCATCGGCGGAATAGGAACGGGTAAAACCACCGCGTTCTTCCAGATTCTGAAACAGCTTCAGTATACCCTCACCGACAAGGACGTAATGGTCATTTTTGACACCAAGGGAGATTTTTACAGCGAATTCTACCGCGAGGGCGATGTTGTCATCAGCAACGACTCGCACGCCTGCGGGCCGAACGGGCCCGACTATTGGAATAAACTTCGGCAGAGGTATGGGCGTTAAGTTCATGATCGGAATTCAGAACGTCGAACAGATCTATGACGTCTACGGCGAGATGAGGGCAAGAAGCATTCTCTCGGGATTCCTCACGAGCGTGGCTTTTAGGGTGAACGACGCGGCTTCAAGAGACTTCATCAAGGAGCTTCACGGGGCAAACAGAAAAATGGAGATCTATATGGCCTCGAACCAGAGCAAGGGCGTAACCGAGCAGATAAGAGACTCGAACGTTGTTGAGAACCGGGACATCTCGACCCTCAGCATTGGCGAGGCGATAATCGGGCTGCCGAATATTCAGCCGTTTATTCTTAAATTCAGATACGGCGGATAAAAAGGTTGGGAGATTAAAGTGAAAAAGTTTTTGAAGGTTTGGCTTCCGCTGATTCTGGCGGCCGCCGTCGCGATCGGTTACTTCCTTTATATCGGCGGGCCGAGGACTGTTTTTGAACAGCTCAGCAGGCAGGAAACCGAAATCACCGAGGACGGAATATATACATCAAAAAAAGATGTCACGGAATATATTCACCTCTTCGGAAAGCTTCCGCAGAATTACATCACAAAAGAAGAGGCCGAGGCGCTCGGCCGGGTGAGCACCGAGTATAACCTTGATAAGGTCGCCCCGGGAAAATCGCTCGGCGGAACGCATTTCGGCAACTATGAGGGGATTCTTCCCGAGGGGAATTATCTTGAATGCGACGTAAATTACAACGGCGGAATCAGAAACAGCGAACGGCTTATCTATTCCGACGACGGACGAATATACTATACAAACGACCACTACAGGCACTTTGAACAGCTGTACTGACATCAGAAGAAAGGGGCAGTAAAATGAATGCTGAATTGATTGCAAGAGCAAAAAAGGCAAAATCGGCCGATGAGCTTATCGACCTCGCAAAGACGAGCGGGCTTGATTTCACCCGTGAAGAGGCGGAAAAACTTTTTGAAAGGCTTCACCGGCCGAGCGGAGAGCTCAGCGACAGCGACCTTGATATCGCCGTCGGCGGCTGCGGCCTCAGAGATTATTTCGCGAAGGATACGAGGTTTGACGTCACGCAGGTCATCGGCGACGGCCTCGGCGGAATTAAAGAGGCGGGCGAGGAAAAGCTCGGCAATATGACCGTCGGGCTTACGAAATCGCTCAATAAAATCACGGGAGACAAAAAGTAATTTGAAACAGATTTGCCCCTCCGACGTTAGGAAAGCTAAAGCGCTTTCTTGCGGCGGAGGGGCTTTTTCAGCTTGAATTTTGCATACAAAAATGATATAATGCGCTATCGGGATTTTAAACATTCGGAGGTAAAAATGAACGCGCTTGTGATAAATTGCAGCCCCGTAAGAGATGGGGCTACCGCGGAAATCGTTAAAATCGTCTCAAAATGCCTTGGGGCGCGCTATGAGGTCAGCAGCATCTGCATCGACGACTTCGACATTAAGTTTTGCAGAGGGTGCAGGGTTTGCCACAAGACCGCAAAATGCGTGCAGAGCGACGACGTCGGCAAAATAATCGATTGCCTCGACCGCGCTGACGTAATCGTCGCGGTGTCGCCCTCATATTGGGCGGATATTCCCGGGCAGTTCAAGGCGTTTATCGACAGGTGCACGCCTTGGTGCAACACCCACGAGCCGCACGCGAGACTTCGCTCAGGCAAAAAGGGATATGTCATCGCGCTCAGGACGGGGCCGAGCATGAGGGAATGTCAGAGGATTTTTGAAAGCATTGAGCATTTTTACGGGCATATGGAGATCGAATGCTGCGGCAGGTTGGGGCTTTGCTCGGTGGAGTGTAAGGAAGATTTGGCGGGGAGAAGGGAGGAGATTGAGGAGATGTGTGGGGGGATTTAAAGAAACTATCATCTCAGGATAATTGCGAGCTGAGATATATGTCCGCCAATATAACCGCTGACTCATCGGCGTCTTCTTTCCCCTTCCAAGCACATATGAATCTTATCACTGCGTCATAAGGCATGTAGCCCGATGAAATCAGCTGCTTGATGCTTTCGCTGCACTTGGAAGAAAATTGGAGCACGGGCTTGAGAAAACCATTTGACTGCACATAAAGCCTGTTGCTCTTTACCGTAAGATGCATACCGCTTTTCAGTTGGAGTATCAGGGATTTTTTGTCCTTGAAGAAGTCAAGATAAACATCTTTGTGGGAAAGCTGAAGGATAATCTCCGAGGGCTTCGGGTAGGTGTGAAGGTCGACCTCATCGGTGGTCGCATACTCGGCAAACCGATCTAATAGATCGCCGAAATAGTGAATATGCAGCAGGTTCTTTGCCCTCGTCATGCCGACATAGAGCTTGCGCTTTTCTTCGTCTGTCGCGATATCGACGCTGCTGAGGAGCATATATACATTGTCGAATTCCCGCCCCTTTGACTTGTGCATCGTCGAGATAGTTACAATGTCGCTTTCGGCCTTATAAAAGTCCTCTATTTCGGATTCGTGCAGGAACATTTCAAAATCTGTACGGTATTTCTTTTCGTTGGCTTCCTCAAAAGTATGAATAATATTCATGATGATCGGCAGACAGGCGCTGCCGCTGTACTGCTCTGAAAGCGACTTGACCGCGCTGTTCCACTGTTCATCGCTGATGACGGGAGAGGTGTTTTCCCTATTCAGAATTTTCAGAAAATAACGCAGCTCTGCAATATCATACATATCAAAGCCGTCGATGGACTGTATCAGCTTTGCGGGGATATTTCTCTGCTTCAGAATGCCCAATATCAGCAAGGCCTCCTGATTTGTGTTGGTCAGAATACAGGAAGTGCCTTTTGAATCGGCAGAAATCATGTCCTCTACTAAAGCGGTTTCCATGTTTGAACCGACATGCTTTATGAGCTTGACCTCGCCTAAACTTTCGGAAACAGCGATGATGTCTTCCGACTTCATTCTCTCGGAGACGGTTTTCACAAACCGATTTGCAAAACCCACCACGCTCTGACAGCTTCTGTAATTGTCGATAAGAGAATACTGCTTTGCGTCATGATCGGTGATAAACGATTTGAAATATTTGGAATCAGAGCCGCGAAATTGGTAGATGTTCTGGTCATCATCGCCCACGGCGATCACACGCATGTCCTCGTTGCGCTCCATGAGAGCTTCGACAAGGCGATATTCATGAATATCCATGTCCTGAGCTTCATCTATAACAAGCACGGATTTTGTGATCCTTCCCAAGTCAACATCGCCGTTTCTGATGAGCTCGCCTGCGTCCCTCACGATATTTTCCGTTTCCTGCAAATTACCTATCTTTCCGAGAAGATCAAAGCAGTAGGAATGAAACGTTTTTATTTCGACAAAATTGGCGGCGTTGCCAATGAGATCGCGAAGACGCTGTTTGAATTCTATGGCGGCGGCGCGCGAAAACGTAAGCATCAGAAGCTGTTCATGCTTGACATCTTCAAGCAGCATGAGCGACGCAAGCTTGTGGACAAGCACTTTTGTTTTTCCGCTCCCCGGGCCTGCCGAGACGACTATATGCTTTGAAGAATCATCGCGGATAATGGCAAGCTGCCTTTCCGAGAGAGTGTCAAACATCTGCCGATATTTTTCGGGAGTGATATTCCGCTCGATCTCGGCGGCTCTTTCACCTGAAAAATACTGAGCCAAAAACTTTTTATAATCCATTTGGAAATAATCGTTGACGAATTGCAGCGCCTGTCTGTAATCGCGAACCATCATGTTTGCATACTCGCCCACTATATGTATCTGTTGGATCTTCTGCTGATAATATTCATTTAGCTGCTTGTAGTCTTCCAGCTTATAGCGGATTTTATTGTCAAGTATCAGCCGCTTGATGCGCATTCCGCTGTAGAGCACAAGAAAGCCGCCTTCAAGCTTCAGCGCACCTATCTTGGACAAAAACAGCAGGGCTTCTTCAATATCGCTTTCCGTTACCTCTATCAGCGATTGAGCGCGATAGGCATTCAGAAGTTCAAGTATTGAAAAACCCACAAGTACTTCATTCTTGGGGCCGACATCTTCACTGCTGATATGAAACAGATAGTTTATGATGAATTCAGCAACGGCATAGCTTTTATTGCGCTTTTCCCTGATGCGCTCTATGCTCATCTTGGGGACAATGATCACCTTGTTTGTGGCCTGATCCTGCTCTTTCTGAATGTAGCTCCGTATCGTCCAATAATAGAATAATGTTTTTATGGAATTCACGGAGCTGCTCTTGATGCCCTCGGCAAGGGCGGCTTCGTTCAGCTCTTTATAGTTCATGCATATTCTGTCTGCATCAATATATTTGAGGAGAAAAGTTTCGAGATCTTGAAAACGGTACAACACAAGCATTGATTTATTGACTGTGTCCGTTTTCTGAATATAGGCGGTAAGGTCTTTGGTGTCTGCAAGAAGGCCGTCCTCACGCATCTGCTGAATGGAATGGATAACATCAGATTTTTCCATGCCGAGCCTGTCGGCAAGATAATCCACTCTTGATTCTGCGTCGGCATTTCCTGCTCTTGAAACGCTTTTGCTTGAAATCAAAGATTTTATTATACGCTTGGCGGCAGTTCTCTCATTGTCATTCTCAAAGCGGAAAGAGCTGTCGATTTTCTCGGTCGCTTCAATCATGCTTTTTACAAGGATACTGTTTGCGTAAACATGAGGAACATTTTTGCCGCGCTTTATATAGCCCGCGTTTTCAAGGGCCTGTATCGCTGTTTTTACTCTTGTTTCAATGTCGGAAACGCTGTCGTCCCAGCCTGCCTGTCTTGCAACCTCAAGAGGAGAACAGCAAACTTCGGGGCGGGTTCGGGTGAGGTCTTTTACAGCCTTCCAGACCTGCTGTATCTCGCTGATGCTGAGTTTGGTCTGGTTGAGAAGTATAAAATGTTTGTCGAGATCGCCGTCATTGAACAGCACATAGCACTCAGCCTGCAATCTCTCGTCTCTGCCTGCGCGCCCCGCTTCCTGAACATAGTTTTCAAGAGAGTCGGAGATATCATAATGAACCACCAACTTTACGTTGGATTTGTCAACGCCCATGCCGAAAGCCGATGTCGCAACTATTATCTGCACCTCGTCATTGATAAAGGCGTCCTGATTCTCCTGCTTCTCGCTGCTGTCCATTTTTCCGTTGAACGGCCTTGCCTTGAAACCGTCGCTGCAAAGCTTTTCGGCAAGCTCTCCCGTTCTCTTTGTTCTTGAAGCATAGACGATGGTCGGGCAGTTTTTCAGCTCGATAAGGCTGCGGAGCGTTTCATATTTTTCTTCGTCGGTTTCTTTATACAGAACCTCATACCGAAGATTAGTGCGCGAGGCATTCGTCGCGAAAAGCTCAAGCTCGATATTCAGCTTTTCCTTGAAATATTCTTTTATATCGCTGATGACCTTTTGCTTTGCAGTCGCAGTAAAGCAGGATACCGATATCTTACAGCCGCGGCCTTTCTTTTCCTGAAGTTCGCGGATAAAATCGCCGATATACAAATAATCCACGCGGAAATCCTGACCCCATGCTGAGAAGCAGTGAGCTTCATCGATTACAAATCGGTCAATATGGCGGGACAAAAACAGCCTCTCTATCGTCGCTGAGCGAAGCGATTCGGGGGAAATATAGAGTATTGAAGCGATACCCGATTCAACACGCTCAATGGCTTCGGCCCTTTCGATGGGGCTGAGCAAACCGTTGATCGTAACTGCTTCGGCAATGCCGCGCTTAGTGAGATTATCCACCTGATCTTTCATCAGCGACTGAAGCGGAGAAATAACGACGGTAAGCGCGCGCTCTGTCTCGCCCGCCATGAGCGCAGGAAGCTGAAATGTAAGAGATTTTCCGCCTCCCGTCGGGAAAACGGCAAGCAGCGACTTATGCTCTGCCGCCGCCATGACGGCATTCTCTTGCAGCGGCTCGCCGTTATATCTGCGAAATTCGGAATAGCCGAAATATCTGTTAAGATAACTTGTCGGGTTAAGCCTCGACTTGCAGTATTCGCACTCATGACAGGGAATGCTGCGAAGCGCCCGCATGATCATATCAACATGCGGATAGGTCATCTGAACCCATCTCGGTATCAGAGAATATTCCTCAGTCGCCGAGATCAAAGCGAGGCAGTAGGCAAGCTCGATCGGTGAATCGGCGACAATATCGGAAAGCGGCGCGTTTTCACATATTTCGCCGAAAAATCTTGAACGTATCGCGGCTTCAAGATCACCATCGGCAGAAAAACCCAGATAATCAAAGAAGCCTGAAAAACACGGACTGTTCTTCAGGAGCATGTAATAGATACGCTTCATTTCGCCATCAAGCTCCGCAAAGGCGTTGACTTCATCATAGAAAAGTTCCTTTGCCTTGACCGCATCATTCAAAGGATTGTTAAGCTCATCAGTCTGAAGCTTGTCGTCTTTCAGAAGCCTGTGGTATGGCTTGTTCGGAAACAACAGGGGCGAAATATAAAGAGTGTCGATGAGCTTTGCGGCTTTCGGAGGCTCAATATACTTGGCGTCGTGGTTGACGATATTATGGCCGCAAAGATATTCTGCGCTTGCAATAAAGGCGTGAAATTCATGAGCGGATCTTGTGTGCAGCTTGTCATCATTTTCGTTCAGCGCACCGAAATCATAAGCCTTGTTATCGGCTTCGCTGACCTCTGTATCTATAAAATAGATATGCTTCATAAATTCACCCCTGTTTGACAGATAGTTACATATTTATAATAACTATATCATAAAGTGATAGAAAAAGCAAGGGGACTTTGAGGAATTCTACAATACATTGGCGCTTTGAATGCGGCATGGCGATCTGTCGCTCGGACAAAATAAAAGCCCCTACAGGGGAAAGTCGAAGCTTGCGACGGCGTGGTGCAATAGAAGCGTTATTTCTTGCCACTCGCACTTCGCGGGCATAAATGCCCGCCCGCTCGTGCTTGCGGAGAAATAGACGCGTCCATAGCAGAAGCGTTAAAACTATCTTTTCGCCTGCCCTCGGCGGGAACGATTGCCTCGGTTGGCTCAAAGAGTTTTAATCGCGTCTGCAATCCAAAGCGACCGTACTTTAACTCTGCTTGAAAGGTAGTCATAATCGCAACATCCTGCGCTTTATCAACATCTCGGCGCTTTGAATGCAGCTTTGCGATCTATCGCCCATACCAAAATAAGAGCCCCTATAGGGGCTCTTATTTTGGTGCGGGTAACAGGACTTGAACCTGCATGAAATTGCTTTCACATGGACCTGAACCATGCGCGTCTGCCAATTCCGCCATACCCGCATATTTGTTCCGCATTTTTGCTCGGGCGGAACACCCGAGGCGGGGCAGATAAATCAGCCCAATCCGCGATGTCGCACTGCGACTTTGAAATTGTATCACAAAATCGCCGCTTTGTCAATGGTATAGCCAAAAAAATTGGGGAGGACGCCGAGGCAGCCCTCCCCCGCTTGAAAATTTATGCCTGTTCGCCCGTGAGCTCGCGGTAAAGCCCTTTGTAAAGCTCGGCCGAGCGCTTCCAGCTGAAGTCCTGCTTCATGGCGTAGGTCGTGAGCTTGCCCCACTTCATTCGCTGGTCGTAGTAGGCCCTCGCGCGGACCGTCGCGTCGAGCATATCGTGAGCATTATAGGTCTTGAAGGTGAAGCCGTTGCCGCCCGGGCCGCCGCAGTCGGTGATGGAATCCTTCAGGCCGCCTGTTTCGCGAACTATCGGGATCGTGCCGTATCTCAGCGAAACCATCTGGGCAAGGCCGCAGGGCTCGCTCTGCGAAGGCATCAGGAACATATCCGCGCCTGCGTATATTCTATGCGCGAGGTCGGGGATAAAGCCGATAGTCACCGCTACTCTGTCGGGGTGGCGGTAAGCCATCTCGCGGAAGAAATCTTCATACTGCTTATCGCCCGAGCCGAGCACGACAAACTTGTATCCTAAGTTTATCATGTCCTCAAAGACATATTTGATGAGGTCGACGCCCTTGTGGCCAACGAGCCTTGTGACGATTCCGATGACGGGTTCTTTGCCCTGCGGGAGGCCCACCTCGGCAAGAAGAGCCTGTTTGCAGGCCGCCTTGCCCGCCTTATCCTCGGCAGAGAAGTGCGCGGGAATAGCGGGGTCGGTCTCGGGATTATAGACGTCTTGATCGATTCCGTTGAGGAAGCCCGTGAGCTTATAGCGGCGGGGCGCCAGTACGGGGTCGAGCCCGTGGCTGAACCAAGGGTTGAGGATCTCCTCAGCATAGGTCGGCGAAACGGTCGTGACCTTGTCCGAGACCTCGATAGCGCCCTTCATGAAGTTGCAGCACTTGTCATACTCAAGAATACCCTTCTTGTCGTCGGGAATGCCCAAAAGATCGCCGCAGAGCTCCATTCCGTACTTGCCCTGATACTGGATATTGTGGATCGTGAAGACCGTCTTGATGTTGCCCATGCCCTCATACCAACGGTAGAAGATGTTGTAGTAGACGGGAACGAGCGCGGTCTGCCAGTCGTTGCAGTTGATTATGTCGGGCATGAAGTCGATGTGGAACAAGAGCTCGAGTATCGCGCGGGAGAAGAAAGCGAAGCGCTCGGCGTCGTCGAAGTGGCCGTAAATGCCCTGACGCTTGAAGTAATACTCATTATCCAAAAGATAATAGGTCACGCCGTTTTGGACGCCCTCAAAGACGCCGCAGTACTGATTTCTCCATGAAACGGGGACAAAGAAGTTTGTCTTGTATTCAAGGCTGTCGCGAAGCTGACTCGAAATCGAGCCGTAGAGCGGCATTACTACTCGGCAGTCGGCGCCGCTTTCAACAAGGGCGCGCGGCAGAGAGCCTGCTACGTCGGCAAGCCCGCCCGAGGCGACATACGGCAAAGCTTCACTTGCGGCATATAAAATCTTCATAAAATTAACCTCTTTTCTGTAACGGTCTCTCGGATTTATATCAGAGCGCTCTGCCCTTTGCGATATAAAGCGGGCACTTCTCGGACGACGAAACGGTGATTCCGTCGCCGACGGTGACATTCTTGTCGGTGATGATGTTTGAAACGGTGGCGTTGCTGCCGATTACGGTGTCCTGCATCAGGATAGCGTTCTTGACGACGCTCCCCTTTCCTACCTTGACGCCGCGGAAGAGTATCGAATTCTCGACAACGCCCTCGATGACGCAGCCGTTGGCGACAAGCGAATTGTTCACGTTGCTGTCAAAGCCGTACTTCGCGGGGGCGTCGGCCCTGTCCTTGGTATAGACGGGCCTCTCGCTCATGACGAGCTTTGAAAGGTTGTTGTGGTCTAAAAGCGCCATGTTCGCGTCGTAGTAGCTCTCAAGGTCGCAGATTCTGCGGTAGAAGCCGCTGAACTCATATGCCCTGATGTCGAGATCACCCGCCTTGGCCTGCATAACGTCGCGGCTGAGGCTGTATTTCCCGAGGGATACAAGATCCTCGACAAGGCTTACAAGAAGCGAAGTCTTTAAGACATAGATGTTGAGGTCCATGGTCCTTGTTCCAGCCATCGCACGGTTGATGGCCACCGCCTCGACCTTGCCGCCTTCGCCGAGCTTGAAGCATGAGGCCTCGCGGGTCTCGTCCTCGGTGTAGTTATCGGTGTGGCAGACAGCGGTTATATCGGCGCCGCTCGCGATGTGCGCATCGACAAGATTATGGAAATCGGGATTGATGACGAGGTCGCAGTCGGAGAGAACGGTATATTCGCAGTCGGAATGCCTTATGTAGCTGATGCAGCTGTAGAGCGCCTCAAGCTTGCCGCGGAAGAGACCCGTGCTGGTGTTTCTTCCGAACGGGGCAAGAAGAGTAAGCCCGCCGTCGGTCCTCGCAAGGTCCCACGGGCGCGCAGAACCGATGTGGTCAAGAAGCGACTGATAATTCGCCCTCGTGATGACGCCGATCTTTGACATTCCCGAGTTTGACATTCCCGAGAGAAGAAAATCGACCATTCTGAATCTTCCGCCGAAGGGTATTGAGGCCATCGTTCTCTTTGCCGCAAGCTCGGGCACCGATTCCTCATGGGCGTTCGCAAAAAGAATGCCCAAAACGTTAGTCATGTTATAGCTCATCTTTATTTCCTCCTAAAACTTATATGCTCTCGGAAATTATCTCTTTCGGGGCGACTGTCTTGCCGTCGCCGACAGAAATATCGTTGCCGACCACCGCGACGCCCCACTCGTCTTTGTTCTCGATCGTCTCTGGCGCTGCGCCGACATGGGCGTTCTCGCCGACGACGCTTCCCTCGCCGATTATAGCATACTCGACGACCGCGCCCTTCTTGATGGTCGCCCCGGGGAACACGACCGAATACTGGACAAGCGCACCCTCTTCAATGGTTACGCCGCCAGAAATTACCGAGGTATCGACCGTGCCGTCGATATAACAGCCGTTAGTCACCATCGAGCTCTGGATTTTCGCGTCCTTGCCGATGATGTGAGGCGCGGCGGAATCGTTGTTTGAATAGATCCTCCAGCTCGGGTCATAGAGGTCGAGGTCGACATTGACCGCCAAAAGCTCCATATTTGCGTCCCAGAGGCTGTCGATGGTTCCGACGTCCTTCCAGTAGCCGTCGAAGCGGTAGGCATAGACCTTTTCGCCGTTCTCAAGAAGCGCGGGGATTATGTTCTTGCCGAAGTCCTTGGTCGCGGTCTCGTCCATCTCGTTCTCGGTGAGATATTTTTTCAGGGTCTTGTAGCTGAATATGTATATACCCATCGAGGCGAGGGTCGATTTCGGCTCCTTCGGCTTTTCAACAAAGTCATAGACAGCGCCGTCCTCATGGGCGAACATGATTCCGAAGCGCGAAGCCTCATGAATCGGAACATCGATTACGGCGATGGTACACTCTGCGCCCTTTTCCTTATGGAATCTCAGCATGTCGGAGTAGTCCATCTTATAGATGTGGTCGCCCGAGAGGATCACGACATATTCGGGGTCATAGCGGTCGATGAAGCTTAGGTTCTGATAAATCGCGTTCGCGGTTCCCTCATACCACTGAGCGCCCGTCGCGGTCTGATAAGGCGGGAGGACGTGAACGCCGCCGTGAATTCTGTCAAGGTTCCACGCCTGGCCGTTGCCGATATAATCGTTGAGAATAAGGGGCTGATACTGCGTAAGAACACCGACGGTGTCGATGCCCGAATTCACGCAGTTTGAAAGCGGGAAATCGATGATGCGGTATTTTCCGCCGTAGGGCACGGCGGGTTTCGCCACCTTCTTGGTGAGCGCGTAGAGGCGGGAGCCCTGTCCTCCTGCGAGGAGCATTGCCACACATTCTTTCTTGTTGTACATAAAGTTTTCTTCCTTTCTATGGGGTTTGAGACGTGCGAATTATCTTTTGTGAGATGCGGGGCGTCCGCCCGATTTTTTTACTTTGAAATACATTGTTGAAAGCCCGGGGATTTTTATCGAAATGGACTGCGGGAAGCCGTGCGCCTCGATCTTTTCGGACTTTACGGGCTGATTCGCGTAGGGCGAGCCTTCACGGGAGGTGGTATTGAATACCTCGGTATAAGTACCCCTGTACGGCACACCGAAGCGGTAGTCCTCTCTGTCAACGGGGGCGAAGTTGCAGACGATGAATACTTCGTTGCCCTTTCTGTCGATCCTCCTGAAAACGATTATCGACTGGGTGTTGTCGTCGGCAGATATCCACTTGAAGCCGTTCCACGAGCAGTCGTCGTTCCACATCGGCGGATTGTCGAGATAGAAGTGGTTGAGGTTTCGGACAAACTCCTGAAAATCGCGGTGCATCGGGTAATTCTCAACCATGAACCACTCGAGACCCGATTCATAGTCCCACTCCCTGAACTGGGCGAATTCCGAGCCCATGAAGAGCATCTTCTTCCCGGGATGGGCCATCATATAGCCCATGAACGCCCTGTCTGTTCTCATCTTTTCCTCGGCGCTCATTCCCGACATTTTGTTCACCAAAGAACCCTTTCCGTGAACGACCTCGTCGTGAGAGATCGGCAGGATAAAGTTCTCGGAAAAAGCGTAGAAGAAGGAGAATGTGAGCTGGTTGTGGTTGAAGCTCCTGAAATAGGGGTCGAGCGACATGTAGTGCATCATGTCGTTCATCCAGCCCATGTTCCACTTGAAGTTGAAGCCGAGGCCGTCCATCTCCTTCGGTTTGGTGACGTTCGGCCATGCGGTCGATTCCTCGGCGATCATCAGCGCGTTGGGAACCCTTGAGAACACCGCGGTGTTGAGCATCTGCAAAAACTCGACAGCTTCAAGGTTTTCCTTTCCGCCGAATTTGTTCGGCCGCCATTCCCTGCGGTCATAGTCGAGGTAGAGCATCGAGGCGACCGCGTCGACCCGCAGACCGTCGACATGGAATTTTTCAAGCCAGTGGAGCGCGTTTGAGATCAGGAAGGACCTTACCTCGGGCCTGCCGAAGTCGAATACCCTTGTGCCCCAGCCTTGGTGCTCCATCTTTAAGGGGTCGGAATATTCGTAGCAGGGCGAGCCGTCGAATTCATAGAGCCCTGCGCCGTCCTTCGGGAAGTGCGCGGGCACCCAGTCGAGAATGACGGGGATCCCCGCTTGGTGGAACATGTCAATCATCTCCATGAAATCCTTCGGCGTTCCGAAGCGGGATGTCGGGGCGTAGTAGCCTATTACCTGATAGCCCCATGAGCCGTCGAAAGGATACTCGGCGATCGGCATGAACTCGATGTGGGTATAGCCCATATCTTTAATGTAAGGAATTATCTCCTCGGCAAATTTTTTATAGCTGAAGAAGTTTCCGTCGGGGTATTGCTTCCATGAGCCGATGTTCACTTCATAAATGTTCATCGGCTTGTCGTAGGGAGGTGTGGTGTCCCTCCTCTCCATATAATCGCGGTCGTTCCACTTATACGAGCTCAGATCAAATATCTTTGTGCCCGTTGCGGGCTTGGTCTCCATATGAGCGCCGTAGGGGTCGGCCTTAAGGCGAACCGTGTTGTCAGCCCCGCGAACGCAGTATTTATAAGTAGAGAATTCCGCGAGCCCCTCCGCCTCGCACTGCCAGATCCCGCCGTGGATCCTCTCGCATGGGTTTGCAAATTCGTTCCAGTTGTTGAAATCCCCCACTACCGAGACCGACTGCGCCCTCGGTGCCCAGACGCGGAAGGTGCACTTTCCGCTTTCGTCGATGTGCGCGCCGAAAAGCTCGCCGCAGTCGTAATTTATTCCGCCGAGAAAGCGGTCGATTGCGTCAATGACACTCGGTGATATAACATAAGACACCAAAAATGCCTCCTTTATTATGATATAATTCTGCACATTGATATTGTACCAAATTATCTCAAATAATGCAACAGGTTTTTGTTATATTCTTATAAAATTCACATTATCAAACAGTCATATTTGTGAAAAATCACAACAAATCAGACCCGTTTTCTCTCGATTTTCACTACCGCGACCGAAATATCGTCTCGGCGGGCGATTTTTTCGGGGTGCGAGCCCGCCAAAAGCGCCTCGGCGAGCTCGCGCGAGGGCAGCGCTTTTGAGACCTCGACGGCGTTCGAACAGAGCCTTGTATCGATGGCGGAAGCGCCGTCGGTCATCATCACGATGACTGCGCTCTCTCTGACGAAAAATCTATGTATTTTCATGTCGCTTTTTTCAAGGATTCCGACGGGGAAGCCCCCGCCCTTAAGTAGCGACTCGGCACCGTCGGCAAAGAGATAGCTTGTGAACGCGCCCGCTTTAAACACCTCGGCGGCGCCCGTGTGAATGTTCAGGCGGAGGATATCGAGGGTGGCGAAGCTTTCCTCGGGCGAAGAGGCGGTCATCACCGACGAGCTCAGCGCGACAGCCGTCGGGACGGAAAACCCCGCGAAGATGAACTCGCGAAGAAGCCCGACAAGAACCCGCGCCGACGAGTTTGCCTCTCTGCCGACGCCCATTCCGTCGGAGAGGATAAGATAGCTGAATTGGCCGCAGGTGAAGGTCTCGGCGACGTCGCCCGAAGCCTCGGCCTCGGCGGGAAGCTGGCAGGAGCCCGCCTCAAAGGTGTATTCGCCGCTCGGCTCGAACCTCAGCACAACGCTCTCGGAGAGCTCGCGGCGCTCGGGCGGGGAAAACTGCCTTCCGACGGTCTCGGAGACTGCGGAGGTGATTTTTGTCTCGTTGATTCGCGCAGAACCTGCGAAGGAAAGCTCGGCAGAACCGCCCGAAAAAACGGTGCAGCTTCTGAATTTAACGCCCCGACGCCTGAGCGAGAGCCTCAGCCGCTTTGACAAAAGCCTGTCCTCGGGCGAGGAGCAGAGGCGGCGGGCATCGGCGACGGCAAGGCTTAACGCCGACATCATTTCGGCGCAGAGGCGAAGCGAAACTCGGCGCTCCTCGGCCTTTGAACCGAGATATTTTTCTCGGCGAAGGGTCTCATCGCAGACCCGCCTGACATCGGCTGCCTTTGAGCAATAGGGCAGCAGGCGGCAGATCTCGGCGAGGTCGGCTGAGGTGAGAGAATCAAGCTTTGAGAGCCCCTCGTGGGCCTTTTTTCCGTCAAAACATTCGGAATTCTGCGGGCAGCTTAAGCATAGCTTTGAGTAGACCGCATCGCCGAGGCGGCGCTTTTTCAATGGCTCTGAGCGGCAGGAAATTCGCTCGGAGAGCGTTTCGGCCTCAAAGCAGAGGCTTTCAACGCGGCTTTTCGGAATCGGCAGGTGGTCATCGGGGGCAAAGCGGTCGGCAAAGGAGGATATCGGGCGGTATGCCGCCGAAAAAACTGCCGCGCCGACGGTGACGTCGAGGATAAGCTCGATCGAGGAGTCATCAGCCCCGAAGAGAACCGCAAGGGGTATGAAAATCAGCACCGATGAGCTTGCGGCCTTTATCGGCGAGGCGAAGAACAGCGCCCCGCATATCACCGCGCAGACGCCCAAGATGGCGTAATCGGAAAAGAGCGTCGGGTCGGAGATGCCCGCGCCGAGGGCGCAGACCGCAGAAACTGCCGAGGCGCATATCGGGCCTTTTCTGACCGCGGCGGTGAGCATGAACACCGAGGCGGCCGTTCCGCCGAACGAGAACGCGCCGATTCTTGCGGGGCAGAGCGCGCAGACGCATATCGCGAGGGAAAAAAGCGTTTCAAAGGCGGAGAGCTCTTTTTCAGACGAGAGAGCGGCGGCGGTGCCCGAGATCAGGAAGGAAGCCGCAAAGAGGATCGCCGAAAAAACGGCAGCGCGGAAAATATCGCCGACTCCCCCGCCCGAAAAGGCCGAGAGCGCCGCCGAGGTCATCAGGTAGATTGCCGATGTGAACGCCGAAGCGGTGAAGCGTGATTTTTTTGAGTAGGTCGCGCCGCTTTTGATTCGGAACAAAAGCGATGTGCCCGCGGCGGCGCAGAGGGGTATCGCGGAGGCGGAAAGCCTTAACGCTCCGCCTAAGAATATTCCGACGCAGGAGGCCGCGCCGTATATCGGCGGTAGGAGTATGGGTATCACTGCGGCGAGAGGGGCGGGCAGCGAGAAAATCTCTGCGCAGGAGAAGAGGAGCCCGATCAGGAACGCGGAGGCAAGGCGAATCGGCATTTTCAACATTCGGATATTTTTAAACATCTTTATCTTCCTTTCAACAATACTTCGGAGTATGGAATATTTTATACGAACCGAAGCGCGATTTTGGTAGAATTTGCAAGGTAAAATATCGCGAAAAAAGCCCTCGGCGGGATATTGACTTTGATAAAAGAAATTGTTATAATATTTCTGACAGGTGGAAACACCTCTCGGATACCAAAATTCAGCATGTAAGGAGAGATTTATCATGGAACTTAAAGGCAGCAAAACAGAAAAGAACCTTCAGACAGCTTTCGCGGGCGAATCTCAGGCAAGAAACAAGTATACTTATTTCGCTTCCGTCGCAAAGAAGGAAGGATATGAGCAAATAGCGGAGATCTTCCTTAAGACCGCCGAGAACGAAAAGGAACACGCAAAGCTCTGGCTTAAAGAGCTCAAGGGAATCGGCACCACCGCCGAAAACCTCAAGGCAGCGGCCGAGGGCGAGAACTATGAGTGGACCGACATGTACGCGACCTTCGCCAAAGAGGCGGAGGAAGAGGGCTTCACCGCCATCGCATACAGATTCAAAGCCGTCGCCGCTATCGAAAAGGCTCACGAGGAAAGATACCGCGCTCTTCTCAACAACGTTGAGATGCAGAAGGTATTTGAGAAGTCTGAGGAGACCATGTGGGAATGCCGCAACTGCGGTCATCTTGTCATCGGCAAGAAAGCACCCGCTGTTTGCCCCGTCTGCGCACACCCCCAGAGCTTCTTTGAAGTCAGGAAAGAAAACTATTGAGAAATTAAAAGTCCCCTGCCTCGGCGGGGGATTTTTATTGCCGTTTTCTCAATCGTTTGTTGAAAAATTCTCTCTTGATGATTTATTGATTAAAAAAATCCCCTCTGCCGAGGGGATTTCTCATTTTATAAAGCTCACGAAATTTTCGGGCAAAAGCTCGCAGAAAACGGTAGTCTGAAGCTCGCCGTCGTTCCACCACATCACATAAAAGGGTATGTCGGCGTCTTCGGCGCTTCTGACCGTCAGATTTTCATATTCAAGTCTCATATTTTCACCGTGCGCTCAAAGCTCGATGTTCTCCCAGTCGATTTTTTCATCGCGATAAAAATACTCGCGGTCGTGCTCGGATATCGGCCGCATAACTCTGCAGGGCACGCCGACCGCAACGACGTTCGCGGGGATATCTCGGGTGACGACGCTGCCCGCGCCGATGACAGAATTTTCGCCGATGCTGACCCCGGGCACGATGACCGTTCCCGCGCCTATCCAGACGTTTCTTCCGATGGTCACGCCGCGGTTATACTGCATCTCCCTGAGCCTCAGCTCGGGCCAGACGGTGTGGTTCGCGGTCGCGATGGTGACATGCGGCCCGAACATGACATAATCGCCGACGGTTATCTTCGCGTCGTCGACAAGCGTAAGCCCGAAATTCGCATAGACATGCGAGCCGAAATAAACGTTCTTTCCCGACCAGTTGGCGTAAAACGGCGGCTCGATGTAACAGCCCTCGCCGACGGCGCCGAGCATTTTCTTAAGGAGAGCGTCGCGCTTTTCCTGCTCGCTCGGGCGGGAGTGGTTGAAATCGTACAAAAACTCGGCAAGCTCGGCCTGCTCGCCCTTGAGGGAATCGTCAGAAGGGTCGTAGACAAGGCCCTTTTCCATTCTTTCACGTTGAGTCATAATCACACCTCCGATTGTTCTCGGGTTTTATTATACACTCCCCTTTCGGGCGATGTCAATGCAAAGATGTGAGAGATTTTCCGTTTTGCAAGAAAAAAATTGAAATAACGCTTGAATAAAGCCTTGAAGCGTGGTATTATTTAATCTGAGAGATTTTTATTGAAAGGAAGTTTTAATATGAAAATGACATTCAGATGGTTCGGCTCGAAGAGCGACAGCGTCACCCTTGAGCAAATCAGGCAGATTCCGGGAATGACAGGCGTCATGGGCTTTTTGGACTATAAGGCCGCGGGCGAGGTCTGGACCGAAGATGAGATCAAGAGCTATATCGACGAGGTTCACGCGGCTGGGCTTGAATGTGAGGTCATCGAGAGCGTCAACGTTCATGAGGACATCAAGCTCGGGTTGCCGACCCGCGATCAATACATAGAAAACTACCGCATCACCATTCGCAACCTTGCAAAATACGGCGTCAAGGTTATCGTCTACAACTTCATGCCTGTTCTTGACTGGCTCAGAACCGACCTCGCGAGACCCAACCCCGACGGCTCGACCTCGATGTATTACGACGAAGCCGAGCTCGGCACACTCTCGCCGATTGACATCGTGAAGCGCACCGCCGAAAACTGCAACGGCTTTTCCCTCCCCGGGTGGGAGCCCGAGCGCCTCGCCGACCTTGAAAAGGTCTTGGAGCTTTATAAGAACATCGACGAGGAGAAGCTTTTGGAGAACTATAAATACTTCCTCGACGGCATTATCCCGACCTGCGAGGAATGCGGCGTCGTGATGGCCTGTCACCCCGATGACCCCGGGTGGAAGATCTTCGGGCTGCCCCGCCTCGCTCACGATCAGGAGGGGTATGATAAGATAATCAAGCTTCACGACAGCCCCTCGAACACCGTCTGCCTCTGCACGGGCTCGTTCGGCTCGAACGTCAACAACGACGTAGTAAAGGTGATCGAGCACTTCGGCAAAATGGGCAGAATCGGCTGTCTGCACGTCAGAAACCTAAAGCACCTCGGCAGCGACCGCTGCTTCTGCGAATCGGCGCACCTTTCAAGCGAGGGCGACCTTGATATGTACGCGATAATGAAGGCCGTCCACGACTTCTGCCCCGACACATATATCAGGCCCGACCACGGAAGAATGATCTGGGGCGAGGTCGGCCGCCCGGGCTACGGGCTCTATGACCGCGCTCTCGGCGCCTGCTATCTCAACGGGCTATGGGAAGCCATTGAGAAGGCGGATATGAGATAATCAGATGTCAGATATAGAAAGGAATAATAAGATGAAACTCAATATAACCTCTTTGGCGGACAAGGGCGCATGGGAGGCCGCAAAGGTCGCCCTGCCGCGATATGACGTCTCAGCCGTCGCCGAAAAGACCAAAAAAAGCCCTATCTGGCTTCACTTCGGCGCGGGAAATATCTTCAGGGGGTTCATCGCCTCGCTTCAGCAAAGGCTTCTCAACGAGGGGCTCTCTGACTGCGGAATCATCGCGGCCGACACCTTCGACTACGAGATCATTGACAAAATTTACAAGCCGTTTGACAACCTCACCCTCAACGTGAGCCTCAATTCAGACGGTTCGAGCGACTGCGAAATTATCGGCTCGGTAGCCGAGGCGCTCAGGGCCGACCACACCGACGCCGCAGAGATGGCCCGCTTCAAAGAGATATTCGCCTCGCCGTCTTTGCAGATGATAAGCTTCACCATCACCGAAAAGGGCTACGCGATCACCGACACATCGGGAAAGCTTCTTTCGGTGGTTTCGGGCGATATCGAGAACGGCCCCGAAAAGCCCCGCCACGCGATGAGCTTTGTCGCGGCGATGCTTCTTGAAAGGTTCAGGGCGGGCAAGTTGCCGCTCGCCGTCGTGAGCATGGACAACTGCTCGCACAACGGCGAAAAGCTCAAAAGCTCGGTGATGACCGTCGCGAAAGCATGGGTCGAAAAGGGCTTCGCGCCGAAGGACTTCACCGATTATCTTGAAAGCTCGGCGGTCTCCTTCCCGTGGTCGATGATAGACAAAATAACCCCTCGCCCCGCTAAATCGGTCGAGGAAAAGCTCGCCGCAGCGGGAATTGAGGACATGGCGCCGATAATCACATCGAAGAACACCTATATCGCGCCGTTCGTAAACGCCGAGAGACCGCAGTATCTCGTCGTTGAGGACGATTTTCCGAACGGGCGGCCGCCGCTTGAAAAGGCGGGGGTATACCTCACCGACCGCGACACCGTCAACAAGACCGAGAGAATGAAGGTCACGACCTGCCTCAACCCGCTTCACACCGCGCTCGCGGTCTACGGCTGTATGCTCGACTATACTCTTATCTGCGAGGAAATGAAGGATCGGGAACTTGTCAAGCTCATTAAAAAATTGGGCTATGACGAGGGGCTGCCCGTCGTCACCGACCCGAAGATAATAAGCCCCCGCGCCTTTATCGACGAGGTAGTGAACGAGCGCCTGCCCAACCCGTTTATGCCCGACGCGCCGCAGAGAATCGCGACCGACACATCGCAAAAGGTGGGCATTCGCTTCGGAGAGACGATTAAAAGCTATACCTCGGCGGGAAAAGCCTCTGAGCTAACCGCTGTTCCGCTTGCAATTGCGGGCTGGCTGAGATATCTTTTGGCGCTCGATGATAACCTTGAACCTATTGAGGTTTCCTCTGACCCGCTCAAGGACGAGCTTCAGGCAAAGCTTGCGGGAATCGAGATCGGCAGGCCCGAGACGGTCGGCGAAAAGCTCAGGCCGATTCTTGAAAACGAGACCGTTTTCGGCTCAGACCTTGTAAAGGCGGGGCTCGCCGAAAAAATCGAGGGATATTTCAAAGAGCTCATCGCGGGAAAAGGCGCTGTACGCGAGACCCTCAAAAAGCACCTCTGACGAAAGGGGCGAAGGCTTATGATGGATATTCACGCGGGCTCGCTGAACCTCGGAGAGGTCATTCTCTTTCTGATAATTCCGCTGGCCTTTGTCGTTCAGCTTCTGCTCTGCTTTCGCGTTAAGTCGCTGATAATAAGGATCATTCCCGCCGCGATTTTCGCGATAATCACTGCCGCGCTGTTCATCGGCTTGTTATTCGCGCAGGGCTGGGACGCCATCGGCTATCTCATTCTGGGAATCTGGTCGGCGTTAATTTTAGGCGCATGCCTTGTGCCGTGGGCAATATATCTTATCTACAAAATCATAAAAAAGATAAGCGCTCCGAATGAAAATGATTTCGAGAATTGACGGGCGCTTTGTGAGGCATTCTATGAAAGCTGTTAAATCTTTTCTCTGCGTGATATGCTGCGTCGCGCTGATGTCGTCCTGCGGCAGGGTTGAGGAAAAGCCGCCGATGGTTCCCGACAGAACCGTCGCGACCGAAGCTACCGAGCCTATCACTACCCCGCCGACGACCGTCACCGAGCCGACAACGACGACCGAGCCGCCCGAGCCCGAATTCTACGAGGTAAACCTTGTCTGCGCGGGCGATAACCTCATTCACTCGTCGATCTACAATCAGGCTAAGCGCCGCGCAAAGGCAAACGGCGACGACGAGGGCTATGATTTTTCATACGTCTATGAGCGGGTCGAGCACTATATAAAAGACGCAGACCTCGCGATTTTAAATCAGGAAACCATAGTCACCGACGAGCTTGAGCCCTCGGACTACCCGAGGTTCTGCTCGCCTGCAGACCTCGGCGAACAGATGATTGAACTCGGCTTTGACGCTTTCTCGATGTCAAATAACCATGTTCTTGACCGCGGCGAAGAGGGGCTTCTGGCGACACTCAGGTTCTGGGATTCGCACGAGGGAATAATCCGCTACGGGGCTTATCGCGACGAAGAGGACATGAACAACATCAGAACGCTTGAGGTCAACGGAATAACCTTTGCGTTCTTGGGCTATACTGAGCATACAAACGGGCTTTCTCTGCCAGAGGATTCGCCATGCAAGGTAACATATCTCAAAGAGCTTGACGTCATCGAGCAGCAAATCAAACGCGCCGATGAAATTGCCGACGTCGTGATCGTTTCGCCGCACTTCGGAAAAGAGATATCAAACGACGTCACCGAAAGCCAGCGAACCCTCGCAAAACAGTTTGTCGATTGGGGCGCTGATATCATCATCGGCACCCAGCCGCACACCGTTCAGGAGATGGAGTACATCAAGCGCGACGACGGCACCGAGGGGTTCTGCTTCTACTGCCTCGGTAACTTTGTGTCGGCTCAGGAAAACTATAAGGCGATGGTCGGAATGATCGGCGAGCTCACCGTCACGAAGAATTCGCTCACGGGCGAGATTTCGATTTCCGACGTCGGCGCCGTGCCGATTATAACCCAGTACGGCGCGAACTATTACCAGATTCACATTGTGCCGTATGCCGAATATACCGACGAGGAGCTCGCGGCGCACGGCTCGCCAGATTTCAACCGCCAGAACCTCGACAAGGTGCTGTCGTATATCCCCGAGGAGTTTTTGAGGGTGGAATAGGGGCCGTTTGTTTCCCCCCCACTCCATTTTGCTGATTTTATTGGCGGGGGCACCCTTGTTGTTTCAGAAACACTGTTGGGCAAAGGCGCAAGCCTTTGCAGAGCGACGCTGACAAACGAAACCTTTTGAACTCTGAAATGGGCGTCGTTTGTTTCCCCGCGCCCCCTCCGCTGTTTTTTAGCGGGGACACCCTTGCAGGGTTTCCCCGCACCCTTTCCGAGCTCAAGCCGCCGAGCTTCGCTCGGCGGCGGGGAGACCCCCGACGAGGGTCTCCCCACGCGAAAACTGTCCACCGGACAGATTTTCGCTCCCCTTCCTGCGTTTTGCTTGCGCTTTTTTTGGGAATTTCGCGACTGCGGTCGCGACGATGGGGCTCTGCCCCCTCGGCCCCTGCCAACCTTTTGTAAAAGGTTGGACCGAAAACTTTTTAATTTTGACAGGAAAACCAACTTTCATTGAAACATGCTGCTTTTTCGGCTCGGAGGCCAAAATGAATACTTTTGAAAAAATATATGAGGTCGTTAAGATGATTCCCTGCGGCCGCGTCGCAAGCTACGGGCAGGTCGCCGCCTATGCGGGAAACCCCCGCCGGAGCCGCGTCGTCGGCTATGCACTTCATGTCAACCCCGACCCCGACGCTATCCCCTGCTACCGCGTCGTCACAAAAGACGGCGGCCTCTCCGAAGCCTTTGCTTTCGGCGGCGAAAACGTTCAGCGAGAACTTCTGCTTCGCGACGGCGTTGAATTCACCCAAGACGGCAGGGTCGACATGGAAAAATACCGCTGGCGGCCGAATTTCTGATTTTTCAGGGCACATTCCCGCGATGTGTCCTGTTATTTTTCTGCCGATTGTGCTATCATCAGCCTGAAAGGAGGCAAACCATGGACCAACAAAAAATCGGCGCGTTCCTCAGAGAGCTGCGCCTCGATAAAAACCTCACCCAAGAACAGCTCGCCGAAACGCTCGGCGTTTCAAACCGAAGCGTTTCGCGATGGGAGAACGGCAACAACATGCCCGACCTCGGCCTTTTGCTCGAGCTTTCAAAGCTTTACGGCGTCGGGGTCGACGAAATTTTCGACGGCAAACGAAAAGAAACGCATATGGACGAGCAGACCGCTGAAACCATCGAAAAGGTCGCGGACTATGCCAACGAGGAAAAATTGCGGCTGAAAAAGACTCTGCGCGGGCTGCTTATACTGTCGCTTATTTTGTCGTTTGTGACGATTTTTTTGGGTTCCTTCGAGATCGAAGGCAAGCTGCCGAGCTTTTTAATGGGCTTCTCGAGCGGTGTCAATTTGGGGATAACTGTTTTGCTGTTTATTTTCCTGAGCGGCACGGGCACAAAACTCAGGGCAGCGAAGCTTAATCTGTTGAAAAAATTAAAAATAAGCAGGTGAACAAATGACTGCAATGAAAATTTCAAGAATGCTCGGAGGGCTGATCGTCGCGGCGGCTTTCATCACAAAGCATCTGATCGACAAAAGCGGCCTCATTCCCGATTGGGCATACATTATCGCGTATGCTGTTGCGATAGTGCTTCTGACAGCAAGTTTGGCTATGCGATTAAAAAATAAACTGTAACAAAAAATCTCCCCCGATCGGGCAGGTGTCCATAAAGAAGTTTTCAATCAAAAAATTCAATTTACGGCAACTGTCAAGCGGAATTTAGGGCGAAAATGGGGCAAGG
>CANQWC010000019.1 GCA_947627455.1 uncultured Clostridia bacterium | reverse complement strand
CTTCACTCGGAATGAGAATGTCCTTGACGTTTTTCTTTATGGAGATAAGCGAACCGGTTTCGAGATAATCATACCTGCGGTTTTTTACAAGATGCTTTATTGCCTGCCTTGCGAGAGGAAAAAGCTGTACTTCGTCAAATATTATCAGCGAACGGCGCTCGATAAGATCTGTTCTGAACAGCAGCTGAAGCTGAAGGAAAAAGTAGTTTAGATCGGTCATATCCTCGAACAAGTCCTTGACCGCTTTTGACGTCGATGAAAAATCTATCAGGATATAGCTTTCATATTCCCGCTTTGCAAATTCCTCGGCAACCGTGGATTTCCCGACGCGCCGTGCGCCTTCGATCATCAGCGCAGTTTTCCCGTTCGATTCGTTTTTCCACTCGACGAGTTTGTCATATATTTTTCTTTTGAACATTCAGAACCTCCGTCGCAATTTCTATTTTGCCCAGATTACTCATAATCGCAATTTGTTTGAATACATTATACCACAAAATCGCAATTTGTCAAGCAACGGTTATTTTGCGTAAGATTTTTCAAGTTATTCAGTAATATATTTTCAATTCTTGCGCTTAACAACAGGCAATTACAGATTCAAATCATGGCTGACGAGCGCGGAGTAGTAGCTGTCCATCGTCGCGGGAGCGTTATACAGCGCAGTCAGCAGATATGCCCGAATGTTTCTTATTTCGGGTTTCGACCGCTCCATAGCGAAGATAACATACTCGATATGTTCGCTGTCAAGCTGCAAGAACCGTTCCCTGACTGCCGCTTTTGGAATGTCCGTGCCGTTGATACGAACTGTCGGAGAGGGTGAGCAAATAGCGTCAAGCATGAGAGTTACAATCTCGTCAATCTGCCGCTTGTCGTTCTGCTTGTTCTCGACGATTATGTCGTAGTCGATATTTGCCTTGATTTCATCTTCCAATTCTGCGCGTGACATCTCATCTGCCCCATCGCCCTTAGATGGGTGATTGATTGAATCAATACTTAATTCTTTTGTATTTGATTGTTTATTATTTAATTGCGTGGGATTTTCCGCTGTCGGGTGAGCCGCTGACGGATTTGCCGTTGTCGGGTTATCCGATGTTGGATTTTCCAATATCGGGTTTTCCGACATCGGAGTTGGCAACTGCGGGTGTTCGTAGATGATATACTCGATAGCCGACATCTTGCCCTTTTCATCTCTGCCTTGCCGTCTGACTATGTAGCCTGCCTTTTCAAGCTCCCAGACAGCCGTCCGAATGGCGTCCACGCTTTCCTTGTTTATGCTCGCAAGTCCCGCGAGGGTGTAGTCCCAGCTTTCGGGCAGCGAGAGCATTTCGGACAAAAGTCCCTTGGCTTTGAGGGAGATACTCTTGTCTTGAAAGTGGTGCTTTGACATCACGGCATAGTTTTTTGTTTTTTCAACACGAAATACTGCCATAATTTCCTCCTGTCATCTTGAAACAAAAAATCCCCGCTCGGGTTCTGCATAACGCAGGGGAGCGGGGATTATGAATTATAAAATTTTACTTTTTAAACAAATCTGAATGTGTGCCGGTTCTTGAAAGGAAAAGAATCAAATCGTCGCCGTCTATTCTGTAAATGAGCAGCCAGTCGGGCAGGATATGGCACTCGCGGAAACCGATATAATCTCCTGTCAGAGCGTGGTCACGGTGCTTTTCCGGGAGAGGCTTCTGTGCAGCAAGCGTGTTGACTACGGTTTCAAGCAAACCGATGTCATATCCGCGCTTGGCAGCAGTCTTTAAATCTTTCTTGAACTGGTTTGAAAGAACGATATTAAGCGTCATCTTCTAAGACCTCGTTTATCGCGTCGCTGAAAGAGGAGTATCGCTTATACTGTTCCGGGTGAGCTTTCATCGCATAAAACTCGTTCATTGCGGCAACGGTTTCCTCGTTATACTGCTGCGGCATCTCCACCGCAAACGGCAAGCCTCCGCGCAGAACGCACTGGTGCAAAAACAGATTAACCGCCGAAGACATGTCCAGCCCCAAGCTGTTAAAAAGCGCCGTCGCCTGTTTCTTGATGTCGGAATCGATCCGAACCTGTGTAGGTGTTGTGGACATAGTAACATCTCCTTTGCATTTATTATACGCTTTTAGGTTTACAATGTCAAGCGTTATAAGCATAAAATATTATAAGTGACTGAATAGAATAAATTACACTTGAAATTCCGCTGACAGTATGGTATAATAAATACAGCAAATAATATAACGAACGGAGAGTGATATTATGAGCATTGACGAGATAAAAAACGCGGTTCTGAAAGTGGTTGATGAATACCGGATCAGCCGGGTCGTGCTTTTCGGCTCACGCGCAAACGGAACAGCAACGCCCTCAAGCGACGTCGATCTGATAGTAGAATTCAGTTCGCCTGTCACGCTTATCACCCTTTCCAAGCTTTCGCAGGCTCTTGAAGATATTCTTCATACAAGTGTAGACGTTATCCACGGTCCTATCCAAAGCACTGACCTTCTTGAAATCGACAGGGAGATTGAACTTTATGCAGCGTAGAGACATTATCATAATTGACAAAATCCTGTCCGATTTCAGCTGTTTTCTTTCTCCAAAAACTCCCTTATCATTTCAAGATGCCGCTTTGACTTCCGCACAATCTCGCTTGCATATTCCGAAGTCAAAAACTCAATGAGCCATTCTTTCGGAACATTATATGCACCGGAAATTCTAAAGGAGCGGAGTCTCCCGCTTTCGCACCATCTGCAAATTGAAGAGCAACTGTATCCGGTGACCTTGCTGATCATTTTGATGTTCAGCAGGTCGCCGACTTCGTCTATCTGCGTTTCGATATGCTCTTTGAGCTTCTTGACCTGTTTCTTGCTGAGACCGTGAAGCTCTTGACGGTATGAAATAAAGTCCTTCCGAACTTTTGAGTTTTCGGAATACCAACCGTCAACCGCCAAATACTTGTCCGGGTGTGCCTGGCGGTCTTGCAGATAAAAAATCACATCTTCGATTTGAATCAGATAGCAGCGCGTTTTCTTGCCGGTGTCCTTACACGGCACCTTGCCGCTTTGAAGAAGATAGCGGGCAGTAGCCTTGCTGATATGCGCGATTTTGTAAAATTGCTCCTTAGACAGTCCGTTGGGATATTCAGAACGGAGCTGATTGAAAAGCCTTTTATTTTCTCTCATAAGTGATAACTCCTATCGTTAAAATCAGCATGGTAAGGTTATCACCTTTCTCTCCTGTTTTCTCTCCTTTTTCTCTCCAACGTGCATTTTTCTCCCCCAAAATGCTGTTTTCGAGCCGACCTTGCAAACGCCCGATTTTAAAGGCTTTTCGGATAATCAGACCTTGCAAAGCGCTTATACAAGCGGTTTTGCGGGTTGTTTATCTTAAACTGATTTCGGTCAACTTACTTTAACTTCCGAATAACCGAAAAGTCTTGAAAACCGTTTGGTCAAAAGCCACAAGGGTTCGAATCCCTTCCTCTCCGCCACGTCGCGGCAAGCCCTTATGGCTTGCCGCGATTTGCTTATAAGCTATTGCAAATCACGGCTTAGCCTGACGGGCTGCCGCTCCTTTTCCCCACAAACGCAAGCGTTTGCGAGGCCCCTTTTATCCGCTCAGGCGGATTTTTTTATTTCCCCATTTTACCCCTCTACCCTTGACTTCCCTCCCTGTATCTGTTACAATAAAACAGCCGCAGACTCATCGGTTTTGCGGCTTAAATTATAGCAAGGCGGCGAAAACATGAGAAAGAGAATTTACGAGGTTATCTCGGCGTCAAACGGCCATGACAGGCTGAGTTCGGCCTATGATATTTTTATGATGCTGGTCATCGTCACAAGCCTGATACCGCTTATTTTCAAGCAGACGAACGCTGTTTTTGAGGCTTTGGACAAGGTATGCGCCGTTATTTTTATCTTGGATTATCTTCTGAGGTGGGCGACTGCGGACTATAAGTTTTCAAACCGTTCGGCGCTGTCTTTCTTGCGATATCCGTTTTCGCCAATGGCTATTATAGATTTGGTTTCGATTCTTCCGTCTCTTGCGATTCTGAATCGCGGCTTCAAAATTTTGCGCATATTCAGAATGCTGCGAGCGCTTCGGGTTTTCCGCTCGTTTAAATTATTCAGATACTCAAAAAACGCGCAGATAATTGTTAACATCTTCAAAAAGCAGAAAGAACCCCTTGGGTATGTGCTTTTGCTTGCGATGGGCTACATAGTGATTTCAGCGCTGATTGTCTTTAACGTAGAACCCGATTCGTTCAACACATTTTTCGATGCGGTGTATTGGGCAACGGTATCGCTTACAACAATGGGCTACGGCGATATCTACCCCGTCACCGAGGTCGGAAGAATAGTGACGATGGTATCTTCAGTCTTCGGCATCGCGATAGTAGCGCTTCCCGCGGGCATTATCACCGCAGGGTATATGGACGAGCTCAGTAAGGTATCAGGCGAAGAAAAATCAGCTGATGATAAAATTGATGATACCTCTTCCGAGGCATGACTAACGCATTGATTTTGGCAGACGGCGGTATTTTTGACTTTACTTCCCCCTCAAAACCGTGTATAATATCACCAAACATTATTACGGAGGCTCGCTATGAAATTTGACGTTTCAAAACTAAGCTGGACAAGAATGCCCGCGGATTTTTCGGTATCCGAGGGCAGGATCGAGATCACGACAAGCCCGCGCACCGACTTGTGGCAGAGGACCTACTATCACTTTGTCAACGACAACGCGCCTGTTTTGCAGATGCAGACCGATGAAAAATTTTTTTCGTTCACGGTGAAGACCGAGTTTGACAGCAAGCGGCGGTTCGACCAGTGCGGCATCGTGATGTATCTCGACAGCGAAAACTGGCTCAAGGCTTCGATCGAATATGAAAACGAGCGCTTTCAGCACCTCGGCAGCGTAGTCACTAACGGCGGGTTTTCCGACTGGGCGACGGCCGAGATCGATGCTTCTGTCAAGTCGATGTGGTACCGCTTCAGCCGCAGAGAGGACGACTATTGTGTCGAGTGTTCCGACGACGGGGTTGTTTTTCGCCAGATGCGCATCTGCCACATTCACAAGGGCGGCGGCAGAATAAGCTTCGGGATATATGCGTGCAGCCCGAGCGATTCGTCGTTCAAAGCGGTCTTCACCAACATGGAATTGACCGACTGCAAGTGGCTCGCTTACAGCGAATGACGGGCGCGCCTGACTTCCGATGTTAATACAAGTGTTAATATTATTATTGTTCTAAAAGAGCGGAAGAACAACAAACGAAAAGCAGGCGTGGTCGTCTGCTTTTCGTTATATAATTTAAAGTTTTGCAAGAGGGGAGCGGCATTTGCCGAATACCTTTTTAATTTATTTATCCACCAGCTGCAGGTCGTAGAGCTTTTTGTACAGGCCGTTTTGGTGCAGAAGCTCTTGGTGGGTGCCGCTTTCGTGGATCTGGCCTTGGTGCATGACGATGATTTTGTCGGCGTGCTGGATAGTTGAGAGGCGGTGGGCGACCATTATCGTCGTTCTGCCCTCCATGAGCTTTTCAAGCGCCTCGGTGATTAGGCCCTCGGTCTCGGTGTCGATGTTCGCGGTGGCCTCGTCAAGAACAAGTATCGAGGGCTTATAGGCGAGAGTCCTCGCGAAGCTTATGAGCTGGCGCTGGCCAGCCGAGAGCGTTGAGCCGCGCTCGGTGACGGCGGAATCGTAGCCGTCGGGCATTTTCTCGATGAACGTTGAGGCGCGTACAGTTTCGGAGGCCGATTTTATCTCGTCGATGCCGATTTCATCGTTGCCGAGCGAAATATTCGACTTGATGTCGCCCGTGAAGAGGAATACGTCCTGCTGAACCTGACCGATGGCGCCGCGGAGGACGTCGGTGTCGATATCCTTGATGTTCACGCCGTCGATGAGTATTTCGCCCTTCTGAATGTCGAAATATCTGCCGATGAGGTTCAGAATCGAGGTCTTGCCCGCGCCCGTTGCGCCTACAAAGGCGACCTTTTCGCCGGGCTCGATGGTGAAGCTCACGTTCTTGAGGATATAGTCGTCCTTTTCATAGGCGAACCAGACGTTTCTGAACTCGATTTTTCCCGTCATCGCGGGGGCTTTCGGCTCGGGAGCGTTTACTATGTCGGGCTCAACGTCGAGGACGGAGAATACCTTTTCTGCCGACGCAAGCGACGACTGGAGAGTGCCGAACTGCTCGGCAAGCTCCTGAATGGGCTCGAAGAACGAGCTTATATAGCTTATGAAAATAAACAGCGTGCCGAGGGATATTCTGTCGGTCAGAACGAAGTATGCGCCGACCGCGATCACGATGATTCTTGCGATTATCGAGACGAGGAATATCGACGGGCGGAATATCGCGAAGATCATCATTTCGCGCCAACTCGCCTTGTAAAGCCCCGAGGAGCGCTCTTCAAACTCGCCGAATTTTTCTTTCTCACGGGCGAAAATCTGAATGAGCCTCATGCCCGAGATGTGCTCGGAGAGGAAGGTGTTCAGCTCGGTGATCTTGTTTCTCGTGATTTGGTAGGCCTTTCGCGAGACGTATCTGAAATAGAAGGTCAGAACGCCGACTATCGGCAGCAGGGCGAACGAAACAAGCGTCATGCCGACGCTCTTTGAGAGCATCACGACGGCGTAGCCGAAGATCATCACGACGTTTTTGAACAGCCTCACAAGAATGGTCGTGAAGAGCTCGTTTATAGATTCGGTGTCGTTCGAGACCCTTGTCACAAGCTTTCCGACGGGGGTGTTGTTGAAGAAATTCAGCGAGAGGCTCTGAATGTGAGAGTAAACCTCGGCGCGCATGTCGAAGATTATTCTCTGGCCCATTTTCTGCAAAATCCATGTGTCGGCCCAGTTGAGGACAAACCCCGCCAAAAGCACCGTCAGATAGAGCGCCGCCGCGCTGAGAATGCCCGAAAAATCAGACTTTCTGAGCTGTCTGAGCTGCTGCTTTTCCAAAGGCGTGCCGTCGGTGTGGGTGTCGATGAATTCCTTGACGAGCGGGGCTTCGGCGTCGCGGAGTGCGACCGTTTCGGCGGCGGTGAGCCCCTCGGCCATGTAATACTCGTCCTCATAAAGAAGAATCTGGTAATATTTCGGCTCGGGCGAGGCGAGGGCTTCATCGGAGAGCTCGCCGTAGCAGCGTTCAAGCTTCGCGCCGTCATAGACAGACGTGCCCGCGCCGCTTTCGACATAGGGCTGATAGTAGCCGTTGATGTAGTTGTCGATGGCGTCGCCGATGATTATCGGGCGGTAGAGCTCGACGACAATAATAAACAGAACAAGCACCGTCGCGGCGAGCATCGTCCACTTGTGGGGCTTAAGATAGCCTAAAAGTCTTTTCATAGCGCCGCCCCCTTTGCCTGCTCGATGTCGCGCTGAATAGCGGCCTTTTGCTCGCCGATCTCGGCTTCAAGCTGCTGTTTTTCAAACATTTCGCGGTAGATGCCGCCCTTTTCCATCAGCTCTTTGTGGCTGCCGATCTCTGCGGCTGAGCCGTCTTCAAGAACCATGATTACATCGGCGTTCTGAATCGTTGAAACGCGGTGAGCTATTATAATGGTAGTCTTTCCCGCGCGGTTTTCTTTGAGGTTTTTGAGGATATGCTCCTCGGTGTCGGTGTCGACCGCCGAAAGGGCGTCGTCGAGAATCAGGATAGGCGCGTCTTTTATCAGCGCCCTCGCGATTGAGCTTCGCTGTTTCTGGCCGCCCGAAAGGGTCACGCCGCGCTCACCGACGACGGTTTTATAGCCCTCGGGGAAAGCCGCGATGTTGTCATGGATACAGGCGAGCTGAGAGGCGGCGACGATTTTTTCCATGTCCTCGCCGTGGGCTCCGAAAGCGATGTTCGCGGCAAGGGTGTCGGAGAACAGGAAGTTGTCCTGCGGCACATAGGCGATGTTCTCGCGAAGGTCGTGGAGAGGTATTGAGTTTATATCCCTGCCGTCAAGAAGTATCATGCCCTCTTTGGTGTTATAGAGGTGGAGCAGCAGGTTCACGAGGGTGGATTTTCCGTTGCCCGTTCTGCCGATTATCGCGAGGGTTGTGCCCGCGGGGACGTCGAGGCAGATATCTTTGAGGGTGGGCTCGCTCATGCCCTTGTGAATGAAGGTCAGGTGGTTAAAGGTGATATTTCCCTTGAGCGAGGGGACGGGGACTGCTTTTTCACCGTCGGCGATCTCGGGCTTTTCGGCAAAGACCTCCTGAATTCTTCTTGCCGAGGCGAATCCCTGAGAGAACATGTTTATTGCGTCGCCGCAGGCTATCATCGGCCAGACGAGCATGTTGACATACTGGTGAAAAGCGACGAACCGCCCGAGGGTGATGCTTCCGATAAGGGCGAGATATCCGCCGTAGATGAGCGTAATAAGGCTGCTTGTGCCGATGATGACATCAAGAAGAGGGGTGATTACCGCCTGAAGCCTCACGATGTTGAGGTTCTTGTCCATCGCGTTCTGATTGGATTTCAGGAATTCGCGGAGCTGGTGCCTCTCGCGGACAAAGGCTTTTATGACCCTGATTCCCGAAAAGCTCTCCTGAACGAAGTCGGTGAGGTCGGAGACGGCCTCCTGCCTCGCTTTATAGCGCTTGTGCATTATTTTGCCGTAGTAGATCTCGCCTACCATTATAATAAGCATCGGCACAAGGGTCATCAGCGTGAGCTTGACGTCGACGTAGACCATCATCTGAATTATCACCATCACCGCCATGACGGTCGCGTCGAAAATGCTTATTATCGCAGGGCCGATGGACATTCGCACCGAGTTGAGGTCTGAGGTGAAGCGGGTCATTAGGTCGCCCGTTTTGTGAGAGTTGTAGTATTCGACGCTCATCTCCTCGAGGTGGGCGAACATGTCGTCGCGGATCTCCTTTTCGACAGACCTCGCCGAGCCGAAGAGGAAATATCGCCACAAGAATCTTCCGATCGCGAGGACGAGCCCCAGCCCGAGAATTTTCAGCACGCAGATCATGACGCCGTCCATTCCCATTGTGCGCTCGGCAAGGCCGTCGGTGACCTCGCCCGTGACTTGGGGAATGAAGAGGTTTGCGAAGTCGACCGCGAAGAGGGTGATTATTCCCGCGATATAGCTCCATTTGTGCCTTTTTATGTATGACATCAAAAATCCGAGGGGTGACACAAGAATCTCCTTCCGTTATTTTTCTGAGCCGTTAAAATCATGCCAAAACATTATAGCAGAACTCTTTTTATTTTGCAATAGTATTTTTCAAGATTTTGCGCGTTTTCGCTTTAAAGACAAACTATGCCGAATTATGCGGATAATCGCTGTATAATATGCATATTTAAGGTATAACACGGATAAGCTGAACGCATACGGCGGACGCATGTTTTTGTGAGGCGTTCGGGCGGGGATTTATTTCGGTGAAGCGAAATCGCCCTGAAGCCGATTTTGAGCCCGAGAATTTTATCGCCGCCCGCGCGATTTGGTTACTTTTGCCTAATCGCCGACAAAGTTATTATTGAATTTGCTGTTTACGCGGGGGGTGTGAGGCGAAAAAACAGTGCAAAACTCCGAAATCGCGAAAA
Source organism: uncultured Clostridia bacterium (assembly GCA_947627455.1). GTDB lineage: Bacteria > Bacillota > Clostridia > Oscillospirales > Ruminococcaceae > Faeciplasma. The sequence goes on along the minus strand of CANQWC010000019.1, from coordinate 31,502 downwards.
AGCTATTGACAAAAGTTCATCGGTTGTATTATTATGCATGTAAGCTTTTATGATGACCGAGAAGTATGCGGCCGAATTGAAAGCGCACACATGCGGTTAAATTCCGTAATCCTTAAAGGAGGCAAATTTTTAATGAAAAAGTTCTTAGCACTGCTGCTTGCTATGGTTATGCTCTTCAGCCTTGTAGCTTGCGGCGACAATCCTACTCCCGCGCCCGACAACAACGACGGCAACGAAGTAGTTGACACACCTGACGACGGTGACGATGCTGTCGATACACCTGATGACAGCGCCGAAACCACCGCTGATTACCTTGACTTCACTGCTCTGGCAGATATGGACAAGGAAGAAGCAGACGAAATCATTTATGACTATGCTCTTGGCGATTACGCCGAGTCCTACGCTTCTGCAAAGGAAGAGACAGGCGACCTTCGCATGGCCAAGATGGCTCTTGCTGAGGCCAAGCTCCTCGAGAGCGGCGCTTTCCTTCCTATTCAGACGCAGGGCGGTAACTACGCTATGACCCGCGTTGTTCCCCGTACCAACGCAGCAACCACTCTCTGGGGCCTTGATGAATACCGCTATCACACCTGTCTCGTTACCAACGAGCTCATCTCCGCTGCTGACCGCGCCGAGCTTCTTACCATGTGGTCTAACGCTGAGAGCGCTGACGCCTACCGCGCAGCTGCCAAGGAATACCTCACGGGCAAGGGCTACACCTTCTCTGACACCTACACTTTAACCAACGGTTATGAGATCAACATCTGGGATACCATCGCAACCTCCTACACCTCTGACTCCATGTTCATTGCGGGTACTTATGACAACCTCCTCGAATACGACGCCAAGGGCATTCAGCAGCCCGGCCTCGCCGAGAGCTATGAGGTTTCTGACGACGGTCTTACCTACACCTTCCACATCCGCAAGGGTGTAAAGTGGGTCGACCAGCAGGGTTCCGAGATCGGCGAAGTTACCGCTGACGACTGGGTTGCTTCTGTTGAGCACCTTCTCGACAACGCTGACGCCCTCGGCTACCTCCTCAGCGTATCCGACGGCTGCGGCCTTGTCGGCTTCGACGACTTCCTCAACGGTACCGCTACCTTTGACGAGGTTGGCGTAAAGGCTATCGATGACTATACTCTTCAGTATACTCTCGTTGCTCCCTTCCCGCCCTTCACCACCATGCTCGGCTATGCTTGCTTCGCTCCTCTGAACCGTGACTTCTACAGATCTCAGGGCGGTACTTTCAGCGCCGAGGGCGAAGAGTACACCCCCGGTGACTACGGCAAGACCCCTGCTAACATTGCTTACTGCGGTCCTTACCTCATCACCAACTTCACCGAAAAGAACATCACCAGCTACACCGCTAACCCGACTTACTGGAATCCTGATTCCATCAACGTTCACAACCTTGTTTACACCTACAACGACGGTTCTGATGTAACCCGTTCTTACGAAGAGGCCAAGTCCGGCGCTATCTCCGGTGCCGGTATCTCCGGTCCTAACCTCGAGAGCGCCAAGGTCGATGTACTCGACGGCGACACCGAGACTGTCTTTGAAAAGTATGCTTACGTTTCCGACGGCTCAGGCACCACCTACTGCGGCTGGATGAACGTCAACCGCGGAACTTGGGCAAACTACGACGATCCTACCATGGGCGTATCTCCTAAGACCGAAGAAGAGCAGCTTCGCACCAAGCAGGCTATGGCTCTTGAGGAATTCCGTCTTGCTGTCCTCACCGCCTTTGACCGCGCTTCTTACAACGCTTGCTCCGTTGGCGAAGAGCTTAAGTACAACAGCATCCGTAACTCTTATGTCCCGGGCACCTTCCAGTTCCTCTCTGCTGAGACCACTGTTGACATCAACGGCACTGCCACCACCTTCCCCGCAGGTACTGCCTTCGGCCAGATCGAGCAGGCTCAGCTTGATGCTGACGGCGTAGCCATCAAGGTTTGGAGCGATGATACCGCTTCGGGCGACGGCTTCGACGGTTGGTACAACCCCGACTTCGCTAAGGCTCAGCTCGAGATCGCTATCCAGAAGCTTGCTGAGCAGGGCGTTGAGGTTTCTGCTGACAAGCCTATCTACGTTGACTATCCTTACGAGACTGACGCTGAGATCGCTGTCAACCGTGCTAACGTTGTTAAGCAGAGCATTGAGTCTGCCCTCGAAGGCAAGGTTATTGTAAACCTCATCGCCTTCCCCGACAGCACTGCTCTTAACGGCGCTACTTACAGATTCTCCAACGGTGCTGAGGCCAACTTCGACCTTTCCACTGGTTCCGGTTGGGGCCCTGACTACGGCGACGCTCAGACCTATCTCGATACCATTCAGGCTTACGGCTACATGGCCAAGAATATCGGTCTCTTCTGATTTTCAGAAAGCCTGATCGGTTCAGAAAGTTAATAACGACAAGGGGGTGGGGGCTTCCGCACCCCCTTGAGCGTATTTATTCGCGTATCATATCTTTAAAGCTTTGCGAGGTCAGAAATTTATGGGAAAATATATCATAAAGCGATTGCTTCACGGGCTATTCTCCGTGATTTGCGTTGTGCTTATAGTCATGGTGCTGATCTACTCGCTTCTTGACCGAAGCAAGATCTTCGCTGGTGACCCTAACTATAACCATACCGCAAGTAATAACCGCGTAACCTATGAACAGTCCCGATACGAGGCGTTCGGATATCTGGACTATGTGCCCTATTCGGATTATATCAACAGTCTTGTCAAGTCGGGCGAGCTGACCGACGCTGACAGAGCTTCTGTTGCTAAAATCGGCAACACCCCCGAAAAGGACTCGGAGCTTGCCGCAAAATATATTCAGCAATTCACCGACTATTATAACTCCAAGGGCTATACCGTTACGCGTCTTGATGCCGATTTAAAGCGCAACGGTCAGATTCGCGACGGCGGCCAGCCTGTTTTGTTCGCGAGCCGCGATATTCCGCTCTACATGCGCGCAATCAAATATTTCACAACTATGTTCCAGTTCGACAACATTCACCATGTTTCGGACGATATAGACATCGGTGAGCGCAAGCTTACGTTCACGCTCCGCGACCCCGTCTATAACCCCACGGGGACCGAAAAGGTCTTCGCCCCCGCAATAATGGGCAACGGCACTCTTCACAAATATCTTCTTTACTTCGACGGCCGCTTCCCGTTTATACATCAGAATTTCCTGACGATCAACCTCGGCGAATCATATACCGTAAACCGCGGAGTTGACGTCTTTACGACTATGACCGCGACCCAGGGCTCTTATGTTCTGTCGACGATGACATTCCCGACGGGAAATGTTTTGGACCGCGCCGATGACCTTCACACCGCGACTTATATTCAGAACTCTCGCGATGCGACAGACATCAACAGGCAGCGCTTCGTCGATGACTATACAAACGTTCTGACCTTTAAAAACGGCATGTCAAAGATCGGCTACTCGTTTGTAATAGGCATCTTCTCGGTCATAATGGCATATATCCTCGGCCTTCCGATCGGCCTTCTCATGGCAAGATTCAAGGAGGGTATCCTCGACAAGATCGGCACTGTTTACATAATGTTCATAATCGCCGTTCCTTCGCTCGCATATATCTTCCTCTTCAAGGCGATAGGCGGCTCGGTGTTCCACCTGCCGACGCTGTTCAATATGGACTCGGGCGATAAACTCATGTATATCCTCCCGATCGTCTCGCTCGCTTTACCGTCGATCGCGAACCTGATGAAGTGGATGAGAAGATACATGATCGACCAGATGAACTCGGACTACGTTAAATTCGCGAGGTCGGGCGGCCTTAGTGAGATGGAGATCTTCACGAAGCACATCTGGAAAAACGCACTTATCCCGATAGTACACGGAATCCCCGGGAGCGTCATCTTTGCGATGACGGGCGCCATCATCACCGAAAGAATTTATTCGGTGCCGGGCGCAGGTAACCTGCTCACCCAAGCCATCAACAAATACGACAACGGCGTTATCGTCGGCGTGACACTGTTCTATGCTGTTCTGTCGGTCGTTTCGATAATCCTCGGCGACGTGTTCATGTCGATGGTCGACCCGAGAATTTCCTTTACCGATAAAGCGAGGTGACAAATAATGGATAAAGAACTTAATATCAAGTACAACATGACCGATGAGGAGCTCTTCGCGCCCGTCGACCACAACGAACTCGAATCCGAGAAGATCACCGCGCCGCGCTATTCCTACTGGCGCTCGGTGTTCAGGGTGTTCTTCCACCATAGGATCAACATTATCATTCTTGCACTGTTCCTGTTCATAATCATCTTTGCTTACGTCTATCCGACAATTATCCATTATGATTCCGAGGTCAACCCGTTCATCAACCTGATGAACCCCGAATCAAAGCACCTCTCTCCTGCCGAAGCCATGAATATGTTCGGAAAGAACATTCACTGGATCTTGGGCGCGGGCGCTTCGGGCGAATCGACCTTTGACTCGATCTGGTACGGCTCGAGAATCTCGATCTCGCTGGCGTTCATCTGCGCCGCGATAAACATGACCGTCGGCGTTTTCATCGGCGCCATCTGGGGCTTCTCCAAAAAGGTCGATATCTTCATGACCGAGGTCTATAACATCGTCGGCAACGTGCCGCTGATCCTCATCATCTCGGTCATGGCGATGCTCTTTACCCCGAGCTTCTGGACGATGGTTTTTGCGATGACGATAATCGGCTGGCTCGGCATAGCCTACTTCATCAGAACCCAGGTCATCATTATCCGCGACCGCGAGTATAACCTTGCGAGCCGCTGCCTCGGCACTTCGACCGTAAAAATCGCTCTTAAAAATATCCTCCCGTTCATGACCTCGGTTATAGTCACGATGCTCGCGACCGAGCTTCCGAGCTATATCTCTTACGAGGTATTCCTCGCCTACATCGGCATGGGCATGAGCGAGATGTCGCTCGGCCGCCTTATCTATTCGGCTGAGCCCGCGATGGTCACCCCGGGCTGGGAAATGGAATTCTGGAGCCCTGTCGCGATAGCCTCTATAATCACTGTCGTTCTTTATGTGGTCGGCCAGAACCTCGGCGATGCCTCAGACCCGAGAACGCATATGTAAGGAGGGACAGTAATGGAAGACAAAAAGGTATTGCTGTCCGTCAAGGACCTGTCGGTTAAATTCCGTGTCCGCGGAAGAATTCTCACCGCTATCCGCGGGATCTCACTCGACATCTATGAAAACGAATCCATCGCGATAGTCGGCGAGTCGGGCTCGGGCAAATCGGTCTTCACAAAGACCTTTGCGGGTATGCTCGATTCCAACGGCTTTATCAGCGACGGCCAGATAATCTTTTCCGATGATGAGCTTGCCGATACAAAGGTAAGCCTCAACCCCGTCGCGAAAAAGCTCATCGGCTTCTCGCACAAAAAGCTCAACGAGTATTCAAAGCTTGAATTCGGCGCTGAGGAATATCGCGAGATGATCGAGCTTGACGCCGAAAAACGCGCCAAGGAGGAGCTCTCGGAGGAAGAAAAGGGAAAGGTAGAGAGCGAGCTCAACAGCCTTATTCACGAGCGCACCGAGCTGTTCAACCTCAAGCAGACCTTTGACCCCTCAAAGGAAAAGGACAAGATCAAGGACGCCGCAGCGAAGATCAAGGACTATGACAGAAAGATAAAAGAGCTTCGGGGCCGCGAGGACGAGCTCGCAAAGGCCAAGAAGCTGGCCGCCAAGGCCGATACCGCCTTTGCCGCCGAGTATGCCCGCAAAAAGGCGGAGCTTCACGCAAAGCGCAACGAAAAGATCAAGGCGGAGATCACCCCCGAGACCGTTAAGAGAAACGAGATCCTTGCTAAGGAGATCTATCTTTCGGTCGGGCGCTACGGCATCGTCGCAAGAATCAAATTCATCTTCGGGCTGCTGAAAGCCCTCAAGAAAGCAATGATGATGGGCGTTGACCTCTCGAACGAGGACATCAGAAACAATGTCTTTGACGACGTTGTTTTCCGCGTCCGCTATCTTGATGAGACCCCCGAAAAGCTTCACGGAACCTGCATTTTAAACCTCGCGAACGTAAAATACGCGAAGGACTGGATGCAGATTCGCGGCCGCAGAATTGCAACCGTTTTCCAAGACCCGATGACCTCGCTGAACCCGATTATAACCATCGGCAAGCAGATAACCTCTATCATCATGAAGCACCAAGGCTGCTCTGAGGTCGAGGCGCGCCGCCGCGCTATCGAGCTTATGCACAAGGTCGGAATACCCAAGGCCGAGAGCAGATTCGACGACTATCCGTTCCAGTATTCGGGCGGTATGAGACAGAGGATCGTTATCGCGATAGCCCTCTCATGTCAGCCGAAGATACTCATCTGCGACGAGCCCACCACCGCGCTTGACGTTACCATTCAGGCGCAGATACTTCAGCTCATCAAGGACCTTCAGAAGGAATTCAACTATACCACCGTGTTCATCACCCACGACCTCGGCGTTGTCGCAAACATCGCCGACAGGGTTGCGGTTCTCTATGCGGGTCAGGTCGTTGAGCTCGGCACCGTTGAAGAGGTATTCTATGACCCGAGGCACCCCTACACATGGGCGCTTCTGAGCTCGCTGCCTCAGCTTGCGCAGAAGAACACAAAGCTCTATTCGATAACGGGCACGCCGCCGTCGCTCTATAACCAGATCACGGGCGACGCCTTTGCGCCGAGAAACCCCTATTGCCTGAGAATCGACACGCTGGAAGAGCCTCCGATGTTCAAGATAAGCGACACGCATTACGCAAAGACATGGCTTTTGGACGAGCGCTCACCGAAGATTGAGAAGCCCGAGGGCATCTGCAATATCCATGAAAAGCTTCTGTCGGCGTTTAATGTCGAGGAAATATAAGGAGGCGGACAGATTTGAGTACAGAAAGAAAACATACCCTTCTGGGCGAGTGCCCCGTCGACGAAAACGGCAAGGAAATTCTTCTTTCGCTTAAAAACGTTGATATTACTTTCGGCAAAGGCGATAACGCCGTCCGCGCCGTTCAGGACGCCTCTTTTGATGTCTATAAGGGCGAGACCTTCTCGCTTGTCGGCGAGTCGGGCTCGGGCAAGACAACCATCGGCCGCGCGGTTATCCGCGTAAACCCGCTTGCGGGCGGCGAAATCTACTATCGCGGAACAAAGATCTCGGGAAAAATTTCCCATGCTCTTGACCGCGAGGTAATAAGAAATATCCAGATGGTTTTCCAAGACCCCGCCGCATCGCTCAACGAGCGCGCAACTGTCGACTATATCATCTCTGAGGGTCTTTATAACTTCCACCTCTTTGAAAACGAGGCGGACAGGGTCAAAAAGGTCGAGAACATGATCGAGGCGGTAGGCCTTCTGCCCGAGCACCTCACCCGTTACCCCCACGAATTCTCGGGCGGCCAGCGCCAGAGAATAGGAATCGCGAGGGCGATGGTAATGGAGCCCGAAATGGTCGTTGCCGATGAGCCCATCTCGGCGCTCGACGTTTCGGTCAGGGCGCAGGTCCTGAACCTCATGAAACAGTTCCAGAGAGAAAAGGACCTCACATATCTCTTCATCGCCCATGATCTCTCGGTCGTAAGATTTATTTCGGACAGGATCGGCGTTATCTATAAGGGCAGAATCGTCGAGATAGCCGACGCGGAGGAGCTATTTAACTTCCCGCTGCATCCCTATACCCACTCGCTTATCTCCGCGATACCGATTCCCGACCCGAAGCTTGAAAAGAACAAGGTCCTCTATACCTACGACCCGTCGATTCACGACTACAGCGTCGACAAGCCCGAGTTTGTGTGCATCGGCCACGACCACTGGATCTACGGCAACAAGGCGGAGATCGAGAAGGCAAAGGAAATCAGGGAGAAGGGCGAGCCGGTCAAGGCCATCACCATCACCAAAGACCCCGAAAAGCTCAACGCGAAGACCGATGAGGAGCTTGACGCCGCCGAGGCCGCCGCTGAGGCCCAGTTCCTCAGCGCACCCGTTCACGACACGGGCAGCAAGCTTTACGTCATTCTTTCCTTCCTGCTCCCCGTTCTCGGCATCATCGCGGGGCTTATCTTCAAGAAATTCAGGCACATGAGAAACTATAAGGCATGCAGAAAGGGCGCTATCGCAGGGTTTATCACCATCGGCGTTATCCTCGCGATATTCCTGCTGATGCTTGTTCTGGCGGTCATTTAAATTGGCACGCTACGCTAAAAACCGCACGCCGAAGGGCCCCCGAGCGGTTGAAAAGGTTGAGCTGCAAACCGATCACTTGAAACTTCGGATTGCCGCTGCCGTTTTCTTCCTGATTTTGGGCGCTTCGGCGCTTGCTTACGGATTTACAAAGCTTATAAACGGCGACGCGGGCTGGCGCGAGATAAACGTCAGCACCGCCGAGGCCAACTGCGCGGTTGATTTCACGCTGATGTATGACGTCGGAAGCGGGGGCTCGGTTCACAATGAGGCAAGAGCCGTCACCGAGGTCTATTCTCAGGCTTCGGTCGAGGCTTATCGGCTTTTCAACGCCTATGAGGAATTCGAGGGCGTTGTGAATCTCGGCTATATGAACGCTCACCCGAACGAGGAAATTTCGGTCGATGAGGCGCTTTATTCCGCTCTCGAAAAATACTCGGAAAGCGGCGACAGAACCGCATACTTGGGACCCGCTTACTCCGTCTATGACGACCTGTTTTATATGCAGTCGCCCGACGGGGCATACGACTTTGACCCGATTTTAAACCCTGAGATCGGCGGGCTTTTTGCCGAGATCGCGGGCTTTGCGTGCGACAAAAACTCGGTAGACGTCGTTCTCTTGGGCGGCGGAAAGCTTATGCTCAGGGTCTCGGAAGAGTACCTCAGTTTTCTTCGGGAGAACGAGTTCAGCGTGATTTTTGACTTCTTCTGGCTTAAAAACGCCTTTGTCGCCGATTACATCGCGGAAAAACTTTCGGGCGAGGGGCTCACAAACGGCCTTATTTCGAGCTTTGACGGCTACGTCAGAAATCTTGATGCCCGAGGCGGCGAGTTTGGGCTGAGCATTTTGAGAAACAGCGGCGGCAGGGTCTTTTCCGACGCCGAGCTTCGCTATGTCGGCCCGTGCGCGTTTGTTCAGTTCAGGAGCTTTCCCTGCGTTTCGGGCGACGAGCGGCGGTTTGTCACCCTGACCGACGGCTCGGTTCGCGGCCCTTATCTTTCGCCGAGCAGCGGCAGACCCGTCTGCGCCCTCAGCGAGCTCACCGCGTGGTCGCCTGACCTCGGTTGCGCCGATATTGCGCTGGCGCTTTCGCCGATTTACCTCGCCGAGAGCCTCGATAAGGCGGCGCTTGACGGCATCGGCGGCGTTGAGTATATCTATTTCGACGGCGATAAGGCGGTCTGTTCGGACAGAGAAGCGAAGATTAGATAGCATAAGTATAGGGTCGACCCGAGGGTCGGCTCTTTTTTTGCGCGGAGACGCTTTAAAAAGTTGATTTTTTTAAAATAATGTGTTATTATATTCAAGGCATATTTCAGCGCGGAGGTGTGAATGTGACCGAGCTTGTCAGCGTTTTCGGCGAAATTTACTGCGTGCCTGCGGCGGAGGAGCCCCTTTCTTCGGACATCGGCGTGTTTTACGGCGACAAATATCTCTGGCTGTTTGACGTCGGTTCTGTTGAGAAAACCGTCGGAGAAATCGACACGCGCGGCTTAAAAACCGCCTGCGTTCTTTCGCACTTTCACCCCGACCACGTCGGCGGGCTGGGCGGAATATCGCCCGAAAAAATCTACCTCGGCGCGAACACGCTTAAATACATCGGCAGGGGGACGCCCGTTTCGGGTGATATTTTTCTTCACGACGGCGAGGATATCCTGATCTTTCCGCTGCCGTCGACCCACGCAAAGGGCTCGCTGGGGCTTCAGATAGGCCGCTGCGCTTTTTTGGGCGATGGAATCTACCCCGCCGAGAAAAAGGGCGGCGCGGTCTACAACTCGGGAATTCTCAAAGAGCAGATCGCAAAGCTGAAAAGTCTTTCGGCTGAGTATTTTCTTCTGAGCCATGACCCGAAATTTCTTTACCCGAAAGGCGAAGTTATCAGCGGGCTTGAAAAAATATATTCGCGAAGAACCAAAAATTCGGCATTTATATCGGCAGAATAAATCTGAAAGGAAAATTCATATGAGATCAAGCGGAATACTGCTCGGGGTGGCGTCGCTCCCCGGGGAATACGGAATCGGAAAGCTCGGCAGCGAGGCGAGGGACTTCATCGACTTTTTGGTCGACGCAAAGCAGAAATATTGGCAGATATTGCCGCTTTCGCCGACGGGTTTCGGCGAAAGCCCTTATCAGTCGTTTTCATCGCGGGCGGGAAACCCGTATTTCATCGACTTTGAGGCTCTTGAGGCCGACGGCCTTCTGACGCCCGAGGATTATAAAGGCGTCGACTTCGGCGCCGACCCGATATACATAGATTACGGGCAGCTTTACAACACCGTTTTCAAGGTGCTGAGAAAGGCATATGCGCGTTTCGGCGGCGGCGATGAGTATGACCGCTTTCTTGAGAAAAACGCCGATTGGGCGCCCGACTATGCGCTTTTCATGGCCGAGAAAAACCTTCACGGCGGCTCGCCTTGGTATGAGTGGGAGGAAGACCTCAGAATGGCAGAGCCCGAGACCGTCGCCAAGGCGAGAAGAGACCTCGCCGACGAGATAGATTTTCAGCTGTTCTTACAGTTCGAGTTCTACAAACAGTGGTTTGCCCTGAAAAGCTATGCCAACAGCAGGGGAGTGCAGATAATCGGCGACATGCCCATCTACTGCGCCTATGACAGTGTTGAGGCGTGGCTCTCGCCCGAGCTTTTTGAGTTCGACGCCGAGAAAAAACCGAAGTGCGTCGCGGGCTGCCCACCCGACGGTTACGCCGCCGATGGTCAGCTTTGGGGCAACCCCCTCTACAACTGGGCCGACATGGAGCAGAACGGCTATAAATGGTGGATCGACCGCATAGGCTTTGAGACCGATATCTACGACGTCCTGCGAATCGACCACTTCCGCGCCTTTGCGGGATATTACTCAGTGCCGTGGGGCGATAAGAACGCCGTCAACGGCTTCTGGCGCGAGGGCCCGAGAATGAAGCTCTTCAACTCGACAAACTACTGGCTCGGCAAAAAGAACATAATCGCCGAAGACCTCGGCTTTATAACGGGCGATGTCAGCGAGCTCATCGCGCAGACGGGCTACTCGGGAATGAAAGTCCTCCAGTTTGCCTTTGACCCGAGCTCGACGAGCAAATACCTGCCGACAAACTATGCCGATTCGCGGTGCATAGTCTATACCTCGACCCACGACAGCGACACCGCGCTCGGCTGGGCGGAAAAGCTTGAGGGCAGAGAGCTCAGCTTCTGCCTCGACTACTGCGGGGTGAAATCCCGCGCCGAAATTCCCGATGCGCTGCTGAGGCTCGCGTGGGGCTCGACCGCCGAGACCGCGATAACTCAGCTTCAGGACCTTTTGAGTCTCGATAACTCGGCGAGGATAAACGTTCCGTCGACGGTCGGCCTAAACTGGCGGTGGAGGGCCTCAAAGAAGCAGCTTTGCGGCGGGGTAAAGGAAAAGCTAAGAAACCTCACCGAAACCTATAACCGCGCGGGTGCGATAAGTTGGTCGCGCCCCGACGCCGAAACGGGATATGTGTTCAGATAAAAAAATAATCCCCTCAGAATGAGGGGCTTTCTTTTGCCGTTTTACGGGTTCTCTGCGATGTATTTGTTTATCGTATCATTCTGCTCTTGGAGATAGTACTCAAACTGATCGGTGTATTGCTCTTTGAGCTGGGCCCATGTGACCTGAGCACCGCTTCTTGCAATTTCATCGCGGAAGTGCTCATAAACGGTGTTGAGGTTCGGAATGAAGTTGCCGTTGTAGTACATGTAGGAATTCTTGAGGATTATCTCGCGGCACTCGTCGTACATGTCGAGCATGTCCTGAGTCCAGAGATATACGTCCTGAAGCTGGCGGCGGTCGATTCTGTCGACAGTCGGGTCGATGATCTTGAACCTCTCACATGCCGAGTAAAGCGCAACGCCTTCGGGGTTCTTGGCACCCTGAACGAGCATATAGCCCGAGGGGACAGAGGCAAGGTAGTATTCACCGTCGCCCTCGTCGTTTCTCGGCAGAGGAACGAACATGAGCTCGTTTGCGGTGACATCGCCCCAAACGGCGGAGATGCTTTCAACAGTGTTGCGAATGTTGCCGAACGGGGTGATGTAGAAGAGGCAGAGGCCGTCCTTTACGCCTGCGCCCTCGGTGTGGTTGTCGCGGCCCGCCCAGTAAGAGTTGCCCTCGTGATAGACAAGGTCATTCTTGACGAGCTCATAGACAAGGTTGTTGGCCTGCTCAAGAATCGGGTCGTCGAGGTTGGAAATGTAGTTGCCGTTTTCGTCCTTAAGAACGATCTTCGAGCCCGATGCCTCCTGAGCCAGCGCGCCGTTGTAGGCATAGCCGTCGAGGGCGAAGCGGTTGTCATCAGCGTCGCTGAATTCTTCGCACATTTCATAGAACTTGCTCCAAGTCCAGTCGTCGTTGTAATAGAGCTCGGCGGGGTCGTCGAATCCCCATTCCTCAATAACTCTTCTGTTGTAGGGGCAGATGTTGCGGAAGGTGATATCGGTGATGAACGCGAAGTGTCTGCTTCCGAGGGCAAAAGCCTCAGCCGAATCGGCCATATCCTCCCAGAGGGGTTCGGTATAGTCGATATAGTCGTCGACAGGCACAAAGGTCTTGTTGATGCAGTGCATCGGGAAGGTCGCCTCAGAGCTTACCCCCGCGGGGAAGAAGTCGGGCGAATCGCTCGCGAGAACGAGGTTTGCAAGCTCGTCATAACGGGTGTCGTATGTAGTCTCGTAAAAGACGACCTTGCAGTCATACTTGTTCTGGAAGGTCCAGTATCCCGTGTTGACGATCTCGTCCTCGGAATAGTTGTTCATGAGGTCGATCCAACTGAAATAGACGATCTCGGTGCCGCGGCATGAGACCTCCTCAGCGTCGGGCAGTCTGATTCCTGCGGCGGCAAGAATGGCGGCCGAGTCTTCGGTCGAAAGGGTCAGCTGTATCGGCTGGCGCTTGCCCCGACCGCAGCCGACCAGCGCGACGATGAACACCGCGGCAAGAAGGATAGCGATAATTCTTTTCATATTCAGGTTCCTTTCAATGAATTGAGTTAATACTCATTTGAATTATACCACTATCAGTTGAGTTTTTGAATTATACCACTATCAGTTGAGTTTTTCTACATATTTAAGAAGACAAATATTGCGCAGATACATAATTTTTCAACGCTGTTGATAAATTATAATAATTTTATTGATTTGAGGTCGAAATCGCACCCGGGGAGGAATATAAGCGTCAGCGCGAGCGAACCCTCGGGAATATCCACCGAAAATTCCTGCTCGGAATATTCATCGACGCTCGGGAAAGAAACCACCCAAACCTTTTGGCCCTCGGCGGTGTCGGCAACGACGCGAATGCTCTCGGTGTCGTTTCGGGTGCGGCCGCTGATGACAAGCTTTTTCACCCGCTGCTCGGGGCAAAGGCCCTCAAACACCACGGTAACGTTGTTTCCGATGCGCTCGATGGCGGAATCTGTCTCGGTGAAAGCGTCGCCGAAGACCCTTTCGCGGGATTTTGCGGGGATTTCGGTCCCGACCGTCGGGAGTTTTGTGAATTTAAAGCCCTCGAAGCGCAGCGGCTCACGGAAAATAAATTTAAGGTCTTTCATTCCGCGAAGCCTCTCGGGAAGCCTGAAAGTGTTGTATTTGTAGGTGTTCCATTGGCTCTCGGCCTGATAGACAAAGCTTGCGATGAGCTTTACCTCGCCGTCGCAGAGGTCGAAGGGTATCGGCTCGCTTGAATAGCTGAAAATGCCGACGGTGAGCTCCTCGGCGCCGATTTTGCCGAAATCAACGTTGTCAAACCCGATCGAGCACTCCTCTTTGAGGGTTTGTAGGCCGCCTTTCATCACGACCTGAAGCGGGGCGCTCTCGGAAGAGCATAGCGACGCGCTGACGGTATCGCCGTAGGGGTCGAAGCTTGCCGCGCCGAAGCCCTCGTTTTTAAGCTCGATCTCGGAGAGTATCGCGTCGAACGGCGTGCCGTTTTTGCAATATGCCCGAAGCCGATAATCGCCGTCGCCGACAGCGGTCACGACCGCCTTCCCGCCCGAAAATTCTACCTTTGAAAGGTTCGTGACGACGCCCGCGTCGCTCGTGACCTTGAACATGATGTCGTCGGGGGTGAAGGTCGTGTTCTCAGGGTAAAGTTTTGCCTCGGCGGTTACGGTTCTGCGCTCGGGGGTGAGGGTCTGGGCGCTGACCTTTAAATCGATTCTTCTGACAGGCACCTCGGCGTTAAAATCGCTCTCGGTGTTTTCGGCCGAGCAGCAGGCCGCCTCGCCGTCAAAGGGCAGCGCGGTGAATCGAACCGTCTTTTCGGGCAGCCCGACCGATTCGACCGTCATTTTTATATCGCCCGCGAAATCCCTCGCGCCGATTATCGCCAAGAGCTTGCCGTTGAAAAGCCGCCGCGATGTGCCCTTATATTGGTCATAGTCGGTCGAGTCGCCGTTGTCGAGCCCGATGAGCCGCCCCGCGCCAGTGACGTGAACGCTGACGCGGTTTCGCGCGTTTTCAACGGGGCTGCCGCTTTTGTCGAGCATGCCTATTTCGACATAGATGAGGTCTTCGCCGTTCGCCGAAAGGCTCTTTCTGTCGGGCTTCAGCGAGATCTCGGCGGGGTCGCCGAAGCTTTTTCTCGTCATTCTTGCGACCTCGCGGCCTTGCTCGTCATAGCCTATCGCGGTGATCTCTCCGCGGTGATAGGGCACCTGCCATCTGCCCGAAAGCTTTCCGAAGCCCGAGTGGTCGTGGCGGTGGCGGCCGAGGCATTCGCCGTTGACCCAAAGCTCGGACTCGAAGCAGTTCGAGAAGATGAAAAGGTCGATAAGCTGCCCCTCGTTGAAGTCCCAATAGGGGTAGAGGTGGACAAACGGCTCGCCCGTGAGGTTCCACTCGGCCTTGTAGGCGTAATAGGTGTCCTTCGGGAAGCCCGCGGTGTCGACATGGCCGAAGTGGGAATTTTTGGTGTGAAAGGGCGTCGGCTCGCCGATGTAGTCGAGCGCCGTCCATGTGTACTGCCCGAGAGAGAATTTCTTCACCCTGTCTATCGTGATGTTGTACTCGGAATTTATCGCGCCGTAGCTCGTCGCGCAGTTTAAAAGCGATGAGCACTGCTCGTCGTCGTAGGTCGACGTGACCGTCGCGGCGGGGAAGTGGTAGACCCCTCTCGACTGATAGGTCGACGAGGTCTCGGAGCCGTAGATGACCCAATCGGGGTATTTTTCGTGATGCTCGTCATAAAGCCGCTCAAGATAGTTATAACCCACGACGTCAAGGTGCTTTGCGCACTCCTGCCCGCCCTCGGTATACATGGTGTTCGAGCCGAGGGTGACGGGGTAGAGGTTCTTGTAGTCGTGAAGCCGAACGCAGCGTTTGAGCTCCTTTGTGACCTCAACGCCTCGCGGCAAAAAGTTTGTGTCCGAAATCTCGTTGCCGATGCTCCACATGAGCATACAGGCGCGGCTGCGGTCGCGGCGAACCCAAGAGGCGACGTCGCGCTCGTGCCATTCGGGGAAGAATCGGTGGTAGTCGTATTTGTTCTTCGGGCGCTCCCACATGTCGAAGCACTCATTATCGACCAAAAAGCCCATCTCGTCGCAGAGGTTCAAAAACTCGATAGCGGGCGGGTTGTGAGAGGTGCGGAGGCTGTTCACGCCCATCTCTTTGAGAATCTCAAACTGGCGGCGTATAGCGGCCTTGTTCACCGCCGAGCCGAGCGCCCCGCAGTCGTGATGAATACACGTCCCGAGCAGCTTATAGGGCCTGCCGTTGAGGAAGAGGCCGCGGTCTGTCGTGAATTCGAGGGTTTTATAGCCGATGTTCTGTATAACCTCGTCGACGACTTCGCCGTTCTGAATCAGCTCGGTTTTAAGGGTATAGAGGTTCGGCTCTTCGGGGCTCCAGCACTTCGGCGAGCACTCGGGCAGGCAAATACTCACGGTTGAAGCTTCTTCATTGAGGGTGATTTTTTCCTCTCCGCAGGTGATGACCTCGCCGCTTTTTGATGTGACGGTGTGCCGAAGCAGAGCCTCGCCGCTGCCCCTGACCTCGGTGTCGATCTCGGTCGCAAAGCCGTCGGCGGTCTTTTTCGGCGCGACGTAAACCCCGTCGGGCAGAATTTCGCTGCCGCCCTTTTCGGTGAGCCACACGCTGCGATATATCCCCGCGCCAGAATACCAGCGCGAATTCGGGTGGCGGTGCCGAACAAGCACCTCAACGGTGTTCTCGCCTTCGGCAACCCCGCCGAGCGGGACGTCAAAGGTGGTGTAGCCGTACTTCCACTCGAAAATCTCCCTGCCGTTCAAAAAAACGGTGCAGTCCTGATATACCCCCTCGAAACGCAGGGTGTAATTTTTCTTCGGGTCGGCGATTTCAACGGTTCGGCGGTAATACCCGTCGCCGTCTTTATAGAGGTTTTTTGCGTCATAGATAAGCCAGTCGTGGGGGATATCGACGGGCGAAAAATCGGTCGGCGTGCCGTCGGGCGGGCAAAGGCAGAACTGCCACCCGCGGTTTAAAAGAGTTCTTTTCATATCGGGCCTCCTTTGGGTTTCTAACCTGATTTTAACATCTTTTTACGCACTTTTCAATATTTTTCAGAAATTTTGCGCCGAGGGTTGCAATTCGCCCGAAAAGATGATAAAATAGAAAAAACAGCTGTAAAGGAGCGAGATTATGTCTAATATTACCATTTTTGATCACCCGCTTATCAAGCACAAAATTTCTCTTCTGAGGGATAAGTCGACAGGAACGAAGGATTTCCGCACCCTTATCGAGGAGATCGCGACCCTTATGGGCTATGAGGCCCTGCGCGATCTTCCGCTTGATATGGTTGAGATAGAGACGCCGATCTGTAAGACCGTTCAGCCGATGGTCTCGGGCAAAAAGCTTGCAATTGTCCCGATCCTGCGCGCGGGGCTCGGAATGGTGAACGGCATTCTCGCGCTTGTTCCGTCGGCAAAGGTCGGGCACATCGGCATGTACCGCGACGAGGTAACGCATATTCCGCATGAGTATTACTGCAAGCTTCCCGAAAACATCGGCGAGCGCCTTATAATCGTCCTCGACCCGATGCTCGCGACGGGCGGTTCTGCCGTCGACGCGATAAACCTCATCAAGCAGCGTGGCGGAAAGCACATCAAGTTTATGTCGATAATCGCGGCTCCCGAGGGCCTGAAGGTTCTTTCCGAGGCCCACCCCGACGTCGAGATCTACTGCGGAAACCTCGACGAAAGGCTCAATGAAAACGCGTATATCGTTCCCGGCCTCGGCGACGCAGGCGACAGAATTTACGGGACGAAGTGAGAGACGGGCGCTGATGTGGCCGAAGCGGCCACATCAAGAAGATAGAAGTTAGAAATTAGATATCAGAATTTAAAGGTGTCGCCTGCGGCGACATATCTAAATATTACAAATAATGCGTGCGGAATGGACACTCCCACGGGCGCGAGCCTGAATAAAACATAAAGCCGTATCCTTTCGGGTACGGCTTTTTTCGGTTTATCAGAGTATTTCGACCTCTTTGGTCTTCAGAATCTCGACCTTTGAAACGGCCTCGCGAATTTCTTTGACAAGCCTGTCGACCTGTTCGGGGCAGCGCCCGATGTAAAGCTTCGGCTCTAAGACCGCTTCCATCTCCTGCTCGGTCATCGAGAACTCGGGGTGGGCGGCAAGCCTCTTCAAAAGGTCGCAGCTCTCGCCCTCTTTCATTCTTGCCGATGCCTCCATCGAGCATACGCGGATTATTTCGTGAAGCTTCTGCCTGTCGCCGCCGCGCTTTACGCCCTCCATCATGAGGTTTTCGGTCGCGATGAACGGCAGATACTCCCTGACCGCCTTTTCGACCATTTTCTCGTTGACGTGCATTCCGTCGGTGACGTTCTGAGCGAGCCTGAGTATCGCGTCGGCACAAAGATAGCCCTCGGGCAGAGAAATTCTTCTGTTTGCCGAGTCGTCGAGGGTTCGCTCGAGCCACTGGGTAGAAGCGGTCATCGGGGCGTTGAGGGCGTCGGCCATAAGATATCTCGAAAGCGAGCAAATTCTCTCGCAGCGCATCGGGTTGCGCTTATAGGCCATCGCCGACGAGCCTATCTGATTCTTTTCAAACGGCTCCTCGACCTGCCGATCGTGCTGCAAAAGCCTTAAGTCGTTCGCCATTCGGTAGCAGCTTTGGGCGATTGAGGAGAGGACGTTGAGGATCCTCGAATCGAATTTTCTCGGGTATGTCTGCCCCGAGACAGTGAAGCACTTCTTGAAGCCGAATTCTTCGGAGATCATTCTGTTCATCTCGTCGATCTTTTCGCCGTCGCCCTCAAAAAGCTCCATGAAGCTGGCTTCGGTGCCCGTTGTGCCGCGGCAGCCGAGGAATTTGAAGCTGTCGATGACGAAATCGAGCTCCTCAAGATCGGAGAGAAAATCCTGAGCCCAGAGCGACGCCCGCTTTCCGACGGTCACGAGCTGGGCGGGCTGATAGTGGGTATAGCCGAGCGTCGGCAGAGATTTATATTTCTCTGCGAAGTCGGCGAGGTTTTTGAGGACCTTTGCGATCTCGCCGCGAAGATATACAAGGCCGTCGCGATAGATGATGAGGTCGGCGTTGTCGGTGACATAGCAGCTTGTCGCGCCGAGGTGGATAATTCCAGCCGCCGAGGGCGCAGCCTTTCCGTAGGTGTAGATATGCGCCATTACGTCGTGGCGAACCTCTTTCTCGCGGGCGCGCTCGACCTCATAATCGATGTCGTCGATGTGCGCTTCAAGCTCTTTTACCTGCTCTTCGGTGATCGGCAGGCCGAGCTTGTGCTCAGCCCTCGCGAGGGCGACCCAAAGGCGCCGCCACGTCTGAATTCTTTTATCCATTGAGAACAGGTTGAGCATATATTCCGAGGCATAGCGCGAGCTCAGCGGGGATTCATAGATATTTGTCGGCATAGTTTTACTTCCTTTCATCAGCATCTGCACTTAGGGCGCAGCCCCCAAACCCGCTTCGCGGGTTTGGCCGCGGCTTCGCCGCGGGATTGCGCGGCGAAGCCGCGCAATCGGGGCTGCGCCCCCGTTTTTCCGATGCTCTTACCTGATAATAATGCTGTCTCTCTCGGGCCCGACCGATACATAGCCAATGTGGCAGTCTATCTCGCGCTCGATGTATTCAACATAGTCCCTCGCCTCTCGGGGCAGGTCTTCCCACCTGCGGCAGGCCGAAATATCGCACTTCCAGCCGTCCATATATTCGACGACAGGCTTTGCGTCGGGAAGAACCGCGGGGAAGGGGAATCTGTCGGTGATCTTCCCGTCGAGCTCATAGTGCGCGCAGATCGGAATCTTATCCATATAACTGAGAACGTCAAGCTTTGTCAGCGCGATGGTCGTCGCGCCTTGGGTCTCGACCCCGTACCTTGTCGCGACGATGTCGATAGGCCCGACGCGGCGGGGTCTGCCCGTTTTGGCGCCGTATTCGTCGCCCGCCTCGCGAAGCTTTTCGGCCTCATCGCCGAACCACTCGCAGGTGAACGGCCCCTCGCCGACGCAGGAGGAATAAGCCTTCACAACGCCGACAATCCTCTCGATCTTCGCGTTCGGAATGCCCGAGCCGACCGGCGCAAACGCCGCTATTGTGTTCGACGAGGTGGTGTAGGGCACAATGCCGTAGTCGAGATCGCGAAGAGCGCCGAGCTGAGCCTCGAAGAGTATCTTCTTTCCCTCTGCCGAAGCCTTTTTGAGAAGCTCGCCCGTATCTTTCACGAACGGCTTTATTTTCTCGCCGAAGTCGCGAACCCAGTCCATGAGCTGCTCCATGGTGTACCCCTCGGCGCCGTAGACGTTTTTCAGCGTGAGGTTTTTCCACTCAAGAAGGTCCTCAAGATGGGCTTTCAGGTGCTCGGGATATAAGAGCTCGCCCGCAAGAACGGTTTTCTTCGAGTATTTGTCTGAATAGAACGGCGCGATGCCCTGCTTTGTCGAGCCGTATTTCTTGTCCGCAAGCCTTGCCTCTTCAAGAGAATCAAGCTCGCGGTGCCAAGGCAGAAGAAGCGAGGCGCGGTCGCTGACAGCAAGGTTTTCGGGCGAGATGTCGACCCCGCGGGACTTTACCTCTTCGATTTCCTTGACGAGGTTCTCGCAGTCAAGAGCTACGCCGTTTCCGAGAATGTTTACAACTCCCTTGGTGAAGATGCCCGAGGGAAGAAGGTGAAGCGCGAATTTGCCGTATTCGTTGACGATTGTGTGACCCGCGTTTCCGCCGCCCTGATATCTGACAACGACGTCGTGGTCGCGGGTGAGAAGGTCGACCATGCGGCCCTTGCCCTCATCGCCCCAATTTATGCCTACAATTGCGGTATTTGCCATTTTTACCTTTCCTTTCATGTTTTAAATGTCAGCGCCGAAGCCCTGAAACACATACACTTATATAATAGCAGATTTTCCCGCGGGATTCAATATCTAATCAAAAACTTTTTGAGATTTTTTGCAAAAAAACGGCGGCATAGCCTCCGCCATGCCGCTGTAAGAATCTTACTTTTCTATTTTCCAGTAAATGCCGTATCTTTCCTCAATGAGGTAATAGGGTATGAACGTCAGCCCGCCGAGCGCGAATTCAAGCGGCCCGACCTTTTTGACGAACCTATCGGGGTCTGCCTTTAGCTCAGCGGCGCTCGCCCCAAGCTTTAAAACCCCGTCAGAAACGCTCTTTTCGGGTATCGCGACGTGAACGCCCGTCCTTGTCTCGGCCATGTTCTCTTTCCCGAGTTTTGCCGCCAAAAGCAGCGGCCCATAGGTCAGCGCGACGGTTTCCTCGCTGTCGCAGAGGCTTTTTACCGCGATTTTTCTCGGTATCCTCACCCTGACGCTGTCCCCATCGGCGACGTTTAGCCTTGCGAACCCGCCGACCGCTTCAAAGGCTGCTTTTTTGCCGTTGAGGGTTATTTCGATATCGCCGTCCGCCCAGTCGGGCATGCGAAGATAAAGCTCGTTAAACCCTCCGCCGACCTCGATATCGGCAAAATCATCGGCGGGAATATCGGTGCGGACAGCCGCTTTGATTTTTCCCGATGAGACCTCGCAGGAGAGATATTTTATCACCCAAAGCGAGTTTTCGCCCGCGAAGCATGCCGAGTCGCCGAGCTTCGTGAAGTTTTCCATTCCGCTGCCCGTGCAGCACCAGAAGTCGTCCCACCTGCTCGAAAAGACCTTGAAATAGCCCGTCGCCATCGACTGGAAATAAGTGGTCATGCCAGTCTCGGGGTTCTGAGAGGCGAGAATGTGGTTCAGAAACGCGTTTTCAAGATAGTCGGCGTATTTTTTCTCGGCGGTGATCTTGAAGAGCTCGCGGGTGAGCTTCAGCATATTGTAGACGTTGCAGGTCTCGCAGTTGGCGTTGGTGCGCTCTTTGTCGAGGGTGTCGTCGCCGCGGAAGTGCTCCCACTCGCTGTTTCCGCCCGTGTGATAGGTGTGGTGGAGAATGACGTTCTCCCAGAATATTTCGGCGACTTTTAGATAGCGCCCGCAGTCGCACTTTTCGCCCATGACCTGATATCTTCTGAGCGCGCCGATTATCTTCGGAATGGTGGTGTTCGCGTGCCTCCCCGTGAGGAGGTTGTGCCTGTTTGTGAGAATGTCGTCGAAGAGCGGCTCTTCGTCAAAGACATGTGCCGCCTCGGCATAGCGCTCATCGCCCGTGATGCGGTAAAGCTCGTACATGACGTCGTTCATTCCGCCGTATTCGGTGTTGAGAACGGTCTCGCGGGTCTTTTCGCTCCATGAAAGCGCCCGCCCGCATACCCAGTCGCCGAGCTTTTTCGCGATATCGAGCGCGTCGCCGATGTTCGCGACGGCATAGGCCGAAATAAGCCCCGCAAGGATCTTGTGCATCGTATACCACGGCACCCACGCGACTTCGATGATGTTTTCGTTGCCGCGCCCCTGCTCGACAAGGTCGAACTGAACCTCGAGGTTTTCGGGGTCGCTGATCTTCGCCGCCCACAAGAAACCGTTCGGCAGCTGACATTTTTTGAGCTCGGCAACTATCGCCGAAAGCTTGTCATGAGCCGCTTTGCGCTGATTCTCTGAGAGGCCGCGGTTCACGCTCGCCTGAGAGAGCGCGCTGAAATAGTGACCCATGGCGTGCCCGCCGATGAGGTGGCTCTCCCACCCGCCGTAGGGCTCGGCCGAGGTCGCGATCTTCGCGTTTTTTCTGAACCCCGCTAAGACGCGCTCGCTGTCAAAATCAAGAAGATAGGCGATCTCCTTTTCGAGGGCGTTTTGGCAGTAGCGGTCGGTCATTTTGATGCTTCCGAGGGGAAGAGAGTGAATTTTTGAGATTTCGGGCAGCATGTCAATTTCTCCTTTATTATAAAGTGTCAATCTGATGATAGCATATCCGCGCCGTTTTTTCAATAGGTAAAAGAGATTTTTTGCTTTAAAGTTTTTATGACATCACGATAGGTCAATAATTAAGCGCGGCGCAAAACCCTGAAGAAAAAGCTTGACACGCGCCGCCTTTCGTGATAAAATACTGAGTATGTCGCCATAGCTCAGCAGGATAGAGCGGCCGCCTCCTAAGCGGCAGGCCGGAGGTTCGAATCCTCTTGGCGACGCCACACCGCAGCGGGCGTTTATCCTCTGCGGTGTTTTTAAAAAAATAAGACCGTGGAACCCCCACGGCCTTTTTCATTATTTCCCGAGGTATTCAAGATTCTTCCTGATGAACCCGACGCGCTGCCTGACGCAGTCGGCGCTGCGGAGCGGGTCGGAGGGCGTGTTGAAAACATAGTCGGTGAGGCGCTCGATGTCGGTCGAGGCGACGTGAAGCCGCGTGTCGCTCGAGGCGTAGTAGATATAAACCTTGCCGTCGGGGGTAGCGATCGCGCCGTTGGTGAATACTACGTTTGAAACATCGCCGACCCTTTCGCCGCCGTAAGGGGCAATCAGGAAACCGCTCGGCTCGGCGATGACCCTCGAGGGGTCGTCAAGGGCGGTCGCAAAGGCATAGATGACGTATCTCAGGCCCGCCGCGGTGTTCCTCACGCCGTGGGCAATATGTATCCAGCCTCTGTCGGTCTTTATCGGCACCGCGCCCGCGCCGTTCTTCGACTCGGTGATGGTGTGATATTTTCTCACCGAGGTCATCTTCTCCTCGTCGATGACCGCGTTCGTGATGTCGTCGCAGAGCCCGAAGCCTATTCCTCCGCCGCTTCCCGTCTCGATGAAATCGTCCATCGGGCGGGTATAGAACGCATACTTGCCGTTGACAAATTCGGGGTGAAGCAAAACATTTCTCTGCTGGGGCGAGCGCAGGGTCTTGAGGTTCGGCAGCCTCTCCCAGCTGACGAGATCCTTTGTGCGAACGATTCCCGCGGCAGCCGTCGCCGCCGAGAGATCGTTTACGCTCCTGTCCTTTGACTCCGAGCAGAACACCCCGTAGATCCGGCCGTCCTCATGCTTTGTGAGGCGCATGTCATAAACATTCGTCTCGTCGGGGCAGGTGTCGGGCAGAATCACGGGCTCGTCAAGAAATCTGAAACCGTCGACGGGGCTGTCAGACTTCGCGACCGCAAAGAAGCTCTTTCGGTCGGCGCCCTCGACCCTCGCGACAAGGCAGAATTTTCCGTCGAGCATTATCGCGCCGCTGTTGAAAACCGCGTTGATGCCGAGGCGCTGCATCATATGCGGGTTGGTCTCGGGGTTGGGGTCAAACACCCAGAACGGCGGAACGTGGTCGCGGGTAAGAACGGGGTTCTGCCAGCGCTCGAAGATGCCGTTATATCTGCTTTCGTCGACTTTGTTTTTCTTCGCGATGAGCGCCTCATAGCGCCTGTTGAGCTCGTTATAGGTCATTTTTAACCCTCCTGATAATTTCCATGCACATTCTTCCGTTGTGATAGGGGCACTTCCACGGCTCGACTATCGGCTTTTCGGCGGGCACGCCGTTTTCGTCGGTGCACCAGAACCATTCCGAGCCCTCGCGCCTGTCGGTGAGAACGTCGCGGATAAACCTCCACTGGCTCAGATATGCCTCGCGGAATTTTTCTTCGTGAGTGTGCTTATAGGCGTTCATGAACCCGAGCAGCGCCTCGGCCTGGACCCACCATATTCTCGTTGTGTTGATGACGCCGTTCTCGCTCTCGTTGCAGAAGCCGTGGTCGGTGAACGCGACTTCGAGAGTTTTTTCGGCCATCTCAAGAAGAAGCGGGCGAATTCTTTGGGTGAGCTTTTCATCGCCCAAAACGTCGAGCGTGTGGTCCATCAGCCATGAGGTCTCGATGTCGTGCCCGAAGCTATGCAGGTCGATGAGCGTGTTGTAGTCGAGGTCGAAGAAAACCTCCTGCCGATGCTTTTCACGGTTGTAGATTTTATTTTCAAAGACGTCGGCGATGAAGTAAAGCTTTTCGCGGACCTTTTCGCTGCGGTCGGCCTCGTAGAGCCCCGTATACCCCTCCATGACGTGAAGCAGGGTGTTCATCGTTCGTCCCGCCTCAACGCCGTTTTCGCTGAGTTTTTCGTTGCTCTCGGGCTTCCAGTCGGCGGTGAAGGCTTCAAGATACCCCCTGCCGTCGAAGCATTTTGTCTCGACCGTGTCGAAGAGCTCATAGGCGCGCTCAAGGGCGTCGCGCCTTTTCGACGCGCGGTAATAGGCTGAGAGCGCATAGATCGCGAACGCCTGATTATAGGTGTGCTTGGTGCCGTCAAAGACCGTTCCGTCGGCGTTGAGCGACCAATAGACGCCGCCGTTTTTCGGGTCGGTCATTTTAATCAGCATCTCGTAGGCGTGGTCCGCTTCGTCGAGCAGGCTATCGTCGCCGAGCAGCATATAGGCCTCTGAGAAGAACCAGAGTATCCTGCTGTTGAGAATGCAGCCGCGCTCGGCCTCGGGCCTTCGGGTGAGGTCGAAGTCGACCTGACCGATATAGCCGCCGAGCCTGTCGTCCCGAAGCCCTTTCCAGAACGGGATAATGCGGCCGCAGAGCTCGCTTTTCACTTCGTTTATGTATTCTTTCATGATCATTCCTCTTTTGCGAATAATTTTAAAAAACTGTCATATCCCATTATAAGTTCAAGGGGCAGGAAAGTCAATACTTATAAAAATATTTTGAAAACCCCTTGACAAATACCCGAGAGGGGTATATACTGATAATACCCCGATGGGGTATATTTGACAAAGTCACGGAGTTGATATTATGGCTGAAAAGACCTGCGAATGCCGAAAGACCACCGACCGCTCGGAGGAGGAGCGCAAAAAGCTCATTCACCGCCTCAACAGAATCGAGGGTCAGATCAGGGGAATCCGCGGAATGGTCGAGCGCGACGCCTACTGCCCCGATATTCTTGTTCAGTCGGCCGCCGCCTCTGCCGCGATAAATTCATTCAACCGCGACCTCATCGCGAGGCACATAAAGGGCTGCGTCGTGAGGGATATCAAAAACGGCGACGAAGCGGTCATCGACGAGCTTGTCGGAACGCTTCAGAAGCTTATGAAATAGGGTGAGATGATGACTCAGTACAATGTTACGGGAATGACCTGCGCGGCGTGCTCCGCGAGGGTCGAAAAGGCGGTGTCGAAGGTCTCGGGCGTGAAAAGCTGTTCGGTGAGCCTTCTGACAAACTCAATGGGCGTTGAGGGCAGCACCTCGCCCGCCGCGATAATAAAGGCCGTCACCGACGCGGGTTACGGTGCCTCGCTTAAGGGCGCGAAGTCGGCGGAGGATTCCCTCAAAGACACCGAGACCCCGAAGATGATAAAAAGGCTTGTCCTTTCGCTGATTTTCTGGGTTATCCTGATGTACTTCACGATGGGTCACATGATGCTCGGCATGCCCGTGCCCGCGTTCATGGCGGGCAACCACCTGATGATGGGGCTTGTCCAGCTTCTTCTGACGGTTATCGTGATGGTGATAAACCGGCGCTTCTTCATAAGCGGCTTCAAAAGCCTTTGGAAGCGCTCGCCGAACATGGATACCCTTGTGGCGCTCGGGGCGTCGGCGGCGTTTATCTATTCGACCGTCGCGCTGTTTTTAATGTGCGATGCTCAGTTCCGAGGCGATTCTGAGGCAGTCATGAAATATATGGACGAGTTTTACTTCGAGAGCGCCGCGACGATTCTCACGCTGATAACCGTCGGCAAGACGCTTGAGGCGCGCTCGAAGGGCAGGACCACCGACGCCCTGCGAAGCCTTATGAACCTTGCACCGAAGACCGCGACAGTCATCAGGGACGGCGTTGAAAGCGTCGTTGCGGTTTCAGAGGTAAAAATCGGCGATATCTTCGCGGTTCGCCCGGGCGAGCAGGTGCCCGTCGACGGCAGGGTTTTAGAGGGCGGCGGAGCTGTCGATGAATCGGCGCTCACGGGCGAGAGCATACCCGTCGACAAGAGCGTCGGCAGCGGGGTTTCTGCGGGAACGCTCAATCAGTCGGGCTTCATGAAGTGCGAGGCTACCCGCGTCGGCGAGGACACCGCACTCTCTCAGATAATAAAAATGGTCTCCGACGCCGCCGCGACAAAGGCGCCCATAGCGAAAATCGCCGACAGAGTCTCGGGCGTATTTGTCCCGACGGTCATCTGCATCGCGCTTGTGACCGCCTTTGTCTGGCTTCTGATCGGCAGGGGGGTCGGGTTTGCCCTCGCGAGGGGAATTTCGGTCCTTGTGATAAGCTGCCCCTGCGCCCTTGGGCTTGCTACGCCCGTCGCGATAATGGTCGGCAACGGCGTCGGCGCAAAGAACGGAATTCTCTTCAAAACCGCCGTTTCTCTCGAGGAGACGGGCAAGGCCGCCATCGCGGTGCTCGACAAAACTGGCACGATAACCCTCGGCGAGCCGCGCGTCACCGATTTAATTCCTGCCGAGGGCGTAACCGAGGAGGAGCTTCTAAGGTGCGCTTACTCGCTTGAAAAGCTCAGCGAGCACCCGCTCGCAAAGGCAATAATCCGCCTCGGCGATGAGCGCGGCGTTTCTTCCGATGAGGTCACGGGCTTTGAGGCGCTTGTCGGCAGCGGGATTCGGGCGAACGTCGCGGGGAGCGAGACCCTCGGCGGCAGCTTTAAATTCATAAGCGGCAGGGCAGAGGTCGGCGATGATATGAAAAAATCCGCCGAAAGCCTCTCAGAGAGCGGGAAGACTCCGCTGCTCTTCACTCGCGGCGGCAGGCTTTTGGGCATGATCGCGGTTGCCGACGTCATCAAGGAGGACAGCCCGAGCGCTGTCGCAGAGCTTCAGAACATGGGCATAAAGGTCGTCATGCTCACGGGCGACAACGAAAAAACCGCCCGCGCTATCGGCGCTGAGGCGGGTGTCGACGAGGTCGTCGCGGGGGTTCTTCCCCAAGGAAAAGAATCGGTCGTTAGAAAGCTCAAAGAGCTCGGCAAGGTCGTGATGGTCGGCGACGGAATCAACGACGCGCCCGCGCTCACGACAGCTGATATCGGCCTTGCCATCGGCGCGGGAACGGACGTTGCCATCGACGCGGCAGACGTTGTTTTGATGCATAGCCGCCTTTCCGACGCTGCCGCCGCGATAAGGCTCAGCCGCGCGACATTGAGAATAATAAGGCAGAACCTCTTCTGGGCGTTCTTCTATAACGCCGTCGGCATACCCCTTGCGGCGGGGGTGTTTATCCCCATCGGGATAACCCTGAGCCCGATGTTCGGCGCCGCCGCGATGAGCCTTTCAAGCTTCTGCGTGGTTTCAAACGCTTTAAGGCTCAACCTGATAAACGTTCACAATCCCAAGCGGGATTCAAAAATCAAAAACGATATAAAAATCGAAATCAAGGAGGAGATCACCATGACAAAAACAATGAAGATCGAAGGAATGATGTGCGGCCACTGCGAGGCGACCGTCAAGAAGGCTCTTGAGGCCGTCGCGGGCGTTGAAAGCGCCGAGGTAAGCCACACCGCGGGCACCGCCGTTCTCACCCTTTCAAAGGACGTCCCGAACGACGTTCTCAAAAAGGCGGTCGAGGATAAGGAATACACCGTCACCGAAATCGCCTGAGAAAAAATTAAGCCCTCGGTCTCCCGAGGGTTTATTTTTTTACTGTTCTTGCTTCGGCGTGATGGGCTCGACGTATTTTTCAAGGTACTGCGAGAGCTCGTCACGGAAGTCCTGAGAATCGGCCGCCTGAGCGGTATATTTGTGCTCCTCGGCGTTGATGTCGTAGCTATGAACAACGCTGAACGCGATGTTCGAGCAGTGGTCGGCGACGCGCTCGATGTTTATAAGCAGGTCGCTGTATACAAACCCCGTGAGAATCGTCGAGGTGTTCGACGACACCCTGTTGATGTGGTTCGCCCGAAGCTGTTTGGTCATCTCGTCGATGGTCTCTTCAAGCGGCTCGACCTTCAGGGCAAGGTCGCGGCGGCGCTCGATAAAAGCGGTTCGCGAGAGCCCGATTATCTCCTTCGTGGCCTCGACCATAAGCTTTATCTCGGAGAGAACATCGTCGGTAAGGGCGATTTTTTTCTCGTTAATCTCGTTTGCGGTCTCGGCGATGTTCTGCGCATGGTCGCTGAGGCGCTCAAAGTCGCCGACGGCGGAAAGAAGCTCGCGCGATATCGCCTGCTGCTTGTCGTTGAGGCCGTTCTTGCCTATCTTGACGATATAGTTGCCGAGCTTGTCCTCATATTTGTCGCAGAGCTCTTCCTTGGTGATGACCTTCTGATATTTCGTCCTGTCGAACTCGGTAAGAAGCCGAAGCGCGCGGTAAACGTTCTTTGTCGCGATGTCGCACATTCTCATCGTTGCGTTCTTTGAGAGCTCAAGCGCAGTCGGCGCATAGTTGAGTAGGCTGTCGTCAAGGCTGTCTATTTCATACATATCTTCGCGCTCGGCGGGGTCGGGCTTGACTATCATATAGCAGAGCTTTTCAACCTGTTTCAGCGCGGGGAGCACGAACGCGACCATTATAAGCCTCAGCACGGTGTTCATTATGGCTATGCCGAGGACGTTCGCGGGCCCGTTCATGAACGACATGTCAAATATCAGGTTCGCGGGGATATATACTATATACGTCGCGATGAACGCGATGACGTTGATGACAAGATATGATACCGCGGTGCGCTTGCCGTTTCGGTTAGCGCCGAGCATTGCGATAAGAACAGGCGTCGCCGCGCCGATGTTTATACCGATGATGATGGGCAGGCATACCGAATAGGGGATAGCGCCGCTGACCGAAAGGGCCTGTAAAATACCTACCGATGCCGAGCTCGATTGCGTTACCGCGGTGATGAGGGCGCCCGCCAAAATGCCGAAGAGGGGATTTCGGAAGAGGATAAGAAGGTTTGCAAAGCGCGGGCTCTCTTTAAGCGGGCTGACCGAGTCGCTTATCAAAGACATCGCAAGAAGAAGCGTTGCAAGCCCGAGGGCGACGTTTCCGATCGCCCGATAGGTATTTTTGTGCGAAAAAAGCACCATCGCACAACCCGCCAGAGCAAGCAGGGAGATCAATACGGTGGTGAAAGAGCCGCTGTTCGCGTTTGAAATGGAAAGAATCCAGCCCGTCATCGTTGTTCCGACGTTTGCGCCGAGAACAATTCCGACGGATTGGGAGAATGTCATCATACCTGTTGAAACAAAGCTTATGACCATTACGGTCGTTGCGCCCGACGACTGAATCGCCGCAGCGACAAGGGTGCCGAGCAGGAAACCCTTGAAAGGGGTAGACGAAAGCTTCCACAAAACAGCTTCCATCTTGTTCCCCGCGAGCTGTTTAAGCCCGCCGCCCATCGTGTTCATTCCGAAGAGGAAGAACGCCACGCCTCCGAGAAGCGAAAGATAGTCAGAAAATGTCATTTTATTCTCCTGTTTCTTAAATCTGCCGACCTCGGCACAAATCACAACCTTACATTTACAATAAAATAATAGCAGAATACGGCGTTTTTTTCAAGCCCCGCAAAGAAAAAAGTCAGTTTGCATAAATTTAGCTGTCACCTTTGGCGCTTATATGTCATTTTTTCAGTGCGATATTTTTAACTCAATATTAGCCAAAACTGAAAAATTCGGTGAGATATCCTCATTATTTGTCAATACCTCTTGAAAAAAACTTGCGGTTAAGTTATAATCAAAATGTCAATAGCTCTAAGGTTCTGAACGAGGAGACTGATAATATGAAAACTTTGAAAAGGATAATAATTATGGCGACAATACTCTCAACGCTGACCGCCTGCGGGGCGACCCCCGCCGAATTCAAGTTCGACGGCGAGCTTACGCCGTCGGCAGACCTCGGTTATTCCGTCGGAAGCAGGCTTTCCGAGGCTTATAAGGGAATGGACGAGAACAACCCGATTTCCTCCGACGTATTCTTTGCCGACCCGACCTCAGTCGAATATGACGGCAGGCTTTACATCTACGGCACCAACGATTCGCAGGAGTATGAGTCAAAATCGGGCTTCGGCAGCAACGGCTACGGAAGTATCAATACTCTTGCGGTTTACTCGACCGCTGACATGGCGAATTTCAGATATGAGGGCACAATTCCCGTCGGCGAGATCTGCGAATGGGCGTCCTGCTCATGGGCTCCCTCGATAGTTTCCCGCGAGGAATCGGACGGCAAGACCCACTTCTATCTTTACTTCGCGAATTCCGCCGCGGGCGTCGGGGTTCTGACATCGACTTCGCCGACGGGCCCGTGGAAAGACCCGATCGGCGGCCCGCTTGTCTATAACGACATGAAGGGCCTCAAAGACGACCCCGTCTGCTGGTGCTTCGACCCCGGCGTTGTCATCGACGACAACGGCGTCGGCTGGATAGCTTTCGGCGGAGGGGAGGCTCAGCACTCTGACGAAAACGGCCTCAGAACGGGCAACTGCCGTTTGGCAAAGCTCGGCAAAAATATGACCTCGATAGACAGCGAGATAATCAAAGTCCCGACATATTTCCACTTTGAGGCGAACGAGCTCAACTACATCGGCGGAAAATACGTTTTGACCTACTGCTCAAACTATGAAGACAGAAGCATTTCGCCTGTCGAGCTCGGCACCGCGCCGCAGACCTGCTCGATGGTCTATATGACCTCCGACGACCCGCTCGACCCCGACAGCTGGAAGTGGGGCGGCGAGTACCTCACCAACCCGAACCAGCACGGCTATCCGTTCTCAAACAACCACTCTCACCTCCAGAAGTTCAACGGAAGCTACTACCTGCTCTATCAGAACGTTTCGCTTCTTGAGAACATGGATAAGCTCTCGAGGGCCGACGGCTTCAGAAGCATCGGCATCGACCTTTGCGAGGTCGATGAAAAGACCGCGACGATAAAGCCCGCCTCGATGACCGACAGCGGAGTAAAGCAGATTGCAAACCTTGACGCCCTTGCGGTGAACGAGGCCGAGACCGCGCATACCGAAGCGGGGGTTCAGTATTATGACGATAAAGAGCTCGGCACGATTTTTGCGGCGGGGCTTTCCGACG
>CANQWC010000018.1 GCA_947627455.1 uncultured Clostridia bacterium | reverse complement strand
GTAAAGCCCTTTTTGTTAAGCTTTTTCATAAAAAATCTTCCTTTCAAATAAAATATTTATCAGAAAACCCGCGGGTTGCTGCGAGTCATTCCAACCTCAGTTCAATAAAATTTCAAGCCATGAGTTATACAATACTTGGCCGTCATCAGCCACAACGACATAAAGCTCGGCCTCGCCGACTGAGCGCGAGTCGGCTTTTGCAAGTTCGCCGAACGCCTTGTTTCCGCCGTCGTTGAAAAAGTCTTTCTTCGGAATCTCAATCGTTGAAAAGTCGGCTTTCGGGTCAACGGGCGAATGTGCAACAATCATCAAAACCTCCGACCTTCCCGAAAATGTATATACAATCGGTTCGCCGTCAAAGTGCGAAAGCATATATTCCTGCCTTGCCAAATCCTCGGCCCTGACTGCCTTCTGGCGGTCTTGCGAGCGGCGCTGGGTCTCAAAAAAGTTAAGAATAACGGGTATTAAAATCGCGATGATTATTGCGATGATGATTATTGCGCTGACAAGCTCGAATCGGGTGAATCCTTTTTTGTTCATGACGCGGCGATACCTCCGTACATATTGAACATCGGAAGATAAACCGCCAAAAGAATGAATCCGACGAACACCCCGAGGAATATAGTCAACAGCGGCTCTAACATTCCGAGCGCCTTATCCGAGGCCGCCACCGCCTCTTCGTCGTAGTATGTTCCTATCGTGTCCATTGTTTCTTCAAGCGAGCCCGACTCTTCGCCGACCGAAACCATCTCGACCAACATCTCGGGAAGGTATTCGTTATCTTTAAGCACCGCTCCGAACCCCTTGCCGCTTTCAAGGTCGACGACTGCTTTTTCAAGCGTCACCCCGACGGCTCGGTTGTCAACAACTCTTGAGACAATGCTCAAAACCCTTGCAGCGGGAAGCCCCGCGGTCAAAAGTGTTGAAACGGTGTTAGCAAACTGGCTCGCCGAGTTCATTATTCCTATTTTCCCGATAACGGGTATCTTCATTTTCACCTTATCGATGTTAAGCTCGCCGTTCGGCGTTTTTTTATACATCTTGTAAACGATTACAAGCACCGCGATCCCGACCAGCAAAAACGGCCAATACCCGACAAAGAAATCGGATATCGCGATGAGTATTCTTGTGATCAGCGGCAGGTCCTGGCCCATATTTCCGTAAAGTTCAAGCATAGTCGGCACCAAAACCACCATGACTATACCCACGACCACGAACGACAGAAGAATAACTACCGCGGGGTAAGTCAGCGCCGAGCGAACCTTCTTTTTGACCTTATAGGCTTTTTCATAATATTTTTGAAGCCGATCAAAGCAAAGCTCAAGAGTACCCGATTCTTCGCCCGCGCGAACGGTTTCAATAAACGCCGCAGGAATTTTCTTTCCGTTTTTTTCAAGGCTGCTCGCCAGCGAGTACCCCGCGTTGACGTCGGCGGCGCACTCGGTGAGAATTCGTTTCATAAGGCGGTCGTTTGTCTGCCCCGCGATGAGCTCGACCACTCTCCCGATGGGTATTCCCGCCCGAAGCATTATCGAAAACTGCGAAGCTGTCAGCGAAAGCGTCTTGTCCTCGACCCAGAGCGGCTCGTTGATATCGAAGTGTTTCTTGTCGCCCGATTTTACCTCTGAAATCTTCTCGACAATAATACAGGTTTTTTTGATCTGTTCAACGGCTTCAAACTCGCTGTAAGCCTCGACAACTCCCGTGACAAGAACACCGTCGGCGGTCCTCGCCTTATATTTATATGTTGTCATGCTCTTTCACCTCAACAGGGGTTCAATACATTGTATTCTTCTTCACATACTCGGGGTCTCTCGCCGCGCCCCTCGCGACTTCGGCAGAGATTATCTTGCTCTTATAAAGCTGAATGAGCGCGTTGTCCATCGTGATGCTTCCCTCGGCCGCCGAGGTAGAAATCGCGCTGACGATCTGGGGGGTCTTGCCCTCGCGGATAAGGTTTCTTATCGCGGGTGTGACCATCATAAGCTCACACGCGCAGACGCGCCCGCCCGCCTTTCTCGGCAGAAGCTGCTGAGAGAGAACCGCCATCAGCGTTGTTGAAAGCTGAAGTCTTATCTGCTTCTGCCTGCCCTCGGGGAAGACGTCGACAACACGGTCGACCGCCTCAGCTGCCGAGTTGGTATGCAGCGTCGCGAAGACAAGGTGGCCCGTTTCCGCCGCGGTGAGGGCGGTCTCGATGGTGTTGAGGTCACGCATCTCACCGATGAGAATAACATCGGGGTCTTCACGGAGAATCGCGCGCAGGCCCGACTCATAGCTTTCGGTGTCAGTCCCGATCTCGCGCTGGTTGATGGTGCAGCGGTCGGGGGTATATATGTATTCAATAGGGTCTTCAAGCGTGACAATGTGGTTGGGGTAATTGTGGTTGATCCTGTCGAGCAGGGCCGCGAGCGTGGTCGATTTGCCCGAGCCCGTCTCGCCCGTAACGAGGACTATTCCTCGGTTGAGCGCGGGGAATGTCTGAACCGCGGGGGGAAGCCCGAGGGAATCGAGGTCGGGTATCCTCTCGGAGAGAAGACGTATAGCCGACGACACCGAGCCGCGCTGCCTGAAAATATTGATACGGCAGCGGATTCCGCCGTCAAAGGTTATCGCGAGGTCGAGCTCGCCGCACTTTTCTATCTTCGCATAGTCCTCCCCCGCCATCTCGCGGGCATATGCCTCGCAATCGGCGTCGCTGAGAACATAGCTGTCATAATCCTGCAAATCGCCGTCCACTCTGATCCTGATGGGCAGGCCGCGCACGATGTGAATATCCGAGGCGCGCCTCTCGCGGGAATCGCGGACTACTTTGGTGAGGTCGGTCATATTTTCCTCCGAAAAATTTAATATATCAGTCAGTCTCAACCGCGTTGAGAATTCTTGTCATCTCCGAAACGGTCGTTATTCCGCGAAGAACAAGGTCGCGGGCGCCGTCTTTAAGCGAGCGGTAATGCCCCTCTCTTACAAATTCTTCCATCAGTTCGGCTCGCGGAACGTTTTCTGCGACCATTCGCTTTGTCCTGCGGCTCATAACGAGTATCTCGAACACCGCGATTCGGCCGTGATAGCCCGTATGGAAGCAATTCGGGCAGCCCTTGCCCTTATATATCTTCACGCCCTTTGAATCGGCGGGAAGCCCCATTCTGATGAGGTCTTCCTCCTCGGCCTCATACTCGGTCTTGCAGTCGGGGCAGATCCTTCTCACAAGCCTCTGAGAGATAACGCCCTTGAGCGCCTCGGCAATAAGGTAAGGCTCGCAGCCGATATCCAAAAGTCGGTCAAGAAGCGAAATAGCGCTGTTTGTGTGAAGTGTCGAGAGAACAAGGTGTCCCGTGATGGCGGCACGAAGCGCGATCTCGGCGGTCTCGCCGTCGCGGATTTCACCGACCGCGATGATGTCGGGGTCCTGACGTAGAATCGAGCGAAGACCGCCCGCAAAGGTCATACCGACCTTGTCGTTAATCTGAACCTGGTTTACGCCGTCGATGTTGTACTCAACAGGGTCTTCAAGGGTAACAAGGTTGACCTCGGGCGTGTTGAGCGAGCCGATCATCGTGTACATCGTCGAGGATTTACCCGAGCCCGTAGGGCCGACGATGATGACCATGCCGTCCGAGTTGTTCATCAGAAGGTTATACTTTTCAAGGTCCTCCCCCATCATTCCGAGGGAGTCGGCGCTCTTAAGCTGAGCGCTCTTGTTGAGAATACGAATCGTGATTTTTTCGCCGTATATCGTCGGCAGCGTCGAGATACGAAGGTCTATCTCTGTTCCGCGAACCCTGACGTTCGCGCGGCCGTCCTGCGGCGCTCTTTTTTCGGTGAGGTCGAGGTTAGACATGACCTTGATTCTCGATATCACCGAGCCCATCAGGTCGCGGGGCACTGTAAGAATCTGGCGAAGAACGCCGTCAATTCTCATTCTTACGACCATGTCGCCCGCTCTCGGCTCCATATGTATATCCGAAGCGCGCTCTGTAACGCCGCGCTCGATAATCGAGTTGACAAGCCTGACAGTCGGGGCAGCGTTTGCCGATGAATCATCGACGATCTCCTGCGCCTCGTTGACTATCTGAACCACCGATGCGCCGCCCTCGCTGCGCATGTCCTCGATTGCTCTCGCCGCGCCCTCGTTGCCGTAAAGCGTCGCAATCGCGCGGTCAACGGCAGTAGACTGAGCTATTCTCGGCGAAATTCTCTTTCTTGTCGCGGTCCTGACCTCTTCAAGAGCCACGAAGTTCATCGGGTCGACCATCGCAAGAACAAGCTCGTCTTTCACGACCCTGACAGGGACAACGCTATGTTTTTTTGCGATGTTTTTCGGCAAAATTCGCGCCATATCGGTCGGAATGGTGGTCTTTGTGAGGTCGATAAAGCTGATGCCGAGCTGGGTTGCCATCGCGTCGATAAACTGCTGCTCGGTGATGAAACCCGAATCTATGAGAACCGTGCCGAGACGCTGCTTGGTAGATTTTTGAATTTCCAGTGCTTTCTGAAGCTGTTCTTCATCAATAAGACCCGCCGCCTTGAGCAGATCGCCGAGACGCATATATGCCATATCAGTGCAACCTCCGTAATCAAAGTAGCGGTTCAAGCCGAAAACAGCCGCAAGCGCAAAGCTACAATAAGGCAGAATACTACATTTAACTATTTATATTATACACATTTGTGCAATTTTGTCAATACCCCCCCCCGAGCGAAAAACTTTTATACATAATGTTTGTTGATTTTAAACAAAAAACACTGCCACTCGATGTAGAAGCTGCCCTTGAGGATGATTGAGAAAACGGGAGGGGAAGAAAGGTATACCCGCGACCTCGCTGCCGCGAGCTCGGGGTATGCTATCTTTACCGCTCCGCACATGCAGGATAGCAGGTGAACAGCGCTCATAAAAGCGCTTAACAGAGCAAATATCTCATATAACCGCATGTGCGTCGCTCTCACCCCACCCCCGCCAAGCTTTCGCGCTAACTATAAAATAGCAACGCCCCCGCCCCTCGAGGGGCGGGGGCATGAAAGCGGTTTTTGCAGCCAATCGGACTTTGCGGGCACAAGCGCTCCGTCTCTCCCAATTTCCCCAACTCCGCGGAGACCGCCGCAGGCGGGCTCCCATGGACATCGGGCTTTGCCCAAGAGCGCGAGCCGCCAATACGCGACGGCGGCGAAGCGCGATTGGCAGCAAAACCGATTTCCATTGAACGTTGGGCTTTGTCTGCAAGCACGAGCAATCAATCGTTCACGATTGCGAAGTGCGAGCAGAAACAAAACCAACTTTCATTCATTCACTTGACATTCTTCGCGCTTTGGTATAATATAATACTGAATCGACATTGTTTTCGGGCGGGAGGGATAAACGTTGACCCGAGACCTTTTGTACATACTCTGCGGCTACCTTTGCGGAAGCGTTCTGTTCGCGAGGATTTTCGGCCCGCTTATTGCGCACTGCGACGTCGCCGAAAAAAGCGACGACAAAAACCCGGGCACCGCAAACGCCTACAAATTCGGCGGGTTTTTGTGCGGAACGCTCACGCTGATCTGCGACATCGCAAAGGGCATAATTCCCGTTCACATGTATATCCGCGGGGCTGACAGCGAAAGCTTCGGCATCGCGCTCGCGTTTGTGATCGCGGCGCCCGTTATCGGCCATGTTCTGCCCGTTTTCTATCGCTTCAGGGGCGGAAAAGCCGTCGCGGTATCCTTCGGAACGCTTCTCGGGCTCTTTCCGCTTTTCGTGATGCCCGCGCTGCTGCTCGCGGCAACATTTATTTTCTTCTCGGTGATCGTGAAGATCTCTCCGCACTATTACCGCACGATTGCGGCTTTCGGCGCGGCCTCGGTGCTGATATTCTTGGCTGCCGATGCTCCGCTTGCGGTTTCAGTCGGATTTTTGATCAGCGGAGTAACCGTCATCTTCAAGCTCATCAGGAGCACTGAGGAAAAAGAATCGTTAGAGGTAAAAATTGCATGGAAGCATTGATATTGACCTGCTCGACGGGCGGAGGGCACAACGCCGCCGCATCGGCAGCGGCAGAGGCGCTTATTCAGCGCGGCTGGAACGTCAAAGTGATGGACCCGTATTCCCTTGTCGGCGAATATCTCGCAAAGGCCGTCGGCGGAACATACGTCAGAATGGTGCAGATCTCGCCGTCGCTCTTCGGCGTTGTCTATAAGCTTGGCGATACCTATCGCAAGCTGCCGATAAAATCGCCCGTCTACCGAATCAACGGGCATATGGCCAAAAGGCTCGACAGATATTTCAGGGAAAACAACACCGACGTCGTCATGTGCACCCACGTTTTCCCCGCCGAGATGCTCACATATATGAAAAGGCACGGAATGACCGTACCCAAGTCGGTTTTCATCGCGACAGACTACACCTGCGTGCCGTTCACCGAGGAGACGGATCTTGATTATTACGCCGTGCCGTCTCAGGATCTCAACGACGAATATATAAGAATGGGCGTACCCGAGGAAAAGCTCAACGTCTGCGGAATCCCCGTCAAAAGGGCTTTTCGCGAGGGCATCAGCCG
This sequence comes from uncultured Clostridia bacterium, assembly GCA_947627455.1. GTDB lineage: Bacteria > Bacillota > Clostridia > Oscillospirales > Ruminococcaceae > Faeciplasma. The sequence continues at coordinate 35,626 of CANQWC010000018.1, read as the reverse complement.
CAGCGAGGCAAGAAAAACTCTCGGGCTTGACCCGTACTCCGAATATATAATCCTCTCGGGAGGAAGCATGGGCGCGGGAAAGCTTCGCACCGCGATAAGGGTTTTAGAGCCGTATCTTGAAACCGAGGACAAGAGGCTGATAGTTCTTTGCGGAAATAACGGCGGCCTCTTTGCGTCGCTGAGCGATCACTACGGAAACAGCGACCGAATCGCCCTTTTGCCGAGCACGGGCGACATGCCGACTTATCTTCGCGCCTGCGATATTTTCATCGGCAAGCCCGGCGGCCTGTCGTCGACAGAATGCGCGAGCGCACGCGTCCCGACGATATTCATTTCGCCGATCCCCGGCTGCGAGACCTGCAACAGCAGATTCTTTGTCGGCCGCGGAATGGCCCTTTCGGTGAAGAACATCAGGCGCAAGCTTATCCCCGCGATAAGAAAGCTTGAAAACGACGCCACCGCCGCAAAGATGCGCAGACAGCAGGAAAAATACATCTCGGGCGCAGGCGCCGAAAACCTTGCCGACCTTTGCGAAAGGATATGCAGAGAATAAAAGAAGCAGACCCAAAAATCTGCTTCTTTTTATTTTATTCAGTTTTTCTGCCTGCTCATTTCCCCGCTACGGTCAGGCCCGTCACGAGCACCGACGGCGAGCCGAAAGCGGTGATCCCGAACGGATTTCTGAGCTCGGCATTAGACGCTATGGCGGTGATATTCTTCAGCAGGTCATAGAAATTGCCCGCCACCGTAAAGGATTTGACAGGCTTTGTCTTCCTGCCGTCCTCGATCATGAAGCCCGAGCTTTGCAGCGAAAAATCGCCCGAAACGGGGTCTGCGCCCGCGTGAAGCCCGCTGACATCGTTGATATAAACGCCGCTGCCCGCCTTTTCAAGAAGCTCTTCCTCGGTGATATCGCCCGCAGAAATGCTGAACGTGAACGGCCTGATGCCGATATTTGAGGAATACCCCGCCTTTGAGGCGTTGCCAGTCGTCTTGACCCCGCCGATCGCGGCGGTTTTGAGGTTATAAAGCAGCGTCGTTAAAACGCCCTTGTCGATGACGTTTTTCTTTCTTGTCGGCGAGCCCTCGGCGTCGAAGTTTATCGGCATCGCGCTCTCGGGGCTGAACGGGTCGTCGACAAGCGTGACGATATCCGCGGCGATCTTCTCGCCCTCTCTGCCCTTGAGAAGCGAAAGCCCCTTTTGCGCATTCTCCGACGAGAATATCCCCGAAAATGCTGAGAGCATATTCGCCATGGCCTTTGGCGAGAACACCACGGGATAGTTTCCCGTCGGGGCGACGTCGGCGTTCTGCATCGCCTTTGCGCCGCTGACAGCCTTTTCGGCTATCTGCTTTACGTCAAGAGCATCGAACGAACCCGCCTTGCACGCAAAGTCGTCAGACATCTCCTTGCCGTCAGAAACAACTGCCGATGCGTAATAAATCGCGATGTTGTTTTCATACTTAAGGTCGAGCCCGTTCGAGTTGAAAATCGCTATCCTCGCGACCTCAGACTCGGCACCCGCCTCGGTGCCGTCGATTACCGACGGGTCGGCGGCATAGACAGCCTCCTGCCCCGCAAGAGCGGTCTTGATGAGCTCATCGGTGGTCGGAAGCGCATAAGGCTTTATATCGAGCGGCTCATACTCCTGCCCGCCCGAGACAAGAAACTGCTTTTCATCGGTCTCAAGAACCCCCGCGTTTTCAAACGCCCGCCTCACGACGCTTTCGGCCTGCTCTTCCGAGAGCTCCTCGGTAGAGGCATAGCCCATCTTGCCGTCGACAAGGCATCTGAAACATGCCCCGCCGAAAACCGAGCTCGAAAAGTTTTTTATCTCGTGCTTGAAAACCTCCGCCGAAGTCCCCTCGGAGGAGCTGTAATAAAGCTCATATTCCTTTATGCCGAGCTTTTTTGCGGCGGCGATTACCGCCTCTTTGAACATTTCGTAAGTCATGGCTTCCTCCTTATCTTCCGCCGACGGTTATCGAGCTTACCCTGATGAGCGGCTGGCCGACGGTCGTCGGAATCGACCCGCTCGACGACCCGCACATTCCCGTGCCGAGGTCGAGGTTCTTGCCCACCATGTCGATCTTCATGATGACGTCCGAGCCCTTGCCGACAAGCGACGCGCCCCTGACAGGCTCGCAGATTTTTCCGTTCCTGACTATATATGCCTCGTTCACGCCGAAGTTGAACTCGCCCGTAGTCGGGTTTACCGAGCCGCCGCCCATCTCCTTGGCGTAAAGGCCGTATTCCATCGAGGAGATGATGTCGTCGTTGTCGTCGGAACCCTCGGCGATGAATGTGTTTGTCATTCTTGAGGTCGTGGTATAGCTGTAATCTTCCCTTCTTGCCGAGCCCGTCGACTCCATGCCCATTCTTCTGCCGTTGAACTTGTCGACCATATACATCTTGAGAATGCCCTTTTCGATGAGCACCTTGCGCTGAGCGGGCGTGCCCTCGTCGTCGATGTTTATCGAGCCCCATGCGTTCGGAATTGTTCCGTCGTCTATCGCGGTGACCTTCGGGTTGGCTATCTGCTGACCCAACTTTCCGCAGAACTGCGAAGTGCCGTAGGCCACGCTCGACGCCTCAAGCGAGTGCCCGCAGGCTTCGTGGAAAATAACCCCGCCGAAGCCGTTGCCTATCGCGACAGGCATTACCCCCGCGGGGCAGTAGCCCGCGCCCGCCATTATCTCGGCCTGCTCGGCGGCCTTGATGCCGACCTTTACCGCGTCGACCTCGTGCTCGAACATCTCCATTCCCATTCTTCTGCCCGGGCCGCAGAACCCCGACTGGGTCTCGCCGTTCTTTTCGGCGACGGCGGTGATGGCGATTCTGGTTCTTATCTGCCTGTCTTGAGCGTAAATTCCCTCGCTGTTCGCGATGAGAATGTTGTGGTCGATGTCAAGAAGCGTTCCCCTGACCTGCTTGATGAGGTCGGAATGATTCCTTGCGGCAAAATAGCCGTCCTTAAGAATCTTCACCTTCTCGGCGTTTGAAACGCTCGCGGGGACGGTCTTTATCGGGTGAATATCGCCGAAGAGCCGTTCGCGAAGCTCGATAGAAATTGCGGCGCTGCCCTCGCCCAAAGCGTCGGCCGCGCGCTGAGCGCATTTTATAAGCCCCGCCTCGGTGGTGTCAACGGTCGAGGCCGAAACGCTTCTCAGGCCCTTGAACACCCTGATCCCCGCGCCCGCGACGACCGAATCGTTCACCGAATCCACCTTGTCCGAAATCATGTTTATCGAATGATTCAGGGTGTGTTCGGCAAAAATCTCGGCATAATCCGCGCCTGTCGAGACCGCGACCGAGAGGACCTTTTTGCAGAGTTCTCTTGAAATCATATCCATTCGCTCCTTTATAATAATATCGTATGGGAAAATTATATACCCACGGGAAGGTTCTGTCAAGTGTCAAACGGCAGAAGAGTTTTTATCAATATTTATTCTCCGAAAGCTGCGGTTTTATACAGTATTACCAATAATCGGGATTAAAATATATCAGTTTTGCACCTTGAAAAAGTTTGCGCGGTTATGATAAAATATTTATGTAAGACATTTATTCGGAACATTATATTGAGGAGAGAAAGTATGAAAAGAATTTTAGCGTTTCTGACAGCGGGGCTGCTCCTGCTCTCGGCCTGCGCCGACCAAGCGGGAGCTCCCGCCGACCTCCGAGAGGGCGGCAGCGAAACCGAAATATCCGAAACAGTTGAGGAGGAAAAGACAGTGAGGACATCGCCGAAAGAAAATCTTGAATTTGCCGAGGAGAATCTCTCGGAATTCACCCCGAGCGCCGCGACGGTGCTTGACACTTCAAAAAAATACGGCGAGTTCGAGCACATCACCTATCACTCCGATTATCTCGACCGCGACAGGTATGCGAACATTCTTCTCCCCGCCGATTACAGCGAGGATAAGAAATACCCAGTGCTCTACGCGCTTCACGGCTATTGGGGCGATGAGTATTCGCTCCTTGATCAGGGCGACGGCTCGATAAAATTCCGCGAGGTGCTCGGAAACCTCATTTCAGAAGGCGAAGCAGCCGAGATGATAGTCGTATTCCCCGATATCTTCTGCCACCCGACAAAAGAGGACTGCGACGGAATGAACCCCGAGAACAATAAAGCATACGACGACTTCATCAACGAGCTCAGCGAAGAGCTCATGCCCTATATCGAAGAAAACTATTCGGTCGCGACGGGCCGCGAAAACACCGCGATAACGGGCTTCTCGATGGGCGGGCGCGAGTCGCTCAACATCGGCATAAAAATGGCCGACAAATTCGGCTATATCGGCGCTGTATGCCCTGCCCCCGGGCTCACCGACGACTGCGTAAAGGCGGAAGACATGGTCTTTGCCGAGGGCGAAGAGCCTTATCTTCTGATGATAAGCGCGGGCTCAAACGACACCGTCGTCTATAACAATCCCGAGATGTATCACAACATCTTCACCGACAACGACGTGCCTCACCTCTGGCACATGGTTACAGGCGGCGAACACTGGGGCAAGACCATCTGCCCGCACATTTACAACTTCCTGAGATTCATTTTCAGATAAAAACAGCATAAACCTTCCGCGCTCCTTGTTGCCTTCGGGGGCGCGGGTTTTTTATGCAAAAAAGGGGGCATCTGCCCCCTTAAAACTTCACCTGCCAGCGCTCGCTGTAATTTTCATGGGTCTGCTGACCGCCGCCCGATTTGGCCTTCGAGCCGCGCCTGCGCTCTTCGAGCAGCCTGTCAAACAGCTCGGCGTCGATAGGCAGTTCTACGCTCCTGCCCGTCCAGTCTGAAAGATAGGCCGCGTTTGAGATCATCAGCTCGTTGATCCCCTCGGTGCCGTTTGCGATGAGCTCTTTGCCGAAGAGTATCGCATCGGCAAAATTTTTCAAAATCTCGGCGTGAGCGCCGCCGCTGTCGGCGGGCTCAAAAACCTCGGTTTCAAGCTCGGGGTCGAACCAGCTGCGCTCATCGGAAAAACAGATTTCGCGCTCGTCGCTGCTGAGCTTTTTAAAGACGAGCCTGCCCTGCTCAATGACGATAATGCCCCTTGTGCCGCTTATCTCGAGGCGGTTTGTGCCCGGCAGGTCGCCCGTCGAGGTTATGAAAACCCCCGTCCCGCCGTCGGGATATTCGGCAAAAATAGTCGCCTCGTCCTCGACCTCGATATCGTGATATTTTCCGACGCCGCAAAACGCGGTGATCCTGCTCGGCATTCCGCATATCCACTGCCACAAATCAAGGTTATGCGGGGCTTGGTTGAGCAGCACTCCCCCGCCCTCGCCCGACCATGTTGCGCGCCACGAACCCGAGTCGTAGTAATGCTGGGTTCTGTACCAGTTGGTGATTATCCAGACCGAGCGCTTGATGCCGCCGAGCTCGCCCGATTTAACTATCTCCCTCGCGCGGGCAAAGAGCGGGTTAGTGCGTTGGTTGAACATCACCCCGAAGACCTTGCCCGATTTTTTCGCGATTTCGTTGAGCTTCTCGGCCTGCGAGACCTTTATGTCTATCGGCTTTTCCGAGAGAACATGAAGCCCGCGGCCGAGCGCCTCCATCGCCATTTCGGCGTGAAGCGGGTGCGGCACCGAGATCAGCACCGCGTCGACAAGGCCGCTGTTTATCATTTCCGAATAGCTTAAGAACCGCGGAATATCGGGGTAAACGCCCTTGCAGTATTCAAGCCGCTCGGGGTCGATATCGCAGACTGCCCCGAGGGTCATTCCCGAAATTTTTCCTCCGCCGACGCAGTGAAAATGCGCCGAGCCTATTCCGCCGATGCCGACTATACCGAGCCTTACTTTTTCCATCACTTGTTTCCCGCATAGGTCGCCGAGGTGTCGGCAACCTGTTCTTTTACGTTCGTCTTTCTCTTTGAGGTCTCTATCCTCTTTTTGAGCTCCGACCAGAACAGCTCCTCGTCAAACTCGCGAAGGTCTATCTCCTTGCCGAGCCACGCCGAAAGGTGCATCGCGTTTGAAATCGTGAGGCCGAATATGCCCTCGCTGCCGTGGGCGACAAGGGGCTCGCCGCGAAGAATCGCCCCGCCCCATGCCCTGAGAACGCCGTCGTGCTGAGGGTTCTGCCCGTCAAGCTCGATTTTGAGCTCGTGAGCGCCGACGTTGCCGAACGGCACGGTGTTGGTGCGCGAAAACTCGGGCTCGGGCATGTCAAATTCAAGCACCGAAAGCCCCGAATAATCAGCGACTATCTTTGCGCGGTCAAGCTGAATTTCAAAGCGGTTTGTGCCCTTTGCGTCGCCCGTAGTCGTGATGAACACGCCCGTCGCGCCGTTTTCATACTCGCAATAGGCGGTTACGTCGTCCTCAACCTCGATATCATGCCACTTTCCGAACTTCATGTGAGCCGAAATCTTCACGGGCATTCCGCATATCCACTGCCACAAATCAAGGTTATGGGGCGCCTGATTGAGCAGCACGCCGCCGCCCTCGCCCGACCACGTCGCCCGCCAAGAGCCCGAATCAAAATATGCCTGCGGGCGGTACCAGTCGGTGATTATCCAGTTTGTACGCCTGATTTGGCCGTACTCGCCCGACTGAACGAGCTCTCTCATCTTCTTATAAACGCAGTTTGTGCGCTGATTGAACATCATTCCGAAGACGACCTCGGGGTGCTTTTTTGCCTCCTCATTCATCTCGCGGACCTGCTTTGTATAGACCCCCGCGGGCTTCTCGCACATGACATGAATGCCGCGTTTGAGGCACTCGATGACATACTTCGGGTGATCGTAGTGCGGCACCGCGACGATGCAGGCGTCGATTTTTTTCGAGTCGAGCATCTCCTCGGCGGTGCTGAACCTCGCGACGCTCTCGCCGAGCTCTTTTTCCGCCCATTCAAGCCTCTTCGGGTTGATATCGGCGACCGCTGAGAGAACGAAGTCGGGGCAGTTCCCCGCCTTGATCCTCGTCGCGTGGCCCGAGCCCATGTTTCCGATTCCGATTATTCCGAGCCTGATTTTTTCCATAATTATCCTCCTCATTCAAAGCCCTTCGACTTTAGATAGTGATAGCTTCTTTCAAGACATTCAAACGGGTCTTCGCCATAGCAGTCGTCCTGCTCGACGAGCATATACTCGACCCCAGAATCGGCCGCCGCGCTGAAAATCGCGTCAAAGTTCATATTCCCCTCGCCGATGACGGCAAACTTTCTTCCGTAGGCGAAGTCCTTAAGGTGAATGCAGGGCGCCCTCCCCGCGAATTTTCTTATCCATGCCGCAGGGTCGGCGCCGCCCGCCTGAATCCAGAAGGTGTCGACGATAAAGCCCATGAGCACGGGCGAAAACGCCTCGGCAAGAATGTCGAATATAAGCCGCCCGCCGACCTTTTTGAACTCCTGATCGTGGTTGTGATACATGAATTTCACGCCGCCCGCCGAAAGCTTTTTCGCGACGGGAAGATATTTTTCAATGAACGCCTCGGGCGTGTCGCCGCTGTCAAGGTCAAAGGCGTTCCAGCCGAGGCCGCAGTATTTACAGCCGAAAATTCTATGCTCCTCCGCGACCTTTTCGGCCTCATCGATAAGCCTTTGCGGCGGCGTATGCGTCACCGCGCACTCGAGGCCGTTTTTTTCAAGCTCGCCCCTGAGCCACTCGGCGGGAAAGGGGCAGCTGCCCGAGACCTGAACGGTTTTATAGCCGATGTCCGCGACCCTTTTAAGCGTCTCCGAAAAGCTTTCGAGGGTCTGCATATGTTCCCTTACGGTGTAAAGCTGAGCGCCTATCTTCATCATGCCTCGGCCTCCGAAAGAACCTCTTTCAGGGCGCTGCAAGCCGCGTCGAAAGCGGAGTTCGCGTCGGGATATGTATATGCGATTTTAGAGCGCTCGCCCTCGCGCTCAAGCCCAGAGAGCCCGCTGAACACCGTGAGGTGCGGCTCAACGGTCATCGCGCGGCCGCCCATCGCGACAAATTCCTTGACTATCCTGCGAAGATTTCCGACGCCGTTCCCCGCGGGCACTACCCTGCCGTCGGCGAGGGCATCTTTGATGTGAAGATACCTGATTTTACCTTTCAGAAGCCCCCATGCCGCAAGGGTGTCGACACCCGACTGAACGAAGTTTGCGGGGTCGAAAACGCCGAAGATCTCGGGCACGCCCGTTAAAATTTCAAGGCAGCGCTCGGCATTTTCGCCGTAGATGCCCTTTTCGTTCTCGTGGCAAAGCCTTATACCCGAGTGAAGCGTGTCGGCGATGCGCGCCATCTCGCCGAGCCTGTCGATGACCTCGGAGCTGTACTTCTTCGGGTCGTCGCCCTTGGGAATATAGAACGAGAACATTCTTATGTTCCCCGCGCCGAGGATATGCGCCGTTTCAAGCGTCCTCTTAAGCTTTTCAAGCTCGGGCCCGATCGGGTCGCCGATGCCTATTTTCCCGAGCGGCGAGCCGACAGACCATACCTCAAGGCCCTCGCCGTCGAGCCTGCGCCTGATCTCTTTTGCCGATTCCTCCGAAAGATCGGAGACGTTACCGAATTCGGTGCCCCGAAGCTCTGCCCCGCAGAGGCCGTTTCTCTTCATCGCGGCGATCTGGTCGGAAACCGCGCTTCCCGCCTCATCGGAAAAGGCATAGATTCTTATATCCGAAGCTGACATATCCTCATTACCTCCGTGAATTTATTTTAAAGAGATTATATCACCGCCGCCTTGGGATTTCAATACTCGGGCGGAACAATTTGATAAAAAATATTGCGCGGAATATTTTTAAAATATCTCTTGCAAAAGTGCAAAAGATATGGTAGAATAGTTTTTGCCGATTCGAGATGTAGGCGTGCGGGTTCTGCGCAACATTGCGCCGTGAACCATGTCAGGCGGGGAACCGAGCAGCATTAAGCGGTTTGCTTTGTGTGACGCAGTATCGCCCGCGCGTCTATATGTCGGATCGGCTTATTTTAAAAAGGCGGTGAGGATTATGTATACGGCTCTCTACAGAAAATGGCGACCGATGACCTTTGACGATGTGGTCTCTCAACCGCATATCACCGCCACTCTTTCAAAACAGGTCGAGGAGCAGAAAACCGCCCACGCCTATCTCTTCACCGGTTCGCGGGGGACGGGAAAGACTACCTGCGCAAGAATCCTCGCCAAGGCGATAAACTGCCGAAACCCTCAGGGCGGCAAGCCCTGCCTCGAATGCGACATCTGCAAGGCCGCCGACGCGGGCGCTCTTTCAGACATCGTTGAGATCGACGCCGCCTCGAACACGGGCGTCGACGATATCCGCGAGCTGCGCGACTCCGCGATCTACACCCCCGAGCTCTGCCGCTATAAAGTCTATATCATCGACGAGGTTCACATGCTCTCGAACGCGGCTTTCAACGCGCTTTTAAAGATCATGGAGGAGCCCCCCGAGCACATAAAATTCATTCTCGCGACCACCGAGGTCCACAAGGTCCCCGCGACGATAATCTCTCGCTGCCAGCGGTTTGACTTCCGCAGGATTCGCGAGGAGGACATCGTTGAGCGGCTTTTATACATCGCCGAGAAGGAAAATATCGACCTTCACCGCGACGGCGCTGCGCTCATCGCTCGGCTTTCCGACGGCGCAATGCGAGACGCGCTATCGCTTCTGGACCAGTGCATAGCTTTTTCCGAGCACATTGACGCCGAAGCGGTCTCCGACGCCGCGGGCATCGCGGGAAGGGATTATCTCTTCGACATAATCGAGGCGGCGGCCGACGGCGACACCGCGCGCGCCATCACGACCGTCGACGACCTTTACTCAAAGTCGAAGGACATGACCCGCCTCTGCGACGAGCTTCTGACCCAGATAAGAAACCTGATGCTGATAAAAACCGTGCCGACAAAGCCCGAGCTCATCTCCTGCCTCGACGGCGAGGCCGAGCGCCTCAAAGCCGTCGCCGAAAAGCTCTCTTTGGGCGAGATCCTCTCGAAGCTCGAAGTCTTGCAGGACTGCGCCGAAGCCCTGCCGAGGGCGGTTTCAAAGCGAACAGAGTTTGAAATGTCGGTCGTGAAGCTTTGCACATTCCGCAGGGCCGAGGGCTACGGGGCTGACACATCGGCACTTGAAAACCGAATCGCGGCCCTCGAGCGAGAAATAGAAAACCTCAAAGCGGGCGGCTATGAGCCACCGAAATCATCGCCCAAAAAACAGCAGCACGAGCCCCTGCCCGAGCCGCAAATCGAGCGACCCGCCGAGCCGAGCCCGAGCGATCAGCCCGAGCCGAAAAAATCGGGCGAGCTTCAGCGCTTTGCAAGGTGGGAGGAGATACTCGACCGCCTCACGACCGAAAACCCCGGGTGCGCAGGCGCTCTTCAGGGGTCTGAGGCCTATGTCTCGGGCGAGAAGCTTATGATTCTCGTGCGGAACAAATTCTTCCTCGGGCTGTTCAAAAAGGCCGAGAACGCCGCGTCACTTAAAAAAGCGGCTCTTGAAATCACGGGAATAAACTATACAATCCTCGCTAAATCGGCGAGCGATTCGCCCGCCCCCGAAAAGTCGGGCGGCGACCCTGTTGAAGAGCTTATACAGCGAGCAAAAAGCGCCGACATTCCCGTCGACGAGGAATAGAACAAGTTAAGGAGATTAAAAATGAAAGCAAGAATACCTCAGAGTATGCAGCAGCCCTCGAATATGAATCAGGTCATCCGCCAGGCGCAGAAGATGCAGGAGGATATGGCCGCTTTTCAGGAGGAATTTTCGGCCAAGGAGTTCAATGCCTCGGTCGGCGGCGGCGCGGTTGAAATCACAATGAACGGCGCCCGCGAGGTTCTTTCGGTGAAGATCAAGCCCGAGGTCATCGACCCCGAAGACCCCGAGATGCTTGAAGACCTCATCGCAAGCGCGGTCAACGAGGTTTTGAAGAACATCGAGACCGAAAACAACGACGGAATGGGCAAAATCACGGGCGGAATGAATATGGCGGGTCTGTTCTGATGGGCACGCCGAACGGTTCGGGCGCCCTCCCGCTGACCCTTTTGGCTGAGCAGTTCGCAAAGCTGCCCGGTATCGGCATGAAGACCGCCCAAAGGCTTGCCTACTTTGTGATGTCGATGTCTGAGGACGAGGCCAAGGCCTTTGCCGACGCCATTGTGCGCGCTCACAAGACTGTTCACGCCTGCAAAATATGCCAGAACCTCACCGATAAAGAGGTCTGCCCGATTTGCGACGACGAACGCCGCGACCGCTCTACCATCTGCGTTGTCGAGGGGCCGAAGGACGTCTCCGCCTTTGAGCGCACCCGCGAATATAACGGCGTATATCACGTTCTTCACGGGCTTATTTCGCCGATTGACGGCATCACCCCCGACAAGCTCCGAATCACCGAGCTTTTAAAGAGGATTCAGAACGGCGGCGTTGCGGAGGTAATAATGGCGACCAACCCGACACCCGAGGGCGAGGCCACTGCGATGTACATTTCAAAGCTTCTGAAGCCCCTCGGCGTAAAGGTCACAAGGCTCGCGTTCGGGCTTCCGATAGGCGCGATTCTTGAATACGCCGACGAGGTGACGCTATATAAAGCGCTCGAAAACCGAAATGAGATCTGACGAAGAATACATGCGCGAGGCGATAGAGCTCGCGAAAATTGCCGCAAGCCTCGGCGAAACGCCCGTCGGCGCTGTCGTCGTGAAAAAATCTACGGGCGAAATCGTCGGCAGGGGCTTCAACCGCCGCGAGACCGCAAAATCTCCCCTCGCCCACGCCGAAATCATCGCCCTCGACGAGGCAAGCAAAACCCTCGGCGGCTGGCGGGTTCTCGGCTGCGACCTTTTTGTGACCCTCGAGCCCTGCCCGATGTGCGCGGGCGCGATAATAAACTCGCGAATCGAACGGGTGGTCTACGGCGCAAGCGATCATAAGGCGGGCTCGGTCGAATCTGTTCAGAAGATGTTTGAGCTCGGCTATAACCACAAGCCCGAGGCCGTTTCAGGGGTTCTTGAGGGCGAATGCGCCGCGCTTTTGAGCGATTTTTTCAGAGAGCTTCGGCAGACAAAAAAGAACAAACCCGATTCCGCGGAGTGATCTGCGGAATTTTTTAATCAGATGCAATATTTTGCCCTCGCCGCGCGTATTACAGGTAAAGGAGTGTTGAAATATGAAAATGATTTTTGCGATCTTTCTTGCGGGGCTGATGCTCTGCTCCTGCGGTTCTGAGGGGGCTGAAAACCTTGTTACCTCCGACCTCAACGCGGGCTTCGCGCCGAAAGCCGAGGCGATTCTCCCCGTGCCAGAGTCGGAAGACGGCGCCGACGCGGCAGTCAGCGATTGCCGCCCGATGATCGTTTGGGGCGGAAGAACCTATCTGACAATGGGCAAAGGGGTTGAAAGCCTGCCCGAGGGGTTTTCTCTCGCGGGCGAGGTGACATCGGAGGTAGACCAATCTGAGCTTGCCACAAAAGACGGCGAGGCTAATTTCAGCGGCTCGCTCGGCTCGGAAATTTACGCAAACCCCGACGACGCGGACACCCTCTGGGTGAAGCTCTCAGGCGGAAAATACTCTGAATTTCGCGCAAGGCCGCTGTATCTTCTCACGCTGCTCGATGAGGCGATCATCGCGACCGACGACTATGAATTCACCGCGAAAAACAACTCTTTCACGAGCCTCGGCGCGACATTCAGCTTCAAAAACAACCTCAGCGAGACCGCGATTATACCCTACGACTGCGAGCTTCACCTCATCGACGGCGACGACGAATATTTAATCTCGCCGATTAACGACGAGGCTGCCGACGGCGAATACACCGTCGCCTCGGGCGAAGAAGCCGAAATCACGCTCGAGTGGACGCGCAAATACGGCGAGCTCTACGACGGCACCTACCGCGTTGTGATGAGCGACCTTCGTGGCAACAAATTCAGCGATATAATCACCGTCGGAAGCGGAGTTTTCGATTTTTCAAACGCCGAGTTTGTCACCTTCGGCAAAGCCCCCGAAAGCTCATCGCCCGCGCAAGACGAAAACCCGAAGCAGGAAAAGGGCAGCGTCGGGCAGGTTTCGGCCGTTCAGGAGCTCGATCAGCAAACCGACTATTCCGTTGAGATATCTGACGCACATTCTTGGGGCGCGAGCGTTGTCTATAAAAACAACACCGACAGGGACGTTCTTTATAAAGACGACAAGCCGCTTCAGCGCAAAATCGACGGCGTTTGGCACGACGTTCTCACCGACCCCGACTTAACATTCCCCTGCCCCTCGATGTGGCTCGAAGCGGGCGATACGCTCGACTTTGTAAAGAGCTGGGGCGGGCTTTACGGCCGCCTCGAAAACGGCGAGTACCGCTATGTCGTCGAGTTCTATTTTGAAAAAAGCGATGAAAGAATCTTTGCGGGCGCCGAGTTCACCGTCGGCGATTTCGGCGAGCCTATCCCCGCGGGAACCCTCAAGACAAAAAGCAACGTCACGCCCTCTTTCGGCATCGAAATGTCGGCCGAGCAGGAAAGCGTCACCCCGACTTCTTTAAGATTTACCGTCACAAACAACAGCACCTCACCCGCCGAGTTCGGCGCGGATTACAGCCTTTGGCGAAAGGTCGACGGGAATTGGTACACCCTCATGGAGACCACCGACTACGGCACCATGACCCTCGAGCTTTACGCCCTGCCGATCGGCGAATCGCAGAGCTTTGAGGTCAACTGGGAGAGCCTCTACGGCAGCCTGCCCGAGGGCGAATATGCCCTTGTGAAGAGCTTCAGCCCTTCAAACGGCCTGTTTGAAAACGAAAGCGGCGGGGGCACGGATCTCGCCGTCGCGATGGCGGAGTTCACAATAGAATAAACCCGAAAAAGCGGCTCGGCAGCTAAGTTGTCGGGCCGTTGATTTATATGATCACAAAAAATTTTCTTTTTAATGCAACCGAGCGCGCCCGCAAACCTACTTAATTTATGAAAGGCAAAAAGGAGTGGAAGCATGGAGGACGAAAGCATCATAACCCTTTTTTTCGAGAGAGACGAAAGGGCGGTCGCTGAGACCGATAAGAAATACCGCGGGCTATGCCTCGGCATTTCAAAGAGAATCGTCGGCTCCGACTGCGACGCCGAAGAATGTTTTTCCGACGCCCTGATGGCGCTCTGGAGGTCTGTCCCTCCCGAGAGGCCCGAAAATTTGCGGGCATATCTTTGCAGGATCGTTCGGAATCTTTCGCTTACGAGGCTCGACTATAACCTCGCGAAAAAGCGAAACAGCGGCGCTGAGGTTTCGCTCACCGAATTTGAGGAATTTCTGCCCGACGGCGCGGCGCGCGACGCGCTCGACAGGGTAGACCTTTCGGCCCTCTTCGACGCCTTTCTTTCGACACTTGCGCCCGAACAGCGAAAGGTCTTTGTGAAAAGATACTTTTTCTATGAGACCATCGCCGAAATTTCCGAAGAATTCGGAATGAGCGGGAGCAAAGTCAAGTCGATGCTTTTAAGAACAAGAAAAAAGCTAAAAGCTTATCTGACCGAAAAGGAGTGTAACCTATGAACGGAAAAAAAGCGGCAGAGGAATTCGGAAAAATCAGCGGCCGCTATATCGAAGAAGCCCTTATGCCCACGCGCTCGGAATTAGGTCATGAGAGGAGAATCATTATGAGTAAAAAGAAAATTTTTGCGATATCCCTTGCGGCGGCCCTTGTGATTGCCGTCGGCGGGGCGACCATCGCCGCGAGCGTCAGCAACCTTTCAAGGATCGGCGAGCAGTATAAGCACGAGGAAGAGGCCCTGCGAGTTCCCGAGGAGATCAAAAAGGTCGATATCGTCGCCGAGGGCACCGAGCTTGTCACCACCGCGGCCGAAGATTCCGACCCCGAGCCGCTTAAGCCCGGCGAGGCAAGGTTCACCAGCGTTGTCGCGACAAAATACAGCATCGACGCCACCGTTGAGATAAACGTCGCGGGAATGGGCTTCCCCGATGAGATGCCCGAGGACGCCCTCAAGCCCGAGGAAGGCTATTGGATCGAACGTGCATACGTTTATAACGATGAGACCGCAAAGCTTGACAACGGCTTGCACTACGGCATCGGCAACGGAGAGGTAGTCTCGATTGAGGACGATATTTTAACCGCGGTCGTCAACTGCTCCGCGACCTCAACCGACAGACCATTCGAGGGCGACCTCACCTTCACCCTCAAAAACATCGGCTATACCGTTCTTGACGGCATTGATAAGACCCATAAGCCCATCTATGACGGCGAGCTCACCCTTACTCTCAGCGCCGACGACTACAAGGTGATCCCCTCGCGCTATTCCGAGCCTGTCGAGCATAACGGCGTAGTTTATACCCTCGAAGCTTCGCCGAGCGCCCTTGTCCTCACCAAAGACGACGGCGATACATGGAACGGCTGGGGCGACGTTGATGAAAATAAATATCTTGACGTGTTCGGCGAGGTCACCCTCAACATGAAGGACGGCACGAGCTATACGACCAATTGGAAGAGTTACTCCTATACAGATCCTGTAATCATCAGCAGCGGCGGAGGCGGCTACGGCAGATTTTCCTCGCTCATCGACGTCAACGAATTAGAAAGCGTTACAATCCAAGGCGTTGTATTCAACTTCAACTGATACCGAATCAAAAAGCTCATTGATCCGAAAAGGGCAGCGATCACTCGCTGCCCGATTTTTTAACCCGTGATGGTTTTAACTGCCCAATAAATAAGCCCGTAGACGATGCTCGCCGCGGTGCCGTAAAGAATCACGGGGCCCGCTATCGCGAAAACTTTTGAGCCGACGCCCAAAATCCAGCCCTCTGTTCTGAATTCAATCGCAGGCGAGACCACCGCGTTCGCAAAGCCCGTTATCGGCACAAGCGTTCCCGCGCCGCCGTGCTTCGCGACCTTCGGGTAAAGCCCTACCGCCGTTAAAATCGCCGAGCACATCACAAGGGTTATCGAGGTAAAGGCCGCAGCGCTGTCCTTTTCAAGCCCGACCGCGCTGAAGAGCTCGAGTATCCCCTCCCCCGCGACGCATATAAGCCCGCCGATCAGAAACGCTTTGGGTATGTTGAACCACGACTTTGAGGGCGCCGAGGCTTCAGCGGCCATCTCGGCGTATTGGGTCTTTGAAAGCTTCATAAAACCGCTCCTTTCAGATTTTATGATTATCTTTCCCGCCCGCCGCCTTTATATTCCGATTTTTGCGACAAAAAACAGCATGCCGAGGCGATCGCCAAAACAACGCAGGAAATAACGTCCCAGATAAATTCGTGGTCGGGCTCTGCGACCAAAAGGTAAACCGTTAAATTTATCAGCAGGTCAAGCGGAATCGCGAGCGCGAAAATTATGCCGAGCATGGTGCCCTTTCTGTCGCGAAATTTTTTGCTGATGAAGTAACTCGCCCACAAATATGCAAGCGCCAAAACTGCGCATGGCACGCCGATTTTCGCAACGGGCGCATGTGAAACAAGCTGCATCGCGATGAGATAGGGAATAATCAGAATCGAAAGCGACGCGAGCGCGCTCCTGACAGGGCTGCCCTTTTCGATTCCGCTGAGCGCACCGAGTGCCACCGCCGTGCCGAGCGAAATACTCAGCGACGTATAAAGCGACCACCCGCCGCCGCCCAAACCGACGTCGCAGACCGAACAAATTATCACCGCGAGCGCCGCCAAAAATCCGACGGCTATCATGACTATTCTGATGACGGTTTTTTTGTTTCTCGATATCTCGCCGCGTGCATAGTCCATCGCCTCCGAGACCTCCTGCGGCTCGGCGTTCTCGCTTCGCCTCTCGCCGCGAAGAATTTCGCCCTCGCTGACGCCCAGAACCTCGGCGAGCTTCGGCAAAATCACTATGTCGGGGTAGCTCAGACCTCTCTCCCACTTCGAGACTGCCTTGTCGGTCACGCCGATTATTTCCGCGAGTTTTCTCTGGGTGAGGCCCTGCTCGCGCCGAAGCTCTGCAATAAAGCTGCCTGTTTTTGTAATATCCATAACTTTGCCCCCTTTGTCATGCCCTGATGATACCATATCGCCGAAAATTTTTCAACCGACTGTTGGTTTACAGCGGGGAAAAGGCGCTATATTGCATGAAAAAGCCCCCGCGGTGCGAGGGCTTTGTTTGTTTCTCAGACCAGTTCGATAATGGCCATTTCGGCAGCGTCGCCGCGCCTCGGGCCTGTCTTATAGATTCTGGTGTAGCCGCCGTTTCTGTCGGCATATTTCGGTGCGATCTCGTCGCAAAGCTTCTTCGCGACGGTCTCTTTTGTTACATAGGCAAAAATCTGACGCTTTGAGTGCAGGTCGCCTGCTTTGGCAAGTGTTACCATCTTGTCCGCCATCGCAGAAACCTCTTTCGCTCTCGTTACAGTCGTTTCAATTTTACCGTTTTCAAACAGGAAGGTGACCATTGCGCGAAGCATAGCTCTTCTATGGTCGGTGGTCCTGCCCAATTTTCTTGTGCCCGGCATAATATTCACTCCTTACTTTCTTAATCCTCTTCCGAGCTCATCTCGTAGCCAAGGGAGCGGAGCTTTTCCTTGACCTCGTCGAATGATTTCTTACCGAGGTTTCTGACCTTCATCATTTCCTCTTCGGACTTTTCAAGCAGGTCGTTTACAGTGTTGATACCCGCTCTCTTAAGGCAGTTGAATGACCTAACCGACAAGTCAAGTTCCTCAATGGTCATCTCAAGGACTTTTTCCTTAGACTTGTTGTCCTTTTCCGCAAGAATCTTATCAACACTTGTATCTTCGGAAAGATTGACGAACAGGTTAAGATGCTCGTTGAGGAGTTTGGCCGCCATTGATACGGCTTCCTTTGCCGAGATAACGCCGTCGGTCCAGACCTCAAGCGTAAGTTTATCAAAGTCGGTTATTTGACCCACACGGGTGTTTTCAACTGTATAGTTTACCTTCAGAACAGGGGTATAGATGCTGTCGACCGCGATGATTCCGATGGGGGCGTTCGTCATAAGGGACTTGTTCTTTTCGGCGGAAACATATCCGCGCCCCCTATCAAGAACGATTTCCATATAAAGCTTTGCATCGGCGTCAAGAGTTGCGATGTGCATATTCGGGACCAGAATCTCAACCTCCGAATCGGTCTTGATGTCGCCCGCGGTGACCTCGCACTCACCCTCCGCCTCGATGTATACCGTCTTCGGGCCGTCGCAATAAAGCTTTGCGGTGAGGCCCTTTAAGTTAAGAACGATCTCACTGACATCTTCCTTAACCCCGGGGACGGTCGATAATTCATGGTGTATCCCGTCAATCTTGATAGATGTGACCGCTACACCTGGGAGAGATGAAAGCAATACACGTCTAAGACTGTTGCCGATAGTCGTGCCGTAGCCTCTTTCGAGGGGCTCCAATACAAACTTTCCGTAGGTTCCGTTTGATTTGAGCTCGACGATTTCTATATCAGGCTTTTCGATTTTTTCAAGCATTTGCAAGCCTCCATTTCTTTTGTGGCGCCTAATTTCCAAAATATTTTAACACATAAGTCCTGTAAAAAAATCCCGAAAAACGGCGCTCTCCCGTTTTGTCCGAGTTTCGGGAGGGATTCCCGAAACCCGAAGGACGAATGTTTAAATTATTTGGAGTAGAGCTCGACGACCAAGTGCTCCTCGACCTCATAGTCAAGGTCTTCCTTGTTGGGGAGCCTTACGACGCTTGCGGTAAGGTTTTCCTTGTTGACATCAAGCCAAGTGGGGATAAGCCTGCCGTTGGCGGCCTCGACGATCTCCTGGAACTTGACGCTCTTCTTGGAATTCTCGCGGAGCGAGATGACATCGCCGACCTTGACGCGGTATGAAGGAATATCCACGCGCGAGCCGTTGACGTCGAAGTGACCGTGAGAAACAAGCTGTCTTGCCTCTCTGCGGGTCATCGAAAGGCCCATTCTGAACACAACGTTGTCAAGGCGCTGCTCTAAAAGGCTGAGGAGGTTTGCACCCGCCTGACCCTCGATCTTTTCCGCCTTTTCATAGATGTGCCTGAACTGCTTTTCCTGAACACCGTAGATGAACTTAAGCTTCTGTTTTTCCTTGAGCTGTCTCTTATAGTCAGACTCTTTCTTTCTGAAGTTTGAGGCTGCGTTTCTCTTGGTCTCCTTGCCCACGCCCATAACCATCGGGCTGATGCCTAAAGACTTGCACTTTTTGAGAATAGGTTCTCTGTTTACTGCCATAATAATTATCCTCCGTTATTGATTTAAATATCGGGTCTTGTGCTTTTTTGCGCACCCGACGTCGGGCAACTCAACCCGACTCTGGCAAAGTATTAAACTCTGCGGCGCTTTGGCGGGCGGCAGCCGTTATGAGGAATAGGGGTGACGTCCTTGATGAGCCTTACCTCTAATTCTTCCGACTGGAGCGCTCTGATCGCTGCTTCACGTCCCTGGCCGGGGCCGTTTACATAAACCTCAACGACTTTAAGGCCGTGCTCCTTTGCGGCTCTTGCGGCGGTTTCAGCTGCCGACTGAGCTGCGAACGGGGTCGATTTCTTTGAACCGCGGAAGCCGAGGCCGCCCGCTGATGCCCAAGAGATCGCGTTGCCCTGCATATCGGTGATGGTAACGATCGTGTTGTTGAACGAGGACTGGATATGAACCTGCCCCTGTTCGATGTTCTTTCTTTCTCTGCGGCGGCGGATAACCGTCTTCTTCGCTGATTTCTGCTGAGCCATGGTTTATATCCCTCCTTTACTTCTTCTTGTTCGCGATGGTCTTTGCGGGGCCCTTGCGGGTTCTCGCGTTGGTCTTGGTCCTCTGTCCTCTGACGGGGAGCCCTCTTCTATGACGTGTTCCGCGATAGCATCCGACTTCGATAAGTCTCTTGATGTTAAGCTGAACCTCTCTGCGCTTATCGCCCTCAACAATAAGGTGATGGTCGATATATTCGCGGAGCTTTGCTACGTCGTCCTCGGACATGTCCTTGACTCTTACATCGGGATTTACGCCTGTTTCCTTGCAGATCTTGGCTGCGGTCGGTGCGCCTATTCCGTAAATATAGGTAAGCGCCGCCTCAATCCTCTTATCTCTCGGAAGGTCGATACTTGCTATACGAGCCATGCTTTAAATGCACCTCCATTAGTCTTTCTTAACCCTGACGCTGCTTGTGCTTGGGGTTCTCACAAATGACCATGACGCGGCCCTTGCGCTTGATAACCTTGCACTTCTCGCACATAGGTTTAACTGAAGGTCTTACTTTCATTGAAATACCTCCTCGATTCTGCGAAGACTGCTCTTCGCGATGCTCTTGTGTTTAATTCGGGCGGAAAACGGCTTTACTTTGTGCGCCATGTAATCCTTCCCTTTGTCAGATCATAGGGTGACATCTCGACCTTGACGTTATCTCCCGGGACTATGCGGATATAGTTAGTCCTGAGTTTTCCCGAGATGTGGGCGAGAATTTTGTGCCCGTTTGCAAGCTCAACCTGAAACATTGTGTTCGGAAGCGCCTCGACAACGGTGCCTTCAAGTTCGATTACATCTTCTTTTGACATTTCTTTCTCTCCTTTCAGTCATGGTCGGGATCGGCCTCGGGGTTTCGGGTCAAAAACGCCGCGAGGTATCTGCGAAGCTGTTTATCTGTCATGCCCGTAATGTCAACTCTTGAGTCGGTCGGTGAAATGTGTTTGACGTTCTTTCGCTTCGGAGCCGAAATTTTTCGGCTTTTTCCGTCGGCGATGTAAACGCAGCGGTCGTCGGCTGCGACAGCAACGAAGTAGCAGCCTTTGTCCCGTCCCGCAAGAGCTTTTACTACCGAGCCCCTGACAACATTCATATCGGTTCTCCTATTCGGGCAGGGTGAGGATCTGAGCCCCTGACGGCGTTATCGCTATCGTGTGCTCAAAATGAGCCGAAAGCTTTCCGTCGAGGGTCTTGACAGTCCACCCGTCCGAAAGAACCCTGACCTTTGCGGTGCCTTGGTTTATCATCGGTTCAACGGCAATAACCATTCCCGCGACAAGCCTCGGCCCGTGGCCTGCTTTTCCGAAGTTCGGCACCTCGGGGTCCTCGTGAAGGTCATGACCGACGCCGTGGCCGACGTACTGCCTTACCACCGAGTAGCCCCGTGATTCGTTGTATTCCTGAATCACCGCCGAAAGATCTCCGATTCGTATCCCCGGTTTTGCGATCGCGATCGCCGCCATAAGGCTCTGCTCGGTCGAATCCATAAGCGCCTTTGCGTCCTCCGAAATCTCGCCGACCGCAAAGGTCTTCGCCGAATCGCCGTGATATCCGTCGATATAAGCGCCGACATCGACCGAAACGATATCGCCCTTTTTAAGCTTCTCGGTCTTTGAGGGTATCCCGTGGATAACGGTGTCGTTGACCGAGATGCAGGCGCTTGCGGGGAATCCGTTGTAATGCAGAAAAGAAGGCTTTGCACCGTGCGAAACGATATAGTCGTGAATCACGCGGTCGAGGTCATAAGTCGACATGCCCTCGTGAATGGCGCTGCCTGCGGCTTTAAGAGCCCCGCCGGTGATAAGCCCCGCCTTTCGCATTTTGATGAGTTCGTTTGAAGTTTTGACAGTTATCATGGTCTTTAAGCGTCTATTGCCTCAAGAGTCAGCCGAGAAGTGTCAGCGACCTCCTCCTGACCGATAACCGTGCGAAGCTTTCCGCGCTTTTCATAGAATTCCTTGAGGGGCGCGGTTTTTTCGTGATAGACCCTGAGCCTTTCAAGAACGGTCGCGGGTTCGTCGTCCTTTCTTGTGACGACCTTTCCGCCGCATGCGTCGCACACGCCCTCGACCTTTGTCGGCTTATAGTCAATATGATAGGAGTTGCCGCAGGATTCGCAGACGCGGCGCCCGCCAAGGCGCTTTGCGATTTTTTCATCGGGAACATAGATCTCGATGACCTTGTCGATGGCCACGCCCATCTTTTCGAGCGCTTCGGCCTGAGGAACTGTTCTCGGGAAACCGTCGAGGATAAAGCCGTCCTTACAGTCGGGCTCGGCGATCCTGTCCTTGAGAATTCCGATGACGACCTCGTCGGGTACAAGCTCACCCGCGTCCATGTATTTTTTCGCGGCAAGCCCGCTTTCGGTGCCGTTCTTAACGGCCTCTCTGAGCATATTGCCCGTTGATATCGCGGGGATTCCCCTCGCGGCGCAGATAACCTCCGCCTGAGTACCCTTGCCCGCGCCCGGGGCGCCCAAAAGAATAAGATTCATGCGTACTCTCCTTTCGGTTTTAAGTTTTGCGCCGAATTATTCAAGGAAGCCCTTGTGGTGGCGCATCATCATCTGAGACTCAAGCTGTCTTACAGTCTCAAGCGCGACAGAAACAACGATGAGGATCGAGGTTCCGCCGAGAGCCAGCGAGCCGACGCCCGTGATCTGAGCGAAAACGATAGGCAGAAGCGCGACGATACCGAGGAAGAGCGCACCGACAAGAATAAGCTTTGAAAGAATTCTTGTGATGTAATCCGAGGTGGGCTTACCGGGACGAATGCCGGGGACAGCGCCGTTGTTCTGTCTTAAGTTGTTCGCGATCTCAACGGGGTTATACTGCATCGAGACGTAGAAGTAGCTGAATACGATGATGAGAATGAAGTAAAGCGTTGCATAGAACGGGTGGGTCGTGCTGAACAGCCTCATGAAGCCGTACCAGAAGGTGCCCGCTTCGGGCTCGCCCGTGAACATCTGGATAGTCTGCGGAATGGACATGAACGCCATCGCGAAGATTATCGGAAGAACGCCCGCCATAGCAATCTTTATGGGCAGATAGGTCGACTGCCCGCCGTACATCTTTCTTCCGACGACGCGCTTTGCGTACTGAATCGGAATTCTTCTCTCGGCGTTGTCCATGAAGACGATGAACGCGATGAGAACGATGAAGATGACGATGATGATCGGGATAAGCGCGATGTAGAAGGGCCGGCCTGTCGATGCAAGCTGCGAGAAGGTCGCGCCGAAGGATTCGGGGAGGTTTGCGACGATACCCGCGAAGAGGAGCATCGAGATTCCGTTGCCGATTCCGTGCTTATCGATCTGGGCGCCGAGCCAGATAACGAGCATGGCACCCGCGGTGAAGCACGCGATGATGACGATCTCGGCCATGACCTTTGAGAAGCCCTCGGAATAGGTGAGCGAGCCGCTGTTCTTGAGGGTGAGGTAGTAAGCCCACGACTGGAACAGCGCGATGCCGAGTGTCGTATACTTTGTGATCATGTCAAGCTTTGCTCTTCCCGTCTCCCCTTCTTTTGCAAGACGCTCAAGGGCGGGGATCGCGAAGGTCAGAAGCTGAATAATGATCTGCGCGTTGATATAGGGCGAGATCGAGAGGCACATAAGCGTTGCTCTCGAGAAGGTTCCGCCCGAAAGGACATTAAGGTAGCTGAAGATGTTTCCGCTGTCGCCTATCATTTCGCCGATAGCCGAAGCGTCAAGGAAGGGGACGGGGATATAACCGCCGAGCCTGTAAATAATTACGATAAAGAGGGTAAAGAGGAGCTTTTTTCTGATGTCCTGAACCTTCCATGCGTTTTTTAACGTCTCGAACACCTTAAACCACCTCTGCCTCTCCGCCGACCTTCTCTATCTTCTCCTTAGCGGTTGCAGAGAAAGCTGCTGCCTTAACAGTGAGCTTTTTGGTAAGTTCGCCGTTTCCGAGAACCTTAACACCGTCGTTTTCCTTCTTGATAACGCCCGCAGCCTTTAAAAGCTCGGTGTCAACAACGGTGCCGTCGACAAATTTTTCAAGGTCAGAAACGTTGATTGCGGTGTATTCAGTCGCAAAAACGTTGTTGAATCCTCTCTTCGGGATTCTTCTTGCGAGTCTGGTCTGTCCGCCTTCAAAGCCCGGCCTTACTCCGCCGCCCGAACGGGCGTTCTGGCCCTTATGGCCCTTTGCCGCGGTCTTGCCCCAGCCCGAGCCGTGGCCTCTTCCGACCCTTTTCGCCTCGCGCTTCGAGCCCTCGGCGGGCGCCAAATCGTGCAGTTTCATTTGCTACACCTCCTTATTTTATTCTTCGGTAACTTTGATCAGGTGTACGATCTTGTTGATTTTTCCTTTGGTCTGGGGGTTGTCGGGCTGAACCGTAACGTCCCCAATCTTTCTAAGGCCGAGAGCGTTGGCGGTCGCAATCTGGTCTTTAAGCCTTCCGTTAAGGCTCTTCACGAGCTCGATCTTAAGCGCCATTACTTCTCTCCTCCTTCTTTTCCGAATATCTCCTTAACAGTCTTTCCTCTCTTAGCGGCGACTTCGTCCGCAGATCTCAAAGACTGCAAGCCGTTGAAGGTTGCTCTAACCACGTTGCAGGGGTTATTCGAGCGAAGAGATTTTGTTCTGATGTCCTTGATGCCCGCGGCTTCGATAACCGCGCGAACAGGTCCGCCCGCGATAACTCCCGTACCTGCGGCGGCAGGTCTCAGAAGAACTCTTCCCGCGCCGTAGATTCCGACTACGTCGTGAGGGATTGTGGTCCCCTTGAGCGGGATCTTTATAAGATTCTTCTTCGCGTCTTCAATTCCCTTGCGGATAGCGTCGGGAACTTCGCTCGATTTGCCGATTCCGAAACCGACAATGCCGTTTTCGTCGCCAACGACCATCAGCGCCGAGAATTTCATGATTCGGCCGCCCTTAACGGTCTTTGAAACGCGGTTGATAGCTACCGGCTTTTCAACAAGCTCTAATTTTGAAGCGTCAATAATTGCCAAAACGATTCCCTCCTTTTAGAACTTAAGTCCGCCTTCACGGGCGCCGTCAGCCAAAGCGGCGACACGGCCGTGATAAACATAACCGCCTCTGTCGAAAACGACTTTTTCGATTCCCTTTTCCTTGCAAAGCTCGGCGATCATTCCGCCGACCTTTTTTGCGCCCTCAACGTTGGCGCCGCTTCCTTCAAAACCCTTGGTCATGCTCGACGCGGCGCAAAGGGTGGTTCCGCTTACATCGTCTATTACCTGAGCATAGATATGCTTTGCGGAGCGGAATACATTGAGACGGGGGCAGGCGGCGGTCCCGCTTATTTTGGCGCGGACTCTCAAGTGGCGGTGAGCTCTTGCCTTGGCTCTGTCAACTAATTTTACCATAGCTTGGTCTCTCCTTTAATTACTTCTTTGCGCCTTTGCCGGCCTTGCCCGCCTTGCGAACGATAACCTCGCCGTCATAGCGGATACCCTTGCCCTTATAAGGCTCGGGCGGGCGCTTTGCCCTGACTTCGCAAGCGAACTGACCGACTTCCTGCTTATCGATTCCCTTGACGAGAATCTGGTTCGGCTGGGGCACCTCAAGCTTAATGGTATCGGTCTCGGATACCACTACCTGATGCGAATAGCCTAGGTTGAGTATAACGTCCTTGCCCTGTTTTGCGGCCCTGTAACCTGTTCCCTCGATCACCAGAAGCTTCTGATAACCGTTCTGAACACCCTCGACCATGTTGTGAACAAGGGTTCTTGTGAGGCCGTGAAGCGACTTCGAGAGCTGCTCGTCGTCGGGGCGCGAAACCTTGATCTCGCCGTTCTCAACAGCGATGGTCAGGGTGGGGTTGAATTTCTTCGTAAGTGTGCCCTTTGGTCCCTTTACCGTAACGACGTTACCGTCGGCAACGTTTACCTCGACGCCCGCGGGGACAGTTATGGGCTTTAATCCTATTCTTGACATAACTTCCTCCTTACCAGACGAACGCGAGAATCTCGCCGCCAACGCCAAGCTCTCTCGCCTTGCGGTCGGTGACTATTCCCTTTGAGGTCGAAACTATCGCAACACCGAGGCCCTTCATGACCTTCGGCATATCCTCGCAGCTTGAATAGATCCTCAGACCGGGCTTTGAAACTCTTCTGAGCCCCGAGATAACGGGCGCCTTGTTTTCGTCATATTTCAGTGTAATTCTGATGATTCCCTGCTTGCCGTCCTCGACGACCTGATAACCCTTAATGTAGCCCTCGTTGAGGAGGATTTCGGTTATCGCCTTCTTGACGTTTGACGCGGGAACATCAACAGTAGCATGCTTTGCCGAGCTCGCGTTGCGGACTCTTGTCAGCAAATCTGCTATCGTATCAGTAATCTGCATACTGTTTTGCCTCCTTTACTTGGTTCTACCAGCTTGCTTTCTTTACACCGGGAATCTGGCCGTCATGCGCAAGCTCTCTGAAACAGATGCGGCAGATGCCGAATTTTCTGAGATAAGCATGAGGTCTTCCGCAGATCTTGCACCTGTTGTAAGCACGAGACGAGAACTTTGGCTTTGCCTGCTGTTTCAAAATCATTGATTTCTTAGCCATCTTTAATCCTCCTCATTACTTAGCGAACGGGGCGCCGAGCATTGAAAGCAGCTCTTTGGCCTCTTCGTCGGTTTTGGCGGTAGTGATGAAGTTGATATCCATACCGCGGACTTTATCGATCTTGTCAAACTCGATCTCGGGGAAGATGAGCTGCTCCTTGATGCCTGTTGAATAGTTGCCTCTTCCGTCAAACGAGTTGGGGTTGATGCCCTTGAAGTCGCGAACACGCGGGAAAGCGACATTGAAAAGTCTGTCGACAAATTCATACATCTTGTCAGAGCGAAGAGTTACCTTAACGCCGACAGGCATACCCTCACGGAGTTTGAAGTTAGCGACGGACTTTTTCGCCTTGCAGACGATCGGCTTCTGGCCTGTAATGGCCGAGAGGTCGGTGATGACGGCGTCGACGACCTTGGAATTCTCCTTGGCCTCGCCGCAGCCGACATTGATGACGACCTTGTCAAGCTTCGGAATCTGCATGACGTTCTTATAGCCGAATTTCTTCATAAGCGCGGGGGCTATATCGCTGACATAATAATCTTTAAGTCTTGCCATCTTTATATCCTCCTTACTTGATTTCGGCACCGCAGCGCTTGCATACCCTGACCTTTTGGCCGTCCTCGACTTTAACGCCGTAACGAACGCCTCTCTGGCACTTGGGGCAATAAAGCGCTACCTTGCTTGAATACATGGCCGCTTCGGCCTTGACGATTCCGCCTGCTTCACCCTGTCTGCGGGGCTTGACCGATTTTGTCGCGATGTTGCACCCCTCGACTATAAGCTTGCCTTCCTTCGGCGAAACGGCAAGAACATTTCCTCTCTTGCCCTTGTCCTTTCCGCTGAGAATGACAACGGAGTCGCCTGTTTTAACGTGAATTTTATTCATATCTGCGGCTCCTCCTTAAAGTACCTCGGGGGCAAGGGACATGATCTTAACAAAGTCATGGTCCCTGAGCTCTCTGGCTACAAGTCCAAAGATACGGGTTCCCCTCGGGGTCTTATCCTCTTTGATTATAACGGCCGCGTTCTCGTCGAAACGGATATAAGTTCCGTCGTCACGGCGCAAGCCCTTTGTTGAACGAACGATTACTGCTTTAACTACGTCGCCCTTCTTGACCATGCCGCCCGGGGCCGCCTTTTTTACCGAGGCCACCACGACATCGCCGATATTGGCGTACTTGCGGCGAGTGCCGCCCAAAACTCTGATGCACATGAGCTCTTTTGCGCCCGTGTTGTCAGCAACCTTGAGTCTGGTCTGCATCTGTATCACAGCAAGTTCCTCCTTTCAGAATTTAAATCCTTTTTTCGATTACTTGGCCTGCTCAAGAACCTTTACAAGACGCCATCTCTTGTCTTTTGAAAGAGGGCGGGTCTCCATGATCTGGACCTTGTCGCCAACATGAGCGGCATTCTCTTCATCGTGTGCCTTGAACTTAACCGTTCTCTTGATGATCTTCTTATAAAGCGGGTGCATAACGTTGTCTTCAATGGCGACGACAATGGTCTTATCCATCTTGTCAGAGACAACCTTGCCCACTCTTGTCTTTCTAAGCTTTCTTTCGCTCATTGTGTTATCCTCCTCTCAATCACTCGGATTCCCGCTGGCGAATGAAAGTCATGATTCTGGCGATGTCCTTCTTCACGGCCTTGATTCTCATCGGGTTATCGAGCTGGTTGACAGTGTGCTGGAAGCGAAGGTTGAAAAGCTCCTCGCGAAGGTCGGCGAGCTTTGACTGCATCTCGACAAGAGTCATTTCTTTGATTTCGCTTGTTTTCATTACTGCTCACCCTCCTCTTCCTTCTTAACGAACTTGCACTTGATAGGCAGCTTGTGAGCCGCAAGACGCATGGCTTCCTTTGCGACGTCTTCGGTGACGCCCGCGATCTCGAACATAACCTTGCCGGGCTTTACAACTGCGACCCAGAACTCGGGGGTACCTTTACCTGAACCCATTCTGGTGCCGAGCGCCTTGGTGGTAACGGGCTTGTCGGGGAAGATCTTTATCCATACCTGTCCGCCGCGCTTGATGTAACGGGTCATAGCGATACGGGCGGCCTCGATCTGCGCCGAGGTGATCCACGAGGGCTCAAGAGCCTGAAGTCCGTAATCTCCGTATGCCACATAGTTGCCCCTTGTGGCCTTGCCTGTCATTCTTCCGCGGTGCTGCTTGCGGTACTTAACTCTCTTTGGAAGTAACATTATTTATTACCTCCTTCTTTTCTGTTTTCCCCTCTCGGGGCACGGTTGTCGTTTCTGGGTCTGCGGGGCCTGTCGTCGCCGTTTCTCGGGCGGCGGTTGCGGCGGTCGGGCTTCTCCTCAGCGGGGGCAGCCTCGCCCTTGAGGACTTCGCCCTTATAGATCCAGACCTTTACGCCGATTCTGCCATAGGTGGTGGCGGCCTCAGCGGTTCCGTAGTCGATATCGGCCCTGATGGTCTGAAGCGGGATAGTGCCCTCATGATAGGTCTCGCTTCTTGCGATTTCGGCACCGCCCAAGCGGCCCGAAGCCTTGGTCTTGATTCCCTTTGCGCCAAGCTTCATCGCTCTTCCGATAGCGCCCTTCATGGCCCTTCTGAAAGCGACTCTGTTCTCAAGGTCCAAAGCGATTCTCTCTGCGACAAGCTGAGCGTTGAGATCGGGCGACTTCACCTCAAAGATATTGAGCGAAACGCTCTTACCGATCTTCTTCTCGATATCGGCGCGAAGCTTTTCAATCGCCTCGCCGCCGCGGCCTATAACATGGCCGGGCTTTGCGCAGTGAATGTTGATTTTGACTTTGTCAGCAAATCTTTCGATTTCAATGCGGGGTACTCCCGCGGAATAGAGATTCTTCTTGATGTAGTTACGGATATTGTAATCTTCAACAAGGGTGTCGCCGAAAGTGCTCTTATCTGCAAACCAGCGGGAATCCCAATCCTTAATGATTCCGACACGCAGACCGTGCGGATTAACTTTTTGTCCCATAGTTTACCTCCTCTTCCGACTTATTCCTTTTCCTTGAGAACGACGGTTATATGCGAGGTTCTCTTGAGGATTCTTGCGGCACTGCCCTTAGCTCTTGCGTGAATTCTTTTGAGCGTCGGCCCCGAGCAAACATAGCATTCCGAAACATAGAGATTATTTCTGTCCATGCTGAAGTTGTTTTCCGCGTTGGCCGCGGCCGAGTTGACGAGCTTGATAAGATATTCGCACGCAGACTTAGGAGTGTGCTTCATAATGGCAAGAGCTGTTTCAAGATCCTTGCCTCTTATAAGGTTGAGGACAATTTCAACCTTACGGGGAGCAATACGGGCATTTCTGAGTATTGCCTTAGCTTCCATTTGAATTTCCTCCTTTCGGCCTATTTACCGTTATTCGACGTCTTCGAGCCCGCGTGGCCCTTAAAGGTTCTCGTCGGAGCGAACTCCCCGAGTCGGTGACCTACCATATCCTCGGTGATGTAAACGGGAACATGCTTGCGGCCGTCGTGAACGGCAAATGTATGACCAACGAAATCAGGGAAGATAACCGAAGCGCGGCTCCATGTCTTGATGGCCTTCTTCTCTCCCGTTTCGTTCATAGCGATGACCTTTTTGTAAAGCGATTCCTGCACGAAAGGTCCTTTTTTAACACTTCTACCCATTCTTCATCTGCCTCCTTTCGGCTTACTTGGCGTTGCGGCGCTTCACGATATACTTATCGGAGCGGTTGTGCTTCGCGCGAGTCTTGTATCCCATTGTGGGCTTGCCCCAAGGGGAAACAGGAGACGGACGACCGACAGGCGCCTTGCCCTCGCCGCCGCCGTGCGGGTGGTCGCAGGGGTTCATGACCGAACCTCTGACGGTGGGCCTGATGCCCATGTGGCGTTTTCTTCCCGCCTTGCCGAGGTGAACGTTCTCGTGGTCGATGTTTCCGACCTGCCCGATAGTCGCCATGCAGTTAGCGGGGACATATCTCATTTCGCCCGAAGGAAGACGGATAAGAACCTTGTCGCCTTCGCGGCCCATAAGCTGGGCCATGTTGCCCGCCGAGCGGACGAGCTGGGCGCCCTTGCCGGGGTAAAGCTCGATATTGTGGATAAAGGTACCGACGGGAATGTTGATGAGCGGAAGGGCGTTGCCGGGCTTGATGTCGGCCCCGACCCCCGCGCGGACGGTGTCGCCCACCTTAAGGCCGTTCGGTGCAATGATATATCTCTTCTCGCCGTCCTCATACTGAACGAGGGCGATGTGCGCCGAGCGGTTCGGGTCGTATTCAAGAGTCATGACTGTTGCGTCCATGTCAAGCTTATTTCTCTTGAAATCAATTACACGGTATTTTCTTCTTTCGCCGCCGCCGTGATGACGAACGGTGATTCTGCCATAGCTGTTTCTGCCCGAGGTCTTCTTCATAGGTTCAAGAAGGCTCTTTTCGGGCTCGACCTTTGAAAGAACGCTGTAATCGGTGACTGTCATTCCGCGGCGCCCGTTCGTGGTCGGCTTATAGCTCTTTATGGCCATGTGTTTTCACTCCTTATCTGAGGTTTTGCGGGATTTAATTATCCCATACATACATCGGCAAAAGCCGTCAAATCATTCCGTCGAAGAACGAAATGGTCTTAGAGCCCTCCGCGAGGGTCACGATTGCCTTCTTCCATGAAGGTGTGGTTCCTTCATATCTGCCCATTCTGCGGGTCTTGCCCCTCATGTGCATAGTGTGGACCTTGGCAACCTTAACGCCGAAGATTCTCTCAACAGCGTCCTTGATCTCGTGCTTGTTGGCGGTCTTCAATACTCTGAAAGTATATTTGCCGTGCCTAAGCGCGTCCATCGAAGCCTCGGTGATGACGGGCTTGAGAATAATATCCTGAGCGGTCTTAACCATTAGCAGTATACCTCCTCTATCTTTGCGACGGCGTCCTTGACAACGATGAACTTATCGTGTCCGAGAATGTCGTAAACATTAAGAGTGTTGACGAGCGCGGTCTTGACTCCGGGGATATTGCGTGCGCTCTTGATAAGCTTCTCGTCGACAGCGGTGTTGACGATGAGCGCCTTTCCCTCCGCTCCGAGGGCCTTGAGCATTTCGGTGACGTTCTTGGTCTTGATGTTCTCAAAATCAATCGCGTCCAGAACGATAACGCTTCCCTCGGCAAGCTTTGACGAAAGCGCCGACTTCATCGCAAGCCTCTTTACCTTCTTATTGACGGTAAAGCGATAGCTGCGGGGCTTCGGGCCGAGTGCAACTCCGCCGTGAGTCCACTGAGGAGAACGGGTCGAACCCTGACGGGCATGTCCTGTTCCCTTCTGTCTCCAGGGCTTTCTTCCGCCGCCCGAAACTTCGGTTCTTGTGAGGGTGGACTGAGTGCCCTGCCTCTGATTTGCAAGGTAGTTGACTACCATAGTGTGCATAACGGGGACGTTGGGCTCAATTCCCCAGATTGCGTCGTTAAGCTCAGTGTCGGCAACGACGTTGCCCTTGATGTCATAAACGGAAATCTTAGACATTGTGTTTCCTCCTTCCACTAAGCCTTCTTAACACTGTCGCGAACGGTGACGATTCCGTTGCGAGGGCCCGGGATAGCGCCCTTTACAGCGATAAGATTGTTTTCTGCGTCAACCCTGACGACTTCGAGATTGAGGATGGTTACCTTTTCTGCTCCAAGGTGGCCGGGCATTCCCTTGCCCTTGAAGATTCTCGAAGGCGACGAGCACGCGCCCATCGAACCCGCGTGGCGGTGAACAGGTCCCGTACCGTGGGTTTCCTTTAAGCGGTGATTGTTCCAGCGCTTGATAGTGCCTGCGAATCCCTTACCCTTTGAAATTCCGCTGACGTCGACAATGTCGCCCTCAGCAAAGATGTCCGCCTTGACGATATCGCCAACGTTAAGCGATGCGGTGTCGGCGAGCCTGAATTCCTTGAGGTGCTTCTTGAGGGCGACGTCCGCCTTCTTGAAGTGGCCTGTAAGGGGCTTTTTGAGGCTCTTTGCGGTCGTGTCGCCGAAGCCGAGCTGAACAGCTTCATAGCCGTCGTTCTCAACGGTCTTCTTCTGGACAACGACGCAGGGTCCTGCCTCGATTACCGAAACCGGAATGACTTTTCCGGCCTCGTCGAAGACTTGGGTCATACCAATCTTCTTTCCGATGATGCCTTTGTTCATTTGGTTTTCCTCCTATACGGTTATTGGTCGGATCAACCGACTTGACCTGAAGCGTTTTCGCTGAGAAACCTGTAACAACGGTTTCTTTGGGAGATTACTTGATCTCCATTACGATGTCAACGCCTGCAGGAAGTTCAAGATTCTGAAGTGCTGCGGTGGTCTCGTTTGTCGGGTGAAGAACGTCGATCAGTCTCTTGTGAGTCCTGAGTTCAAACTGCTCGCGGCTGTCCTTATCCTTAAATACAGCGCGGAGAATCGTGACGACTTCCTTGTCGGTCGGAAGCGGAACAGGTCCCGAGACCTTTGCGCCGCTCCTCTTTGCCGCTTCGACTATCTTAGCCGCAGCAGCGTCGACATTCGAGTGCTCATAGCCCTTGATCTT
This sequence comes from uncultured Clostridia bacterium, assembly GCA_947627455.1. Lineage (GTDB taxonomy): Bacteria > Bacillota > Clostridia > Oscillospirales > Ruminococcaceae > Faeciplasma. The sequence continues at coordinate 2,998 of CANQWC010000018.1, read as the reverse complement.
GATTCTGATTTTTTCATTGACTGCCATTTTACTGCCTCCTTAAAAAATGCTTTGTGGGGGCTTTACCCGCTTTTGATGCGGGTTTGCTGTCTTAAATACACGCTTCCGTGTGTTTCTTTTTCCTCCATAAAAAACGCCGAAAAACTTTCGGTTTTTCGGAGGACCAAATCACCACACCTTCGGGTCACCGACCGTTCGTTAGCGCCTTTCGGCGTTCGCAAGATACGTCAGGTCGGCTCGTGCAGTTATTACAGTCGCCCAATTTAAAATCGGACATACTCTGTTGAAATTACCCGCCCAAGGCGGCAACCTTCAACTTCATCGCATATCTTTCGCAGTCACGCAAGGTATAATATACCACCAAGGGCGGCCAATAGTCAAGTTTTATGAGAAATTTAATGCATAGAACTTTTTAAAAATTTTCGGCGGAAAATTATGCAAAATATACAAACCCTTAATTTTCCTCCGCGATCCGAGAAATATCGACAACATTTTCGACCCGCGTGATGGCGTTTTGCTCGCTGATAAGAATCTCATAGGCGTGCGATTCTGTCTTTCCGTCGAGGGTTATCTCGGTCCTCTCGATCATGTCGATGAAATTTCCGTCGGCGTCAAAGTGATAATCGACCGCAAAGGCGCTTATTTCGCCCTCGCCGTCATATTGGCCGAGCTTTTCGGGGTCATATTCATGGTGAACCCAAGTTACAGGCCCCGCAAAGCCGAGCATATAGATCTCCTCGATGCTGCTTTTTTCGGGAATGATCGCCCTCTTATAAAAAAGTATAAGCCCCTCGCCCGCCATCGGGTAGGGAACCTCGCGAGAATAGGCGGTGAAGTTTAGGTCAGAAGAATCGAGCGCGGTGACGGTGCCGTTGTCATCGGTGAACTGTTCGCGGCCGTTGTTATACTGCGCAAGGCTTATGCCCTCGCCCTTTCCGACGTATGAATAGGTCATCATGCCCTTTTCGTCATACTTATATATAAAGGTCTGTTCGGCCTCTGCCGTCTCCTCGTTCACGACCTCGACCTTTGCTGAGTCAAGAGAGGTATACCACTCGCGCGCGCCGAGAATAAGGTCTTCCCCGACGACAGGCTCAGAAATCCCGCAGGCCGAGAGCATCGCGAAAAGGGCGATTATCGCCGTCGCGGCAAAGAGCTTTTTCATTTGAATTCCTCCGATTTGAATAAAATGCCCCCGAAATTGGGGGCAAATCTTTATTTTCTTCTTCCGCGCTTTTTGACGTCCATCATCTTATAGCCCGTCATTCTGTCCTCGCTCGACATCTTGAACTTCGAGAGCATATCCTCAAAACCCGCGTCGGTGACTGTAGACTTCGGTTCGTATGCATATTCAAGATCCTCGATGGAAACAGTTTCCTTCTTGACGGGTTTTTTAGCGGTGTGATGGCGAACTGTCGGCGGCTCCGAGTCCTTATCCTTGTTCTGAGCCTCGGGTCTGCGCTGATACTGCTGCTTGCGGGGGTGCGGTTCCTCCTGCTGCTGAGCTTTTTTGATCGACAGGCTTATCTTGCCGTCGTCGGCGACATTTATGACCTTGACCTTAACGGTCTGCCCCTCGGCAACGTGGTCTTTGATGTCGTTCACATAAGTGTTTGCCACTTCGGAAATGTGAACCATTCCCGATTTTCCCCCGCCGATGTCGACGAAGGCGCCGAACTTGAGAATTGCGGTGACTTTTCCCTCTAAAATTTCTCCTACTTCAGGATACATGGTGCGCTTGATTTCCTCTTTCTTTGATGTCCGTGCGGCCGCTAATTAAGAGTCTTTGCATAGAATCTTCTTTCGCGGGGATACGCATAGCCCAACTTTTCGACCGCGACGGTGAACATATACTCCTCTTCGTCGTCGGTGTTGAGTATGCGGCGGTATTCGTCGTTTTCCTGCCGAGTTTCGGTAATCTCGGTCTCAAGCTTTTCGATGCGGCTTTTTTGTTCCGCGATGTCCGCCTGAGTCTGGATAATAATTCCGACAGCATAGACGATTACCAAAACAAAGAGCGCGAGCTTAATCAGGTCGGCAAAATGCGACCTGCGCTTTTTTTCCGGTTTAGCCATTCCCGCGCCTCCTCTGAATTTGGTGATACCACTACACATTGTGATTATACATCAAACATCCTCGTCAGCGCAAGGATTTTCTTCGATTTTGTCGCCTTCTTTTTGAAAAAACGGCACCCCGCACAAAACTTCCAACAGTTTTTTAAACATATTGCCCAATAGTTTTGAGAAATTTTTGGCGAGCATTACCGCCGCCGATACCGATCGCGAGACAAACCGCCCGAGCGTGAGGATATACGCAGCAAAGCCGATCGCCGCGCCGATCAGCACAAAAAGCCTTATTTCGCCCCTGCAAAGCTCGGTGCAGTAGGAATAATAAGCGCAGCCGCAGAAGACGGTGAAAACCGCGTCCTCGAAAAAAACGATGAGCGGCGGGTGCCGAAGCGTCATTCTCAGCGCGCGCAAAAGGTCATACACCCCGCCCAGAAGCACCCCCAAAACCATCGCGCCCAGAAAAAGCTTTATTTCAAGCTCCGTCCCGAAGAACCTCAGCGCATAAAGCTCCTCGCGGGTCATCTTGTTATCTTCCCCCAAAGGCCGAGCTTTTTCTTTCTGTCCTTGTCGCCGTAGACGATCGAGCGGATATCGCCGTCGATCTGCATATCGCCCGTGTCGACGTTCATCGCGTTGACGTGAAGCGCCTTTCCGCGAATCACCATCTCGCCGAGAGTCGTATAAAGCGATATCTCGTTTTCGTCGAAGCTGTCGACGTCGGTGACGCCCGAAAGCTCAAGGTTTGCGCGGTCCTGAAGGATCGCGCTATGGTGCGCGGTCATCTGTTCGCTCATGAATATGCCCCCTTTTTTCTATATTTTATGAGCGCTCAGCCAAAAAAAGAAGCCCCTCATCGGAGCTTCCCTTTTATTTGTATATGCCTATCAGCTGATTTCCGCGAGTTCTTTGTTGAGCTCGTCGACCGAATA
>CANQWC010000017.1 GCA_947627455.1 uncultured Clostridia bacterium | reverse complement strand
CTTCACTCGGAATGAGAATGTCCTTGACGTTTTTCTTTATGGAGATAAGCGAACCGGTTTCGAGATAATCATACCTGTGATCTTTTACAAGATGCTTTATTGCCTGCCTTGCAAGAGGAAAAAGCTGTACCTCGTCAAATATTATCAGCGAACGGCGCTCGATAAGATCTGTTCTGAACAGCAGCTGAAGCTGAAGGAAAAAATAGTTCAGATCGGTCATATCCTCGAATAGGTTCTTGACCGCTTTTGACGTCGATGAAAAATCTATCAGTATATAGCTTTCATATTCCCGCTTTGCAAATTCCTCGGCAACCGTGGATTTCCCAACGCGCCGTGCGCCTTCAATCATCAGCGCGGTTTTCCCGTTCGATTCGTTTTTCCACTCAACGAGTTTGTCATATATTTTTCTTTTGAACATTCAGAACCTCCGTCGCAATTTCTATTTTGCCTAAAACACTCATAATCACAATTTGTTTGAATACATTATACCACAAAATCGCAATTTGTCAAGCACACGGTTATTTTGCGTAAGACTTTTCAAGTTATTCAGAAGTATACTCTTGTCTTGAAAGTGGTGCTTTGACATCACGGCATAGTTTTTTGTTTTTTCAACACGAAATACTGCCATAATTTCCTCCTGTCATCTTGAAACAAAAATCCCCGCTCGGGTTCTGCATAATGCAGGGGGAGCGGGAATATTTTGAAAATAGTTCCAGAACAACTGTAATCAGATAATTATTGGATTGAGAAAGGAAGATTACTGTAAAAGCCCATAAAATAAGCCTTTCAGCGGTTTCTGAAAGGCTTGTTCTTGTAATTAACATGGGTGCAAATTTCAGTCACCTTTTTGAAAGTAAACTCCGTTCTCCCAGCTCGAAACGGTCTGGCGGGTGACGTACACCGCGTCGGCAAGCTGCTCCTGAGAAAGGCCCATGTTCGTGCGAAGATTTTTTATCGTGTTCTGAAGTTCCACGCGTATCACCTCGGCAGTATTATATCACGCCGAGGCGCTTTTTGTCTGTCTGATGTTCTTTACATCGGCGGCCTTAAGAGCATCGGAAGGAGTTTTTCGAGCTCTTCTCGGTCGGCGTCGTCAAAATATGCGGGGGTGATGCTGTCCATATCTAACACGCCGATGATCTTATCGCCGTCCCTCATCGGTATGACGATTTCGGAATGGGTGTTGCAGTCGCAGGCGATATGCCCCTCAAAGCATTCGACCTCTTCGACGACTATCGACTCGCCGCGCTTTAACGCAGTGCCGCAGACGCCGAGCCCGAAGCCTATTCTCTGAACGGCGGGCTTGCCCTGAAACGGGCCGAGCTTCAGGCCGCTCTCGGGAGCATCGCCCGAAACAAGATAAAACCCCGCCCAGTTGGCCTCTTTGAAGGCGAGCTTCAGGACCGAAGCCGCGTTCGCCAGAACCGCGATGAAGTCGCTCTCGCCCTCGGTGTAAAGGGCGAGCTGCTCGCGGAGAGTTTTGTAAAAACCTGCCTTGTCGGCGGGATATTCAACCTCGATATAGCTCATTTTTCCTCCGTTCAGTCGATTTCGGTGCGGTCCTTGGCCTTGAGACGCGAGATCGCCCTTGCCATTTTCGCCTGAGCGCGGCGGGTATCGTATACATTGCCCTTGTGCTCGAGGGCCCGCCTTGCGTCTGCGGCGTCCTGCTCGGCATGAAGCCTGTCGATCTCCTCGGGGCGCTCGGCGGTTTCAATAAGTATCGTCACCGTGTTGTCCTCTATCATGCATATGCCCGTTGAAAGCACCGCCTCCTGACGGCGGCCCTCTTCATCGATAAAAGAAGCCTGGCCTATGGATATTCCGATGGCGGTGTTCTCGTGGTTCGCGAGGATTCCGTACTGCCCGTCGGCGGTGGGTATCACAAGCGAGCTGCACCCGCCTTGATAGAAAACCTTGTCGGCCGCAAGAATGCTCAGCTCAAAGGTGTTCATTTTATTTTGCCCGCCTTCCTGTAAACGTCGTCAAGCGTTCCGACGTTGAAGAACGCCGCCTCGGGAAGGTCGTCGACCTCGCCGTTTATTATCGCGCCGAACCCTCGGAGCGTCTCGCTCAGGGGGACGTATTTGCCCTCGGTGCCCGTGAATTTTTCGGCGACGAACATCGGCTGAGAGAGGAATCTCTGCACCTTTCTTGCGCGGAGCACCGCCGCTCGGTTTTCGTCCGAGAGCTCGTCGATGCCGAGTATCGCGATTATATCCTGAAGCTCGTGATACTTCTGAAGTATCTCCTGAACCCCGCGCGCAATCTCATAGTGCTCCTTGCCGACGGTCTTGGCGTCGAGAAATCTTGAGCTGCTCTCGAGCGGGTCAACGGCGGGGTAAATCCCCTGCTCGGCGACCTTTCGCGACAAAACCGTCGTCGCGTCAAGGTGGGTGAATGTCGTCGCGGGGGCGGGGTCGGTGAGGTCGTCGGCAGGGACATAGTCGGCCTGTATCGACGTTATCGAGCCATTTCGGGTCGAGGCTATCCTCTCCTGAAGCGCGCCCATCTCCTCGGCGAGCATCGGCTGATAACCGACCGCCGAAGGCATTCTTCCGAGCAGCGCCGAGACCTCGGAGCCCGCTTGGACAAATCTGTAAATGTTATCAATAAAGAAAAGAACGTCGCGGTGCTCGACATCGCGGAAGTGCTCGGCCATCGTGAGGCCCGAGAGCGCGACCCTCATTCTTACGCCCGGGGCTTCGTTCATCTGGCCGTAGACGAGGGCGGTTCGGGAAAGAACCCCCGACTCCTTCATCTCGTTCCAGAGGTCTGAGCCCTCGCGGGAACGCTCGCCGACGCCCGCAAAGACGGAATAGCCGCCTTGGGCCATCGCGACGTTGTGGATAAGCTCCTGAATCAGAACCGTTTTTCCGACGCCCGCGCCGCCGAAGAGGCCGATCTTTCCGCCGCGGGGGTAGGGTTCAAGAAGGTCGATGACCTTGATTCCCGTCTCCAAGATCTCGTTTTCGGTCGAGAGCTCGGAATATTTCGGCGGGCTGCGGTGAATGGGGCTGCGGGGAACGCTCTTCGGGAGGGGTTCGCCGTCGTCGATGGTTTGGCCGAGAACGTTGAATACCCTGCCGAGGACGTCCTTTCCGACGGGCACCCTGATGCCGCTGCCGCTTGCGTATACCTCCATTCCGAGGGTGAGCCCCTCGCTTTGGGCAAGCATTATGCAGCGGACAGTCTTTCTTCCCGTGTGCTGAGCGACCTCCATGACCCTCGGGGTCTTGCCGACGATGACGGTGAGCGCCTCGCGAAGGGCGGGAAGCCCTCCCGAAAATTCAACGTCGACAACCGAGCCGTTTATAGCGGTGATCTTTCCGACCGTCATAAAATCAATCCTTTCAGACCGTTTTTTCGGCCTTTTTCTGCTTCTGATATCTCGCTGCGGCGGATATCTCGGTTATTTCGCGGGTGATCTCGCTCTGCCGAAGCCTGTTACATTCAAAGTCAAGCTCGGCAAGCATATCTCTTGCGCTTTTGTCGGCGGTCTCCATCGCAGACATTCGCGAGCGCTGTTCGCTTAAAAAGCTGTCGGTGAGCGCGGAGTAGATAAAGCCGCAGACATAGCTCGGCGCGACCGATTCGAGGACTTCCTTTTCAGACGGGAAGAACTTGAAGCTCTCGGGCGGCTCGGTGCCGTCGGAGAACTGGCCGCGGTGGAAGGGAAGTATTCTGTCGTTGACGACGTCGATGACGGCGTCGTTTCGGCAGTGGGAATATATCACGAATATCTTGTCGATCTCGCCGCCGATGAAGTCGTGAAGAAGTATCGCGGCGATTTTTCTTGCGCGGTGAAGCGTCGGACTTTGGGCCGAGAACTCAAAATTTTCTACAAAGGGTATATTTTTAGCCATAAAATACTTTCTGCCATAGCTTCCGACGACATAGAGCCTTGAATCGGGGTGCTCTTTCATCGCGCGCTCGGCCTCGCCGATGGCGTTCATGTTATATCTCCCCGCGAGGCCCTTGTCGGCGGTGATGAGCAAAATTCCGTAGCGCCCGTCGGAAAGGCGGCTGCCGTCGGCGGGGTACATGTATCTGCTCTCGACATCGCCCAAAGAGCGGAAAATTCGCTTTATCTCGGTTCGCAAAAGCTTGAAGTAAGGCGCGGTGCTGTCAAAGGCGTCCTTGGCGCGGTGAAGCTCGCTCGAGGCGATGAGGTACATCGCGCCCGTGATCTTCTGGGTCTCGCCTATCGAGGAAATTCGCTCGCGGAGCTCATACTCACTTAACATATTCCGCCGCCTTTGCATAGCTTTCGATCTCGGCACGGTCGCCGTCAGAAAGCTTTTCGCCGCCTTTTATTCTTTCAACGACATCGGGGTGAGAGGCGGCAAACCCCGCGCAGAGATTCCTCAGCGTCTCCTCAAAGCCGCTGTCGGGCAGGCTGTCGAGCCCGTGGGATATCGCGGAAACAAGGATAACGACCTGCTCCCATTCGTCGTAGGGGCGGTACTGCTCCTGCTTTAAAATGTTCATCAGAACCTCGCCGAAGCGCAGGCTGCTTTGAATTCCGTCGTCAAGATAGTTTGAAAACTGGGTGAACACCTTCATCTCGCGGTACTGCGCAAGCTCAAGGCGAAGGCTTCCCGCGGCGTTTTTGAGGCATGGGGTCATCGCGTCGCCGCCGACTCGCGAAACCGAGAGGCCGACATTGACGGCGGGGCGCCTTCCCGAGCGGAATAGCGCGGTGTCAAGAAAGATCTGGCCGTCGGTTATCGAGATTATATTCGTCGGAATATACGCCGAGACGTTGCCCGCAAGAGTTTCGACTATCGGCAGGGCGGTCATGCTTCCGCCGCCCATTGAGGCGCTCAGGTGGGCCGAGCGCTCAAGAAGACGGGAGTGAAGATAGAAAACATCGCCGGGGTAGGCTTCGCGCCCGGGGCTTCGGCCGAGGACAAGGCTCAGCGAGCGGTAGGCCACGGCGTGCTTCGAGAGGTCGTCGTAGATGATCAAAACGTCCTTGCCTTGGTTCATGAAATATTCGGCAAGGGTGCAGCCGACATACGGCGCGATATACTGCATCGGCGCGGAATCGCTTGCCGAGGCGAGGATAACGGCGGTATACTTCATCGCGCCCTCGTCCTCAAGAACCTTTACAAGCCGCCGAACCGAGCTTGCTTTCTGGCCGATGGCGACATAGATGCAGATGACGTTCTCGTTCTTCTGGTTGAGGATTGTGTCTATCGCGATGGCGGTCTTGCCCGTCTGCCTGTCGCCGATGATCAGCTCGCGCTGGCCTCTTCCGATCGGAAACATCGCGTCGATGGCCAAAAGGCCCGTTTTGAGCGGCCTGTTGACGGGCTGGCGGGCGGCGATCGGCGGGGCGGGGCTTTCGATCGGGCGGTGCTCGGCGGCGATTATTTCGCCCTTGCCGTCTATCGGCACGCCGAGGGCGTCGGTAACTCGGCCGATAAAGCCCTCGCCGACGGGAACACCCGCGGCAAGCTTTGTGCGGTGAACGGTGCTGCCCGCAGAGACCGCGCCGTCGCTGTCAAATAAAACGCAGCCCGTTTCAGCCTTTGTGATGCTCTGAACCATTCCGCGGACTCCGCCCTCGAAGAGAAGAATTTCGCCGTATTCGCAGTCGGGCAGACCGCGAACCGTCGCAACGCCGTCGCCGACGGTTAAAACCGTTCCGACCTCCTCGGGGACGGCCTTTAAGCGCCACTTGTCAAGGGCATCGCGGAACATCGGAATGACCTTTTCGGCGTCTTCGGTGTCTATTGAGGATAAAACGTCGCTGAGTTGGCGAAGGCGGCCCTCGCGGCTCCAGTCATAGATGTCGCTTCCGACCTCAAGGCGAAAACCGTCGCTCAGGGCCTCGTCATATACCCATTCGAGCCCGAGCGCGCCGTAGTGGCCCGAGACGAATTTTTCAAAGCGCTTGAGCTGCTCGGCGCTCGGCTTTTCGGCCGAATAAAGCCTTGCAGGATTTTTTATAACGTTACTCATCGCCGGTTTCCTCTTCAACGGCGCTCAGGAAGGCGTCAAAGGCCTCGTCGGTGCTCAGAACGGTTTTTTTGACCGATTCAAGGGCAAGGCGCGAGATGTCGTCGCCAAGCTGGGCGGCGGCCTTTTCGCGAATGGCGTCGGCCTGCTCGCGGGCGTCGCTTATGAGCTTTTTGGCGTCGGCCTCGGCGGCGGCAAGCTTTTTGTCATACTGCGCGCGGGCGTCGTCAAGAAGGGCGGTGCGCTTCTCCTCCGCCTCTTTTTCCTTTTCGGCGAGGGCCTTGTCGAGCCCCGCAAGAGCGTCGTCGGCCTTTTTGAGCTTCTCGGCCGCTTCATCGGCGTCTTTTTTATATTCCGCCTCGCGGTCGTCGATGAATTTTTTTATCGGCTTGTAAAGAAGGAAATAGAGCACCGCAAAGAGTATTACGAAGTTCAGCATGTGAAGAAAGATCTGCTGAAAATCAATGTTGAGCGGCATTTTTTGCCCCCCTTTCCTTAAAGTACGAATACTACGAGAATCGCGACGATAAGGGCATAGATTATCGCGGTTTCGATGAACACAAGGCCGAGCATCATCGCCGAGCGAATGTTCGACGCGGCCTCGGGCTGCCTTGCGATGCCGTCGATAGTCTTCATTATCGTGAGGGCCATCGCGATGGCGCCCGCTGCGGCGGCAAGCCCGATTATCACGGCGGCGGCAACCGCCTTGTAATCGCGGACGGTGTTTTCAGACTCGACCTCGGCGACTGCCTCGCCGTCGGCAAAAACGACGGTGCTCATCGAGAAGACGAGCGCGAGAGCAAGCATCACCGCTAAAACAGATTTCAAAATTTTCATATCATCAGGTCCTTTCAAGCTGTTTGCTTTTGTTTTTTGATTTTCGGCTTCTTTTCATGCCTTTCGGTGCTCTCGCCGTAGAACACCGAGACGAGCATCGTTAAAACGTAGGTCTGGATTATCGCGTGCAGAAGGGTGAACAAAACCGCGACTATCGCGGGGAGAACAAAGCTCAGCGGCAGGTAGTGGTAGACAAGGTCGGTAACGAGCGCGCCGCTTAAGAGCGCCCCGAAGAGGCGGAAGCTCATCGAAATCGGCAGCGAGAAGTCTTTCAGGGCATTTATCGCGCCGTGGGCCCTGCCGTAGATTATTCCGCTGATGAGTATTACGCCGTAGGACATAAAGCCCATCGCGATAGCGCCGTTTATGTCGGCAAGGGGCGCGGGCAGCGTCGCCGACGAGCCGTTCTCGGCGATAACCTGAACGCCCAAAAGCTCGAACACCGTGCTTGTCGCGACATAGACGCCCGCAGTGAAGACATAGGCGCCCAGAAAACCGTTTCGGTGGGGGCTGTTCTGCTTCGCGAGGCCCGAGAAATACTTCACCGCGGTCTCAAGAACGAGCTGGAATTTATTCGGGATCTTTGTGAATTTCGGTATCGCGAAAATTCGGGTCAGCACCGCAAAGACGGTTATTATCCCCGTTACAGTGAACGCCGAGATAAGCCCCGGGTGCACCGATAGACCGAAGAAGTTCACACGGACATGCTCGTGAAGAACGCCGTCCTTCATCGCGGCCTGAATAGGCTCTTTTTCAACCGTCGGCGAGAGTATCACCCCGACAAGAAGCAGAACGATCAGCACGCCGAAGATTATCAGGCTGACTGTTCGTTGTTTTTTTGACAAAATATCACCGCCTATACAAAAGAGCCGACAGCCGCGCACGACGCCCTTGCCGCGCGGTTCCGCCAAAGCTCTTGATTTTTTATACATTATAATCCCTTTATACCGATATGTCAAGCCGAAGCCGAAAAAAATTACGCAGAAAATCCCGCTCCGCAGAATTTTGCAGAGCGGGAAATGTTATAATCTGTCAATCGAGCGCGAGGGTTATGTCGAGGTCGACCCTCGGCAGCGGAAGCCGATATTTCGCCGAAAGCTCGGGCCCGCAGGAATTTGAGCCGACGCCCTGCATCATCGCGTCGACGCAGACGACGTTTGAACCGCACTTTTCAAGCTCGAAGTTGTGGCGCTTGGCGCAAAGCTCTTCCTCGGTATACTCCGAAACGTTGAAACTGAAATCGCCCGCCGCCTCAAACCTAAGCGAAAGACCGCCGCCGCTGACCGTCATATACTTGCAGCCGCAGTGAGAGGAGTTTTCCTGCGGTCTGATGTAGTCCTCGTACATATCCGCGGCCTTGGCGGTGAATTTGCCGATATACGACGAGCGGTGCTTGTCAAGATAGCTCTCGTTCGGGCCGAAGCCGTAATATTCGACATTTTCAAGGCTCTTCGGCACAAACAGCCTTATTCCGAACCTCGGCAGAATCGTGACCTTTTCGTCGGTCGTGAGCTCGGACTTTATGTTCAGCGAGCCGTCGGGGAAGACGGTGTATTCGGTCTTGGCGCTCGCGAACGGCCGCAGAACCGACCAGCCGAAAGACTGCTTTACCGAAATGACCGCCGCGCCGTTTTTCTCGCAAAGATCGGTGGAATAGACCTTTGAGATATAGTCGCTGAGGTGGAGGCGCTGCCAGTCGCCGCGCTGAGTGTCGTTATCCGTCGGGGCGCGGAAGAAGTTGAAGCGCATCGGCCTGTCAAGAATTTCCTGACCGCGCTTTGTGATCGAGGTGAACTCGGCCTTTCTTCTGTCGAAGGTGAACTCGGTGCCGCTCGCGAAAACTTTTATTTCAAGCGGAGAGCTTTTCGCCTCGGCCTTTCCGCCCGCTTCCCTCGGCAGGGTGTTTTTCATGTTCTCGCAGAGCTCGAGCTGGTCGAACGCGACTTCAAAGCCCTTTTCGGCCCAAGGGGTATCCTCTTTAAGCGCGAAGATGAACCTTATATAGCGGCTCTGCGCAATATCGCGGGTCTCGGGGATAAGAACGCGCTGTTCGCCGCCCGCGGGCAGGTTCAGGGGGACATTCCCCTCGCGAATGACCTCGCCGCACTCGGTGATCTCAAAGCGGCAGGTGTAAAGCTCCTCGGCAGGGGCAAACGCGAGCATGCTTCTCAGGATAAACTCGCCGTTCGAGACCTTTTCGGCCCTTATCGGGCGGTAGACCTGTTTGACTTCAAGAAGGCCCGTGTGGGGTCGCCTGTCGGGGTAGCAGAGGCCGTCGCAGCAGAAATTGCCGTCGTTGTGGCGCTCGCCCCAGTCTCCGCCGTAGCCGAATTTTACCTTGCCGTCGGGGGTTTTGCCGAGCGGCACGCTATGGTCGCACCACTCCCAGACAAACGCGCCCGCGACGTTCTCTTTTTGATATATTATCTCCCAGTAGTCCTCGAGGTCGCCCGGGCCGTTGCCCATCGCGTGGCAGTATTCGCACATCATGAACGGCCTGCCCATCGCGTCGGGCTCGCTCTCGGGATAGTTCTTTACATAATCCGTCGGGGGATACATGCGCGAAACGACGTCGAGCTCGTGGGTGTCGCCCTCGTCAAGGCGGTGAACGCTTTCATAGTGGAGAATCCTTGACGGATCCTCAGATTTTACCCATTCTGCCGAGCGGCGCATCGCATCGGAATAGCCCGCCTCATTGCCGAGCGACCACATCAGCACGCAGGGACGGTTGAAATCGCGGAAAACAAGCCTTTTGTGGCGGTCTAAAATCGCGGGCTCGAACATCGGGTCGCGAACCGTCAGCGCGATGCCGCCGTAGCCTCCCCCGCGGCTCCACTTGAAGTCCTGATAGACGTCGATGCTGCCGTGGGTCTCAAGGTCGGCCTCGTCGACGACGTAGAAGCCGAGCTCGTCGCAGAGCTTGTAGAAGATCGGCGCGTTGGGGTAGTGCGACGTCCTTATCGCGTTGATGTTGAACCGCTTCATCTGGTAAAGGTCGCGCCTGAGCTGCTCGACCGTGGCGGCGTAACCGCTCTCGGGATAGCTGTCGTGGCGGTTTACCCCGCGGAATTTTATCGGCCTGTTGTTGAGCTTGATGACGTCGCCGTCGATCCGCACCTCTCTGAACCCGACTTCTTCGCCGATCACCTCGCCTTCCGATGAGATCTCAAGGCGGTAGAGCGTCGGGGTCTCGGCGCTCCAAAGCTTCGGCTCGGCAACTTTGCAGGAAAACGGCCTGCCCTCGGCGACGCTGCCCTCGGCGATGAGCGAACCGCAAGGGTCAAAGAGCCTGACCGAAGCATCAGCACCCTTGATTTCGAGCGTGAGCTCAGATGAGTTTTCGTCAAAGTTTATGCCCGTGTGAACGCGGTAGTCGGCAAGCCTTTTTTCGGGCCGCGAGAGGATATAGACGTCGCGGAAAATTCCCGAGAGGCGAATTTTGTCCTGATCTTCAAGATAGGTGCCGTCGCACCACTTCAGCACCGCGACGGTGATTTTATTCTCGCCCGAGCGCAGAAGCTCGGTGATGTCAAACTCGGAAGTAGAGTGCGACACCTGAGAATAGCCTGCAAATACGCCGTTTATGTAGAGATAGAGGCAGCTGTCGACGCCCTCGAAGCAGAGGATTTTTCTCAGCCCGTCGGGAGAATAATTATACTCTTTGTAATATATTCCTACGGGTATATCGTCGGGCACGAACGGCGGGTCGTAGGGAATGGGGTACTGGACATTTGTGTACTGGGGCGTGTCGAAGCCGTGGAGCTGCCAGTTCGACGGTACAGGAAGCTTTGTCTCGGGCGCGGCATCGCAGAAATTATCAATAATATCCACGACGCTCCCGCGATAGGTGAAGCCCCAATCGCCGTTCAGAAGCTCGAAGCGGGAGCTTTTTTCACGGGGCAAAAACGAGTCCTCGCCGCTCGCGAACGGGACGAAATAGGCGTGGTCGGGCAGCGTTCCGACGTGGAGCACGGCGGGGTTTTCGTGAAGGGTCATTGCGCTCTTCTGCGAGCCGACGGCGGAAATTTGCGAAAGATTCATAGCGGTCACCTCTTTTGATTTCTGAGAATATACTACCACATTCCGCGCGGGTTTGCAAGAGAAAACCCCGATTATTTCGGGGCTTTTAAGTCGTTTATTATCATTTGCAGATGTGCGAGCTGCTCGCCGCTCAGGCCCGAGGTGTCAAGCCCGCGCGATTGCTCGCGCCCGAGAAGATAATCGGTCGACACGCCGAAATAGTCGGCAAGCCTCACAAGGATTTCAACCGAGGGCATGATGTTTTCGTTTTCCCAGTTCGAGACGCTCTGCTTGCTCGCCCAGACTGCCCGCCCGAGCTCCTCCTGCTTGATGTTGCGTTCAAGCCGAAGCTTTCGGATATTTTTGCCCAGCATTTTATCACCTCAGTCAAATATTACAATATATTTTACCCATAGCACTTGACAAATGTTAAATACTATGGTATTGTAATATTGGACTGGAAAGGTCATATATTAGTTGGGAGATGAAAAGATGGAGAATAATACTTACGAAAATCAACAAATGCAGGGCGGTACGCAGTTTACTCCTCCGACAAAGTTTTGTAAATTCTGCGGCGCAAAAATAGCTGCGGACGCCGTTATCTGCACAAGCTGCGGAAGACAGGTGGAAGAAATCGGAACGCAGCAAACCCAAGCCCAAGCACCAAATATTGTAATTACCAACACAAACACCAATATGAATAGCAATGTAAACAGCGTAGTTGCGGGTAAACCTAAAAACAAATGGGTCGCAATTGCTCTCTGCCTGTTGCTCGGATATTTTGGCGCCCATAAATTCTATGAGGGAAAATTCGGCATGGGCTTGCTTTACGCGTTCACGGGCGGCCTTTGCTTCATAGGCGTTATAATCGACTTTATAGTGCTTCTTTCAAAGCCTAATCCTTATTATGTATAATAAGGCGGTTGTCAAAAAACTGCAAAATAAAATCACCCCCGACGCGAAGTCAGGGGTGATTCTTTATGGGTTTTACTTCACAACGCTCTTCGATCTGTCGACATAGCTGGTGTGGAGAACCTCGTGGGCCTTGTGGCTGCCGGGCTCGCCGAAGAACTCGGCATAAACCGTTTTGACAGCTTCGCTCTCGTGGCTCTTGCGCTTGACGTTCGCGGCGTCATAGCTGTAAAGCGCCTTGGCGCGCTTCGCCTTGATGTCGACGGTCGCGCGGGTGGTCGCGGACTGAATCGGCTGTCCGCCGCCGTTTACGCAGCCGCCCGGGCAGCACATGATCTCGATGAAGTGATAATTCTTCTCGCCGTTTTCAACCGCGCAGAGAACCTCATGAGCAGCGTCAAGACCCGAAACAACGCAGATATTGACGTCTGTTCCCGCGATGTTGAGGGTGGCTTCCTTGATGGCGTCGGTGCCGCGGACAGCGTGGTAGTCGACATTGTCGATAACCTTGCCCTCCATTACATCGGCAACCGTACGGAGTGCCGCTTCCATAACGCCGCCTGTCGCGCCGAAGATGACGCCTGCGCCCGTTCCGTCGCCGAGAGGGCTATCGAACTTCTCATCGGGAAGATTTACAAAGTCGATGCCCGCTCTCTTGATCATTCTTGCGAGCTCGCGGGTGGTGATCGAGATGTCGAGGTCGGGAAGACCCGCCGCCGACTGGTTATCGCGGTTGATCTCGAACTTCTTGGCGGTGCAGGGCATCACCGAGACGGAAACTATATCCTTCGGGTCGATGCCGTTCTTCTCGGCGTACCAGGTCTTGATGATGGCGCCGAACATCTGCTGAGGAGATTTGCAGCTTGAAAGGTTGGGAATCATGTTGGGGTGATAGGTCTCGCAGAACTTGACCCAGCCCGGGGAGCAGGAGGTGATCATCGGAAGAACGCCGCCGTTCTTTAAGCGATGAATGAACTCGGTGCCCTCTTCCATGATGGTGAAGTCGGCACCGACGTCGGTGTCGAACACCTTGTCAAAGCCGAGCCTGCGCAGAGCGGCAACCATCTTGCCCTCGACGCCCGTGCCGATCTCGAGGCCGAATTCCTCGCCCAAAGCGGCGCGGACAGCGGGAGCGGTCTGAACGATGACGACCTTCTTGGGGTCGTTGATGGCGGCAAAGACCTTGTCGGTGTCGTCCTTCTCGCGAAGAGCGCCCGTCGGGCAGGCGATTATGCACTGGCCGCAGCTTACGCAGCCGACATCGGCAAGCGGAAGCCCGAAGCCCGTGGAAATATTGGTGTCGATGCCTCTGTCGTTGGTGCCGATGACCGCAACGTGCTGAGCCTTGCAGGCGGCGACGCAGCGGCGGCAGAGAACGCACTTGTTGTTGTCGCGAATCATGTGGGCGGCGGAGGCGTCGATCTCATAAACGGGCTTCTCGCCGTCAAAGATATCTTCCTTCTCAACGCCGTAGTCGCGGCAAAGCTTCTGGAATTCGCAGTTGTCGGAGCGAACGCAGGAGAGGCACTTTCTGTCGTGGGTCGAAAGAAGGAGCTCAAGGGTGGTTCTGCGCGATTTCTGGACCGCGACAGAGTTGGTCCTGACTTCCATTCCCTCGGTGACGGGATATACGCAGGAGGCAACGGTGCGGAAGCCCCTGCCCTCGTTGGCCTCAACAACGCAGATGCGGCAGGCGCCTATCCGGTTGAGATCCTTCATGTAGCAAAGGGTGGGAACGTTGATCCCTGCCTGCCTCGCGGCTTCAAGAATCGTTGTGCCGTCGGGCACGGTGACGGCCACGCCGTCGATTTTAAGATTTATCATTTTATCCATAATTAAGCGACTTCCTCCTTATTCCTTGGAAATGGCCTTGAACTTGCAGGCGCTCATGCAGGCGCCGCACTTCACGCACTTCTGGGGGTCGATTGCCATAGCGGGGAGCTTCTTGCCCGGGGCGGTGTAGTCGGTCTTGGAGATAGCGCTTGCAGGGCACTGCCTTGCGCACATTCCGCAGCCGATGCACTTCTCTTTGTCGATCTTATAGGTGAGAAGCTTTTTGCAGACGCCTGCGGGGCACTTCTTGTCGACGATATGGGCGACATACTCATCTCTGAAATAGCGAAGGGTCGAAAGAACGGGGTTCGGTGCAGTCTGCCCGAGGCCGCAGAGCGCGTTGTTCTTGATGTAGTAGCAGAGCTCTTCCATTCTGTCAAGGTCTTCCATTGTGCCCTTGCCTTCGGTGATCTTTGTGAGCATCTCAAGAAGCCTCTTGGTGCCGACGCGGCAGGGCGTGCACTTTCCGCAGGACTCGTCGACAGTGAATTCGAGGAAGAACTTGGCGATATCGACCATGCAGTTGTCCTCGTCCATGACGATAAGTCCGCCCGAGCCCATCATCGAGCCGATCGCGATGAGGTTGTCATAGTCGATCGGAACGTCAAGATGCTCTGCGGGAATGCAGCCGCCCGAAGGGCCGCCCGTCTGAGCCGCCTTGAATTTCTTTCCGTTCGGGATGCCGCCGCCGATTTCTTCGACGATCTGGCGAAGGGTGGTGCCCATCGGAACCTCGACAAGGCCCGTGTGCTTGATCTTTCCGCCGAGGGCGAATACCTTGGTGCCCTTCGACTTCTCGGTGCCCATTGAGGCGAACCAATCGGCGCCCTTGAGGATTATCTGGGGGATATTTGCGTAGGTTTCAACGTTATTGAGGATAGTCGGCTTGCCGAAGAGGCCCTTTACGGCAGGGAACGGAGGACGGGGCCTCGGCTCGCCTCTCTTGCCCTCGATAGAGGTCATGAGGGCGGTCTCTTCGCCGCAGACGAAAGCACCCGCGCCGAGCCTGAGCTCGATGTCGAAGTCAAAGCCTGTTCCGAAGATATTCTTACCCAAAAGGCCGTATTCATGTGCCTGCTGAATGGCGATTTTAAGCCTTGATACCGCGATGGGGTACTCGGCTCTTACATAGATGAAGCCCTGATTTGCGCCGATGGCATAGCCCGCGATGGCCATGGCCTCAAGAACGGCATGGGGGTCGCCCTCCAAAACCGAACGGTCCATGAACGCGCCCGGGTCGCCCTCGTCGGCGTTGCAGCAAACATACTTCTGGTCGGCGTCGGGAACGAGGGTTCTCGCCATCGACCACTTGCGGCCTGTCGGGAAGCCTGCGCCGCCGCGGCCGCGAAGGCCCGACTTCAGAACGACGTCGATGACCTCTTCGGGGGTCATCTCGGTGAGGACCTTGCCGAGGGCCTGATAGCCGTCCATCGCTATGTACTCATCGATATTCTCTGGGTTGATGACGCCGCAGTTGCGAAGGGCAACACGGTGCTGGGCCTTATAGAAGGCGGTGTCAGAAAGAGAGACGTCGGCAACGTTGTCGGCCTTCTCCTCGCCCGTGTCGGCATAGACAAGGCGCTCGACGACCCTACCCTTTAAAAGGTGCTCCGAAACGATTTCGGGGACGTCGTCGGTGGTTACTCTTGAATAGAAAGTTCCGTCGGGATAGATGATTACGACGGGGCCGAGGGCGCAGAGACCGAAGCAGCCTGTCTGCACCAGTTTTACTTCCTCGGAAAGCCCCGCGATCTCGATCTGTTCGGTGAAAGCCTGCTGGATCGCCTTGGAGCCCGAAGAAGTACAGCCCGTACCGCCGCATATCAGCACTTGTGCACGAATCATAGTTTTATATACCTCCTAAAATTTTTCTCGGTTTACTGATTGTTGCCGATGGTGTACTCGGCGACGGGCGCTCCGCCCTTGAGGTGCTTCTCAATGACCTCTTTTGCCTTGTCGGCGGTCATCTTTACATAGGTGACCTTCTCTTTTCCCGCCTCAAAGACCTCGACAACAGGCTCATACTGGCAGATGCCGATGCAGCCCGTCTGGGTCACGGTAACTTTGTCGGAAAGGCCCGCGTTCGCGACCCCCTCGACAAACGCCGAAAGAACAGGTCTTGCGCCTGCCGCGATGCCGCAGGTGGCCATTCCGACTACTACGCGGATATCGCCCTGACCTTCGCGGAGGACAACTCTGTCCTTCATCTTTTCTCTGATTGCTGCGAGTTCTGCTAATGATTTCATAAAGATATCTTCCTTTCTATGGGTTTTATGCTGAATAAAAATTTAAAACTTAATTATTGCCGTACTGCTCCGAGAGGTTTTCGCTTATCCACATAAGCACCTCGGCATTGTCGAGCGGGACCTCATCGCCGAGAACCTCGCGAAGCTCTTTGGTGTCAAGCCTGACGTCGAAATCTGGCGAAGTATGGATAAACAGAAAGTCGATGTCGGGGCTGCCCTGAATCAGGGTTATTATTGTGCCCTTGATGTCGCCAAGCGGGGTCATGTCGATGTGGTTCTTAAAAAATGTGGCGGCGGTGGTGGTGCCGTGGTCGGTCGGGTGGGTGCTCTCGTGCTTTGATTCGATTGAAAGCGAGCCGCCCGTCTGCTCGGCCTCAAGCTTTAATAAAGGTATACCGAGGCCGACCGCCCTTGTCGTTCTTGTGGTGCAGAAAGGGTCGGTGACGTTTTGCAGAAATTCTGGGGTCATTCCGCAGCCGTCGTCAGAGATCGCGAGGGTAAGGGTATCTTCGGTCTCGGTTATCTCTATCCTGATGTTTTTTGCCCCCGCCTTGACCGAATTCTTCGCGACGTCAAGAACGTTAAGCGAAAGCTCTTTCATATTATTTCACCCCTGAGCTTTTCTATGAGCCTTTTTCTCACCAGCGCTGATGAGTAGGGCTCGTCGTCAAGTTCAAACCAAGCGTCGGCGTCGCGGATATCCCAAAGGTAGTGCGCGTCCGAGCTTATGACTATCTGCTTGTCTTTGAGTATCGGGTATTTTTCAATGTGCGGCGCGATTTTTTCCTTATCGTGAAGCTCTGCGCACCGAAAAGGCGGATACTCGGGGAAGGTTCCGAGCGTGGCGATGATTCCGTTCGCCTGTCTGTCGATGTGCGCGGGATAGCATACGCCGCGGTATTTTTCAACTATTTTCGGCGCTTCGTCGACAGAAATTTCCGTCGCGTTCGGAAGAAGATTTTCCTCCGTGCCGATGACGTTGTCGGCGTCGTCCATTATAAGCTGGTCGCCGAAAATATCAACTCGGTTTGGTATCGCGACGCGCCGAGAATCGACTTCTTCACCAAAGGCCATCGCGTCATCAAGCTCTTCAAAGAGGCAGACAACGTGGATATCCTCGGCGGTGGTAAGCTCCATTCCCGCGACGGGTATAACGCCGTATTTTTTGCAGGCCCTGAAGAAGCTCGGGCAGTTTTTAACCGAATTGTGGTCGGTCAGCGCCATTATCTGTATTCCCGCGAGGGTCGCCGTCCCCGCGATGTTTGCGGGGGTCATGTCGTTGTCGGCGCAGGGCGACAGGCAGGAATGAATGTGAAGGTCGTAGAAATATCTGCTCATATAAGCGTTGAGATGAGTGCCGCGGCCTCAAAGGTCGGCATCGGGGTTTTTATGATGTTTATCCCCCTTGCCTCGGCCGTCTCGCGAACGCCCGCGTCGGGCGAAACGTTTTCAGAGAGGACTATCACCGCGACGTCGCAAAGGGTGGCCACGGCGGCAATATTTACGTTTGACATTATCGTCACCCACGCCTGAGCGGTCTTTGCCCTGCCCATGACCCAGCTTAAAAGGTCGCCGCAGTAACCGCCCTCGATAACCCTCTCGGGCTCGGGCAGGCAGACGGGCTCAAAGCCCTCATGCTCCGCAAGCTCCTTTACCGTCATATCGGATCAGCCTTTCTTTCGTGTGAATCGTTCATCTGCCTGACAGGTTCGCCGTTTGCAAGCCTATGCGCCCGAATTATGCAGCTGTCGAGCGCTCTCTCGCCCTTGACGACGTCTTCGGCGAAGGCTCGGCAATTCGGCGCCCCGCAGGAGCCGCAGTCTATTCCCGGGAGTTCGTCTCTGAGCTTCTGGATATCAGACATCATTCTCATCGACTCGCCTATCGAGCTTCCGAGGCGGTTCATCGGCTTATAGTCGGGAACGTCCTCGAAGAATACCTCGGGCGGGATATAGCGCTCATCTGCGCCCAAAAAGTTCTGAGACACGGGGAGATAGCGCCGAAGAGTCTGAAGCCTTGCCTTGGCGATGAACGGGTTTTCAACCGTCATCACCCCGCCGACGCAGCCGCCCGTACAGGCGTTGAGCTCAATAAACTCAAGCGGCGGAATGGTTCCGTTCTCGATCTGGTCGAGCATCTCGACAACATTTTCGATGCTGTCGGCCGCAAGGTATTTGTCGTTGAAGATCGCCGTGGCCTCGCCCCCGCTGGTCGCCCAGCTTATTCCTATCATTCCCGAGTTTGAAACGGGCTGAGGCACCTTGTCCCTGCTCATTAAATTGAGGAGCGAGAAGTAGATGTCGCTCATCGAGACGACAAGGTCGATATTCGACTTATACGAGCCGAAGCCGTTCTTGACATAGCTTGTTTTTGCGGGGCAGGGCGAAATGAAGCATACCCCGATGTCGTCGTCTTTAAGCTCGGGGTGCTCGCGCTTTGCCTTTTTTCTTGCCTCAATCGCCGCGATCTCCATCGGCGGAAGAATGGGCAGAAGATTGTCTTTAAGATATGGGAACCGAAGCGCGATAAGCCTTGCGATGACAGGGCATGCCGAGCTTATCACGGGCTTTTTTATCCCCTCGGTTTTAAGATACAGTCGGGTATATTCCGATACGATCTCAGCCGCCTGAGAGACCTCGTAGACGTCGTTGAAGCCCATGTCAAGAAGACCCTGAAGAACGAAATCGATGTCCTCAAGCCCCTCGAACTGGCCGTAAAGGGTCGGCGCGGGGAGGGCGATACGCCACTTGTAGTCATAAAGGTGGTCTAGCTTGTTGCAGGTCGCCACCTTGGCGTGGTGGGGGCATACCCTTATACACTCGCCGCAGTCGATGCAGCGGTCGGAATTTATTACCGCCTTGCCGTTGTCGACCCTTATCGCCTCGGTCGGGCAGCGCTTTATGCAGGTCGTACAGCCTGTACAGCGCGTCGGGTCGAGCGAAACGGAATGTTCGTATGTATTCATAATTTCACCGTTAAACAGCTTAGAATCTGACCGTCATGGTTATTGTGGTGCCCTTGCCTAGCTCCGTCTCGATCTTCATGTCGTCGGTATAGCGCTTCATGTTCGGAAGACCCATTCCCGCGCCGAAGCCGAGCGAACGAATGTTGTCGGGCGCGGTGGAATAGCCCTCTTTCATCGCAAGCTCGATATTCGGGATACCCGGGCCGCGGTCAGAGAGGATTATCTCAATTCTGTCCTCGAAAACGATCACCTCGGCCTCGCCGCCGTGGGCGTGAATGACCATGTTGATCTCGCCCTCATACATCGCGATGGAGACTCTTCTTATCGCGTCGGCGGGAATTCCGAGCTCGCGAAGATTCTTCTTCACCTGAACCGAGGCTTGGCCCGCAGTCGTGAAGTTTGAACCGTCGACATTGAATCGGAATCTCACTGATTCACTCATGTCTGACCCCGTTTCCGACGAGCCCGCTTGTATAGAGCAGGCCGCACGCCTCATACATACGCTTTTCGGTGTTCATAAGCACTATCCCGCTTTCACGGGCAAGCTCGATCATGTCCTCGGTCGGCTTTTTTGAGCGGACAAAGACGATGCACACCATGTCCATCATCTCGGCCGTGCGGATAACCTGAGAGTTGACGAGCCCCGTCAAAAGAACCGCTTGATCCTTTACATAGGCAAGAACGTCGCTCATCATATCGCTGCCGCAGGCGGAATAGACGTCGTGGTCAAGGTTTTCCTCGCCGCAGACGACCTCGGCATCAAGAAGAGTTTTGATATCGGAAATTTTCATACTGATTAACCCCTGCCGTGAACAAAAACCGCGATCAGTTGTATTTTGCGAGAATCGTGTCTACGTCGGCCTTGGTGAGCCTTCCGTAAACATCATCGCCGACAGTGAGAACAGGCGCGAGACCGCAGGCGCCGATGCAGCGGCAGGCCTCGAGCGAAAACTTTCCGTCGGGAGTGCACTCGCCAGCACCGATTCCGAGGACCTCGGAGATCCTGTCGATTATTTCCTGCGAGCCCTTGACGTAGCATGCGGTGCCGAGGCAGACCGAGATCTGGTGCTCGCCCTTGGGCGAAAGGGCAAACTGGGCATAGAATGTCGCGATGCCGTAGACCTGCTCGACCGAAACGCCCATGCCTTCGGCGATCATCTGCTGAACCTCAAGAGGAAGATAGCCGTAGATCTCCTGAGCCTCCTGCATGACCTGCATCAGAGAACCCTCAACGTTTTTCTTTTCGGCGATTACCGCCCTGAGCTTTGCCTCCTGCTCGGGAGTTCCGCGGAACGGGACTGTACTTGCGCGTTTTTTCATGGTATCCATCCTTTCAGATATTTAAAATTGTCGTAGATTGACTATACATACAACGAAAGTATAGCATATTGCGGCGAGAATATCAAGCCCAAAATCAAAAAAATCCGCGCTTTGCTGCTGGAAATTTTGCGCTGATTTTTGGGGAAAAAGACTAAAAAAGAGGGGGAGAGGGGGCGGATAAGATGGTGCAAAGAAAAAAGAGTGTCATGTGGCACTCTCTTTGCTTCGATACAGCGGCAGGGAGGGGGGTCAATTAGGCGCTTTGAGTATGGCTTGCGCCCATCAACCATATCAAAAAGAAAAAGAGCGTCTGGGTGACACTCTTTTTCTTTTGGTGCGGCAAATGGGACTTGTAACCCCAATGGAAGCGCTGCTTTCAGCCGCTCGACTTCCCTCGCCATGCCGTTTCGGCTCGGTCGTCTTGCGGGAAAGCAGCCGCGTCTTTGCGCGGAGTGAGCGAAGCGGCGATTTCAAATGCAAGGCATGAAAAAAGCGCCGCAAGCGATACGAAGCTTGCGACGCCGTGGTGCGGGTGACAGGACTTGTAACCTCAATGGAAGCGCTATTTCTTGCCGCTCGCACTTCGCGGGCAAAAATGCCCGCCCGCTCGTGCTTGCGGAGAAATAGTCGCGTCCATGCAATCCAAAGCGACCGTACTTTAACTCTGCTTGAAAGGTAGTCATAATCGCAACATCCTGCGCTTTAACAACATCTCGGTGCTTTGAGTATGGCTTGCGCCCATCAACCATATCAAAAAGAAAAAGAGCGTCTGGTGACGCTCTTTTTCTTTTGGTGCGGCAAATGGGACTTGAACCCATACGTCGTTCGACACACGCCCCTCAAACGTGCCTGTCTGCCTATTCCAGCACTGCCGCATATTTAATTATCGGGAAAGCTTCACTATTATATCACCCGAAAGGGGAGTTGTCAAGGGGTTTTGAAAAATTTTTTGATACAAATTTTCCCCTCGACAATTCCCTTTAGCTCATGTTGAACCTATGCCCGCCGGGGCCGCCGAGCGCCATGAACGGGTTGATTCTCTCGTCGTGATACCTCATCTCAAAATGCAGATGGTTGCCCGAGGCGCTTCCCGTCATTCCGACGTGCGCGATGACGTCGCCCTTTTCGACCCTGTCGCCGACCTCGACATCGAGCTCGGAGCAGTGGCCGTAGTAGCACTCATAGCCACCGCCGCAGTCGACAATCACGAGCTCGCCATAGGCGGCATACCACCCCGAGAACGTGACCTTTCCGTCGCAGGCGGCATAGATATCCGTTCCTCTCGGTATTCCCGCGATGTCTATCGCCTTGTGGTTTGTGTGATCCCAGCTGCGATAGCCGAAGTCTGAGCTTATATAGCAGTCCTCATCGCCGAGAGGCCAGCAGAATGTGCCGAGCCTGTCGATGATCGTCGTGTCGCCGTCAAGATAGGTGTTTTCCTTTGTGCCGACGCGGAATTTTCTCGGCACCATCTCTTCAAGAACGGTTCGCGAGACGATGGTTCGGTCGGTCTCCTTGCCGTTGGTCTCGGTAACAAGCGCGGTGACGTTTTCATAGCCGTCCGAGCCGTGCTGAAGCAGAATCTCGCAATACTGCTCATACCTCGACGACTCGACATATTCCGTCGTGCGCTCGATAACCTGCTCATAGTTCTCATAATGCGTCGTGAGAACGTTCAGGCGGGGCTCTTCATAGTGATATGTAACTATATCTCCCCGCGAGACGCCCTCGGTCAGAGCGGGGTTGTCGCGCTTGAATTCGTCCTCGGTGATGCCGAGATTCTCGCATATTTTTGAGATAGAATCGCCCTTGACAACGGTGTAATAAGCCTCGACGGTGGTCGTGCCGTTGATGTAGCTGAGGGCTTCTTCGGGGGTGGTGAGAACGCTCTCGATAAACCTGCCCTCAAGAATCACGATGTCGTCCTCAAACTCGACCGAAAAGGCGTTCGGGGTATTGTAGAGCTCGAGGCGGGCGTTGAGCGCATCGCGGATAGTTTCCATATCCTCTTCGGAGTAAACCCCGATGAGCTCGTCGTTTATATAGAACCCGTAGGCGTAGACGATCGGCGTTTCGCCGCCCTCTATCATTATCTCCGAGAGTTGGTCGATGTCGCTTATCGGCTCGGAGGAATCGTCAAGATTGAGAACCGTCACCGAAAACTTCGGCTTCGAGAGCACCTGAGAATTCTCATCGGTAAAGGTTATCTTGTCCTGAACAAGGCTCTCGGCCTCGTTGAACGCCGCCTCATTCTCGATCGTGCCGATGTCGCTGCCGTTGTACTCGACAGAAATGGCGTACTGAAGCGTCGAGGCATACCTCACCAGAGATATCAGAAAAATAATCGAGATGACGGGCGCGGCATAATTAAAGAGGAAGCGCAGGACTTCGCAGAAGCCGCAGAAGAACCGCCATAGCGAGGAAAAGACCGAGCGAACGGCATGGAGCGGGCTGATTTTTCTCGCCTTTCTGAGGCTTAAATGGGCATGCGCGACCGCGCCGTAGGCATGGGCAAACGGGGTCAGAATAAAGCACCAGAGCTCATAGAGCGGCTGTTTGAATTTTTTCTTGAGCCAGCCGAATATCGCTCCGAAGAACGCGCTCAGGAAGTTTTTGACAAACCTCACGCCCGCCGAAACAAGCGCCGAGAAAACCTGCCATGAGCAGGCGCCGACACGATAACAGAGCCTTCCCGCCGCAAAGGCGATGGCTTTCAGGGTTGTTTTTGCCGAGGCGAAGAACCTCGCCAAAAGGAATAAAGCGCCGTAAAACGCCGTCGCGAGGGTTTTTCCGAGGGTCTTGGCGCAGCTTGAACCGACCGCCGCGAAGAACCGAAACGCCCCAGCCGACACGGCCTTTATATTTCTCGCGAGAAGTCCTCCGAAGCTTGCAAGCGCCGCAAAAAGCGCTGCCGCGGCCTTTTTGAAGTCAAACGGCTCTTTTTTGGGCTTATTTTTCTCAGGCTCGGTTTTTTCAGGCTCGGGCGCGGCCTCGGTCTCGGCTGTTTCGGGCTGAGACAGCTCAGTATCGGGCTTTTCTGGGGTCTCTACCGCCGAAGCCGTCGCTTCAACAAGCTCGTCCATTCGGGCTCCTCCTTTCGCAAAAATTACAAAACGGTAACAAAGTATTTCTATTATAGCACGGTTGAAAGAAAAATGCAAGTAATGAAAATGGAAATCGGTTTTGCTGCCAATCGCGCTTCGCAATCGTGAATGATTGATTGCTCGCGCTCTTGGGCAAAACCCGATGTCCATGGAAGCCCGCCTGCGGCGGTCTCCGCGGAGCGCCTTGACAGGATAATAAAGACCCGCCCGCTCGTCCTCTTGGACAAAAACCGCGTTCATGGGAGCCCGCTTACGCGGTCTCCACAAAGTGGGGTAGCTTAGGAGAGATACGCGTCGTGTCCGTTTGGAATAGGGCACGAAGTGCGAGCAGACAAAGCCCGGCGTTCATAGGAAATCGGTTTTGCTGCCAATCGCGCGTCGCCGCCGTCGCGTATTGGCGGCTCGCGCTCTTGGGCAAAGCCCGATGTCCATGGGAGCCCGCTGGGGCGGGCTCCGCAAAGTGGGGGAAATTAAGAGAGACGAGGCGCTTGTGTCCGTTTCGTATTGAAGACAAGCTGATTTTGCAGCCAATCGACCGTCCACTGGACGCTCTCTTGGGCAAAATCCCGCGTGTCTGACTCGTGCTCGCAGACAAAGCCCGGCGTTCATGGAAAATCGGTTTTGCTGCCAATCGCGCTTCGCAATCATGAAAGACTGACCAAGAGCACCGACGAGTTATATAATGTCGTGGCCCTGAAACAACACATACTAAAATTGTTTAATCGGGGGCACCCTGCGGGTTCCCCCGAACCCCCTCCGCACTGGCCGTCTCGCAAGCTCGGCGGTTCGCGCTCTTGGGCAAAGCCCGATGTCCATGAGAGTCCGCTGAGGCGGGCTCCACAAAGTGGGGAAAATTAGGAGAGGCAGAGCGCTTGTGTCCGTTTGGAATAGGGCACGAAGTGCGAGCAGACAAAGCCCAGCGTTCATAGGAAATCGGTTTTGCTGCCAATCGAACTTTGACTACACAAACGTTTAGTAAATAAAAGCGGGGGCACCCTTATAGTTTCAGAAAAATTGTCAGGCAAAGGCGCAAGCCTTTGCAGAACGACGCTGACAAACGAAACCTTTTGAACTCAGGAAAGGGCGTCGTTTGTTTCCCCGCACCCTTTCCGAGCTTGGCCGCCTCGCAAGCTCGGCGGCGTGTGCGCTTGGGCAAAACCCGCTTTCATTCACCCCTCTTCTGGAACGCGAGGCGTTCGGTGCCGTCGTCGGTGATGATTTTGCCGCAGTATTCAAAGCCCGTGCGCGCAAGGCAGCGCCTCATCGGGAGGTTGTTCTCGTGGGTGTCGATTCTGATGTTCGCGCAGCGGCTGAGGCAGAACGCGAGCGCGGTTTCAAAAATGCCGCGGGCGGTTCCGTCGCTCGCGATTCGGTGAATCGTGCCGTAGGGCCGCTCGTCGAGCCGGTGCCCGTCGATCTCGCGGTAGGTCGGGTCATCGCCCAAAATAAACGCAAACACACCGACGGTTTTTCGGCCGTCGGTGATTTTAAAAAGCCTGCCCTCGGCGATGTCTCTTTTTGTCGTCGCGATGGGCGGACGCGTGTCGCCCCACTGAGTGGGGTTGCCGCTTTTTTTCATGAACTCGCGGGCCTCGGCATAGATTTTTAAAATCTCGCCGAGGTCGGCCTCTTCGGCAGGCAGAACTCTCATCTTCCGCGCGCCTCTAAAAGAGCCTTGGCCTTTAAAATCGCAAGCTGGGTCTTTGCGTCGGGTATCTCGTCGGCAAGGACCTTTTTGTATGCCTCATCGAACGGTATCTTCACGACATCGACAAACTCTTCGGCGTCAAGGTGCTGGCCGCCCGAGAATTCAAGCCCCTCGGCAAGGTACATCCAGATGGTCTCGGTGTCGTATGCCACGGTCGGGTAGAGCTTGCCGAGGAAGGTATACTTTTTCGCGGTCGCGCCTATCTCCTCGGAGAGCTCGCGGATTCCGCAGTCGAGGGGTTCCTCGCCGAGCTCCTTCTTTCCCGCGGGGATTTCGGTCAGAACGGCTTTGAAGGGGTATCTGAACTGGTTGACCATGTAGATGTTCCCGTCGGCATCAAGAGGAAGAACGCAGACGCCGCCCGGGTGCTTTATCACCTCGCGAATAGTTTTTTCGCCGTTTTCAAGCTCAACGCCGTCCCTGAAAAGCTTAACGACGACGCCGTCGAAGAGCTGTTCGCTCGAAAGTGTCTTTTCCCAAAGATGTTCAACGCTCATAATTATTCTCCTTATCGGCCTATGTATCTTACTACCGCGATTACCCGCCCGAGGATCGAGACCTCGTCGAGGATTATCGGCTCCATCGTGTCGTTTTCGGGCTGAAGCCGATAGCGGCCGTTTTCTTTATAGAATCTCTTGACCGTTGCCTCGCCCTCGGGGGTCATCGCGACGACAATCTCGCCGTTCTCGGCGGTCGGGGTCTGCTCAACGATAACGGTATCGCCGTCTAAAATCGCGGCATTTATCATCGATTCGCCGCGAACGCTCAGCGCGAAAAGCCGCCCGTCGTAGTGCTTCTGCGGCCTGAACCCGATATAGCCCTCGATGTGCTCTATCGCGGTTATAGGCTGACCCGCGGTGACTGTTCCGAGCAGCGGCACCTGAACATTTTCCGCCCCGCGAAGCTTTATTGCGCGGTTGAGGTTGCTGCCCTGCTGCTCGATAAGCCCCGCCTCTATCAGCTTTTTGAGAGAGGTGTGGGCCGTCGATGTCGAGCGAATGCCGCATTTTTCGCATATCTCCCTGACCGAGGGGGCATAGCCCTCGCCGAGGCGTTCACGGACATAGTCATAAACCTTTCGGTCTCTTTCGGTGAGCTCCATAATTTACCTCCCTAAAAGTCAAACATCTGTTTTCTTAAATTGTAACACATTCTCCGCACGTTTGCAAGGGGCTCGCGGGCGCTTCGGGCAAAAAAATTCGGGCGGGAAAAAACGGCGCGGCCCCCGCCCGTTCGCGAAGCGAACGGGCGCCCCCCTGCGGGGGGCTGCCGCCGCGCTCCGCGCGGCGGCAGGGGGCCGCGCCTTTGTCACAATTTCCGACTTTGCATCAGATCTTCGCTCCGAGCGCCCGCGCAAGCCCTTTCGCGACCTTATAAACGTCTCCGCAGCCGAGCGTTATGACAAGATCGCCCGCCCTGACGTGCCATTTGAGGTACTCCACGCACTCGTCAAAGGTCGGCGTGAGGGTCGCGTTCGGGGTCTTCGCGACAAGGTCGCTCGCGTAAATGCCGTAGGTGTTTTTCTCGCGAGAGCCCATTATCTCGGTCACGACCGACTCATCGGCGATCATAAGCGCCTCGGCGAAGTCGTCAAGAAGCCGATACGTCCTCGAATAGGTGAAGGGCTGGTGCACCGCGATTATCCTCTTGAAGCCGAGCTCTTTCGCAGCTCTGAGGGTTGCCGCT
Source organism: uncultured Clostridia bacterium (assembly GCA_947627455.1). Lineage (GTDB taxonomy): Bacteria > Bacillota > Clostridia > Oscillospirales > Ruminococcaceae > Faeciplasma. The sequence continues at coordinate 16,051 of CANQWC010000017.1, read as the reverse complement.
ATCTCGGTCGGGTGGTGCCCGTAGTCGTCGCAGATGGTCACGCCGCCTATCTCGGCGATTTTTTCAAACCGCCTGAGCGCCCCCCTGAACGCCGCGATTCCCCTTTTGCAGATGTCACTCGGCACGCCGACAAACCTTGCCGCCGCGACCGCCGCGAGCGCGTTCAGAATATTATGCTGCCCCGCGATGTGAAGCTCGGTCTCAAAGAGCTTTTCGCCGCGATAGTAGATCTCAAACTCGGTGAGAAGCCCCTCGCGCCTTAAAACCTTGGGGTAGTAGTCGTTGGTCTCCTCCCAACCGAAGGTTATCTTCTCTACCCCGTCGATCGGCCCTGCCGCGTCGCAGGTGTTCCTGTCGCCGCCGTTATAGATGACGCACTTCGTCGCCTTTGAGGCGAATTTTGTGAACGAGCTCTTGAGGTTCTCAAGCGTCTTGAAATACTCAAGGTGGTCGGCGTCGATGTTGAGTATCACCGCGATGTCGGGCGAAAGCTTCAGGAAAGTATCTACATACTCATCGGCCTCGCAGACCATTATCTCCGAGCTTCCGACCCTGCCCGAGCCGCCTATTATCGGCAGTTTTCCGCCGATTACGCAGCCGAAGTCGTTCCCCCACTCGTGAAGAATCTGCGCCGCCATCGAGGTCGCGGTGGTCTTTCCGTGGGTGCCGCAGAAGCATATCGCGCTGTCGTACCAAGTCGTCACAAGGCCCAAGAGGTCTTTTCTCTCGAGGACGGGCGCGCCCGACTCCCTCGCCGCCATAAGCTCGGGGTTGTCGGCCATTATCGCCGAGGAATAGACGATCAAATCCGCCCCCGCGATGTTCTCGGCCCGCTGGCCCATGAACACGGGTATCCCCATCTTCCTGACAAGGTCAAGGGTCTCGGTCTCGTTGTTATCCGAGCCCGTGAGGTTATACCCCTGCTGATGGAGAATCTGCGCGAGCGGGAACATTCCGCTTCCGCCGATGCCGATGAAATGAATATGCTTTTTTCCGCTGAGGATATTTTTATCCGTCATAAGTTATCACCTTTCATTGTTCTCGGACAGTATTATTGACCCGAGAGGAAAATTTAAGCGGCGCTGCATAAAATTAGCAGACCGAGACAAGACTATGGATACAGAAAAACAAACCCGACCTTTCTGAAAGGAGCAGAAAATGACAATCACAAACATCAAAGTCCGCAAAATAATCCCCGAGGGCAGGCTCAAGGGAATAATAAGCGTCACCTTCGACGACGCCTTCGCAGTTCACGATATCAAGGTCGTTCAGGGCGACGACCGCCTTTTTGTCGCGATGCCCTCGCGCCGCGACGATTCGGGGGCTTTCCGCGATATCGTCCACCCCATCTCGACAGAGGCGAGAGAAAAGATAGAGGGCGAAATCCTCTCGGCCTATTACCGCGCGCTGAGCGAGGTCGCCCCCTCGTAAAAAAGATAAAAAGGCCGAAACAGATTCTTCTGACTTCTGCCTTTTTTGCTCTCAGGCGATAACGGCCCTTGCCTTGTTGACGATGCTCTTGTCGTTCTCGTAAGTCAGCACCGTGTGCGCCCTGTCGATCTCGATCCAGCGGATATCGGCGATCTCCTCTTCCTGCGGGACGTAATCGGTGTTCTTTGCCTTCGCGAGGAAATAGACTACCACCTTCTGGGTCCCCCTCTTCGGGGAATATGAGACGGTCTCGCGGAAGCTTGAATCAATGATGACGTCGATCCCCGTCTCCTCAAGAATCTCACGGTGAGCCGTCTGGACTTCGGTCTCACCCGCTTCAACGTGGCCTTTGGGGAATGACCAGTGCCCGCTGTTGATGTGCTTGATCAGAAGTATTTCGGTATTGCCGTGAAACTTACGGTATACGATTGCACCGCATGATTTTTCGTGCAGCATTTTGACTTTGCCTTTCCTGCCGACATAGCGGCATAATTCAATATTCCTTTATATTGTATCACAAAGCTTCAGATTTTGCAACACAATTTTCAAAGAAATCTAAGGAAAAAACGCCCGCCCCGAAAAATCGGAGCGGGTATACTATTATAAAGGAGCGTTGAAACCTGTTGAAAAAATATGCGGAGTATGGTATACTACTTTTCGGGGGTCAGCTCTTTGATCCGCGATTCGCTGTTTTTGATGAGGTTCACCATCGAGGAATAATACCTCGGATATTCCTCGGCAAGGCTCTGCGTGTCGATACGAAGATCGTCGGTGCCCGTTACCGCGTCGCCGCCGTCGACCGCCTCGCCCGAAGATGAGGCCGAGATCCTTGCTTCGCAGAGGTTCATCGCAGCGTTGGTGCTCATCGCGGCAACCGATCTGTCGATCATGAAGAAGTTCTGGTCGTTCTTCGGGTTAGAGGAGTAGATGTAGCGGAACATCTTGTATACCGCGAGCATCAGATAGCCCGACGCCTCTTTTATCATTGTTGCCGAGCCGCACCTTGACAGCAACGAGAAGAACACGCCCATCGAGTTGTTTATAAGCTTTTTGTTGAAGGCGATCATCACCGAGCTCGGCGTGACCTTGTCGCGGCGGTCGGGGTCGTCCTCGGGAATGTCGTCGACCGAAATGGTCTGCCCTTGGGGTTCGGGAGAGCGGCCGAGAAGATAGTCGCAGCTTACGTTATAGTAGTCGGCGGCGCGGATAAGAAAATCAAGGCCGCATTCGCGCTTGCCCTTTTCATAGTGAGATAAAAGCCCTTGGGAAACCCCGAGGTCCTCAGCCGCCTTTTTTTGCGAAAGCTTGCGTTCCTTTCTCAATAATGTCATGATCCTTGCGAAATCTTTGCTCACCTGTTGTCACCCCTACCGGATTTGTGCACAATTAAAGCGTTGAAGCAACGCATCGACGCTATGAATATTATACACCTGATTTTACAGTTTGTAAAACAGTAAAATAAATAAAATTTTATCGGGTTTTTTGTAGAAATCCGCCAACAAAACGGAGGTCGTTAAAAATGAAGGGTTACAGAATACACTTTATCAGGCACGCGATGTGCGAGGCAAACGAAGAGGGAAGATATGTCGGAATAAGCGAATCGCCCGTTTCGGCGAGGGGGCGGCGCGAGCTGATGGCCAAAGCGTCGGAATTTGTATATCCGCCCGTCGACAAGGTTTATGTAAGCCCGCTCAAAAGGTGCATCGCGACCGCGGCGTTTTTATACCCCGAGGGCTATGCGCGGGTCCTGCCCGAGCTCAGAGAGATGAATTTCGGCGATTTTGAGGGCAAAAAGCTCCTCGAAATAAAAGACCTGCCCGAGTATAAGGAATTCATCAAGGGCGGCCTCGACAACCCTCCGCCAAACGGAGAGAGCCTTCGTCACGTCGTTCAGCGGTGCTATGAGGGCCTCGACTTCATGATCTCGGACATGATGAAAAACGGCTATGAATCGGCCGCCGCCGTGACCCACGGGGGAATAATCATGAATATGATGTCCTGCTTCGGGCTTCCGAAGTATTCGCCCAACGACTATGCCTGCGACTTCGGCGAAGGCTTCACGGTGCTCGTCACCGCGCAGATGTGGCAGCAGTCGGGCGCGTTCGAGGTGTTAGGGGGGCTGCCGTATGAAAAGGAATAAAAATCCCCGCCCGAGGGCGGGGCTGTGCGGGCAGGTTTAATTTATCAGCGTCGTCTCCTCCTCCGCCATTCCGAAGTAGGTCAGAAGCTCGGCTTTGAACGCTTCGTCGGGAATAAAATAGCCTCTGCCGTCCCATGTGCCTGTAGGGATTCGATAGGTCGCGGGGGCGGTTGAATTTGAAATGAGATACTCATAGGCGGGGCGCACCTCGGCAAAGCCCTTCGCGGTGACGTCGGTGTCGGAGTTGTTGAACACCGCGTTGAAGATGTTTTGGATATTCGAGACGACACTGCTGCGGTTATAGGTGCAGGCCGAGTTTATCAGCGCGGTCGAGAGCTCGCCGACGACCTGTACCTTCATCTCGCTGCCGCTTGAATAGAGCGGATAGGTCATTATTCTTCTGATGTCGTCGCCGTAGAGGGTTCGGGTGGCCATGCCCTGAGAAAAGCTTGTGATCTCGTCGTTCGCCTCGTTTTTATAGTAGAGGTCCTCGGGGAAGTAGTAGTCCGAGGTTCCGCCGAGATATTCGACAAAGCTTCGCCAGCCGTCGTTGTTTATCTTGATGTATTTGTCGCAGGTCACGCCGAACGCCGTTTCGACAGCGGATTTGAGATAAGTGAACCCGCCGATCGAGTTGAGCTCTGCAACAGTGCCCTCAGCGCCGCTGACCGAGGTATATGTATACGGCGACACGGGCACGATTTTGACCGCCAGCTGGTCAGGAATGACCCTTATAAGCGCGATGCCGTTGATTGTATCGCCGTCGGCGCCGACAAAAAGTATAGTCTCCCTCGCCGAGGAATAATCGTCGGTCGTTTCGGCCACAACCTCGTCAGATGTGTTTCCCGCGTCTGCCGACGCCTGCCTCGCGAGGCGGGGCTGAGTCACGAAAACATCAAGAAGAGTAAGGGCCACTGCGCCGAACACAACAAGGCTTATCAGCATCGTGACGACATATACTATAAGAACAGGGGTCTGGCTGCGGCGTTTAACAGACATTTATTATCAATCCTTTCCGAGGGCGGATAATGTTCAAAATATGATTGCAATTTTTCTGCGCAGGGTGTACAATATACTCAGCCGAACATCTCGGCAAGCTTTTCTGAAAATTCGTTGAGGTCGATCTCGGCGGCTTCAAGGCCCGCTTTTTCGGCATATGCAAGGGTCTGGCCCGTGCCGCTTTTTCTGTCGGCGATCGCCCCGATTATATACGACGAGTGGTCGACCAAGAATTCGTTTCTTGCGCGATAGCTGTTCTGCGTGAAGCTTCTTTCAAGGGCCAGAAAGCCGTTGCAGCCCGTTTTCAGCGCCAAATAGTCCGCCCTGTCGCTTCCGTATCGCGAGCGGATTTCACTCGCAAAGGGCGATATGCAAAAAAGCCTTATCTCGCCGAGCTCTCTCTTAAGGCGCAGGATCTCCGCCCCCGCCCAGATGTCGGTGCCGCGCTGCATTCCGCATAAAAAGGTGTTATAGCCCTTTAAAAGCGCCTCGCCGATCTGCCTTCTGAGCTCCTGCTTAAAGGCTTCGAGATATCGCGGGTTCTTGCAGTCGAACGGAAACTTTTCGGGCCGATGCCCCGTAAAACAGGCGGTTCGCGAGCGGTCGACCGAGAATTCTTCGCGGGTGATGATATTTTCCGCCAAGAACCTCACCGCCTTTCAGATTTGTTATCCTATTGATTTTATCACATTCGGCGCGCTTTTTCAAGCCCCTGCGCCGATGTTACTGAATTTTCATATTTTCGGAGGCAGATACATGCAAAACTTCAAAAAGGAATCCCTCAGACGGGCATGGGCGGAAATACATACCGACAGGCTTAAAAGAAACGCCGAAAAGTGCAGGGCCCTTCTCCCCGAAGGGGTCGAGATGATGTTCGTCGTCAAGGCGAACGGCTACGGCCACGGCATCGGGAACATTCTCCCCTGCCTTGAAAACGACTGCGGCGCGGATTGGTTCGCGGTCTCAAACCTCGTTGAGGCTATTGAGCTTCGCGAGCTCGGCGTTGCGGGCGAGATACTAATTCTCGGCTATACCCCGCCGAAAAACGCCCCTGAGCTGGTCGAGTACGACATAATCCAAGCCGTCACCGATTTCGACCACGCCGCCGCCCTCTCGCGAGAGTGCCCCGTCGGCGAAAAGGTCAGGTGCCACATCGCGGCCGACACGGGCATGACCCGAATCGGGCTTCGGGGCGAGATTTCGGAGATCGCCGACAGCATCGAAAAAATCGTGAAGCTTCCGTCGCTTTCGGTCGAGGGGCTTTTCACGCATCTCTCCGTCGCGGACAGCGACGCCGAGAGCGATATCGAATACACCGAGGCTCAAATCGAAAAGCTTGCCGAGCTTAAGCGCGAGCTCAACCGCCGCATGGTGATCGTCGGACATTTTCACTTTCTCAACTCGGCGGGCGCGGCCTATCACCCCAACGCTCGGGGCGACCTTGCACGGGTCGGCATAATGCTCTACGGCCTTTCGCCCAACTCGGCGCTGCCCCTGCCCGTTTCGCTTGAGCCCGTCATGGAGCTCAAATCGGCGGTCTCGCAGATAAAAAAAGTTGAGGCGGGAATTGACGTAAGCTACGGTCGGACATTCACCACCAAGCGCGAGACTTCGGTCGCCGTCGTGACCATCGGCTATGCCGACGGCTATCCGCGTCTGCTCTCGGGCAAGGCCGAGGTGCTCGTTCGCGGAAAGCACGCGCCGATCATCGGGCGGGTATGCATGGACCAGCTCATGATCGACGTGACCGATATTGAGGGGGTCGCGGTCGGCGATGTCGTCACCCTCTTCGGCACCGACGGCGATGAGATCATCACCGCCGACAGCCTCGCCGAGCTCATCGGGACTATCGGCTATGAGATAGTCTGCGGGATAAGCCCGCGCGTCCCGAGGATAACCGTTGAGGGGTAGTTTGATTTACATAGAGTATAATTTAATTATAATATTACAAAATATAGAGCAATTTAGCCGAACAAATTGTAATATTTCGCGATGATATGACAGACAGTAAAGGATTTTCAGACATGGAACCGATAAGGGAATACACGGCCTCGGGGTTTTTGGTGAGGGAATTTTCGTCGCTCAGCTCGACCAACGACTACCTCAAGGGGCTTTCGGGCGAGGAGAGCATCGACAGGCTTTGCGCCGTCGCCCACACCCAGACGGGCGGAAAGGGCAGGCTCGGGCGGAAATTTTTCAGCCCCGACGGTGGGCTCTACCTCTCGGCGCTCTTCAAAAAAAGGCTGCCGATTTCGTCGGCGAGCCTCATCACCCCCGCCGCGGCGGTCGCCGTTGCAGAGGCGATCGAGAGCCTTGGCGTGAAAAACATCGGCATAAAATGGGTAAACGACTTAATTTTCGAGGGGAAGAAAATTTGCGGAATATTGACCGAAACTAAGATCGCGCCCAGCGGCTCGGCGCTTGAAAGCTTTGTCGTCGGCATCGGCGTGAACCTCTTCGAGCCCGAGGGGGGCTTCCCCGACGAGATAAAAAATCGGGCGGGGGCGGTCTTTAAAAATCGCGACGAGAGCCTTCGCGGGCGGCTTGTCGGTGAGATTCTTTCCCGCCTCGGCAGCGTCGGCGAAGCGGCCGCGGAAAAGAGCTTTGTCGAAAGCTATCGCGAGCGGTCGGTGCTTATCGGGAAGGAAATATTAGTCCTCGAGAACGGGCGTGAGACACCTGCGACGGCGCTCGGTATCGACGGCGACTGTCGGCTTATTGTGAGGACGGACGCGGGCGAGCGCGCGCTTTTTTGCGGCGAGGTCTCGCTTAAAATTCAGGAGGGATAACGGTGAATGAGGTTTTTGCGTCGACGGGCGCATTTGTGGGCCGCGCAAACGGCAGGGATCATCGGCTTATAAAAACTCTTGCGCCGAAAATTTTCTGCGACGGCTTTGAGCTGATGTTCTATGAGGGCTGGCGCGGCAAAGAGCGCGAGATCGCCGATTTCGGGCTGAGGTTCCCGACTTTTCACTGCGAGAAGCAGATCGGCGGGCTTTTGGCTGAGGAGAGATTCTCGGAAGCGTTTGAAAAATTCGAGCAAAACTGCTCGGCCGCGAAAACCGTCGGCGCAGGGCTTTTGGTGATGCACCTCTGGAACGGGCCGACGTCGGACAGAAACATAAGCGCGAATTTTTCGGCATACCCCGAGCTTGAGAAAATCGCGAAAAAATACGGCGTAACGCCGACGGTCGAGAACGTCATCGCGAACGGCGGCAGCGCCCTCGGGCTTTGGCATAGGCTTTTGAAGACCTCGCCCGAGGTTTATTTCACCTACGACACCAAGATGGCCCAGTTCGACTTCGACAACGAAAAGGCGTTTCTGCCCGAGAACATCGGCCTCTGGCGGCGGGTGAGGCATATGCACATCAACGACCGAATCGGCGGCTATCGCGATTGGTCGAGCTATCGCGCGCTGAATATCGGCGCGGGCGATGTCGACTTCGACGCCGTTTTCGAGGGCCTCAAAAAGGTCGGCTATTCGGGCGATTTCACCGTTGAGGCGAGCGCTTTTCTTGCCGACGGCTCGCTCGACCTCGACGGGCTGAACAAAAGCCTCGAAAGGGTAAGGGAGCTTGTGGAGAAGCATTTGAAATAAACGAAGCCCCATCTTTCCGCAAGATGGGGCAAACTATCATATCTCTTTGAGCATATAGCCGTTCAGGAATTCGTAGCCGTCGAGCCTGACGGTTTTTTCATATCTGAAGCCGAGGCGCTCATACCACGAGCGGAGCCGCAGGTTCTCCTCGACGATGTCGACAAAGGCCGCTTTACAGCCCGCTTGCCTCATTCTTTCAAGCGCGTCGTGAACCATAAGCCCGCCGATGCCGAGGTGGCGGAAGTTCGGCAGGACCGCAAGGTTATTTATCTCGCAGACGCCGTTTTTCGGCATCGCGAGGGAATAATAGCCGACAATCTTTCCGCCGAGCTCATAGCAGAGCATCGGGCGTTTTTCGCCGTCAAACTGACGGTAAAGCCGCTCTTCCGAGATGAGATACCCCGTGAAAAGCGGCGACTTTTCCTTTGTATACCCGAATTCGCGCGCCACCGTCATGAAGCTCTCGCGAATCACCCGAACGCACTCGGGTATCTCATCGCGCCGAATCGGCCTCAGCGACCCGCCGAGCTCAGATGTGGTCATAGACCTCTTCCTCGGAATGAATCGGGATAGCGTCGATGACCTCGACGCCCTCGGGCTCGGGTTCGGGCTGATTTTTCTTTGTGACTTCGGCGACGATTTTTTCAAAGCTCGCCTTTTTCGCGGCGTTCTTCGCGCCCTTATAGACAAGCGGCAGCGCCGCAAGCCAAAGCGGGTTCTTCTTTTTCTTTTTCGCCTTCGAGGCGCCCGCCCTGCTCGTTTTTTGGCGAGAGCCGAAAAGCCCGCCGACCCCAGCGATCAAAAGCCCCGAAGCGGCCGTCACAAGCCCCGCCGCGATTTTTTCGGGGGTGAGGCTGTTTGAGCCGACCGCAAAGCCGCTCTTTCCGTCTCTTGAAAATTTACTGATAAGCATTTTTATACCTCGCATTCAAGGCCCGCCGTCATTCGCCGACGGCGTTATAAATCACATATTTTATTATCGGCGCGAGGGCGAACATTATCGCCGTGACCGAGCCGAAAATCACAAAGCAGTCTTTGACATCGGAATTTTTTACCGTAAGCCGAGCGAATTTTTTGGTCGCGATGCTCGCAAGAAGAAAGCCTATCGCCGCGCCGACGGTGTTGGTGATGAGGTCGTTGATATCGCTCAACCTGAAGGTGAAAAGCTGAGCCGCCTCGACAAAAAGCGACACGCAAAAGCCGAAGATTACCGTCGGCAGAGGGGCGCGGAATTTTTCCCAAAGAATCGGCAGGAAGACGCCGAGCGGTATAAACAGCAGGACGTTCAGAAGCGCCTCGGAGGGGCGGCTATAAGTGTTTTTCCTCCGATTTTGTCTTTTAAATATGAAGCAGCGACTGGGCGATCATGAAGTAGGCGAGAAGCGAGACCGCGTCGACTATCGTGGTGATGAACGGGCTCGCCATGACCGCGGGGTCAAAGCCTATCGCTTTGGCGAGAATCGGCAGGGAACAGCCGATTATCTTTGCAATGAACACCGCAACGACCATCGTCAGGCAGACCACCAGCGCGACGGTGACGGTTATCGCGGAATTGCCGAGCAGAAGCTTGTCAATGAGCATCATTTTGCCGAAGTTTACGACCGCAAGCGTTGCGCCGCATATCACCGCGACGCGAATCTCTTTCCAGATCACCGCGCCGACGTCGCGAAGGGCGATATCGCCGAGCGAAAGGCCGCGGATTATCGTGACGCTCGCCTGACCGCCCGCGTTGCCGCCCGTGTCCATAAGCATCGGGATAAAGGCGGTGAGAACAACGCTTGCGGCGAGTTTATCCTCAAAGCCCGTGATTATCATTCCCGTGAATGTCGCCGAGATCATCAGCAAAAGCAGCCAAGGGATCCTCTTCAAAAAGGTCTCGAAAACGCCCGTCTTGAAATAGGGCTTGTCCGTCGGCACGATGGCCGCCATCTTTTCGATATCCTCGGTGTTCTCCTCCTGCAAGACGTCCATGGCGTCGTCGACGGTGACTATGCCGACGATTCGGTTCTCGCCATCGACAACAGGAATGGCCAAAAGGTCATATTTCGCGAGTGTGGTCGCGACGACCTCTTTATCGTCCTTGGTGTTCACCGAGATGACGTTTGTGTCCATTATATCGCCGATGACAGTCTCATAAGAAGCGGTGAGAAGGTCAAGAAGCGATACCACGCCGACAAGCTTTCGCTCCTCGGTGACGTAGCATGTGTAAATAGTCTCCTTTACAACGCCGACCGCGCGTATTTTGGCGAACGCCTCCTCAACCGTCATATCCGTCTTGAGATAGACATACTCGGGGGTCATAAGGCTTCCCGCAGAGTCATCGGGATAGGCCAAAAGCTCGTTGATCTGGGCGCGGGTCTTGGGGTCGGTGTTCTTTAAAATTCTGTTGACGACGTTTGCGGGCATCTCCTCGATGAGGTCGACGGTATCATCAAGAAAAAGCTCGTCGATGACCTCGCGAAGCTCGCGGTCGGTGAAGGCAAGAATGAGGTGTTCCTGCTGCTCCGAATCGATATAGGCGAAGGCTTCGGTCGCAAGCTCCTTCGGAAGAAGGCGGAAAAGCGCGATGGCGTCGCGGCCCTCGGCGTTCTCGATGATGTTTGCGATATCCGCGGGGTTGAGCTGGGCGAGAATGGTCTTGAGTTCGGACAGCTTGCGCTGCCTGAAAAGGTTCATTACAACATCAAATAAAGATGTCTGTTCCATGCTGAGTCCTCCTTAAAATAATTTTCGGAGGCATTCGGGAAGCGTTCAAACGGCTCGCAGGCGCAGAGCTCCGCTTGTTAACGCTGTCGAGATACCTCGCGGTAGGTTTACGGTACTACTGCCGGCGTCCATTTACTCACATCCTTATTCTGAAATCCGCATAGAGCGGTGATTATATTTTATTCTTTTAAACGTCGCTTGTCAAGGGGCTTTCGGATTATTATATGCAGGTTTTAAGCTCGGCGACAGCGGGGGACATGGTGCGGGGCGCAGCCCACCCCGCGCGGAGCGCGGGGCCGCCGCCCGCAGGGCGGCGCGTGCGCCGAAGGCGCACGGGGCTGCGCCCCTTGTGTTACCTCCTTCGCTGCATTTTTATAGTGCAACTCGGTTATTTTTTGCCCTCGCGATGTCGAAATATAGTGCAAAAGGCGGGAATTTTGCATAAATTGAAAATCGCTCTTGCAATTTTTTGCGGGATATACTATAATATACAGGACATGAATTTTAAAGGAGTGCTTTGAATTGACCCTTAAAGAGTTCCCGAAACAGAAGCTTCAGGCTTTTTACAACGAGCAGACCGCCCTGCTTGAAAGCTATAAGGCGCGCGGGTTAAAGCTTGATATGTCGCGAGGAAAGCCCTCGGCCGAACAGCTTGACCTCTCAAACGAGATGCTCACCCACTGCCTCGACGGCGACCATATCTCGGAAAACGGCGTGGACTGCCGCAACTACGGCGTTCTTGACGGCATTTATGAGGCCAAGCGCCTGTTTATGGAGATGATAGGCGTCGGCAGGTGGGAAATAATCATCGGCGGAAACTCGAGCCTTCAGATGATGTATGACGTCCTCGCAAAGGCGATGCTCCTCGGCGTCAAGGATAGCCCGAAGCCTTGGTGCAAATTAGAAAAGGTCAAATGGCTCTGCCCCGCCCCGGGTTATGACCGCCACTTCGCGATCTGCGAGGCGTTCGGCATCGAGATGATAACCGTTCCGATGCTCAACGACGGCCCCGACATGGATATGGTCGAAAAGCTCGTCGCCGAGGACGACTCGATAAAGGGCATCTGGTGCGTGCCGAGATATGCAAACCCGACGGGCGTGGTCTACTCAGACCGCGTTATAACTCGCTTTGCGAACCTTAAGCCCGCCGCGCCCGACTTCAGAATCTTCTGGGACGACGCCTACTGCGTCCATAGCCTCACCGACAACGTGCCGAGAATTCTCAACATTTTGGACGAATGTAAACACGCGGGCAACCCCGATATGGTCATAATTTTTGCCTCGACCTCGAAGATAAGCTTCCCCGGGGGCGGCGTCGCGATAATCGGGGCGAGCGAAGAAAACATCAATTTCATGAAGGCTCAGATGGCCTATCAGACCATCGGCTATGACAAGCTCAACCAGCTTCGGCACGCAAAATTCTTCAAGACCTACGAGGGTATCCTCGAGCACATGAAGAAGCACCGCGCCATCATCAAGCCGAAGTTCGACGCGGTTCTTGAGACGCTCGACCGCGAGCTTCTGCCGCTCGGAATCGGCAGCTGGTCGAGGCCGCAGGGCGGCTATTTCATCAGCTTCGACGGCGAGGTCGGCACCGCAAAGCGCACCGTCGCCCTCTGCAAAGAGGCGGGCGTGACCCTCACGGGGGCGGGCGCGACCTTCCCCTACGGCATCGACCCCGACGACAAGAACATCAGAATCGCGCCGACCTACCCGACGCTCGACGAGCTCAAGGCCGCGATCGAAATTTTCTGCGTGGCGGTCAAGGCCGCAACCGCCGAAAAGCTTTTGGCTGAATAAATTTAACCCCGCCTGTTGAAAAACAGACGGGGATTTTTTGCCCTAATCTCTTTTGATCTCCGCGAGGGTGCGGCTGCGGCGGTGGACGATCGGCTTCCACTCGACGTTTATGAACAGCGCGGCGACGGATATCGGTATGTAGGTGAGCATGAACAGCGGGAAGCTGAACAGATAGAGAACCTTTTTGCGGGCGGGCGCATGGATTTTTCGGCGCTCGGTGATAAGCGTCACAAGGCCGATGATTATGAAAGTGAGATAGACGTTGAGAAGCGACTGAGCCAGCGAAAGCCCGACGCTCGCCCATGCCGACGGGTCGGCGGCGTTGAAAATCAGCGTCGAGAGGTTTAAAATCACGCTCGCGACCGAGAGAATTATCGAGGGAAGAATGTTCATCGTCATGTCGTAGCAGCTGAAAAAGTTTTTCGAGAAGATTCCCCGAACAAGCCCGCCGCCGTAGGCGCAGAAGACTTGGATATATCCCCTCGCCCAGCGAAGCCGCTGCCTCACCGACTGCTTAAAGTCGGTCGGCTGCTCGTCATAGAGCACCGCCCGCTCGCAGTAGCCGATTTTCTCGCCCGCGATGACGCTGTCGATGGTGAACTCGATGTCCTCGGTGAGAAGAAAATATTTCCAGCCGCCTGCCCTCTCGACGACCCCGCGTGAGAACATAAAGCCTGTCCCCGAGACGCCCGCGCTTGTGCCCAGAAGATAGCGCGAACGGTTGAGGTACTGGCTCTCGCGGAGAAACCAGAGGGAATAACCCGCAGAGATCCAGTTGTCGCCGTAGTTTTTCGAGTTGCGATAGCCCGTGACGATGTTGTAGCCCTCGCAGAAGGTCTCGTTCATTCTCTCGATGTAGTCGGGCTCGAGCACGTTGTCGGCATCAAAGACGAAAAAGGCGTCGAAGGTTTTTTCGCCGAACTCTCTGTTGACCGACTCTAAAAGATAGCGAAGAGCATAGCCCTTGCCGATATGGCGCTTGTCGAATCGCTCGAACACGACCGCCCCCGCCTCTTCTGCGACCTCGGCAGTGCGGTCGGTGCAGTTATCTGCGCAGACAAATATGCTGACAAGGTCGGCGGGGTATGTCTGATTCCTGATGCTGAAAATAAGGTTCGGGAGCACCGCTTCTTCGTTCCTCGCGGAAATTAAAACGGCATAGCGGTGAAGCAGCGGCGCAGAGGGCTTTTTGGGGCGCCTCACAAAAAACGGGACGAGGAGATATATGAACTGATAGGAATAGCAGACGCAGAAGAGCAGCGCTATCAGATAGTTTGCGAAATCGACAGACATAAAAAAGACCCCATTTCTCGGTTTTCCGATTTTCTGGGGCCATTATATAACGCCAAATATTAAGATAAAAGGGGATTTTCCTTAAGATTTCCTTAATTTTGGGTAAAGATTCCGTCGAGCGGGATCTTCACCTTGATGTCTCTCATTCGGGTCATGAAGCGAAGCCCCCTGCCGCGAAGGCCGTAGGTGAGCTCAAGCTCGGGCGATTTTTCGGGCAGCGGGCCGATGAAATCGGCGGTAAAGCTCAGGCCGCCCTCTCCCGATGCCCCGACAGAATGTAAAAGCGCGCTCGGCGGCAGATCAATGGGCGATGAATCTTCGCCCAACTCGGAGAGGCTGAACGAGACGCCGTCGGGAAAGTTTATCGCGGCCGAGATCTCGGCGAGCTCGAAATCGGCAGGAGATGAGGATATATCAATGGCGATGACGGTCTTGTCGCCGTCAAATTCAGGCTCAGCCGTGACGCTGAAGGAATAGTCGTCGGTTCTGAGCATGTTATTCACGACCGTAAAGCCCGCGCCGTTCTGCTCGACCGCGGTATCTTCGACGGTGTCAAAGGTGATTATCATGAAAATGAGTATGAGCGCTGCCGCCGCAAGGAGCGCCAGCCCGACCTTTTTGCTTGTTGACATTAAATCGCCTCCCGATTGATTATAACATGCGCGTTTTTTAATGTCAACACTTGACATATCAACATCTCGGTGATATAATACACTTGCCACATAATTTCATATAAGGAATAACATGTGTCTTTATTTTAACCATCTTGGTAAAAATACAGGCTCTGACTCATCATGTTATTCCGATTCGAGTTGAAATTGTGTGGCAACAATCGAGCCGCGTGTTTTTCGTGCGTGGGCTTGATACCACGCATTTTTATTTTGAGAAAAACATAGAGGAGTATTTGTCATAAAAGCAAAAATCAACGCTTGACAGGCCGATTTCATTGTGATATAATACTCTCGCCACACAATTTAATGTTGAAACAAGGTCGCCGTTTTTATTGGTAAAAACGCGGGCTCTTAACTCTGTACCTTGTTTCTTCTTTTGAGTAAAAAATTGTGTGGCAACAATCGAGCCGAGTGTTTTTCGTGCGTGGGCTTGATACCACGCATTTTTTATTTATGGAAAGAGGAATGGCAGATGAACGGAATAGCAAAAGCTTATGAAATGAACGAGTTTGCGGTGTCAAACGGCTTTTCGCCAAGTCCGAGGGGCTGCCCGAGAGGCTTCGCGGTGATCGAAGACTGCGTAAGGCTCAACGAATTCATATACTTGTGCTGGTGCACCAACGGTTTTTCTGCAAGGGGCAATAAATACGGCAAAGCGGCTTTTGTCATCACGAGCGAGAGGCTTATATGCGCAGTGAAAACGGGCGCGGGCTATGAAGCGCAATATGTGCCCGCCCAAAGCATAAACCGCGCAGAATCGCGCCGCAAAAGGCTCTTTGGAAAGCCCGAGGTTGTGATATCAACCGAGGACGGCGACATCAGATTCTTCTGCACAAACATAGATGAGGCCGACCGTCTTGCCGAGAGCATCGAAAAAATTATCTATACGCAAATTCGATAACCCCCTATCATTTACATATTGCCGCGCATGCAGCGAAAAACGGCAAAATAAAGCCCCCGCCACGAGCGGGGGCTTTATTTTTGATAAAACAACAACCGCGGAGCTTCTGCACCGCGGTTGAATTTGGCTGCCTCTGTCAGGCTCGAACTGACGACCCCATGATTAACAGTCATGTGCTCTACCGACTGAGCTAAGAGGCAATAAGCATAAGCCGAAGCCTATGCTTGTTGTTTTTGTGTCGGCAACACCAATTTTCCCGGCACGTCACCGTGCAAGTATCGTAGGCGCGAGTGAGCTTAACTTCTGTGTTCGGCATGGGAACAGGTGGGACCTCACCGCAATCGTCACCGACAATAAGAGTTTCGTAAAAACTATCTGCTCGCACTTCGCAATCGTAAACGGTTGATTGCTCGTGCTCATAGAGTTTTTTATCTAACTCTGCAAGGCTGATTGCAGCCTCAAAATTGAATAACAGGAAAGTCAGAACATGATTTCAAGGTTAAGCCCTCGAC